>CAJTTF010000003.1 GCA_910579165.1 uncultured Atopobiaceae bacterium
TCTCACAACGGCTTCTGATGGTATCCAATCCGTTTTGGATGGTGTAAAGACAAATGTTGCAGAGCTTTTTAGCCAAGATGACCTACTCGCATTAGTAGACAGTGAGATTGCGATAGCACCTGAAACAGCTGCTTCGCAAGACGCACAACAGGGTGCCGCAATTATTCCCTCGAATGACGACGGCGTTATATGGAGTCTAGATCACACAACGTGCACACTTAAGTCTGGTGCGAATGTTGATGCATATTCTTTAGCCATGGAAATAACTTATTACCGAGATACGCTAACTACTTTTATAGCGGAACCCAACGCGAGCTTGACTGGTATCGCTGAAGGTCTCTTTGGAGACTGCATATCTCTTACTACAGTAAATCTTGCAGAGTCTTTTAAGATCAACCAGAATACGACCATGAGCCAAATGTTTAAAAACTGCTCTTCTCTTACCTCTCTCACGCTCCCTGCTTCGTTTGATACCAGCTCCGTTGAGTCTATGAGCTACATGTTTTTCGGCTGCTCCGCACTAACCTCCCTTACGCTTCCCGCCACGTTTGATACAAGCTCTGTCAGGTCCATGAATAGTATGTTCCAAGGTTGCACCCAACTTGAAAGAATTAACTTGTCGATGTGCTCTTCTGAGGTCCTTCAGTCGTGCAGTGACATGTTTGCTAATTGCGACAATTTAATAGAGCTGAATCTTGGTAACATTGCTTTATCAGCAGTTTATAGCTCTAGTTCCCGCGGTATGTTTGCAGAGCTTGATTCCGCTACGGGCCTTGTCACTGGTTCGATTCCCAATATTGAAAGAATAACCATGTCGGGCGCTTGCATCCTAGAACCAGGGGAAGGAGAGGGGATAACAGCCTCTGGCACTTTCTTTGATTACAAGGAGCCTCTTTCCTGGAGCGCTTACTATCAAGATAATACTGTGGGAAATGAGGCTATAGAAGGTGTACCATCAGCACAAGGTGCGCAAAAGAATCTCTCCGCTGTGCCTACTGCAGTATTGACTGGTTTTGATGAGTTTAAAGCCTACCAGGAAACCCATCCAGGACTCACTACTTACATATTTGATGAGCAGCCCACCCCTCCAGGTCCCACGCCTCCCGGACCAACTCCGGATCCCACACCTGATCCCACGCCAGAACCTACACCTGACGTAGTGCCCGCATCACACACAGACGTGCTGCCCGTCACAGGGGATACCTCTAGGCCTCGTAGTTTTACGCTTCTTACTGTGCTCTTGACCGGGCTTGCCCTTCTCGCTTCTGGCTATAGCCTCATCCGCAAACGCTTGCAGTAGACAAAAGGCACTAAGAGAAAAGATTAAGTCTGTTAATAAGATATAAACAAATGCGCTTTAAGAGATAATCGAGTTAGTAAGAGAAAAAGGGTAAGGCTAGCGGACGAGTTTTTGGACGTAGTCCAAACTGTTTGAAGTCCGCGCCTTACCCTTTTTCTCTATCCGAGCAACAGGTTCCTTATAGTCCGCGCCTTACCCTTTTTCTCTCTCCCGGCTGCAAGCTTAACTATTTTGGACTTGTCCGCTTCGCTTACACTGGATTTTTATCGGCGAGGCGCGTATACTGGGACATTCTGAAAGCGGTTGTTGTCACATCCTCTAGCGCAATTCCGCTTGCAAGGCTTATAAGTAACGTATGCATATTGGGGAGTTTTCTATGGAAATCGAAATGCCACCTCTCGATCGTGTCGACAGAATCCACGAAGGCCTGGAGAATATCTGTGGTCAGCGTATTCACGTGAAGGCGAACCTGGGTAGAAGCCGCATTGTTGAGCGTACGGGCATTTTGAAATACGTGCATCCGTCACTGTTTATCGTTGAAACGGAAGAGCGTCGCGGTCGCAAGGCTACCATGTCCTATCAATATGTTGATGTCCTCACGGGTATGGTGGAACTTTTTGATGCCAAAAACAACAATCCCCTTTTTGACTTTCTCGTTCCATCGCGCGAGGAAGAGGCTTTTGCAATGGCAGAGGAAGAGGATGAGTTGGTCGAAGAAGATGCTGCTATGCTTGCGTAGAGCTCGAATCACCTCCTTTTTCAATAGTATTTTTAATAACTGAGGGCTTGTATGGCCACGTTTACTCTTGAAGCCCCTGCAAAGATTAATCTATTTCTTGATGTAAAGTCGCACCGTACTAACGAGGGCTATCACCTGCTTGATACCCTTATGGTGCCGGTCAGTCTTTACGACTCTCTTACCGTTGAGATTGATCCCCTGGAAGATGGGCCCATGAGCCCGCCTGTTGAGACACCGCCAATCAACATCCGCTTTTCACCCGAACTTTCCTGTGAAGCGCACGCAAGCAGTGTTTATAAAGCGCTCCTTGCTATGCATGACGCGTTTAGAGAAGGAGTTTTTGAAAACTCCTTTAGGGTCGCTGTTGATAAGCGTATTCCTGAAAAAAGTGGCCTCGGGGGAGGCTCATCAGATGCGGCGGCGATCATCCTTGCCCTCTGTCGTCTCTGGGAACTTGATCCCTTATCTACAGAAATAATAGAAGTTGCTTCAAAGATAGGCGCAGACGTTCCTTTTTTCCTCTATTCCTCTGTCTGTAGCAAGGAGAGCAATGGGAGAGGAGCTGCTTATTTACAAGGTATTGGGGAGGAGCTTGTGTGCACCCTTGATGCGCTGAATCTCAACCTGGTTTTGATTAAAGCGCCCCAGGCACAAATTGCTACGGCAGAAGCGTATGCCCTTTTTGATCAAGAACACCCAGGAGGGAAGAACATTCAGCAGTTTCTTTCTGCCTATAAAGCCGCAGTTGCGGCTCCTGATGTCTTTTCTGCTCCCGCAGTTGTGCCGCAAAATCTTATGGCACCGACGGCGCAGGAACTTTTTGCGGCCATGGGGAACAATCTTGAGCCGCTTGCTATCAAATTAGATTCCTCTATAGAGGAAGTGCGTCACTACCTTATTGCGCAACCTTCAGTTGTAGCCACTATGCTTGCGGGTTCCGGAGCTGCCATGTTTGGTATTTGTCCTGCGCTTAAAGACTGTGAGGACATAGCCTTTGATGCCGCTCAAAAAGGATGGTGGGCGCAAGCGGTTTCCACAAAATGTACCGGGCTTAGTCTTTTGGCCTTCTAGTTCTGCGATCCTTGGATGTGCAGAGGGTCCTATTGCTCGTCACGCAGGGCCTATGCTACGATACTACTCGCCCATTTCGCGGCTTTCATTGTTTTTCGGCTCGTGGCGCAGTTTGGTAGCGCGCTCCGTTCGGGACGGAGAGGTCGCTGGTTCAAATCCAGTCGAGCCGACCAGGTTTCTTTCGAGCGCATGTTCTCGTCGCATCTTCTATTCTGCCGTGCAAAAATCCAAAAAGTCCATATAATAGAAGACCGCAAAAACGCACAAAATATGCCTAATCAACAGAAATAGAAAGAGGTCCGTATGTTTTCAGGACTTGGCGTTCCAGAACTTATCATCATTCTGATTGTTGTTCTGATTATTTTTGGTCCCAAGAATCTTCCCAAATTGGGCGAAACAATTGGTAAAACGGTCAAGAATTTCCGTAACGAGTCGGAGAAGAGTGAGGCAAATGTTGATTTTGCCGAGAAGCCTGCTGAGGCTGCCGCTCCTGTATCTGATTCTGATCAAAAACCTGGTGCGACCGTAGCATCTGCAGGTACATCTGCTGATTCCACGAATAAAGAGGAGAAATAAGAGCTTATGCCAGATACAAATCAGATTCAACTCACCAAAGAAGGACTGGAAAAACTCCAGGAAGAACTCGCATGGCGTGAAGGTGAGCACGCAAAAGAGATTACCGATGCTATAAAAACCGCAAAGGATTTCGGTGATCTTTCAGAAAATGCTGAGTATGATGCAGCTAAAGAAGACCAGGCCAAGAATGAAGCTCGCGTTGCAGAGATTCGTTCCATTCTGGCGAATGCTCAGATTGTCGAGAAGACCGGAACCCGTATCGTTTCCATCGGTTCAAAGGTGAAGATCAAAGACGTGAAGGCCAAAAAAGACATTGAGCTTTCCATTGTGGGAACAACGGAAACGCATTCGCTCAAGAATATGATATCCAATGAATCTCCCATTGGCGCTGCTCTTATGGGCCACAAAAAAGGCGATGTTGTAGTGGTAGAAGCCCCCAATAATACGAAGAAAGAGTACGAGATTATCGCTATTGGGCGCTAAGAGAAATTACATGTATGTGCGGCGCCCACCCTGGTTTTAGGGCGGGCGTTTCGTGTCTTAATAGAAGGAAATCTACATGACGCAGGAAAAGACAGCAGAGATCGAGCAATCGCAAAATAAGGTTGAGGGCGCCATGCCATCCACAACGGATGAGCGGACGCTTCGTCGCGAGCGCCGCGAAGCCATGCTGGATGCAGGTATTAATCCCTACCCAGCAAACTTCTCCGCCTCGGCCTTCTCGGCAGATCTGGAAGAAAAGTATCTGGACCTAGCCGCAGGCGAGTCAACTAACGATACAGCAACAGTTGCAGGCCGCGTGATGGCTATTAGAAATCAGGGCAAGATTGCATTCGTCGTTCTTCAGGACAAACAAGGCACTATACAGCTTTTTTTCCGTATTAACAATCTGAGTGAGGACGAATGGGACCTCTTCAAAACGGTGTCTCTGGGGGACATCATTGGCGTGACAGGGACGATTATGCGCTCCCGCACAGGCCAGCTCTCTGTTGCTCCCGCCTCTCTCGTTATGCTTGCCAAGGCGCTTCGTCCTTTGCCGGAGAAGTTCCATGGCCTCGCTGATAAAGAAACACGCTATCGCCAGCGTTACGCCGATATGATATCAAACCCTGAGGTCATCGAGGTTTTCAAGAAGCGCTCCCGCATGATTGCTGCTATTAGACGCTACATGGACACTAATGGTTATTTTGAGGTGGAAACACCTATCCTGCAATATACCTTGGGCGGCGCAAACGCACGACCCTTCACCACGCACCATAACGCCCTTGATACTGATTTCTATCTACGCATTGCCACAGAGCTGCACCTAAAGCGCCTTATCGTGGGTGGCATGGATCGGGTGTACGAGATTGGCCGTCTCTTTCGCAATGAAGGAATGGACCAAACGCACAATCCTGAGTTTACAAGCATTGAGGCTTATTGCGCCTACGCTGACGTGGAAGGCATGAAAGAACTAGCACAGGGTATTTTTAATGCTGCCCTGGCAGAGGTGGGCGCCTCAGACACCATTGAATATCAGGGTAAAACCATTGATTTTTCGCTGCCTTGGCGCTCTGCTCCCATGGCTGAGCTCGTGAGTGAAGTAGTAGGAGAGGTGGTTGATCTCAATACGCCTACAGACCGCCTCCGTGAACTCTGCAACAAGCATCATGTGGAAGTCGAAGGGAACCCTGGAACCGGTAAGCTCATCTTTGCGCTCTACGATGAACTTGTTGAGAAGACAATCGTGAACCCCACGTTTGTCTGTGATTACCCGGTTGAGGTATCGCCGCTTGCTAAGCGCAAAGAGGACGATCCTCGCCTGACCGATAGATTTGAGTTGGTCATAGCGGGACATGAATACGCGAATGCTTTTTCAGAGCTCAATGACCCCGTTGATCAAGAGTCGCGTTTTGCTGCTCAGGTGGCGGCAAAAGAGGCTGGCGACGAAGAGGCAATGGAATACGATCAGGACTATATTCGCGCACTGGAATACGGGATGCCTCCAACAGGAGGAATTGGTATAGGTATTGATCGCATGGCGATGTTGCTTTGTGATCAACCTTCCATCCGGGACGTGCTACCGTTCCCGCATCTTCGTCCCGAAGTATTCGAAAAATAAGCATAAAACATAGAGGAGGTTACTATGTTTGATAAATTTACCGAGAAAGCCCGCGCTGCTATGAGCATGGCGCAAGAGCAGGCTCGCAAGCTGGGGCAAATGTACGTGGGGACTGAACACTTTCTTCTTGCGCTGCTTAAACAAGATGACGGCATTGCTGCTTCCGCGCTTAAAAAGCTGAACGTGAACTATGATGACGCGCTTACTACCGTCCAAGAAATTACGCACAAAGAAGCTGAACCCGTTCCTGGAGGCCATATTCCTTTTACCCCGCGTGCAAAACGCGTGCTAGAAGGCGCCTATAGAGAAACAATCACACGGGGACAATCTTATATCTCCACCGAACATCTTCTCCTGGGAATCATTCGTGAGGGAAACGGTGTTGCTCTTGAGACTTTATCGCGCCTAGGTGTTTCGTCTGATGCTGTGCGCAACGCAGTGGATGAGCTTATTCAGCAAAACCCCACCGCAGAGCAAAATAGTAGCTCCAATCAGACAAGCACACCCTTTGGTCCTTCTATGATTGGCCCTATGGGAGGTTTTCCTTTGGGTCAGATGCCGGGTTCTGCGGGTGCGGGACAAAATGGCTCCACGCTTGAGGAGTTTGGTCGCAACCTAACGAAGCTCGCAAAAGATGGCAAGCTTGATCCGGTTATTGGTCGCGACGCAGAGGTTGAACGCGTAATGCAAATTCTCGCACGGCGACAAAAGAATAACCCCCTCATCCTTGGCGACCCCGGTGTAGGAAAGACTGCCATCGCTGAAGGGCTTGCTCAATTGATCGCCTCGGGCACTGTGCCAGAATCCCTGCGCGACAAGCAGATATGGACGTTGGATGTGGCAGCTCTTGTCGCCGGCGCAAAGTACCGCGGAGAGTTTGAGGAGCGCCTCAAAGCGGTTATCAAAGAAGTGCTGGATTCTAAAGAAATCATCCTGTTCATTGATGAGATCCATACGCTTATTGGCGCTGGCGCTGCGGAGGGATCTGTTGATGCCGCTTCCATTATGAAGCCGCCGCTTTCTCGCGGAGAAATCCAGGTTATTGGTGCCACCACGGCAGAAGAGTACCGCAAGCATATTGAAAAGGATTCTGCTTTTGAGCGCCGCTTCCAACCCGTGTTTATCAACGAGCCTGCTGTGGCGGATGCCATTACAATTCTGCAGGGTCTTCGTCCCCATTATGAGAAACACCACCACGTGCGTTATACCGATGAAGCCATTGAGGCGGCGGTAGTGATGTCACAACGCTACATTCAAGACCGTTTCCTACCGGATAAAGCCATCGACGTCATTGACGAGGCGGGAGCCAGGACACGAGTGCATAAAGTGGCCGTTCCGGATGCCATCACAAAATGCGATGCAGAGCTTGCCGAGGTGCGTGACCTGAAGGCGCAAGCCGCCACAAAACAAGAGTACGAAGAGGCCGCTAAGCTGCGTGACCGCGAGAAAGCGCTTATCAAAGAACGCGAGACGCTCGAGCAAAAATGGCATGAGGACCTGGCACAAGTCACCGCAGAAGTTGGCGTCTCAGATATTGCGGACGTCATTTCATCCATCTCACACGTGCCGGTCGCGGATTTAACAGAGGCAGAATCTTCCAAGCTTCTCCGCGCAGAAGATGTTTTGCACGAGCGCGTCATTGGCCAGAATCAGGCAATCGACCTTGTGGCACGCGCCATCAGGCGAAGTCGTTCTCCGCTCAAAGACCCAAGGCGCCCTGGTGGATCGTTTATTTTCCTGGGACCCTCGGGCGTTGGAAAGACGGAGCTTGCTAAATCGCTTGCGGAATTCCTTTTTGGCTCAGAAGATGCGCTTATCACCTTTGATATGTCTGACTTTATGGAGAAGTTTGCCGTTTCCAAACTGATAGGAGCCCCTCCAGGATACGTGGGCTATGACGAAGGGGGAGAGCTTACCAAAGCAGTCCGCAGAAAGCCCTACTCGGTCGTTCTGTTTGACGAGATTGAAAAAGCTCATCCTGACATCTTCAACATACTCTTACAGATTTTGGACGAAGGGCGCTTATCGGATGCACAGGGACGCAAGGTTGATTTTTCCAACACAGTCATCATCATGACATCCAATATCGGCGCACGTGATATTGCTCAGACTACCACGTTTGGTTTTGGCGACACGGCGCAGTCGGGTCTTTCTAACGATGAAATAAAAAGCCGCGTTATGTCGGAGCTCAAAAAGCACTTCCGTCCTGAGTTCCTGAATCGCGTGGATGAGACGGTTGTGTTTAGTGCGCTTGCCGAAGACGAATTGCTCCAGATTGTTGATCTTATGATGGAAGACCTTCGCAATCGCATGATTGAGCAAGGCATGTCTATTGAGCTCACCAACGAGGCGCGGGCGCTTCTGGCGCATGAGGGTATGGATACCGTCTACGGTGCGCGTCCCTTGCGCAGGGCCATCCAAACGCTCATTGAGGATCCTCTTGCTGAGGAGCTTCTTGCTAATAAATGGAAGTCAGGTGAGATTGCCCTGGTTCAGACAAACAAAAAGGGCGACAAAATCACGTTTAAGCATACAAAAGGCAAGATTCCTGAGCCCAAGTTCCGTGAGACGATGAGCCAGGAGATCACGCATGAGAAGTGGTTCGATGCCCCCGTAAAGTCGCAAGGTACCAGCATAGCTTCCGATTAGGGCATAGGTAGAAACTAATCTACAGAGTTAGCGTTAGAGAATAAGCGATAAAGGCAGCGGCATAAATTAAGCGATACGAGCAGCGGCAGAAATGAAGCGATAGAAACGAATCTAAACGGGCAGCGGTAGAGATCAAGCAGTGGAAAATAATCTGATGGTGTAGGTGCAACATGGTGTTCAAAATACAAGAAGAAACGAGGCTTTCCTCACTGAGGGCGGCCTCAGCATCTTCTGACACCTCAGCCATTATCGTTGCTGCAGGATCTTCTGAACGCTTTAATATAGAGCGACGCCTTCAAGAGAGTAGAGCCTCTGAACCGGCTGCACCATCAGCGCTTTTCTCTCCCTCTTCTCCCGCTCTTCCTGATTTTGACCACCTCAAAATACCCGATTGTGCGGATGAAATCACCGCTCCCGGTGAAGAAGCATCCACTCAGGGCGCACACCAAGTTGCAGCCTCTAAGTATAGTGAGGGCGACGATGGGGAAGATCCATCCTTTTCTAAAACGCTCGCTCCACTTTCAGGAATGCCTCTCATTGCTTGGTCTGTTTTAGCGGCCGATGCGGCTCCGTCTATTGCAGAAATCATTCTTGTCGTGCGCGGTGAAGATTTGGCAGAAGTAAAGCGCATAGTGGCCGGGCTTCCTACGGTTGTCCCCATCGTGCTGGCACAAGGTGGCAAGACGCGGCAGGAGAGTGTTCGCCACGGTCTGGGGGCGGTCAATCCTCTTCATCACTTCGTGACTATTCTGGATGGCGCACGGCCTCTCGTGACGTCGGATACTATAGAAGCGACCATTAGAAGTCTCCGCCTCCGTAAAGAGCTTGCCGGCGTTGTGGCTGGTTTCCCTTCTGTGGACACGCTTAAGGTTGTTGATTCTGATGACATGGTCTGCGGCACTCCCGACAGAGATCGTTACTGGTGCATTCAAACGCCGCAGACGTTTCGCAAGGCTGACCTTCGCGATGCCCACACCCTTGCAACGAGCATTGGACTTGAAGGTACCGACGACGCGAGCCTTGTTGAGAACGCTGGAAAGAGCATAGGGTGCCTCGACCTGCAGCGTGACAATATTAAGGTGACGCTCCCTATGGACTTAGTCATTGCAGAAGCGCTACTAGCTTCACGAAAAAAGAATGATCGCGCACAACAATCGCGGCGGGGTCTCTAGAAACACTTTGACCGCTGTTTCCATGGTATATGCAGGTGAGCAACAGTGATGTACGTCGGTGAGGGATATGATGTTCATGCCTTTTTAAACGAGGATACTTCTACGCTCGTTCTTGGCGGGGTGGCTATTCCGCATGCGCGCAGCCTGGAAGGCCATTCCGATGCAGACGTGCTCACCCACGCTATTATGGATGCCCTTTTGGGAGCGGCAAAAATTGAAGGTGCTTCAGATATAGGGGAGTGCTTTCCTCCAACAGATCCTCAGTATGCGGGAATCTCTTCGGTCTGTCTTCTGAAACGGGTCGCGAACCTTCTGGATGAAAATGGTTGCACGGTGATGAACATTGATGCGACGATTGTGGCGCAAGCACCAAAGGTTGCACCTTATAAAAAGCAGATGGTGAACACGTTAGCAGAAGCATTATCCCTTGAGCCCGCACAGCTTAGCGTGAAAGCAACGACCACTGAGCATCTTGGTTTTATCGGCCGAGAAGAAGGAATAGCCGCCCGGGCCGTCTGCCTTTTGGACCGGAAAGAGAGGTAACCATGCGCATCTACAATTCGAAAACGCATAAAAAAGAGGAGTTTACTCCCCTCGTTCCGGGCAAGGTGACCATGTATGTATGTGGCCCCACCGTCTACGACCAAATCCACATTGGTAACGGACGCACTTTTGTTTCCTTTGACATGTGCCGTCGCTACCTCATCTACAAGGGCTATGAAGTTACGTTTGCCCAAAATCTCACCGATGTTGACGACAAGATTATCAAGCGCGCACGGGAGGAAGGAAAAGAGGCCAGAGAGATTGCCACCACTTTTAGTGAAGCCTTCATAGAGCAGATGAAGCGCCTGGGAGTCCTCGCCCCTGATATCCGTCCTCAGGCAACGCACGAGATTGATGCCATGATTGAGATGATAGAGGGTTTGATTAAAAAGAATCATGCCTACGTTGCTCCTTCAGGAGACGTGTATTTCTCGGTGAGAAGTGTGGAGACGTACGGGAATGTGTCGGGACGAAACGTGGATGAATTGCTTGTGGGTGCCCGCATTGAAGAAAACACCGATAAGCGCGATCCCCTGGACTTTGCTCTTTGGAAGGCTGCTAAGCCAGGCGAACCTTCTTGGGAGAGCCCCTGGGGAGCGGGTCGGCCGGGATGGCACACGGAATGCTCGGCCATGGTTCATAAGTATCTGGGAACGCCCATCGATATTCACGGCGGCGGCTCAGACCTTATCTTCCCACATCATGAAAACGAAGCAGCACAGGCGAGCGCCTGTTGGGACACGGCACTTGCAAACATTTGGATGCATGCTGGAATGCTCCGTGTAGAGGGCGAGAAGATGAGCAAATCTCTAGGCAATTTCTACACGGTGCAAGAAGTCCTCGACAAGTACCCCCCCTCAGCGCTTCGTCTTCTCATGGCGCAAACCCATTATCGCTCACCCATGGACTTCAGTTTTGAGCGTCTGCGCGGTGCTGTTGCTGCCTTAGAGAAGTTGCAAACGACCATTCAAAACCTACGGTGGTTTGCCACGCAAGATACCCAGTCTGCCGATAAACCCTTGATAAGCGTTGTGCATAAGAACGGTGATAATCGCCTAGAGAAAGCGCGCAAGGATTTTGAAGCAGCTATGGACGATGATTTCAATACAGCTGCAGCTCTCGCAGCTATCTTCGAGGTGCAGACTGACCTCAATAAGTGGCTTGAGGATGCACAGCCAGAGGATTGTGCATCAAGGGGGTATGCGTGCGTTGCTGCAGATACGCTTGAGGAGCTTTTGAGCATACTGGGTATTGAGGCTGTACACGATAGTGATGATGATTCAGAGTCGGAAAACCTTCTGACATTGCAGGAGATCTTAGCGCGCTATGGTGAGCTTTGCGACGCTAACACGGTTCCCAAACTCCTCCAAGCACTTTCTTCGCTTCGTGATGAGGCGCGCGCAAACAAAGACTATGCAACTTCTGATGCACTCCGCGACGAACTAATCGCAGCGGGGTATTCCGTTGAAGATACTGCTGCTGGCACGCGCATCAAATAGAAGAAGCTATCCTTTAAATCATGGCAGAAATTCAATACGAAAAAGAATGACACGAGACAGAACAGCACGACGCAGACCCCCGTACGAGCAAAGAAACAAAGTCCAGCGCTATGAGTAAAGAGAGCAGAACACAACCACGTTATATCTTTGGTCGCCACGCGGCAAAGGAAGCCCTTGCAGCCGGTGTCCCCATAGAGAAGGTCTATCTATCCGAGAAGTACGCCCAACAACTCCTACCAGCGCTCAACGAGAAGGATATTCCTTCTGAAATCGTGTCTAACAGAAAACTGGAATCGTTTGCAAAAAACGCAAGTCATCAAGGTGTTCTTTTAGAAGTGGCACCTTACGCCTATGCCTCTCTTCAACAGATTCTTGATGCTGCAAAGGGCGAGAATAATGCGCTGATACTTGTGCTCGACCATATTGAGGATGAAGGAAATCTCGGGGCAATTGCTCGCACGGCTGAAGTGGTAGGTGCCTCAGGTCTTATCATTCCCAATGCGCGCGCAGCGGGGATTGGCGCCGGCGCTTACAAGGCGAGCGCGGGAGCCGTCGCTCATCTGCCCATAGCTAAAGTGCCCAATCTCGCTCAAACTCTTGATGCTCTAAAAGAGGAGGGGTTCTGGATTGTGGGAGCAACAGAACATGCTCAGGATACCCTTTGGGAGGCGCCTCTCAACGGGAGGATTGCTCTGGTCATGGGATCCGAGAAACAGGGAATAGCCCCGCTCGTCTTAAAACATTGCGATCTTCTCACTAAGCTTCCGCAAGTAGGATCCATTGAATCGCTAAACGTTGCCCAGGCTGCAACTGTGTTTGCCTACGAGTGGATGCGCCAATCAAAGATTAAAGAGCTTCGCTAATTCGCGCACCACACCAGACTCTTCGTTGGTGAATTCAGTCTCAAAAGTAGCCACCTGCTTCACTTCTTCAAATGCATTTTTCATGGCGTAGCTTCTCTCGAGTGTTCGTAGCATATCAATGTCATTAGGTGCATCACCAAACGCGACAGCTTCAGAAGAATCAATGTTGTAGTGCTCTAGGATGCGCTTGACTGCGCTGCCTTTATCGGCATCGTTGTTCATAAATTCTAAGAAAATGGGACTTGAGCGAATAACGTTGAGTTCTGGATGAAGAGGGGCAATGCTTTGCTCAAGTGCCACAATGCTATCGGGCTCACCCATGACGAGAATTTTGTGGAGCCCGGACTCTTCATAGTACTTATTAATATTGGAATCTTCCACCGCCTGAGCTAAAACGTAGGACTCCTCTTCTCTTAAAAATGGATTGTCTTTAGTTGTTACGACCCAGTTGTTGAAGCCGTATGTTCCCTTAAAAATTCCAGGGCTAAGCTCGTCTATTTCATTTAGAAGCTCATGTGCTCTCTCGAGTGGAAATGTTGTAGAGAAGAGTGTTTCACCTCTCTCGTCCAAGATAAGAGCGCCTGAATAGGAAATGAGAGGACCGTGGATTCCAAGTATTTTTTGAAACGGGGTGAGGCCTTTAGGGAGTCTTCCGGAAGTGAAGCAAATCTTTGCGCCAGTGGCTGCAATCTGTTGCAATATTTTCTCGTCACCCGGAACGGGATGGTGATTAGCTCCAAGGAGAGTACCATCCATGTCGGTGAAGATGATTTTTGGGGGTTGGTGCATATGAGTCCTCTTGTTTCAAATAATCCAATACGAAGAACGCTGATTAGCGCTCTTCGGATCAATTAAGCGCTCCGGTAACCTACTCGGGGATTACATCAACTGTCGTCTCTACAGTTTCCTCTATGGCAGCTTTATCTATGGCACTCTTTGAAACGGTTGTGCTTTCTATTTCTTTTGGTTCTGTTCTGTATTGCTCTGGCAGGGATATATCCTTCAGTTTTCGCTCCATCATATTAGTGCGCGTTGTGATGAGTTCATCGAGTGTTTTTTCTAAGCTCCCTAACCGCTTTCTTGCTTCAATGAGTTTGTCGCGATACTTGGGCATTTCGGCCTTCACCGCTTGGAGTACCTGCAGAATATCGTTGGTTTGCTTTTGAATAGCAATGGTCTGATAACTCATTTGAAGACTGTTGAGAAGCGCCACCATGGTGGAGGGTCCCGCAATAGTTACAGAATAGTTTCGCTGAAGTGTTTCTAGAAAGTTGGGTTGCTGAACAACTTCTGCATAGAGACCCTCAAAAGGCAAAAAGATGATGGCAAAGTTTGACGTATGGGGAGGGGCAAGGTATTTCTCGGAAACGTCTTTTGCTTCATTTTTTATGGTGGTAATAAGTGCATTGCGTGCGCTTTCAACGAGGTCTGGTTTGTTTGCCTCCTGTGCATCCACAAGTGCCGCGTAGGTGTCACCAGGAAATTTTGAATCAATGGGAAGCAGCACGCGACTGCCGTCTTCCGTAGGGATATGCACGGCAAATTCAACGCGCGTATTGCTCCCAGGTTTTGTGGCTACGTTCTTCTCGTACTGTGTGGGTGCCAATATTTCAGAGAGAAGCGCTTCAAGCTGGAACTCACCAAGATTACCGCGAGTTTTGACATTGGAAAGGACCTTCTGTAGGTCCCCAACGGATGCAGCCAAACCTTGCATCTCGCCAAGGCCTTGATGTACCGCTGCTAACTTTTGATCAATTTGACCCATTTGCAGAGCCATACGATCAGACATATTCTTTGAATCACGCGTCAGCTGCTCGGTCAACGAATTGCGCAGATTATCCATTTGTCCCGTGAGATTGTTGAGATATTGCGCCTGTGCATCGAGGGATGTTTGGAGCGTTGCGTCATGAGCAGCTTTTCTCTGATCCATGGAAGACTTAGAAAGGAACAAGAAAACAAGAACTCCAATAAGGCCTATGAGGCAGCCTGCGGATAAAAAAATAGTTAGTAGTTCCATCCTAATCTCCCTATGAAAATTGGTTTGACATGTTATTACACGATATTATTCTTTGCAGCCAGTTCTTGTCGTCAACTTTGACTCAATGGTCGATGCCCCAACTGAGGCAACGTTTGATGCCTCAGTTGGGGCATCTTTTAATACCTCAGTTGGGACATCATCCAATCCCATCTTTGGCTTAACGTTTGATGCAACAGCCGGGACAACGTTTGGCGACGTCACCGGATCAACGTTTGATGCCACATCAGGCACTACCCCGGATGCTCCATTGTATAATACTCTGCTGTATGTATGACAGCGCTCGGAGGGTGGCGACCATGACAGCGCTCAGAGCGTGGCGACCATAATGGTAAAGTACAACTGCAAAGTAGGGCGCAAACGCGTCCACCTGCTTAACAGTTAATCACGCAGCATACACTACGACGAAAGACGAACAAGGCACCTCCGTGAAAATAGCTTTTGTAACAGATGACCTCAAGGGCAGCTCTAATGGCATTTATGCGAGCGCTTATCGTTACGCCCAGAAACTCCGCGAACTTGGCCACGATGTCAATCTTGTAGGGTATGGTGCCAGCGGAACGGACGCCTTCCCCGTCCCCATGCGCGAAATACCTGTTGTAACCCCTATTGCCAGCACTTGTGGCTTCACGTTTGGTGAACCACACGAGGAGATATTCTCAAAAGCATTCGCTGACGTTGATATCATTCATCTCTTTCTTCCTTTTACGCTGGAGGTTGAAGCTCTTCTTTGGGCGCGCGAGCACCGCATCCCCGTCTCCGCTGCCTTTCATCTGCAGCCACAAAACATGACATATAACGCCGGATTTGGTGCTGCTACGGGTTTATCGGATGCGATATTTTCTTACTTTAAGCATAGGCTTTACAAACACGTGACACACATCCAGTGCCCCTCGCAGATGATTAAGGGGCAACTTGAAGAGCACGGGTATCAATCGTGTTTGCACGTAATTTCCAATGGTGTTCCCGAGAAGTTTAAGCCGCGCGTAGGCGCCCGTTTTAATGACGGCAAAACGCACATTGTCACCGTTGGTCGTCTGGCTCCTGAGAAAAACCAGGCAACCATCCTTGAGGGAGTTGCTCAGTCTCGCTATAAAGACGCTATAGTTTTGCACGTATGCGGTCAGGGAAACCTTGAGAGAGATTTGCGTTTACAAGCACAAGAGCTTGGAATCAACTGCGAGTTTGGTTTTTATAGTGAGGATGAGCTTCTCGAGCTAGAGCAGAAGTGCTCTTTGTATATTCATGCATCAGTTGCTGACATTGAGGCTATGGGCGTTACGGAGGCATTGTCTGCCGGTGCTATACCGATAATTGGGCGAGCTGCGCTTTCGGCGCCTTCTGCTTATGCGCTCTGTGAAGAGTCGCTCTTTGATGCACAGGATCCCCATGAGCTTGCGCTCCGTATTGATTGGTGGCTCGATCATCCTACCGAGCAAACCGCGTGGGCTGCGGCCTACCAGGAAGAGGCAAAAACGCTTTCGCTTACAACATGTGTGCAGAAGTTCCTTGAGATGGAAGAGCTCGCTATTGAAAACGACCTTGAAGCCTACGCTCTCCAGAATCATTTTCTTCCTGAGCCCTCGGCGCTCCATCAATTCTTTCGTCGCAGGATTAATTGAGGTGTAGAGCCAGTTCACTGCCAGGAAAGATTTAGTTCATTAGAGAATAGACAGAGAATAAATTTAGTTCACCAGAGAATAGATTTAAGTCACCAGATGCAGAGAATTAACCCATCAGTTTCAAAAGAGTTAATGTTTAATGCGAATACACAAACCCTCACATTCTGAACTTAACCCACCCGAGACGCCCTGGCAAAAGCTTATGCATAGGTGTCTTTATCTTGTTGCCTATCCACTTCTCAAGTTCCACCTAAAGCTTTGGTATGGTTTTTCAGTGCGGTACAACTTTGACGTTATCAATGATATTGAGGACGATTCTTCCGCACCGTGCGCGTCTTCTTATAAAAAGTGGCGTGCATGGAAAGCTCGTCGGGAGCTTAAGCACCTTCGTAGTTCTCTTGTAATCTGCAACCACATTGCACTTTTGGACTCACCTATGGCTGCCGTTGCTCTTTGGCCATTACGTATTCAATTTCTCTCCCTCGCCGAAAACGGACAAAACAAAATCTACAGCCCCCTCGTGCGAGCGTTTGGAACCGTCTTTGTTGGGAAGAATTTGGTGGATGTGCGCGCCATGCTTGCTCGGCTAAGACAGGCACTTGAAGAAGGCAATTGCGTCTTGCTCTTTCCAGAGGGATCCCTTCAGCTTTACGCCACGCATACACTGCCGTTTAAGGAGGGCGCTTTTCGACTGGCACATATCTATCGTGTGCCGGTGCTTTGTCTTACACTCGTTCCAACAAAAAAGCTCTGTCTTAATCGTCTTCTAGGACGTCCGGGTTTTACGGCATATGTAGGGCCAGTTCTTAGGCGTGGAAAAAAAGGGAGCAAGGCAGAACGGGTTGAACAGTTGCGAAACCTGGCACAAACAATTCTCAATACTAATCTCAGCGATAAACATGCCATAGGGTTGGGTACAAGCGATAGAGACAAATTGAAAGGAGCCATCCATGGACACCGCCCAATCCCAGAAACAATTCAAGGCTCAAACTCAGAGCCATATTTACAACCAGACTCAGAACACGCAGCGACCATCTAAAGCACCAAAGCTCACCGCTGAACAAGAAGCAATTCTCAAGAAGAGTTCGTGCTATCAAAAGGCAGGATGGCTTCAAATCACCTGTAAGGGTGATCCATATGAAGTAGGTTTTCAGCACGGCTATCATGTTGCAGCAGAACTTGCCGATGCTATTCGTGTCTACACGTACATGACCATGCAGACGTTTGGCGTTGAGTACGACTATTTCGTGCAGGAGGCTGTAAAGCTTCATAAGGACAAACTGGGTGAAGAGTACACTCAAGAGATGCAGGGTATTGCGGATGGCTCAACCGCTGCGGGGCACCCTCTATCATTTGATGATGTGTTGGGATGGAATGCCTGGATGGAGGTATCTGGTTATTGGTGGCCCCTCAACGTGCAGAATTACGATAACGCGCCTGAGCGCGTCCCTACGCATAAGAGTTCACACTGTTCTGCGTTTGTCGCAACGGGATCTGCAACGGCCGATGGCAACCCGGTTATAGGGCATGAGTCCTTCGATGAGTTTTGGAGCGGGCAGTACTTCAATATCTACAATGACATTACGCCTGCCAAAGGGCATCGCGTCGTCATGCAAACAATGCCGGGATGTATAAGCTCTATGACAGATTACAACGTGACCGATGCGGGACTCGCTGTAACAGAAACTACCCTCGCGGGTTTTGTCGGCTACGACCCAGCGGGTACGCCAGAATACGTTCGCGCACGCCGCGCCGTTCAGTACGCAGATGACATTAATTCGTTCGTGGATCTTATGCAGGAAGGCAACAACGGAGGGTACGCAAATGCGTGGCTTATTGCTGATACAAACACCGGCGAGATTGCTCGCTATGAACAAGGCCTTAAGTATCAAAGTCTAGAGCGCACCCATGATGGCTCCTTCTTTGGTTGTAATGCTGTGTTTGATCCGCGCATTCGTAATTTGGAATGTGTTGACAATGGGTTCAACGATCCACGTCAGCAAACAGGAGCTCGGAGGCAGAGGTGGATGGAGTTACTCGCAAAGTACAACGGCTCTATCACCCGAGAAATAGGCCAGCGCATGCTTGAGGACACGTACGACGTTTATTTAGGTTACGACAATCCATCTAGCCGCTGCATCTGTTCTCACTACGATGTTGATCCGCAATACTTTGCTGATGATCCTAAGGCCGTCTGGAACGTTCCTTTCTACCCCGCTGGTTCGTGTGATGGCAAGTGTGCCGATACGGAGGACATAAAGAACATGCGCTTTTGGCATCGTATAGGTCGTGCAGATGGCGTTGAATTTGATGCCGAGCAATTCTTTGAAGAGCACCCTCTGTGGGCATGGCAAAAGGGCTATACAAAATCGCGTCCTTCTGAACCTTGGATATTGCCGTAGGCATTCTCAAGAAGAAAGCGAATACTTTACGCAAATTTGAGCAAACTAAAATCAGCGGTTACATACCGTTCGAGAAAAAAGGAGTTGGTGCAAGATGAACATACAAACAAACGATCTAGAAAGAATGTCAAACGACTATAAGGGTAAAGAGACGCAACAGGTCATCTCGCGCGCCGCTCAAAATGTAGGCATCGATCAAGCCGCTGAAAAGACAACGCTTTATGCCACGGATCAGTTCCAGTTCTCTATTGACGTGGACTCGGAGGTACCAGCCAACCAGCTCCAAAGTGGACGTTGCTGGATGTTTGCAACGCTCAACACACTTCGTTGGCATATCGAGAAAAATCTCAAACTCCCCAAAGGAAGTTTTGAGCTTGCTCAGGCCTACAACGCGTTTTATAACAAACTAGAACGCGCTAATTGGTTCATGACACGCATTATCCAGACGGCTGATGCAGATCTTCAGGACCAAGAAGTTGTATGGCTCTTGACCAATGCTATGCAAGACGGCGGTGACTTTCCTATGATGATTGACCTCGTCAAGAAGTATGGTGTCGTTCCCCATACCGCAATGTCTGAGACGTATTGCATCAACAATACTTCCAAGCTCAACGATATCCTCTCTAAGCTCCTGAGAAAAGATGCGCTTGTTCTTCGCTCGCTCGTTCATGAAGCGGCTTCAAAAGAGCAACTTGAAGCCAAGCAGAAAGAGATGCTCAATGAGGTCTATCGAGTCCTCTGCGTAACTATTGGCGAGCCTCCTAAAACCTTCGATTTTGAGTATCGCGATAAGGATGGAAAATTCCACGCAGATTACAACCTCACGCCACAAGAATTTACAAAGAAATACGTTCCTATAAACCTTGAGGACTACGTAGGAGTCTGCAACATTCCTGAGAAAATGGTGCCCTATGGCAGCTCGTTTGGCGTGCAAGATTCAAACGAAATCATCGATGGCCAACCCAACCGCTATCTCAACGTTCCTATGGAGGAGTTAAAGCGCGTTGCCATTGAGCAGCTCAAGGCAGGAGAGCCCGTGTGGTTTGGCTGCGACGTCCTACAGATGTCAGACTTCCAAAGAGGGTTGCTCTCCCTTGATTTGTATGACTACAACAAGATGTTTGATATTGACCTCGATCTCACAAAAGAGCAGCGCTATGTAACCCGCATCAGCGGACCAACGCATGCTATGACGCTTGCCGGCGTTGATTTAGACGAGAATGGCAAGCCCGTTCGTTGGAAAGTTGAGAACAGTTGGGGCACTGAGGCACATGGTAAACCTGTGGGGCACGGTGGCTACTTTATTATGGATGACGCCTGGTTTGATCAATACATGTTTGAGGTTGCTGTTAGGCGCGGTCTCATTTCCGATAAGTACCGCGCAGGTCTAGACAAAGAACCGGTCATTCTGCCTTACTGGAATATCTTTAACCCCGTTGAAGGCTAATTATAGAGGACAAGAGATATCCACGAGATAGACAGGCACTAAGAATAGAATTAGGTGCAGGATGCAAGTAAGAAAGATATCGATGCAGTTCCTAAAATCAGAGATCGATCTTATTAAATAAGTATAGGCAGGATTTTCGCCTTCACAAAGATTGAGAGATAACACATAAGTAGAGAGGACATCTCCCATGTTTAACATATCACACTTAAAGAAGGCGAAAGGTCATGCCGATGCTGCTACTAAAGCTCCCGTGACGAGTGCAAAGTCATCTGGATATATATCACTCATGGCGCTCGTCATGATGAACGTCACCATCATAGGTTCTGTTGCAAACGATGTGCAGCAAGCATACTACGGGCTTTCTTCCATCACGCTCTTTATCATTGGAGCAATAGTCTTCTTCTTGCCAACAGGCCTCGTTGCCGCTGAACTTGCCAGTGGATGGTCACAGCGTGGCGGAATATTTAGGTGGGTAGGCGAAGCGATGGGACCGGGCCTTGCCTTTGCATGCTTGCTCGTTCTTTGGTTTCAAACTTCTATTAACTTTGGATCAGGGGTGGCCACCGCCTCCACCACGATGGGTTTCTACACGCCAGATTGGGATTGGGCTAAGGCCTTCGTAAACCAAACGGGACACGGCACCCTGCAAGTCATTTTTATGATTGGATGGCTTGCGTTCTATTGGCTCTTGACCTGGATATCTACCAAGGGCGTAAAGGCGTTTGCGCGCCTCACAAAATACGGGGTGCTTATCGGCACGTTTATACCTCTGGCCTTCATGGTAATCATGTGTGTGGTTTATCTTGCAACGGGCCATCCATCCAATATTACGGTTACGCCTGAGGCCTTTAATCCTTTCTCGGGAGGGTTCAAGCTTGCTACGCTCTCACTTGCGGCAGGCGTCTTCTTCAGCTTTGCTGGTATTGATATGAATGCAGCGCATATTAAGCAACTTAAAAACCCTCAGAAAGAATTCACCAAATCCATCTTCATCTGTATGGCGCTTACCCTTGTCATCTTTATTGCCGGTACCCTTGTCATTGCTATTGTCACACCTGTTGGTCAGATGAATCTTGTCTATGGGTTGTTCCAAACCTATAAGATTTTGGGCGACACCATAGGCATTGGATGGGTCTACGTGCTCTTTGCCTGGGCTGGACTTGGTGCGTCAATTGCTTCACTCGTTACTAACATGGCGGGGCCTTCCTACATGCTTGGCCAGGCGGGACGCTCCGGCTTCTTGCCGCCTAAGCTACAATCAAACAATAAACATGGCATGCCCTCAAAGCTCATGTATCTCCAGATGGCATTCATGACGATTATTGCCTTCCTGTTCTTCCTCATTCCTAATATCCAAGGTTTTGTCATTCTTATTACGCAGTCCATCACCATTCTGTACATGCTCTATTACGTTCTCATGTTTATTTCGTTCCTTAAATTGCGTCACGATCAGCCTAATCGTCCTCGTGGCTTTAAGGTTCCCGGCGGCAAGATTGGTGCCTATGTTGTAGCGGGCGTAGGACTTGCTGCGTGTGCGTTTGGTATTGTCCTCGCAATTATTCCGCCTGCCCAGATTAGCGCTGGCGATACGGGTGGCTCGATTACCTACGTAGGAACCATCCTTGGCATTATCGCTGGGGTTCTAGTAATATGTTTTGCCCTATATCGTTGGTCCAAGAAGAATCAATGGGCAGATCCAGAAAATCAGTTTGCTCCCTTTACGTGGCAGATTGAAGGACTCAAGAAGCCAGAAAGAGTTACCTCTAACGTACCTACTGCACTTCTATCTGAAGGCCAGAACCCCATGGGCCTTCCCATCAAAAAACTCTGGAACCCCAATGAACAAATTCCTCTTACGGCTGCACAAGCAGCAGGAACCGAGGAGCTTGCCGACGATGATCCTGCAGCTATCAATCATCCGGTAAAAACAAACGGCGTATCGCCTACGGCACCTGGTGCGGTGTCTATGAGCCAGCCCCCAGTCATCTCTGAGGCAGCTGGTATTGGAACCTCCGCAGATGCTGGTGTTAAATCAAACACGAGTGCAGAGAGCAAAGCTGTGGCCGTTGAGCAAGATCCTGATTTGCCTCCGGTCAGCGCCGAGGCCGTTCGCCAAGAGCATGTTCCTCAAAAACCAGTAGAGGCATCAAAACGCGCAACCGCAGCAGAGAAGAAAATAGAATCTCAAATCACTGCCGAGAAAACCAAGGAAGAAGAACTTCAGAAACAAGAGGCTGCTCTCAAGAACGAGGTTAAGGCAGATTCGGATTTGGCTTCCGCAACACGCGAGGTTAAAGAGGCGCAAGCTGAAGTAAAAGCAAGCAAGGCAGATGCAGAAGACTCAAAGAGCGATACACGCGCACAGCAAAAAGGCGATGCGCACGCACAGAAAAAGAGCAATGGGCCAGCGCAATAAAAGAGCAATCCGTGCGGACAGACAAAAAGCGATGCGCGTGCGAACCAAACAAGTAATCCAGATTCACAGAACGCCAAAGATGTAAAAGAGCAAGAGGAGCATTGGACTCATGGCAAACGAACACGCAAAGATTGATGTAAAGCAAGCGCAAGCCAACAACGCTGCGACGAGCGCAGCTGGTACCCCTGGTTCAGCGACAGTTGCGTCTTCAAGTACCGACGGCGCCGCTTCTTCAACCGCAACTGCGACTGCTGCACGTAAATTGAGCGTGAAAAACATGGTGACCTATGGGCTTATCCAAATGGTCCCTATTGCGCCCTTTGCTATTTATGCCTCAGTCTACAACGCAAGCGGCGGTATGCCAGCGCTCCCATACCTTATTGGTTTTATTGGAATGCTCTTTACCGTCTTTTCCTTTGCGGTGATGATCCCGCTCTTTCCTAGCTCCGGGTCTATTTATACTTACTGTAGCAGGGCTATCGCTCCCATCGTCGGTTTTATCGCGGGCTGGCTTATGCTGATGCAATACCTCATTACGCCTGATTTGATGTTTATCCAGGCAGGACAGGCTTTGAATCAGTTTATTCATGCGGTACCCGTCTGGGCGTGGTGCCTCATCTTTTTGTCCTTTGTAGCTTTTGTCTCTATGCGCTCACTTAAAAACATTGTCCGCATTGACATGGTTGCCCTCATCGCCGAGCTCATTGTGTTTACAGTATTTATCGTATTGGGAATTGTTTACATCGTTGGGCATCCAGAGACCTCTGACTTTTCTTTCTCGAATTTCTTTAATCCAAAAGCGTTTAATCTGAGCGGCATGATGAGTGGCGTGAGTCTTTGTGCCATGAGCTTTGTTGGCTTTGGTTGTGTGGCCACTTTGACAGAAGAGTCACTCAATCCAAAGAAGGGACCGGCACGCGCTATGCTTATCATCGTCCTCATTCTAGGCGTGATGTTTGTGGGGTTGTGCTATATCACAAGCTGCATTGACTGCAAGGGAGCGGCCACTGGAGCACTCAGCCAACAAGCACTGATGGAAGCAGATCCCAACACAGGATTTTATGTACTGGCTAACCGGATTGGTGGCGGTTGGTATGGAATTGTCTGCGCTGTGGCAAACGCTCTTGCCCTAGGTGTGTTCACTAGTTTGGCCGCAACCGTGTCCATTTCACGTGTTATCTATGTCATGTCTCAATCTGGTGCACTGCCTAAGATCTTGGGAAAGAAGAATGTCAAGACAAATGTGCCAACATCGGCAACTGTATTTGTCAATGTACTGTCGCTTGCTATGATCTTTCTTTTAATCCAGTTTGGTATGACGGATGTTGCACGTCTTTCTAACTTTGGCGCGCTTGCTACCTATTGCCTCCTGAACATCGCCGTACTTTGGTATTGCTTCTTCCGCAAGAAGGAGAAGCTCTCTTTTGTTCGTGCATTTGTGCTGCCCCTCTGCGGCGCGCTTGTGACAGGAGCCATCTTCTTCTCGATTGATATGCGGGTTGCTCTTCTTGGTTGGATTTGGGTTGCCGTTGGCGTTGTCTATTATTTCATGGCGACACGCGTCTTCAAAAAACAGATCAATCTAGGTTAACCTTTTATAAAACCTGCTAATTGCAGGGTGTCATTTGTTGCCTTTATTTACCTGTTTTGCTTTAAGTTTATGTGGCCTGATGTGCTTCATTCGACTCTGAGCAAACAGCACTATCCCTACCTGGAGCGCAATCTATGTAGTTTGGTCTAATTTCAATCATAGTTTGTTTATATGAATTCCTTGTTTTTTGATGTGATTGCTACATATGGATTATTTCAATGCTTGATTTCTTACGTAATCAAAAAAGTAAACCTAATCATACGTTTCGTGTATTACAATAATGCTCCACATTATTGCGGGGTAGAGCAGTCTGGTAGCTCGTCGGGCTCATAACCCGGAGGTCGTTGGTTCAAATCCAGCCCCCGCGACCAACTCTTACACAGGTCAGTTCGTGAAATGCGACTGGCCTGTTCTTCTTAAAAACCCAAAAAACCAATGGGCGCTTGAGAGGAATCTCGCAAACAGGTGTATTCATAATTTCTCCACAGTTTAAAATAGCACGTTACGTAGGGTCTTGCTCATAACGTTACGTGATGGTTTTACATTGCCCTCAGAAAGGAGGTGCGACTATGGCCCAATATTCAACAGGCGAGCTTGCAAAACTTTCCAACGTGAGTGTACGCACCGTGCAGTTTTATGACGAGAAGGGACTTTTAAAGCCCAGCGACGTGACAGAAGGAGGGAGGCGACTTTATAGTGAAAAAGACGCTGCGGTCTTTCAGGAAATTGTCTTCTTAAAAGATCTTGGCTTTTCGCTCAAAGATATCGCTGCCATACTGAGCGAGAAAAACCCAGCTGCAATGTTGAGCTTTCTTATGGATGAGCAAGAAGCAGAGATAAATGCCACTCTCGCATTAAAACGTCAGCAGTTGCAACGCATTCGCGAACTGCGTGAGCAAGCTGCGCACATGAACATGAAAAGCAAAAATTCAATCAGTGCCATAGCCACCGTCATGGGTAAACAAAGAATGGATAACAAGAAAAGATTGCGCAACATGAGAATATCGATGATTCTCGTAGGGATTCTCATGGATGTTTTCTGGATAGGTGGGCTCGTTAGGTGGATCATTGGTGGCGTTTGGTGGCCTTTTCTTATAGGCATGATTCTAGCGTGTCTGCTGGGGTTTCTTATTAGCTTGTACTACTACCATCACGTCGCTTACGTGTGCCCAACAGACAATACGGTTTTCAGGCCACCGCTCTCAAAAATGATTCTTGCTCGACATACGCCCTCAACGCGCAATCTTACATGTCCTGCGTGCGGCGAAAAGCATTTATGCCTTGAAATCTATGTCCCAGAAGGAGCACCAGAGCGCATCGGAAAAGATCTAGTCTGGAAATAAGGGCATCGTTGGAAACTAATGGGAGCCTTAGTGCTGGCATAAACTGTAGATTCAAGTTTGATGGTATTATTAACGCACCTTCTATCCTGGAGATAGACAGCAATAGACTATAAGGATGCTGCATGATTAGTGTTACTCCACTCACGCGTGAAGAATATCAGAGTTGTTGCGCTCAAGAGGGATTACAGCTCCCCATTGAGCAGACGCCGCTTTGGGCTGACTTTGAGGAGACCATTCCCGGCCGCACCTTTTTTGGATTCTATCGCGTTGATGCCCAGAAGCCCGAAGGGAACAGCTTCCTGTGTTGCATAGCCTTCATGAAGTATGAGACGCACGGGTTTTCATTTCTCCGTGCACATCATGGCCCGGTATGGAAAATGCCTCCTACAAAGGACCAAGAGGAGCAAGTAATTAAGGCGCTTGTGGGCACTATAAAAAATGCGGACCCCTCAATCGCATTTCTCCGCATCGCTGTTGAACATTACAAAGAGCTAAGTGAGCCCGTTCTATCAACCGTGCCCTACAACGAAACTGTCAAAATTGACCTCTCTGATCCAACTGAAGATGCAATTCTTGCTACCTTTAAATCGCGAGGGCGCCGCGACGTAAGAAAGTCCCTCCGCGAATCGAGCGCCACGTTTCACGATGAAACGGCTCAAGCTGCGTTGGATTTTAGCCCTTATTATGAGCTCATGGTTGAAACCGCTCAGCGCGACGGTTTTGTGCCGGCGCCACAAAAGGATTACGAAAACTTCCTCCGCATTTTGGGGCCAGACCACACGAGGGTCTACGTTTCACGCGTAGATGACAAGATCGTTTCGTGGTCTATTGTGACTCTGCAGGGAGAAGAGGCTGTTCGCTACTATGGTGCCTCCATAAACAACCGAGAAACCCGCGCAGTTGATAAACAGGTTCTTAAAGAAGCGGCCGCATTGGCTAGCGCCGGAGCAAAGCGCTATGACCTCATGGGCATTGGAAGCGATGATTTTTCGCCAAGCATCAAACCGCTTAGAGAGTTTAAGACTAAATTTGCACAAGAGACGGTATTTGTTGCTCCAGACCGCGACGTTCCCATTAAGAAGACCCTTTATCGCGCCTTGAAGCTGGTAAAGGCTATCCAGTTATTGTTTTTACGAAATGATTAGCCCAGTCTACTGCTTCAGCGAGATCCTGGATTACATCTAGTCCATCTGCAGCCTGCGCATATAGGGGTACCCATTCGCTCTTAACGGTGATTACTGGCGGCCATAGCTGTTGATTTCGATACTTAAATAACCTTTTGCATACCTCGTGTATTTCGCTGTAATTAATTCGCCCTTTTTGTTCGATTAATTGTAAGTCTACAAGGTCATGCGCGCGGGGGGACCCATCCTCTGATAGAGCGTGGAGCTTTTGAGCAATCTGATGGCTGAGACGCATAACAGGAATAGGCGACGGCGCGTCAAAGCCAAGTTTTTCGAAAAGTTCAACCGCATCCCTTGGAACGACCATATCGGGATCTTCGGCGTCTCCTATTTCGTTGTGCCCCACCTCAAGCGGGACAGTCAGCCAGGATTTTCCAACGTAGCTTAGTTTTATATCGCATGGTTGCATAACATAGCGCGCGGGTATTCCGCTAGGTTTAGCAGGAGGTTTCCTGAGAACAAATCCCGTAAAGCCCTGCCAGCCCTCTTCAAGTGCGGTTGAAAGTCTTTTGATGTACTCATTCATGTCAGTGAATCTTGCAGTATCAAGATCCTGCGTAAAGCGCGTCTCGATTTCTCCAAACCTAAGCTTAAGAGCACAGCCCCCTTTTACAGCACCATCGGGAAGCATCTGAGCAACTATTGCATCAGCAAGGATTGTTCGCGCATTGATGAATGCCTGACCAGGACCTACCAGACGCTCAATTGCGATATCTAAATTTCTGCGGCTGTTTGGCTTTTTTGGCATTAGCTCTTTAGCTCTTTCTTGATAGTTTTCGCCTCATTAATTCCAAGAAGACCTTGGTATTCAGCTTCTTCAGTAGCAGCTAGAAGTCTGTCGGGCATGATTCTTCCTTTACAAGATAGGATTGCGTCTCTCACATTCTGAGAAGGAATCCCTTCATACCGCGTTACTTCTGAACCTTCATCGCAATGAATAACCTGTAGGCCGCTTGGCAATTTTCGTCGCACGCGCTTTGGAGAGGCAATGTACATCCGTGCAGGATTTGTTGGGCATAGAGAAAACATAGCAAGCACTGATTCACCAAAGAGATAGGCTTCTGGTCCTACGAGGGCTACCGCAAGAGCGTAAGGATCGTTTGTTTCGGGAACGCGCTGAGATAGACGATACAGACCGTGGCCCACATGATCAAGCTTGCCGCGGCGCGCATATTGCAAAAGCTCCATATTGGATACGCCGGCATGTTTAGCCTCGACAGAGGAGATAAGACCATAGTTGTCTATAGCTATTTCATAGATTATATCGTTGTATTTCGTCATGGCAATAGTATAACGTTTTCATAATACTTTCGACAACGACGTTTTAGAAAACTTCCCTATCCTCATAAGCGTCTTTGAGCATTACCAAAGGGATATGTGCGCCGCTTAGAGCCTTTCAGCGCTTCATAGCGCTAGCTTTTTTAAAGACAGCTATTGTCTCGGTGTGATAAGTCTGCCCAAACATTTCGAAGGGCTGGACGCAAACAAGATTCCACGCACCGGTAGCAAGAATCCTCTGAATATCGCGCGCAAGTGTTTGAATGTCGCAGCTTACATATATGAACATTTTCGCGCCGGCACCCGCAATAGCATTGATGACTTGTTTATCCAGGCCGGCCCGTGGTGGGTCGGTCAAGATTACGTCAGGGGCATCTCCAGGAGTCACGTGCGGGAATTCTCGTGCAGCGTCGCCGCCTTCAATGGCAACATTGTCCAAGTGTGCGCTCTCTACGTTCCTTCGTAAATCCCTCACCGCAAATCCAGAGGACTCCACTGCCGAGACAAACGCGCAGCGCTCAGCGAGAGGGAGGGTGAATGTGCCTGCCCCAGCGTAGAGATCGAAAGCATTTCCTGGCAATGCGCCCTTCTCGGCCAAGGATGAAGCAGTGAAAGAAGAGTTCTCCGCGGCATCAGGCGCTTTAGATAAAGAAGCGTCCACAGGATGGTGTGCTTCTGCCTCCAGGGGCAAGTCAGATAACGAAGCCTCCATAGAATGCTGTAGCTCCGCGCCAATGCATTCTTCGCTGAAGCATTCTTCGTTGAAGGAATCTTCCATGAGGCACTTCTGTACAAAACGTATGAGCTGTTGAGCGCCTGCGGTGTTTGCCTGAGCAAAAGACGGTGCCGAGAAACGCATGCGCCTATGGTCAATCTCTTCTTCCCAAAAGCCCTTTCCGCTGAGTACCTCGACCTTGGTCACGCGGCGCTCTTTTGAAGATCCCTTGGTGAGACAGCGCACAATGGATGAAGCGCCCGTAGCTTCACGCAAGATATCAGCAACGCGGTTGCGATTGAGAGGACCAGGAGCTCCCCACAAAGCAATCTCAAGGCTGCCCGTTTTCTCTGAAGCTCGGATACCCACCCGGCCTATGTGCATTGCGGGATTGTTTGCGTCTATTCGTTCAGGAGCAGTTGCATCCATTACATAAAAGTTGGCACCTGCATTGATTTTGTTTGTGCGACCTGGGTTATTTGATCCCGGTGCGTAGGGGAGGGGGCCTGCTTTGCTTTTGTTTGCGCCGCAGGTGGCGTTTGTGCCAAGTGCATAAGAGAGGGCGCCAGTAATCTTTTTAGGGAGCGCCTGATAAGGTTTGGGCAGCAAGTGGCACGACATGAGTGGCACAAACTCCAAGGGATTGAGCCCGTGCATTCCAAGCGCGAAGCGCGCCGAAGTAGGATCTGGCGATAGTTCAATTTTATTGCGATAACCCCAGGGTTTTTCTAGCTCAACAAGCGGGCGCAAAACGCTGTCCACGGTAGCTTCATCGAGCCGAGCCAAACGAAGAAGAGCGTCTCGCAAGTTTTGAACTTTTGCCTTGCGTTGAAGCTCCTGAGAAACGTTGCCCCACGGACATCCTCCGCACTTTCCTACGTACGGACAGGGGGCGCTCACATGATGGGGTCCTTCTTCTAATACGGTATCGATAGAAGCAAAGGCAACATGCTTCTTTTCCTCATAAACGCTGGCTTCAACGGTATCGCCAGGAACGCCTCCTGCAACAAAGATGGTGCGCCCGTCCTCACTATGCGCAATGGCACCAGGACCAAAACTGAGTTTTTCAATCGTAAGCTTCATATCTAGGCTTCATACCTGCGTTTCATATCCGCCTTCAGATCCAACCAACTTATCCAGTCTTCACTTTCAGCCTTCGTATGTTGCCCTCGCATCCCATCTTCACGTCTAAGCTTCATGCGGCAACTTCCCACTTAAGCAAAAAGCGTCTTAAGACCTTCCTTGATGAGGGATAAACCGCGCTTTACTTTGCTGGATTCTTCTTTAGAAGGCGCTTCCTGAAGAGCAGCAATTTCATCGGAAGACCAAAGGCGCCCGGTTGTCTCGGCGTTGTCTAAGATTTTGGTTTGGGCCTTCTCCAAAAACGCATCGCCCTCTACGGTATCCTCAGCAATTTGGATGTCTTTAGGAACGAAGGGTTTTACGTCGTCTAACAGTTCGTTTGAGAGGCCGTCAGCGGCACGCGATTTAGGAGGAAGAGCATTCTGAGCCATGGGCGAAGGCATATCATCAGAAAATTCAGCAGCGTACTTTTCGGCAACAACAGCATCCAATTCCAGTTGCGCGCCTACGCCACGTCCCTTGTATTTTGCATTCACCTTAAGAAGCCGCTTCAACACAGCCTTAGGGACGCTCTCAAGAATCGCGCTCTTCCAAAGCTTGGACTTCTCGGGATTGGCCTCGTTTCTCAGATAGGCCAGCGCAAGCATCACTTCCTGCGAATTGATAAGGGTCTTATCGGGCTTAACGCGAATTTTCTCCCACGCACCCGCCGCGTCTAAAAGGCGTCCCTTCACGTTGTCCTTCTTCTGAAGTCGGATGTATTCCACTACGGTACGCTTGCACGTCTCGTCCAGAATGGGGTAGGCAATTTCCACCCGACGCTCCGTATTGCGCGTCATCATATCAGCGCTGGAAAGATAGATAATGTCGTATTTGTCGCCAAACGCGTAGATGCGCGCGTGCTCCAGAAAACGCCCAACAATCTGGTGAACCTCAATGTTCTTTGTCTTACCTTTGATGCCCGGCAAAATACAGCAGATCCCGCGCACCACCATCACAATAGAAACGCCGGCCCTGCTTGCTTCAGAAAGCCTATCGATAATATCGCGGTCCGTAAGCGAATTCATTTTAAAGAAAATTCGAGCGTCTTTGCCTTTTTTGGCGCGGGCAATCTCACGCTCAATTCCTTCCATGATGAGCGGCTTGAGGCCGATAGGCGCGACACCCAGGTAGGTGTAATTGCCCGTGAGCTTTCCGGTCATGAGGTTTTTGAAGAACTTAACGCCATCCTCACCAATCCCCTTGTGTGCCGTAAGCAGCATAAAGTCAGAATAGAGGCGAGCGGTTTTCTCGTTGAAGTTGCCGGTTCCCAAACACGTTATGTGTTGCAGCTTGCCTGCCGTGTGATAGGTAAGGAGGCATATCTTTGAGTGGCATTTAAATCCCTCAAAACCATAAATGACGGTACAGCCTGCCTCTTCTAGACGCTCGGCCCATTCAATGTTGTTTTCTTCGTCAAAGCGCGCGCGCAACTCCATCAAAACCGTGACATCTTTTCCGGCCTCTGCCGCCTCGATAAGGCTTTCGCAAAGGCGCGATTCTTTGGCCACGCGATACAGCGTAATGCGAATGGAGATACAGTTTTCATCGGCAACGGCCTCGCGAAGGAGACTCAGAAGTGGCCGCATGGATTCATAAGGGTAGCAAAGCAGCACGTCATGGTCTAAAACTTGCTCTTTAATACTTCGTTCTGGGTCCACCATGGGCGTCTCTTGTGGCTTAAAGGGTTTAAAGAAAAGCTCAGCTTTTTGACGCGCGCTTAGATAGCGTTCCAGACCAAAGACGTAGGAAAGATCCAAGGGCATTTCTAGATGTTGGATGCGCTCGGGGCTAAGATTGAGTTCCTCGCCGATAAGCTCCTCAAAACGCTCACCCACATAGCCCTGGAATACCGCGCGCACAGGCTCTAGGCGCATCCGCTTTTTGAGGATCTTAATCATGTGGAGCCGGTAATCCTCTTCTTCTGCAACGCCTTCGCCGTCCGGGTCTAGGTCAGCGTTGCGCGTGATGCGAACGATACTTGTGGCAAGAGGAGTGTAGTTGCCAAAAGACGAGTCAATATTGAGAGCTATGATATCTTCTACCAGGGCATAGCGAAACTTCTCGTTAGAGAGGTCGTCAGACTTCTTCTTTTTTGATTTGGTGTCGTTCGCGGGAGCGCTTGCTTGCAGAGCACCCGTGTTTGAAGGCAGCTTTACAACGCGCGGCGTGATGCTGGGAATTTCTACAAGACCCAGGGCGCTTTCGTGCTGCTTGTCTGTGAGTTCTGCAGCAAGATACATGATGCCATTTCGCAGGTTGGGGAAGGGATGGCGCGGATCTATTACGTGAGGAGAGAGAAGAGGTGCGAGGTGCTGAGTGAAGTATTCGCGCGCAAACTCCGTGTCCTTTTGAGTAAAGTCTTCTGGCGGAACGCGTATGAGCCCCTCTTTTTTTAGGGCATGTTCAATCTTGAAGAAGACGTCTTCATGCATGCGTATGAGGTCGGGGACGGAGTTAAAGATGTTTTCTAGTTGTTGCTTAGGTGTCCAACCCGTTTTGTTGTCCGTGGGCTGTTGTTTGAGAGAAGCGAGTGAAGAGAGTCCGCCCACGCGAATCATGAACCATTCATCCAAGTTGGACTGGAAAATAGCACAAAACTTAAGGCGCTCAAAAAGAGGAACCGTCTCGTCGAAAGCTTCCTCTAGGACGCGTTTATTGAAACGGAGCCAGCTTACCTCGCGATTTTGCGTGTAGGAATAATCGCGCTTCTTGTGGGAATTCTTCGCGTCCTTATCCAGCACACTGCTATTCTCGATCTTGTTCTTTTTGTCCTGTGTTCGCGCCATGGTCTTCCTTATAAGTTGTTCGAAAAAAACTGAGATAGCACCAAGATGCTTGGCCTCAGCTCTAACGTATGTCGCCTATTCTACACGCTGAACACGTTGCTACACGCAGAACCCGTTGGGCAGGCTGCGTTGTTACACGCTAAATTCGGTGGGCTAAACACGTTCCTAACCGCTAAATATATTGGGCAGACCGCGCCTCTCGTGTTTTCTATCTCCGTGGGTTCTGGTAAACTTCAAAGCCATTGACCCCATCAAGGAGCAACAAACATGACATCCAAGAAGACTCAACCGCAAAAGCCGCAGTCACCCAAGCAATCACAATCGAATAGTTCCGCGGCAAGGCCGGCCGCAAAATCTGCTGCAAAGCCTACCGCAACCGCCGTAAAGCCTGCTAAAAAGCAGCGCAAGCTGATTAGCGTTTATTCTATCCTTCTTCTCCTTGTCGTCGTAGTCGCCATTCTTTCTTGGCTCTTCTCAAGATTTGACCCCATCATACTTCCTGCTTCGTTTTCAGACATCGTTATGGCTCCTGAACTTGGCTTTGAAGGCGCCATACAGATCATCATTTATCTCTTCATCATGGGCGGCTTTTTGGCGCTTGTGGAAAAGACCGGAGCTTTACGCGCAGGCATTGGCGCGCTCGTGAAGAAGCTTAACGGCAAAGAGCTCCTCCTTATCCCTGTTCTCATGATCATCTTCTCCATCCTGGGCTCCGCCTATGGCTTTTGTGAAGAGACGCTTGGCTTTATTGGCATCATTGCAGCAACAATGCTGGCTGCTGGCTTTGATCCGCTCGTGGCGATGGGAGTGGTTTCGCTGGGAGCGGGCGTGGGATGCATGTGCGCCACCGTCAACCCCTTTGGTGTGGGCGTGGCTGCCTCTACCCTCAACGATACGTTTGCCCAGATGGGAATGACCGTGGACGTGAGCCAGATTCAAGTGATTGGTATTGGTCTCTTGTTACTGGTTGTATGCGATGCCATCGCTATCACGTTTGTTTACCGTTATGCCAAGAAGGTGAAGCTAGAAAAAGGATCGATCTTATCGACACAGGAAATGGACGCTGCTCAAAAAGACTTTGGTAAGTTTGCACGCTTTGAAGCCTCGGTAGATGCAGCAGACAACGATGCGCTCATCGATGGCGCAATTCCTATAGCTGCTATGCAAAATGCAGAAGAGGGCCTTCCTGCAGAGACCGCTGAAGAGAAGAAGGACCTTAAAAACATTTCCGCAGAGGTAGAAAACGAGAAGGTCACCAAAGCACAAGCGGAAAAGGCCATGACCATGACGAGTCGCCAAAAGGTTGTGCTGGTACTCTTCGCCATTGCGTTTCTGGGCATGATTGTTGCTTTCGTGCCTTGGGCAGAACTGAACGTTACCATCTTCGAGGGCTGGTCAAAGATCCTTACAGGAACTGCCGTTGGCGAGTGGGGCTTCTTGGATGCCGCAGCCTGGTTCTTCTTGATGTCGGTTGTTGTGATGTTTGTCTCGGGAAAGTCCGAGAAAGAAAACGTTGACACATTTGTAGCAGGAGCAGCCGATATGACTGGCGTTGTTATCATTATCGCTCTTGCGCGCGCAATCTCGGTCCTTATGTCTACAACCGGTATCGCTGATTGGGTCTTAAGCGCTGCTTCAGAAGGGCTTGCCGGTGTCAATGCATTTATCTTTGCGCCGCTTAGCTGGCTTGTGATGGATGCCCTTGCGTTCTTTGTACCATCGAGTTCTGGTCTTGCAACAATGACCATGCCCATTATGGGGCCGCTCGCGCATAACCTTGGATTCTCGGCAAGCGTGATGATTCAGATTTATTCAACGGCCAGTGGTTTTATGAATCTGTTTGTCCCCACGGCCGTGGCCATTATGGGAGGACTCGCCATTGTACACGTGGAGTACTCAACGTTTCTTAAATGGATCTTCAAGCTTCTTGTGATATTGGCAATCGTGGTAGTGGTAATACTTTCCGCGTGCCTCTTCCTAATCCCGGTGTAAAGAAGCGTTTGGCTCGAAGAGCCTTGCTACCGCAAAGATATAAACAGGTAGAAAAGTCTGGACGGCATGAAGAAACGCGCCAGAGAGACGAGCCGCTAATACTCCATATGCATGACGTGGCGCACTTCTGCTAGCGTCGCATCGGCAATCTCGTTGGCCTCTCTGTTCCCACGCTCTAGAACCTCGTGAACAAGAGCCTTATCCCGGGCAAGCTCTGCGCGGCGGCTGCGCATAGGGCGCAAGTAATCGTTAACCGTATCAGTTACATAATTCTTGAGAGCTCCCGCCCCGCTCTCGCCAATCTGAGCCGCAATTTCCTCAGGGGGCACTCCGTTCATAAGCGACGCGGTTGTAATGAGCGCCGACACTCCCGGGCGCCCTTCAGGGTCAAAGGTGATGGTGCGTTCAGAGTCGGTGCGCGCTTTTTTGATGAGCTTGGCGGTCTCGTCTTCAGTCATAGAAAGCGCAATGGCATTGCCGTAGCTCTTGGACATCTTTCGTCCGTCTAGGCCAGGTAATTCAGGCGTTTCCGAGAGAAGCGGCGCCGGTTCGGGAAAAACGTGCCCATAACGCTCGTTGAAGCGTCGTGCGATGGTACGCGTAAGTTCAAGATGGGGGAGTTGGTCTTTGCCCACGGGCACGACGTTGGCCTTGCAAAAAAGAATGTCGCAGGCTTGGTGTACAGGATAGGTAAGTAAGAGCCCCGTCAGGACATGATTGGAAACCTCGGCTTCTGCTTTCACAGTAGGGTTGCGCTTTAGTTCAGATTCCGAGACAAGACTTAAAAAGGGAAGCATTAGTTGGTTGAGTGCAGGCACGGCAGAGTGCGCAAAAATCATGGCCTTCTGAGGGTCAATACCTGCCGCTAGGTAATCGAGCACCATGTTGTGGGTGTTATCTTGAATGTGTTCTGTGGTATCGCGGTCAGTGATAACTTGATAATCTGCGATAAGGATGTTGGTTTTAACACCCATATCCTGCAAACGAACACGTTCCTTCAACGTTCCAAACCAGTGACCCAGGTGGAGGCGCCCGGTGGGACGATCGCCTGTGAGCATGGTAAAGGTTGTGGGTCGCTCCTGAAGCTCTGCCCACGTGGCGTTGCTTCTGCGTTCAGCTTCTGTGTAGCTTCCAATGTTTGGCATACGTTACAACTCCAAGGTATACGTGATAAACCAGCGTAATAAAACTATGGTAGCAGATGAGTAAAAAAATGGCCTTCCCTAAAAGAGAAGGCCTGAATCGCAAAGAGATGGTATGAGAGGATTAAACCATCGTCTCAAGAATCACTCTTAATAATGATCTTCTACGTCCCAACGGTCTTCGTCTTGATAGTAAACCGAAATTCCGGCAACATGGTGGTCGCAATCAAAGATGTAGTGAAGCGTATTGTTCCATCCTGGATAGGGCTCGCTTTGCTGATATTTGGCGTAGAGAGCGATATCTTTGCCGCAATGAGGGCAGAGGGTTCTTCTCTCCAAAAGGTGCTCAATTGCTTCTTCTGGTGAGGGGACGCGTCCCGCTTTTGCGCCTGCAGCGATTTTTTCCAGCTGTTCCTTTTTAAGCTCTTTCATGAATAGCCCTTTCACTAGAGAAGCAGTTTGCTTCTGGCTTATGGAGCAATTATAACCTTGAAAAAGCATAGCTGTCTCAAGTACATGAATGCTTCACAAATACTTGTGAAGAAATCTTCACTATTTCTTCTGGCGTAAAGGCGCTCTTGAGCTGTAGGCATGTGAATTTTCAAATTGGAAGAATGAGAAAAATGGAAAATGGATACCATATATAGTAATTCTCAATGGAGAACCCCCAATAACTTGTTATCATTCTTATTACACTGGATGTAAAAAATGACAAGAAACGCGGTAAAAGTTGCAGCAAAAGATGCCGTATTTGTCGCCTAGACAGAGCAGTACAAAGAGGAGACACGCATGAAAATCATCAAGCGTAATGGTGCAGAAGTCATCTTCAACCCACAAAAGATTGTGGCAGCTATCAAGAAGGCCAACGCCACCGTTAAGCCCAGCCTCCGTCTCACGGACGAACAGATTGAAGACGCAACTACCGCCTGCGCCGCTGAGTGCGAGACCTGTGGCCACACCGTTACGGTTGAAGAAGTGCAAGACATGGTAGAAGACCAAATCATGTCCAAAGGCGCCTTTTCTGTTGCAAGAAACTACATTACCTATCGCTATATTCAAGGTCTCAAGCGTCAATCTAACACCACTGATGATCGCATTCTCTCCCTTATTGAGTGCAACAACGAAGACGTAAAACAAGAAAACTCAAACAAGAACCCCACGGTCAATTCCGTCCAGCGAGACTATATGGCAGGAGAGGTTTCCAAGGACCTCGCCAACCGTATTTTGCTGCCGCAAGACATTGTGGAGGCCAACAAAGAGGGTCTCATCCATTTCCACGACGCAGATTACTACGCGCAACACATGCACAATTGTGACCTCGTAAACCTGGAGGACATGCTGCAAAACGGTACCGTCATCTCCGATACGCTTATCGAAAAACCCCACTCATTCCCCACGGCCTGCAACATTGCCACCCAAATCATCGCTCAAGTAGCTTCGTCTCAGTACGGCGGACAATCTATCTCGCTTACGCACTTAGCTCCCTTCGTTGATATTTCTCGCAAAAAGATCAAAAAGCAGCTTAAGGAGGAGGTGGCAGAGCTCAACCTCAGCATTGACGAGGACGCCATCTCTGCCATGGTAGAAAAACGCTTGCGCGAGGAGATTCGCCGCGGTGTACAAACCATCCAGTACCAGGTTGTAACGCTTATGACCACCAATGGTCAGGCGCCCTTCGTCACCGTTTTCATGTACCTCAACGAGGCGCGTACACCCCAAGAAAAGCAAGACCTTGCTCTCATCATTGAAGAGACGCTCCGCCAGCGCTATGAGGGCGTTAAAAATGAAGCCGGCGTATGGGTAACGCCTGCCTTCCCCAAGCTCATCTATGTCCTAGAGGACGACAACGTCCATCCAGACGACCCGTACTTCTATCTCACTAAGCTTGCGGCCAAGTGCACCGCAAAGCGCATGGTCCCAGATTACATTTCCGAGAAAATCATGCGCAAGTACAAGCTCTCACGCGGCGAAAAAGAAGGCGAGGGAGATGTCTACACCTGCATGGGTTGCCGCTCGTTCCTTACACCTGATCGCTCGGGCAACGGTTACAACAACGTAGCCAATGCGGGCAACTATGAGCCAGACAAACCAAAGTATTATGGGCGCTTTAACCAGGGCGTTGTTACCATAAATCTGCCCGATGTTGCTCTCTCATCTGGAAAAGATATGGACGAGTTCTGGCGTATCTTTGACGAGCGCCTTGAACTTTGCCATCGCGCGCTTCTTTGTCGCCACGAGCGCCTGAAAGGTACAACCTCAGATGCTGCTCCCATTCTCTGGCAGTTTGGTGCCCTTGCGCGTCTTAAGAAAGGTGAGGTTATCGATCCGCTCCTCTATGGCGGTTATTCCACCATCAGCCTGGGCTACGCGGGCCTCTATGAATGCGTGCGCTACATGACTGGCCACTCCCACACGGATAAAGAGGCAACGCCGTTTGCCCTTGCTGTTATGCAGCACATGAATGACAAATGTAACGAGTGGAAAGAGGAGTCCAACATTGACTTTTCGCTCTACGGCACCCCGCTTGAGTCCACTACCTACAAATTTGCCCGCTGTTTGCAAAAACGCTTTGGCATCATTGAGGGAATTACGGATAGAGGCTATATCACCAATTCCTATCACGTCCACGTAACAGAAGAGATCGATGCCTTTACTAAACTCAAGTTTGAGTCTGAATTCCAACAGCTCTCTCCGGGCGGGGCCATCTCTTACATTGAGGTCCCCAATATGAAGGACAACCTGGATGCGGTCACAAGCGTGCTGGAGTTTATCTACGAAAACATCATGTACGCAGAGCTTAATACCAAGAGCGATTACTGCCAGGAATGCGGCTTTGATGGCGAGATTCAAATTGTCGAGGACGACGGGAAGCTTATCTGGGAGTGCCCTAAGTGTGGCAATCGTGATGAGTCTAAACTCAATGTGGCTCGTCGTACGTGCGGCTACATTGGCACGCAATTCTGGAACCAGGGCCGTACGCAAGAGATTAAAGATCGCGTCTTGCATCTGTAGTCCGCAGCCTTTTATTGCGTCCTACAAACGCGCCCGAGAAACGCACTGTATAAACGCATCTTATAGAAACGACTCCGCAAAACGCTTTTGCGTGAGCAGTGATCGCACCAATAAGTTTGCAACAGATCAGTAGAGGTCTACTTGAATTACGCCACCATCAAATACGTTGATATTGCTAATGGATTAGGCGTGCGCACTTCGCTCTTTGTTAGTGGCTGCACCCATCACTGTCCAGGCTGCTTTAATAGTGAGGCGTGGGATTTTGATGCAGGCGTACCGTTTGATAAAGAGGCGCAACAAGCTGTTCTTACTTCGCTGGCTCCTGCCTACATTGCAGGACTCACCATCTTGGGGGGTGAGCCCATGGAGCCGCAGAACCAACGAGCACTCCTTCCATTTCTCAAAAAGGTCCGCACAACGTATCCCAAAACCTCTATCTGGCTCTACACGGGAGACACACTGGAAGAGCTGCAAAACAAAAACTCACCGCGCCATACGGAAAACACAGAAGAGTTGCTGGCCCTTCTAGATGTGCTTGTAGATGGACGCTTTGAGGAAGACAAGAAAGATATCACGCTCAAATTCCGCGGGTCCTCCAATCAGCGCCTCATTGATATGCCTGCTACTCTTGCTGGTAAACGCATTGTCCAACTCAACCTTTAAACGCGTACGGCGATTGACTTATTGCAATTTCATGGTAGCCTTCTATCTGGGAAAATGCGTCTCATTTTCTCTATACCGCCGTCTTAGCTCAGTGGATTAGAGCGTTCGCCTCCGGAGCGAAAGGTCGCGGGTTCGAGCCCCGCAGACGGCACCACGCAACCTCGTACAATAAAATCTATGCAGAACACTCACTCTTCCCAACATCCCACCATGGATTGCGGCAACACCCAATCCTCAAGCACTGTCACCATATCTTCTGAAGAGGCTAGTATCTACCACAACGTTCCTTTGGCCTCCAAAACTCCCGCAACAGGTCTCAGTGCACAAGAAGTGGAAGAGCGCCGCCAAGCAGGCCTGATAAATACCAGATCAAACCCGCAGCAAAAGTCAATCGCTCGCATTTTTGCCCAGCATCTTCTTACGCTCTTCAATGTCATTAACGTAAGCCTTGCGGTCCTTGTCTTTTTTACGGGTTCCTATAGAAACATGCTTTTTATGCTGGTTGTTATGTGTAACGTGGCTATTGGGATTGTGCAAGAGCTGCGCGCACGACAATCGCTCAAAAAGCTGTCCTTACTCGTTTCCAGCGTTGTTGAGGTGGTGCGCTCAGGAAAGATTGAGAGCATCGATCCAGCAAGCGTGGTATTAGGAGACCTCTTGCATCTGCGCGCTGGCGATCAAATCCCTTGCGACTGTCGCGTTGTGCAAGGAGAGGGAAAGGTCAATGAAGCACTCCTCACAGGAGAGGCAACCCTCGTAGAAAAGCACTCAGGCGAGCCGCTCTTAAGCGGCTCGTTTGTTGCAGCAGGCAGCTTCTGTGCAGAGGCAGTAGCGGTAGGCGAGCATTCTTTTGCCGCCAACCTTGCGCAGCAGGTAAAGCGTTACAAAAAGCCCGAATCTCAAATAATGCGAACAATCCAGGCCATCATAAAAATTGCGACGATTTATCTCGTCCCCATGGGTGTTCTTTTGTTTCTCCGCACTTTTTTTGCAGAGCAAGCCGCAAACCCCCTATCAACTAACACAGCCGTAAACACGGCCATCCTCACCACGGTGGCAGCTCTTGTAGGTATGATTCCTCAGGGGCTTGTGCTTCTTACAAGTGCTGTGCTTACGCTTGCCGTTATTCGCCTAGCACGCCAAAAGGTTCTGGTGAAAGAGTTCTATTCTGTGGAGACTCTGGCTCGCGTGGACACACTCTGTCTTGATAAAACGGGAACCATCACTACAGGCACGATGCATCTAGAAACGATTGCTCCTTCTGCAGGTGCTACAGAACAGGAGGTGCTTGCCGCTGCCGCAGCGGTTATGGAAGCCAATAAAGAAGAAGCCAATCAAACCGCCAGCGCTATCCTGAAGGCGGCCAAAGAAGCTGCAATAAATGCTTCGCAGTATACGTTTGTGCGCCACGTTCCTTTTGTGAGCGAAAAGAAATACTCGGGTTGCACGCTTACTTCCGGTGAGAGCTACGTAGTGGGAGCTGCCGAGGCGCTCTTCGCAAATACTCCTCCACGCCCACCGGTCGCAGCTGATAAGACTCTACGTTTTATCTGCGTAGCCCGCGCAGAAGGCTTTGATAAAGCAGGGGCTGTGCAGCGTGAGACTCATCTTCTGGGTTGGATTGGCCTTTCCGATGAACTGCGCCCCGGCATTGCCCAAACGCTTGCCTACTTTCGCAAACAAAAGGTACGGCTCCTTATTCTGTCTGGCGACAATCCCCAAACCGCCGCAGCCATCGCCGCAAAAGCGGGCCTCAAGCCAGAAGGAAACAACCAAGAGCTGCGTGCGCTTGCCGCGTCGTCTCTTGTTGGCAAAGACAGCCAAGGGATTATAGAAGCGCTCTCTGACGTCTCAGTTGTTGGCCGCTGTACACCGCAAGTTAAGCAAGCCATCCTTAAGGCCTTCAAAGCAGCCAACCATACCACCGCTATGACAGGCGATGGCATCAACGATATCCTCGCCCTCTACACTGCCGATACAGGCATTGCAATGGCGCAAGGCTCTCAGGCTGCCCGCACCGTTGCCAACCTGGTGCTGGTGGACAACGATTTCTCGCATTTACCTGACGTGGTAGACGAGGGGAGACGCTCCATCAATAACCTCATCCGTTCCGCCTCCCTTTTCTTAGAAAAAACCATCTTCTCCATGGCGCTTGCTGCCTTTGCACTCATCGTGCCTCCCTATCCGCTTTTGCCCATTCAGCTCACCCTGATTTCTGCCGCCCTCATTGGAATTCCTTCTTTTATGCTTGCTTTGGAGCCTAATCACGACCGCGTAGAGGGAAACTTCTTCCAAAAAGTTGCAACTAAAGCGCTTCCCGCGGGAGGCGCCATAAGCCTCACCATTGCGGTAGCTATGGTGTACGGGGCATTCGTCAACCTGGACAATCGCGATATCTCAACGATTGCAACGTTCATTATCATGACAGTAGGACTTGCGCTTCTTGTGCATATATCGGCTCCGCTCAATGTGTTCCGAGCAACTCTTCTTGCTGGAATCATAGGTATCCTCGTTGTATGCGTTCTGTTCTTTGCGCCAGTGTTTGAGCTCTCTTGGGCTGTCGGCAGCCTTTGGATATGTGCTCTTATCTTCTGCATTGCAGCAGCGGGAATATATATTTTCTTCAGTTGGCTTGCTGAAAAACGCTAATCAAACGAGAAATCAGACGACCTACCTTCGGTCACCTTCCATTTTTCATTTTCTGTCCTTTCCAAACCTAATTCTCGTTTTTTGGAAGGTGCCTACTTTTTGGGGTTCAGGTCATCGCCGATTCTCCGATGATTGCATTTGACAAAATGCTGAGGGGGGGGATAGCATTTTTTGCTGTTGTGAATAGCAAAGAAGGAGCACCCCGTGAAACGTTTATTTGTAACCTTTGTAAGCTGTATTGTCTTATTGTCCGCAACAGTGACTACACCTGCTTTAGCGGAAGCAAAAGATGAAGCACAGCAGAGTGACGTAAGTGTATTCCAAGCTGCTCTCACAACGGCTTCTGATGGTATCCAATCCGTTTTGGATGGTGCAAAGACAAATATTGCAGAGCTTTTTGGAACAAACGAACAGATTGCACTCGACAATAGCGAGAGCACACAACAACCTGCGAGCTTCTCTGCACAAGATACAGAAAGTGCCGCCGCTATTCCTTCAAATCTCACAGGGGTCGTATGGAGTGCAGACTATAAAACGTGTACGCTGCAGTCCGGACATAATTTCGACGGAAGCTCTTTGGCGAGTGAGATTGATTTGCATAGAGATACTCTGACTACTTTTGAGGCAGAAAATAATACGAGCCTGACTGGTGTTGCCAGAAATCTCTTTATAGGATGTCAGAATCTCCGCACGGTAAATCTTGCGGAATCTTTTAATACCAGCCAGGTTACCGATATGAGGTATATGTTCTACGACTGCTCCTCACTCACCTCCCTCGCACTTCCGGATGCGTTTGATACCCACTTAGTTACCAATATGAGCTATATGTTCCGCAACTGCTCCTCGCTTACCTCCCTTGCATTTCCTGACTCCTTTGATACCGGGCAGGTTACCGATATGAGGTATATGTTCTGCAACTGCTCCTCGCTTACCTCCCTTGCGTTTCCCGACTCCTTTGATACCGGGCAGGTTACCAATATGATCTCTATGTTCGAAAACTGCTCCTCGCTTACCTCTCTTACGCTTCCTAGTGTCTTTAATACTGATAAGGTTCTTAATATGGATAACATGTTCCTAGACTGCAACCAACTTGAAAGACTTGACTTATCGATGTTTTCTTCTGCAAGTCTTACAACGTGCCCCGTCATGTTTGCTAATTGCTACAATCTAAAAGAACTGAATCTTGGTAACTTTGTCCCACCAGCAGGGCAGGCAAGTATTGGCATGTTTGCAGATTGTGATCTAAATACTGGCGAAATTTTTGGTCCTATTTCCAATATTGAGAAGATAACTATGTCCGGCGCTTGCATCCTAGAACCTGGGGAAGGAGCAACTACTGATATGCCTTCTGGCACTTTCTTTGATTACAAGGAACCTCTCTCCTGGAGCGCTTACTATCAGGGCAACGCTGTGGAAGGTGAGCCATCAGCTCAAGGTGATCAAAAGAATTGCTCCGCTGATCTTACTGCAGTGCTGACTGGCTTCGATGAGTTTGAAGCCTATCAAGGGACCCGTCCAGGGCTCACTACCTTTATACTAAATAAGCCAACACCCCCAGGCCCTACGCCTCCAGGGCCTACACCTGGTCCAACTCCTGAGCCCACGCCTGGACCCACACCAGACGTAGCACCTGCTGCAGATGCAGACGTGCTGCCTCTTACAAGTGATACCTCTGCGATTGTTAGCTTCGCTCTTCCCGCTGTACTCTTGATCGGACTTGCCCTTCTTGTCTCAGGTTATAGTCTCTCCCGTAAACGCTTGCAGTAGACAAAAGGCAATAAGAGCAAAGAATAAGTCTATTAATAAGAACTAAGACAACAGCTTTTTAAGAGATAAGGGCAATCGAGTCAGTAAAAAAATGTAAGGCTAGCGGACGAGTTTTTGGACGTAGTCCAAACTGTTTGAAGTCCGCGTCTTCCCCTTTTTCTCTATCCCGGCTGCGAGTTCCTTCCCGCCAGCTTCCTCATCCTGGTCCTTCTCGGCAAAAGCAAATAAAGTCCGTGCCAATCTCGCGCAAGGCAAGTACAATAGATGCGCAACAAGACGCAGAACACAGCTCATTCGTAAAGGAGACGTCTCGTGGCAGGCAATGAAAAGCAACTAGAACAGAGAGGCCGTGAGAAGGTCTATTGCTCCAGTTGTGGCTCGCTTGTGCCTCCGGGGCAGGAGAATTGTCCCGTTTGTGGGATGCGAGTAAAGAGCAAGAAGGTCGCGGGTAAGCGCCGCATTGACCCTCCTAAGGTTGATCCGTCAGATCCAGAGAAGACTGGCAAGTTTGCAAAACTGGAGAGCATAATTCCGGCAGAGCAAGATATTCGCGATCCGTACAGGAGAGAAAACCCCATACGCCTGAGGAATATCTTTGTTGCTTCAACTGCGGCTATTCTTATTGTGGGAACGTTCTTGTTGCTGCTCATTCACCCCTGGGATCCAAATGCGTTTGCTTCTAAAGCACAGGCGCCCTACGACACCTCCAACGAGGCCAATCCAGGAAAGCGTGATTCTCTCAAAGGCCAGGATGGCTCAGATGAGGGCACGGGCGATGTCGAGTCTGGCGATGAGGCAACATACAAGAAGTTGCTTGCCGCGTATGAAGATTTTAGGAAGCAGGCCGACGCGTTGGATGCCAACGTGGACGACTTGGAGACCTATGGATTTAATGGAGACAGCAAGGCAGTGGATGCGGGCAAAGAGACGGCAAGCCAAATTGCCATTGCCATTTCCAACGATATTTCGGAAGTCTCATCCACTGATACCACCAGTGGCAAATACTACCAGCAGCAGCAGGACCTCATAACTATGGGCAATTACCTGCGCAATAGGGCAGATATTGTAAGCGAGGCGTGGCAAAAGGTTGCTCGCTCTTCCAGCCCTGCGCGCGATAAAGCGTCCATCTTGCAGCCGGTTAAAGGCGAGGCCGCCAATTACGCCAATCTTTTCAACCAAGCCTACGGTGCTTTCACCATCAACGCCCCCTAGGGTGCAAATAAGGTACAATGAAGAACACGTGATTTTTCGTGAAACAAGCTAAGGAGCAAAGGTGAATCAAGAAGCTTTCAAAGCCGGAAAAGAAGCGTACGTCAAAAAGGAATACTCCACTGCCATTGCGCAGCTTAAGTTGGCACGCGAAGAAGGTGATGCCAACGGAGCGCTCGACCATATGCTGGGCAACGCTTATATGCGCATGAAAATGTACCCAGAAGCTATCGCTTCCTATCAAGACGCCCTTGCCGATGAAAGTTATCACAAGCGTGGCGCTGTCTACGCCAATTATGGCCGCGCACTTGCTGGTACTGGTCATACGCAAGAGGCTATTACGGCCTTAGAAGCAGCTGCTTCTGATCCGGGGTATAGGGCTCGCTATAAGGCGCAGATGCTCTTGGGGAAAATCTTTGAGAAGCAAGGTAATATTCGCGAAGCCGGTGCGCAGTTTAGAAACGCCGCTATAGATGAGAACAATCCTGATCCTGCCGTAGCGCTTTTGGCGTTAGGACACTGCTTCATGGGATTGGGGCGTCCCATTGATGCCATAGAGGCATATCGTACGGCGCTTGATTTTTCTACAGAGGCTGCATCACAAGCAGAAATTTATGCGGAGCTAGGACAATCGTTTGTCGCTGCTAACCGGATGCAAGAGGCCCTCGATGCCTTCCAAAAAGCTACGGCTGACGGAACCCATACCTTAACGCCAGCGCAAGCAGAGGCTGAGGAGCAGGCACGCGCTGCCGTGGCGGCCCTGGTGGGCAATCGTTCAAGCGAGACGGATGCGCTCTTGGCAGCCGCAGGTTATGATCCGCTTGATCCTCTGGGTAAGTCCGGTGAGTTTATGCCGAGCCCTGAGGATACTGGCTTCTTTGAGGTGAAGGAGGAGGATATCGTGGAGCAAGACGAGGGGGAGGCAAACGCGCGCAAGGGACAAAAGAAGCGCGAAAAGCAGCAGAAAAAGGAAGAGAAAAAACAGGCTAAAAAGCAGAAGAAGCACCACCCTGTTCGCGTTGTGCTTGTAACCCTTTTGGTACTTTGCTTCTGTGCGCTGGGAGTGACGGCAGCAGGTTACTTCACCGGCTTTGGCATTCCTTCGCAAGAGACGGTGGTCACAGATGCCTTTACTGCTCGTACTAACGATCAGGATTTAGACGGCTACATTGCCGCTGGTGTATCAGACACACAACGTCGTCTCATTGAATCCGTCATCCCGCGCGATGCAAGCGTAACGATTGATGGTGTGGATCGCTCCATGAACGAATCCATGGTGTCTTGTGTTGCCAAATTGGATGATGGCGGCACGCAAACGTACAAGTTCCAGCTGGTACGCGATGGCCTGGGTTGGAAAATCTCCAACGTGGAAACCACGTACGCTTCCAGGAGCAAGTAGAACTATGTCTTTTTTCGACAATATACTGGGCGATTACAGTCAAGACCTTGCTATTGATTTGGGTACCGCTAACACGCTTGTGGCTGTGCGCGGTGAGGGGATTGTGCTCAACGAACCTTCAGTGGTGGCCATTGATCGTTCTGAGGAACGCGTGCTGGCGGTGGGTATTGATGCTAAGCGCATGGTGGGAAGGACCCCCGGTTCTATCTCTGCAATTCGTCCACTAAAAGATGGCGTTATCGCAGATTTTGATGTCACAGAGGTGATGCTTCGCTATTTTATTGAGAAGGCGCGTGAGAGGAAATATCCCTGGTCGCCGCGTCCTCGTGTTGTTGTGTGTATCCCTTCTGGCGTGACCAGTGTGGAAAAGCGCGCCGTTTTTGAGGCAACTATTCAGGCGGGAGCGCGCCAAGCCTACCTTATTGAAGAGCCTATGGCCGCAGCTATTGGGGCTAATCTGCCTATTGAAGACCCTACGGGTTCCATGGTTGTTGACATTGGTGGTGGCACCACTGAGGTTGCTGTTATTGCAATGGGTGGTGTGGTTGTTTCTAAATCCATACGCATTGCTGGCGATGAGTTTGACCGTACTATTCTTGAGCACGTACGCAATGCCTACAACCTTTCTATTGGCGAGCGTACCGCAGAAGATATCAAGATTAAAGTGGGAAGCGCAGCACCCCTCAAAGAGGAACTGGACGTAGAAGTGAACGGCCGTGACGTGATGAACGGTCTCCCCAAAACGGTGCGTATCGAATCAGAGGAGATTCGCAAGGCTCTCAGTCGTCCTTTAGACGAGGTTTCAAAGGCTGTAAAAGACGCTCTGGACGCAACGCCCCCCGATCTAGCGAGTGACCTTATGTATTACGGCATTTTGCTCACCGGAGGAGGAGGAATGCTCCGTGGCCTTGATCAGAGGCTTCGTGCCGAGACAGGCGTGCCGGTAAACGTGAGCCCCACAGCACTGGAAAACGTAGTTACGGGTTGTGCAAAGGTGCTTGAAGCAAACGCTTTGGGCGGAGGTTTTGTCCAGGGGTCGGCGCAATAGCTCCGCTGGCGTGGGGTAGCCCTCTTGTAAGAGATCGCAATGTTTGTCTCCTAAATTGCATCGCGTACCATGAGTTTCTACGCGCAAAGAGCAATAAGAGTAAAAGGCGCGCAAACCAACATGAAATGATGTCCGGTGGTGGACTATGAAGAAAAAGCTCAATATATCTCTTTCCTCCAAAGGTGGTGTCTCGGAGTCTTTAATCGCCTGTATTGCGTGCTGCACTATCTCTCTAGCACTCTTTACTGTTTCTGTTGCAGGCGCTGGCTCTGGGCCCCTTTTGGGCGCGCGCGCCGTGACACAGACGCTTGTGAGCCCCGTGCGCGAGGCTACCTCTTTTCTCTTTATGCCATTTTCCGCGCTTAAAAACTTCATAAAAAATGCCACGGCACCCTCAGAGGTGCTTACGACACTTCAGCAACAAAACGAAACGCTAAGTGCGGAGATTACGCGCCTTCGCGAGCAGCAATCCGAGGCGGAGCGCTTACAGGCGCTGCTGGGATTTAAGAATACGTACCAACTTGAAGGCACGGGCGCACGCGTTATTGCTGGCTCGCTTGACTCGTACAACGCTACCATCACGCTGGACAAAGGGTCCAACGCTGGCTTTACTAAGGGCATGGCCGTTACCGATTCTAAAGGTGTCGTGGGCGAAATTAGCGAGGTCTCAGCAACAACCAGTGTGGTGCGCCTCATCACCGATAATCGCTCCAGCGTAGCAGCACAGATTCAGTCAACGCGCGCGCAGGGTCAAATTGAAGGTCAAGGCTCCCTCGTATTAAATATGGATCTTGTGCGTGTTGATCAGCAGGTTAAGGTTGATGATATGGTCGTGACAAGTGGTCTGGGAGGCGTCTATCCCAAAGGGCTTCCCATAGGCATTGTCACCAACGTGGATCGCCCCCAAGGCGCCTCGTACTACACTATTTCCGTGAAGCCTCTAGCATCGCTTAACAATTTGGAAGAAGTCTTTGTTGTCACGTCCCTCTCAGACGCGCAACTTGCTAACGCTGAAGATGCCGCCCTTGCAAACGCTCAGGGTTAAGGGGGCAGAGATGGTATTTCAAAACGCAGGTTTACAGAAGACGTTTTTCATTGTCACAGGCATTCTCTGCGCGGTGTTGCAGGTGGGGATTGCCCCGCACATAGCCATCCTTAATGGGCATCCCAACTTTGCCCTCATTTTTGCCGGATGTGCCATGGCGACGCTTCCGGGTATGCCGTCGGTGCTCTGCGCCTTTTTTGCCGGCGTCTTCTTTGACTTGGTAGGGGCTGGTCCTTTTGGTCTCATGGCGTTTTGCCTCACGCTCATGAATTTTCTTTGTAGTTTGGATCCCGCTAAACGTATGGGCGAGTCCTGGCTCGAATCGTATCGCCTCTTTTGTGTCTGCGCGGTGTGCGTGGAGTTTACGGTGCTCATTGGCGAGGCCATTGCAGGCGACGTTCTCTCCCTCTCAGCTGTTATTACCGCATTTTTGCCCGCAGCCTTTTGGGACTGTTTGTGCGCGCTGCCCTTCTTTTATGTGTTGGGGCGTCTTACCCCTACAGCCTCAAGCGCAGACGGCGGGGTGGGTGCTTCCAAATATGCCGATAAAAGCTATTCGCTCTCAACGATAGACAAAGGGAACGGCGCTGGAATCGCAATGCCCTCCAAAAAGGGTGCTAAAAGCAGCACGAAGAGGGGGATTATGAAAGGCTTTCAGAGCAGATCTACAAGTGTTTTTCAGAAGGGCGGCAAGACCGGTTTTCAGAGCAGCGCGAGAAAAGGCTTCAAGAGCAATACCAAGAAGGGCTTTCACAAGGGTCTTAAGAAGGGGGCATAATGAATCAGGTTGCCCTCATTGTTCTTATCGTTGCCATCATTGTAGTTGTCTGCCTGGGAGCGCTCTGGATTATCTATCACGCCAAGAAGGGGCCTATTAAGCTTTCCTTAGGGCGCCCCAAACCGGCTACAGAAACTAAACACGACGCATCCTCATCTACCGTAAAAGACTTTGACGGTAGGCTGCGTGGTCTGGGAGCTGTCTCCGGTGCTATCCTGGCGCTTTTGGCGGGCAAGCTCTGGTTCATGCAGCTTCTGGATAGCAAAGACTACGAATCTGCGGCCCGCTCCAATTCAACGCGCATCATTAAAACACCTGCACCACGCGGCCGCATTCTTGATAGAAACGGCGTTGAGCTGGTGACCAATCGCCCCTCGCTCTGTGTGGTTGCCACCCCTGAGGTTGCCCAAGACCAAAACGAGGTTGCGCATCTTGCTCTTGTCCTAGGGATGCCCAAGGAAGCGGTACAGCGCAAGTTGAGCGATGAGTCTACGGGAGAGGTAGGCTATCGCTTGGTGGCAACCAACGTTGATCGTCAATCGGTTGCCTACATTCAAGAGCATATTGACCTCTTTCCTGGTGTTTCGGTGCAAGAGCGCACAGAGCGCGCCTATCCCTATGGCACCATGGCGGCGCATGTGCTTGGCTATACCGGTTCCATTACTCAGGAGCAGTTGGAAAAGAACAAGCAGGATCAGGAGAGCGATACACAGCCTGGTATCGCCTACCAAGCGGGTGATACCGTGGGGCAGGCCGGCATTGAGTATCAGTATGAATCCGTGTTACAGGGTGTTCCCGGCGAACAGGAAACCTACGTTGACGCAGAGGGAAACATTGTGGGTTACGGCACCGCTACGCTCCCCACAGCCGGCTCTGATGTGCGCCTCACGCTTGATGCAGGCATTCAACATGCGGCAGAAGAGGGTCTCAAGAGCGCAATCCAGGCAGGTAAGAGCAAAGGATACAAGGCTACAGCAGGGGCTGCTTGTGTTCTCAGTGCTAAGACGGGTGAAGTTCTTGCCATGGCTTCGTATCCTGAGTTTGAGCCCACGCTTTTTATCGGCGGCATTTCAAGCGATGATTGGACGAGTCTCTCGGATGAAAAATCCGGCTACCCCCTGATGAATCGTGCTGTATCGGGCACGTATGTTTCTGCTTCAACCATCAAGCCGCTCTCCACTCTTACAGCGCTCGATAACCAACTGTTCAGCGCAGATACCACCGTGGATTGTGTGGGCTTTTGGACCGGCTTTGGCACTGATTATGGTCAGTGGTGCTGGAAACATTCGGGGCACGGCTGGATGAATCTCAGGAATGGGATTGTGAACTCGTGCAATTCCGTCTTCTACGAGGTAGGGAAGCGCGTGTGGGAGTCGGACAATAAAAACGCGTTGCAGGACAAGTTTAGCGAGTGGGGCTTGGGCAAGACTACGGGCATCGATCTTCCGGCTGAGGCGGAAGGTCGCGTTCCCACGCCAGAGTGGAAATGGAATTACTTTAATTACGCTTCCGATGAGGACCGCGCGTGGAAGGGTGGTGATTCCACCAACCTTGCTATTGGCCAGGGCGATATTTTGGTGACCCCGCTTCAAATGGTGCTGGTGTACTCCGGGCTTGCTAACAACGGGGTCATGTACAAGCCGCATGTGTTGAAATCTGTTGAGGCCAAGGAAGGGGGCGGTACGGTGATGGAATCGAAGGTGGAGGAGCTCTACCACATAAGCGAGGACCAGGCCTATATGGACCTGGTGCATTCGGGGTTGCAAGGGGTGATCTACGAGGAGGAGGATGCACTTGCTTCTCACTTTAAGAACTTGCCCGTAACCGTTGCTGGTAAAACAGGAACCGGAGAGGTGAACGGCAAGGATCCCACCTCGTGGTTTTGCTGCTATGCCCCTGCTGAAGACCCGCAGTATGTCATTAGTGTTGTGGTGGAAGAGGGTGGCTATGGTGAATCTGTGGCCATGCGCGGGGCGCGCGATATTCTGGGTTACATCTACAATTCCCCCGACACTTCCAACGCCGTCTCAACGACGCAGATTCTGTAAGGTTGTAGCAACTAGGTTGTAAGAAACGTTATGAAGAAGCTGCAGAGTAATCAAAAATATTCGTTCACAGCACCTGCCAAGCGCAGTAAGGGCCGTCGCAAACCGAGCCTTTCGAAATCTGTTTACAAGATGGCCGCAACTCCGCGAAGCGCTCTTAACGCAAAGCTGTCTCTGTCTATAGGGCTTCCCGCGCTCTTCCTCACCATCGTTGGCCTCATTACTGTTTATAGTGCAAGTCTCACCATTGAAGACGCATCGCTACCGCGCCAGCTCATTGGTGTTGCGTTTGGGCTTATTGCGGCCGGTATTATGTGGCGCTTTGATTATCGTAATCTTTCCGATATGACCACCGCGCTTCTCATCGCTGATCTGATTCTCTTTGTTTTGCCTTTGATACCTGGGCTTTCCTATTCCGCTAAAGGTATGGCGGGGTGGATTTCCATTCCTTTTATAGGTCTGAGATTGCAACCCTCGGAAGTGATGAAGCTCGTGACCATCTTCTATATAGCTGGCCTCGCTTGCAAGTACAACGGGAACATCAGGTCCCTTGATGCCTACGTCAAGCTCTGTATTCAACTGCTTATACCTGTTGTTCTTCTGATGACGCAGGATTTGGGTACCTCGCTCATAGTGTTAGTTGCCGGTGCCGCTATTATCATCTGCGCAGGTTCCAAAAAGGAATGGGTAATCCCTACGCTCGTTCTTTTAGTGGTGGTTGTGGCAATAGTGGTGTTCTGCTCCGTTACACCTGGTCTGCCGCATATTCTGCACGACTATCAGATAAAGCGTCTTCTGGTTTTTGTGGACCCCTCCATTGACCCTTCGGGCGACGGTTATAACTTAAAGCAAGCAACTATTGCCGTGGGATCAGGAGGCTTTTTGGGAAAAGGGCTGGGCCACGCAACACAGGCCGGACAAGGATTCCTGCCCGAGGCCCACACTGATTTTGCCTTTGCCCTCTTTGCTGAGCAGTTTGGTTTTCTGGGCTCCATGATCTTGCTTGCTCTCTATGCGTGGCTCATTTTCTCCACGATTCGCCTTGCGTTTGAAATTGAGGATGTCTTTGGCAAGCTTGTGCTTGTTGGTATCGTGGGTATGTGGTCTTTCCAGATTCTTGAAAATATTGGGATGTGTATGGGGATAATGCCTATTACGGGCATTCCGCTGCCCTTTATATCCTATGGCGCAACCTCTATGGTGGTGCAGCTTTTCTCGGTAGGTGTTGTAGAATCAGTGTATCGACACCGCAAGAAAGCAGCCTAGGGAAATGCGCAGGAAGGCAGCCTAGAGAGCACCGTACAGAAGCCTCGCTTAGAGCGCATAACGGGCTTTGAAACTAGGAAGCGCATGCAGATAAGAGCAATTGAAAAGAGATTAAGATGGCAACCTCAACTGTGAAATCATGGTTTGGCAAGAAGGGATTTTCCCTGCGGAGCATGCGTGAACTCTTCATGACCAAAAAGGACGTTGAAGCTGCTGCAGCCGTTCCCGTAAGAGTTGCTATAAACCTTTGCTCCAATACATCACCTGCTCTCAAAAGGGCAGTACAAGATGCATTTTTCTCTTCAAGTGAAACCGGTCTTCTCCACGTTGCAGAGGTTGTACCTGGAGCGCGTCTTCGCATTAGCCCTGCTGCTGATTTTGCTCTCATTCTTGCCCCAGAAGATATAGAAAGAACTACCCCTGCCGCACAAGCCGCTGCTGCTTGGGCAGCCGCGGGCGTTCCTGTTGCCGTGCTGGGAACCGCTCAAAGCGTGCTGGTAGATATTGAGACACAGGCTTCTCTTGCCCTAGCAAAACGCGGCGCTTTTTCTGAGTCCAATGAGTTTGTACTTAAGACGTTTTGCACAGACGGCACTAAGGAGGGCGCGAGCCTTGCACACCTTGCTAAATGGATGGTTGACACCTCCGATAAAACCATAGCCCTGGGTACTAATTGGGAGTTTTTGCGTGGCTCAGCTTGTAAAAAGATCATTATGAGAGCGGCGCTTGCCAATGTAGCGGTGGGCGGCATCAACATCATTCCTGGTGCAGACTTCCCGCTTATGGCTATCAATCAGGTTCAGATGGCCATGAAGATTGCCACGATGTATGGCTATGAAATCTCGCTCGAGCGCATTCCGGAAGCGCTCTTTATCATGCTGTCTGGCCTTACGATGCGCGGAATTGCCAAGGGCTTAACTGCCCCCATCAAGCATGGCAAGTTCATCATTAAAGGCGCCCTGGGGTTTGGTGGCACGTGGGCCGTGGGCGAAGCGTTGGTACAGCGTTTTGAGCGTGGACAGACTATCGATGCCGTTCTCGATGAGATGGGGACTCATTCAAAAGAGGCGCTCGAGAAGGTCTCCGATACCGTTATAACGAAGTTTGGTGAGCTTGCCGGCGGTCTTCTTGAGGTTGAACCCGGCGCTATCTATAAAGTACGCTAAAAAACGAGAGTGACGCTTCTTTCAACGCCACTCTCGTTCTGGGTTCGTTGTGCAGTCTTGTTAGATAACTCGTTAAGCGGCTCGTAAGTAGTTTGGCCAGGTCGCTATTTATTCAGTTCGTTACGTCGAGCGCATAAAGAGCCCGTCAAAGTCTATTAAGCAGCCTTTTTGCTTGTTGCGCGCCGTTTCTTAGGACTATCAGGCTTACCAATGAAAAGCGGCACGATCCACTTGGTGTAAAAGCAGAGCCAGATGATGGAGAAGCACGACCCGGCGATAACGTCGGAAGCAAAGTGTGCGGCAAGGTAGATGCGCGAGATGAGAACAAGAACGGTCAGCGCGCCAATCAAAATACACCAGCCCTTTGTCTGCTTTTGGTAGCTCATATCCTTGTTGTATGCCCAGATGAGATAGATGACGAGGCCAAAGAAGGCAACGGCCACCATGGAGTGTCCCGAGGGGAATGATGTCTCATATTGCTGCATAAGGAAAATGTTTGGGTCTTGTACGTAGGGACGAGCGCGGTTAAAGATGAGTTTTGCGACGTGACTCAGCTCCTTGATGCAGATAAGGTTGACAAGCAAAAGCCAAATGAGGTGCTTCTTGCGCATAAGGGCGCACATAATAAATGCCGAGAAAAGCAGGACCACGTCCCAGTAGGTTGAAGAAATAGGCACCATGATGTTTTCTGTGATCCACGTGCTCCTGAGACTCACGATGGCATATGTGATAGGCCAATCGATGACATAGATCCAGTCTTGAAAAAGGCCAACGATACAGGTGGTGAGAACGAGAGCGGCAATGCCAAACCACCATGCGCGAGGATACTTCTTGAAGCTTTGCGTGAATGCATTCATGGGAATCCTTTGTTTGGGATGGACAACCTCTTGCATTATAAGTCCAAATGAGAGCGGGTGGGAGGAAAAGGGTACGCACCTTTATTGACGGTCCGTACTCTTGACACCATGCAAAACAAATGTGCTTGATTCCTAAGGTAATTGCAAAATATATGGTCCGTGGGAATTTCTTGAAACCGGTTGACTTAGCTCGGTTGTTTGGTAATATGGTGAGCCGCTAAAATTGCGAAAAAGACGACACAAGGAACATTCATGTACGCGATAGTAACCACTGGATCCAAGCAGTATAAAGTTGCAAAAGGCGACGTTATTGATGTAGAAAAGCTTGATGCTAACGAAGGCGATACCGTTGAGCTTGATGTGCTCATGTGCGGTGGCGACAAGACAGTTGCTGACCCTAAAGAGCTTAAGGGCAAGAAGGTGAAAGCCAAGGTCCTTCGTAATTATCGTGGGAAAAAAGTCACCGTCTTTAAGTTCCATAAACGTAAGCGCTACCAGCGTACTCGTGGGCATCGCCAGAGCATGACGGCGCTTGAGATTGTCGCGCTTCCCTAGCAGCTAGGTTACGGTAAGCGTTATTTGACTTGTTTTGACTTGTTTGGAGCGTTCAGTACTTTTTTGAGAGCGCTTTGAGAGCAATGTAGGTTTGAGGTAGGTAGATATGGCACACAAAAAAGGACAAGGTACTTCCAGAAACGGTCGCGATTCTAATGCGCAGCGTCTGGGTACTAAGCGTTTTGGCGGACAGATGGTTAACGCAGGTGAAGTGCTGGTGCGCCAGCGCGGAACGCATATTCATCCTGGTCAAAACGTTGGCCGCGGCAAGGACGATACTCTCTTTGCTCTCACGGCTGGTAAGGTGGAGTTCACCAAAGGTGCCAAGCACAAAGTAAGCGTTATTAGCGCTTCTTAGATACTGAAGTACTGGCGCCCTGCTCCTTTCTGCTGTAGGAGCTGCAATTTATGCGGTGGTAATGGAGGCGCCTGTAGCTTGCGGCTCGCATAGAAGGCAAACAAAGAGGCCCATTCATGCCGCAATTCATCGATTTCTCACGCATTCAAGTTAAGGGAGGCGACGGTGGCGCCGGCTGCATGAGCTTCCGCCGAGAAGCCCACGTTCCTAAAGGTGGTCCAGATGGTGGCGACGGAGGAAACGGGGGATCGGTCATTCTCGAAGCAGACGAAAACGTTTCTACTCTCCTCGATTATCGCTTCAAGCATCATTTTTCGGCTGAGCGAGGCACCCATGGCCAGGGCTCCAGAAAGCACGGGAAGGATGGAAAAGATCTCGTACTGAAGGTGCCGGTGGGCACGGTGGTCAAGAGCATGAACAAAGAGGGGACCCAGGCCAAGGATATCATAGGCGATCTTGCTGTGCCGGGCGCGCGGATTGTGGTGGGGCCAGGTGGCATGGGAGGCATGGGCAATACCCATTTTGTGTCTTCTACGCGCCGCGCTCCGGCGTTTGCTCAGAAGGGCGAGCCCGCGCGTGCGCATTGGATTGAACTTGAGCTAAAGCTGCTTGCTGATGCTGCTCTTATCGGTATGCCATCAGTGGGGAAGTCATCACTTATTGCGCGTATGAGCTCGGCAAAGCCCAAGATTGCCGATTATCCTTTTACGACGCTTGTACCGCAGTTGGGCGTTGTGGCGGCGGGGGGAGATTCATTTGTTGTGGCCGATATTCCCGGACTCATTGAGGGTGCCAGCGAAGGCAAAGGACTGGGGCATGATTTTCTGCGTCACATTGAAAGAAGTGCCGTCCTGGTCCACGTGGTTGATGTTTCGGATGTCCTTCCAGAAGAAGCGCTTGAGAACTTTTCTGTCATTAATAACGAACTTGCGGCCCACAACCCGCAGCTTGCTCGTAGGCCGAAGATTGTTGTTGCCAACAAGATTGACGCGGGCGATGCTCAGTTGACATCATTGGCGGTAGCAGCACTGCAGGAAGCGGCAGCTCAAAAGGGACTGCCCTTCTTTGCAGTATCTGCCGTAACGGGAGAGGGCATTAAGGCGCTGGAGCTGGGAATTGGCGAAGCAGTGAAGAAGGCGCGAGCAACAGATGGTGCTGCCGCTAAAGCCAAAACGGAGTTTGATGCCGCCTACACGCTTAAGAAAAAGCGCGACGAAAAGAAACTCACCATTGAGCGCCTCAACGCTACTACCTGGCGTGTTTCTGGCGAAGCTTTGGAGCGCGCCGTCCTCATGTGTGACTGGGAAAACGAGGAGGGCATTGCGTTTTTCGAGAAGCAACTGGAGCGCATGCATGCCAACGAAGACTTTGAGGCGGCAGGTATCCAGGTGGGTGATGAAATCCGCGTTTTGGACTATGCTTTTACCTTTAAGCTTTAGAAGCTGATACCTGCAAGAAAGTTTGCGTGATGGAGATTCTCAAAACCTCAGACCTGCCACCGTTGGGCGCTGACCCGTCGAGGACGTATCGCTTAGGCATTATGGGCGGCACATTTGATCCTATTCACAACGGGCACCTCGTTACGGCGGAGCAGGCAACCGACGAGCTCCACCTGGATCTCATCCTTTTTGTCCCTGCCGGACAGCCGGCCTTTAAGCAAGAACGAAACGTTTCTCCGGCAGAAGATCGTCTTGCCATGACGCTTCTGGCAACCGCCGCCAATCCTAAGTTCATGACGAGCAGGCTGGAAATTGACCGTCCTGGCATAACATACACAGCCGATACGCTGCAAGAACTTCGAGCTCATTACCCCCAAAACGTCGAGCTCTATTTCATTACCGGCGCTGATGCCCTCTTGGAAATTGTTACATGGAAAGATGCCGATAAACTCGCCGAAATTGCTACGTTTGTGGGCGCTACGAGGCCCGGCTATGATTTAGAGAAGGCCCATGCAGAGCTTGAGGGCTCATCTATACCTTTCAAGGTCCACTATCTGGAAGTGCCTGCACTTGCCATCTCATCTTCTGATTTGCGCGCCCGCCAACAGCAGGGCAGGTCGCTCAGATATCTCACGAGCGATGAGGTTATTGGATATATCAACAAGCGCCATTTGTATGAATAGTATGAACGACAACATGGACGAACGGTGTACTGATAAATAGCATGCATGAACAACACCAATGTACCCTGGGCTGATGAATAGCATAGACGACAGCATGAACGAAACCTTCTCATATTTCTTTTCCGATGCGGGCTATGACCCTGCGTTTTTGAGCGCCCTTGAACGCCCGCAGGTTTTCTCGGAAGAAAAAGAAACAGTAATAGCGCAATTTGAGACAGACCTTGCAAAACAGCTTGAGCATAAGCCGCATCGCTTGGAGCATTCTTTTGGTGTGGGGAAGATTGCTCAAGCTCTCGCGGCAGTGTACGGTGGCGATGAGGAGCAGCAGTACAAGGCGCGCGTGGCTGGCATTTTGCACGACTGGGAAAAGGCCTACGAGCTGGATGAACTCTTGAATAAGGCCCAGCAACTTCATCTGGAGGAAGATCCGCTGCTTGCAGGTATTGACTTGGCAGATGCAAAGCCCCTCCTCCACGGTTTTATCGCCAAGAAAACGCTTAAGAATTCCTATCCTTTTTTGAGCGACGATGTTTTGCGCGCGATCGCTTTGCATACGTTGGGCTCGGTTGATGCCAGCTTTCTAGATAAGGTGGTATACATTGCCGATTTTATTGAACCCAGCCGCGGCAACGAAAAACGGTTGCGTAAGGTGCGCGAGCAGGCAGGCGTTGTGAGCCTTGATGAGCTCTATTTTGCGAGCTATCAGGCGAGCATTCTCTTCGTCATTCAAACGGGACGCTATCTTCTTCCAGCTTCACTTGCCATCTATAATGGCTTACTGCAGCGCTAGAAAAGCAAGTAAGCGTCCTAAAGGCTCTCTTGAGCAACGAGGCACATCTTCCTTATAGTGCTGGCCTTCCTTAACAGGCACGTCTTCCTTATAGCGCTGGCTTTCCTTAACAGGCACGCTTTCCTTATCGTAGGAGAACAAAGCAACCTTGAGTACTTCAACGAGCGTCCATAAGATACTGAATCTCACCAGATTCACTTACAATTCCTGATACTATTTGTTGGTTCTTATTGCTAGAAAGTATCCATCATTTAAATTACTGACGCATTACAGACGCAAGAAAAGAGGATTAAGGATGAAAATGCCACGGATAATCAAACACCTTGTTCGTTTTAGCGCTCTTGCGTTAAGCGGTCTCGCGCTTTTCTCGGCAACGTTTACTACCCAAGCACTTGCCAAGGTCAGGTCTTCTCTTGTATTTATTCCCTCAGACCTTGCGGGCGTTTCCTGGGATGCGGACTACACGCAATGTCGCCTATCGGGGTCTGTGAGCGGCGCTTCTCTTAAGGCGGAAATTAGTCAGCATGATAGAACGCTGACGACTTTTTTAGCAGATAGTGGATCTTCAATAACGGGAAGCATGGATAAGCTATTTATGTCATGCAGCCAACTCAAAACAGCAGATCTAGCAAATATTTCTGTGACTGATGTCACAATGAACCAAGTTTTTATGTGGTGTCCCGCGCTTGAAACACTTATCATGCCGCAGGTCATAAATACCTCTTCGCCTTTGGAGTTTGCCGGTTTCTGCGTGGGTTGCACAAGCCTATCTAACGTGTCGTTTCCTGGGGAGATTAATGTGCCGCCAGAATCTGTTCTGTCTATGATGTTTTTCGATTGCAAAAGCCTCAGGACGTTGGATTTATCGGCTCTTAAAACGAATGGTTCCCAAACCATTACTTATTCTGCGTTATGTGCAAATTGCGATGCATTAGAAGATCTTGATTTGGGGGACATTTCCCCAGGTCCAGGCAATTTCAATCTCTGTATGTTTGCAGATACTGAAGACCCCTTTGTCGTGCAGGATCCGGCTATAACCGGCGGCATTCCCAATATTAAGAGAATCACCATGTCCAACGAATGTATCCTTTTCCCTGGGGAGGGCGATTATGCGTTAAGTGCTACAGGGACTTTTTTTGATTATAAAGAACCCGAAGCGTGGAGTGCCTATTGGCACGGCGAGGCAACGGGCGCGAGTGGTGCAATCATTGATACAAAGGGAGCTTCACCTGATGCAGTATTAGTGGGTTTTGATGAATTCTGGGATTATCAAAAAACGCATCCTGGTCTGACGACATATGTGCTGGGTGGTGAACCAACCCCTGATTCAGAACCCACTCCAGATGACACTCCTGCTGTCCCAGACGCCGATGGGGGCGTGCTTCCTCAAACGGGGGATACCCTGACATCCGCACGGTTCATCGCCGTAGCTGCGCTTTCTGGAGCGGTGCTTATGGGTATCGCCTATCGGAAGCGCTTTTCTTAAAAGGAAACTAAAAGGGAACTAACCTAAAGCGCTTTTCCTAAAAGTGACACGAACCCAAAGCCCTTTTTTAAAACGGGACACGAGCCTAAAAAACGCTTTTCTTTAGGATATGGACCTCTAAGCAAACGGGACGGCGCTTCTAGGAATTCTTGGGCGCGTCGTTTTTAAAACGCAAGTCGCGTCCGTATTGAATAGCGCTTTTGCCAAACTTATCCTTGATTGAGTCCGTTGTGTGTGCAAGGGGATGACGGTCTTTTGGTTTTTCTGCCTCTTCTTGCATCTGATCCAAAGTGAGCTGTTCTGTAGGCATTTCCTCTTCGTCAAATTTAGTGAGACCAACACCAACAAGGCGTACCGGTGTTCCCGGATGCCACAGTTGCTTACAGAGCCTGAGCGCCACTGGCGCAAAATCATATTCATTGTCCGTTGCGTGCAGAAGAGGAGCCTGTGCGGTATGTGCCTCATTAATGGTGTATTTGAGACGAAGTACTACCTCTTTACCTTTAAGACCTTTTTTCCGCAGGCGCCTTCCAACTTCACAGGCAATGGATTTAATGGCCTCTTCTATTTCCTTTTGGGACGTTAGATCTTGCGGAAACGTTTCATCATGGCTGAGCGATTTTGCCTTTTCCGGATGAGGGAGGGACACGTATTGCCCTGTCTTTCCCGATAAGCGCTGGTGGAGTGTTATACCAGCCTTTCCAAAAAGCTCACCCGCACGCGCCTCTCCTAAGGCAAGAAACTGCCCAAGCGTATAGATTTGCTCTTTATGCAGGGCTCTTTCCATAGCGGGACCAATACCAGACAAGGCCCGTAGCGGCCTGTCGCGTATAAAGAGTTCTTCTGTCCCGGGAGGCACGACGGAAAACCCCCGGGGCTTATCGAGTTCGGAGGCAATCTTGGCAAGTGCTTTATTAGAGGCAAGTCCAATGGAAGCAGTAATTCCAAGCTTGCTGACTTTTTCAAGGATAGTCTGGCAGAGTTCAATGGGATTCTGAGCAGAGTAGGAGCCGGGCGTGATGTCAAAGAATGCTTCATCAATAGAGACTTGCTCAACGCGTGGCGTGACGGCCTTAATTATGTCCATCACGGCATTGCTCATCTCTTTATAGCGATTCATCCTCCCAGGAGACCAGATGGCATCCGGGCAGAGGCGCTTTGCCACAGCAGAGGGTTGGGCAGAGTGAATGCCAAATTTGCGTGCTTCATAGCTGGCGGTTGAGACAACGCCGCGTGCCTCTGGAGAGCCACCTACCACTACGGGCTTTCCACGCCATTCGGGGTGGTCAAGCTGCTCAACTGAAGTGAAGAAGGCATCCAAATCAAGAAGACCTATGGCAGGACCACGCCAGGTGAGGCCTGCAATATCCTGCCCGGGTTGCTTTTGGGTCGCGTATGGGTGTTCCGGAGTTGTCATATGACAATTATTTCACAGCATGGCGGCTTGAACTACCGTTTTTCTGTTAGAATAGCCCCTGCGCTTAGCAGTTATATCAGGTTAAAGGAGATTGAATTGGCTGTAAAAATTCGCCTTGCCCGCTACGGGTCCAAGAAGCGTCCCTACTATCGCGTCGTCGTTGCCGATGAGCGCATGCCCCGCGATGGTCGCTATATTGAGCAGGTGGGAGTGTACAATCCGCTCACCCATCCGCACGTAATTGAGCTTGATCTTGAGAAGATTGATAGCTGGATTTCAAATGGTGCAAAACCGTCTGATACGGTAGGTCATCTCATTCAGATTTTGAAGGATGGTCATACGCCTCCTCCCGAGAAAAAGCAGAAGAAGTCCAAGAAGCAGATTGAGAAAGCAAAGGCTGCTGCAGAAGAAGCTGCCGCTGCTGAAGAGGCTGCTAAGGCTGAAGAAGAGGCCGCAAAGGCTGAAGAGGAAGCTGTTAAGGCTGACGACGAGGCCGCTAAGGCCGAGGGTGATGCTGACGCTGCTGCCGGGTCTGAGGACAAGCCTGCTGAGGAGCCTAAGGCTGAGGACAAGCCTGCTGAGGAGCCTAAGGCTGAGGACAAGCCGGAAGAAAAACCTGCTGAGGAGCCCAAGGCTGAGGAAGCCGCTCCTGAGGCTGAAGAGAAACCTGCAGAGTAGGAGTTTTCGGCAATGGCAGATCAGCTTATTTCCGATCGCGTCGCCGACCTTGTCGAAGTTATCGTTTGCGGCATTGTTGACAATGTCGATGCCGTATCGCTTGACGTGACGGACTCAGAGGGAGCTACGCTTATCGAGATCTCTTGCGACAAAGAGGACGTGGGCAAGGTAATTGGCCGGAGCGGTCATTCCATTAAATCAATCAGAACGCTTGCTCGTGCCCTTGGTCAGCGCCTGGGCATTCGCGTGGACGTTGAGGTTCTTGATTAGAAAATCATGCGACCCCCCTATATTCGCATCGCCCGAGTGGTAAAGCCTTTTGGTACCTCGGGCTTTTTTCTTATTGAAGCAACGGGTGTTTCTACACTCTCTCCTGTGGTTCCTGGCGTGGAGGTTTGTATCGTTCCTCCTCTAAACGATGTGCCGCGCTGGTGTCCGGTAGAAGAGATAAAGCACGAGGGAGATACCTTTGCCAAGATGAAACTTGCAGGTGTTGAAACGAGAAGCGATGTGCAGGAACTTCTCGGGCACGAACTTCTCGTGAAAGAGACAGCCGAGTTTCACCAGCTTGCACAATCAGGTGACAGTGCTTCCCAAGGAGGTCAGAATGATCTTCCGTATGCCAGCGTGGATTTGATTGGCCTTGCGGTTATCGATAAAAAACGGGGAGAGCTTGGCACGATAGGAGGAGTCTCTAGCAATGGCGCCCATGCCCTATGGGAAATTGTAAGCGACGAGCAGAGCTTTCTTTTTCCCGCCGTTGATGCTTACATTGAAGTGATTGACCACGAGAAGGGCGAAGCACACATTGCACTGCCGAAGGGACTTTTGGACGCAGAGGCACGATAGAATCATGCACATTCAAGCTATTTCCGTCATACCTGAAGTTTTCGCACCGTACATGGACGCCTCTATTTTGGGACGCGCTCAAAAAGCCGGCCTCTTCTCGTTTGAGTCCTTTGACCTGCGCAATTGGACGCACGACAAACACCGTACGGTTGACGATGCGCCGTTTGGCGGCGGTCCGGGGATGCTTATGCGCCCTGAGCCCATTTTTGAAGCAGTTCGCTCCCTTCAAGAAGAGAATCTCTCTCAGCGTGGTAGTGAAGCGCATGTCATTTTCTTTACGCCCGCCGCGCCGCGCTTTGACCAAAAAAAGGCGCAAGAGCTGGCGCAGAAGGACCAACTTCTTTTTGTATGTGGTCGTTACGAGGGAATGGACGAGCGGGTACTTACCCTTGCCGACGAGCAGCTATCACTTGGTGATTTTGTTATGACCGGTGCTGAGGTAGCCGCCATGGCCGTAGCTGATGCGGTAGTACGTCTGCTTCCTGGTGCGCTGGGAAACGAGTTGGGAACAGAGGAGGAGTCGTTTTCTGTTCCAGGTCTTTTGGAGTACGAGCAATACACGCGCCCAGCACTGTTTGAAGGCATGGCCGTCCCAGAGGTGCTTGTTTCAGGAGACCATCAAAAAGTCTTTGCTTGGCGCATGAAAAACGCGCTCTTACGGACGGCTCGTCTGCGCCCTGACCTTTTGCATACGCTACAATTGAGCGACGATGCGCTGACCCTTTTAGGGGCAGCACTCACCGAAGAAGAAAAACAAGAGATTCGCGATGCGTTTGACACATACAAAAGACACACATAATTCGGCCACGGATGACGCTGGGTCCGAGAAAACAAACCTCGCGCCTAAACGCGAGAGACACGGAAAGCCCAAACCAACCCACTTCAAGCAGCGCAAGCTGAAGACGGTTTTAACGTGGATTATTGCCATTGCTGCAGCGTTTGGGCTTGCTATTTTTACTCGTACCTTTATCGCAGAATCCTTTGAGATACCTTCTTCATCCATGCTCCAAACCCTCAAGGTTGGCGACCGGCTTATCGGCGAGAAAATCACGTATAAATTTAGCGATCCCAAGCGCGGCGATATTGCCACCTTTAACGATCCGGAAAACCCTTCCATCACGCTTATCAAGCGGGTCATTGGCGTTCCTGGGGACACCATCGATATCCACGACGGGGCGGTCTACCTCAACGGCGAGCGCCAGTATGAATCCTATACAAATGGTCAGAGCACGTATCCGCTGCAAGAGTATGCATCTTTTCTAAAGGGCCCCCTTTCGTATCCATACACTCTCAAAGAGGGCGAGTATTGGATGATGGGAGACAACAGGAGCAATTCGCTTGATTCGCGTTATTTTGGGCCTATCGCACGCAAAGAGATGACCTCAAAAGCGTGGTTTATTTTCTGGCCCTTTAATGAGGACCGCGTTTTTTAAGGGCTTGGAGGAGAGGTCTTTTATGGATGAATTATCGCGCAATACCCCTCTCACCTTCCAGGAAATGATTCTTGCGCTGGAACAATTCTGGGCAGCACAGGGTTGCACCATTGTTCAGCCCTATGATTCAGAGGTTGGAGCGGGGACGTTTCATACCCAAACACTGCTGCGGTCTTTAGGGCCAGCTCCGTGGTCTGTTTGCTATCCGCAGCCGTGTAGGCGTCCTACTGACGGTCGCTATGGCGAAAACCCCAATCGGCTCCAGCATTATTATCAGTTCCAGGTTGTCATAAAGCCCAGCCCAAAGAATGCGCAAGAGCTTTACCTGGATTCTTTGCGTGCTCTTGGTATTGATCCTCGTAAGAATGATGTGCGTTTTGTCGAGGATGATTGGGAGAGTCCAACGCTTGGCGCCTGGGGCCTTGGCTGGGAGGTATGGCTAAACGGCATGGAAGTTACGCAGTTTACTTACTTCCAGCAGGTGGGAGGCATAGAATGTAAGCCGGTCCCCGTTGAAATTACCTATGGGCTGGAGCGCCTTGCTATGTACGTGCAAGGAGTGGACTCCGTTTATGACCTTGTGTGGAACGAGCGCGCCGATGGAACGCAGGTCACCTATGGTGATGTTTTCCTCGAAAACGAGAAGGAGTTCTCTGCCTATAACTTTGAAGTGGCCGACGTTGCTCTTTATGAGCACCAATTTAGCGCCTTTGAGCAGGAATGCAAGGAGGCGCTTGCTCAGAACTTGCCGCTTCCTGCTTACGATTGTGTTTTGAAGTGCTCGCACGCTTTTAACCTGTTGGATGCGCGCGGTGCAATATCTGCAACGGAGCGTGCCCGCTACATCTTACGCGTGCGCGATTTGGCTAAGGCCTGCTGCGAAGCGTACATTTCCATCGTTGCTTCTGGGGACGGAAAGGCTTGAGAAAGATAATAAAGAGAGAGCTGTGTGTCGGAGACTAAGAAGATGACGAAAGACTTGCTGATCGAAATAGGTTCTGAAGAGTTGCCGTCTAAGCTGTTGAAGGCGGTCGTGCCGCAGTTTGAGAGCTCCCTGGTAGAAGCTCTTGATGCAGCGCATCTCTCGCACGGTGAGGCTGAGGTCTTTTCTACGCCCCGGCGCATTGCGCTCTACGTGCATGACGTCGCTCAAAAAACCCCGGCAGTACACAGCAAACGTCGCGGGCCCAAGGTGGAAGCTGCCTTTGATCCTGAGGGCAATCCAACGCAGGCCGCGCTGGGGTTTGCGCGTGGTGCAGGCGTTGAGGTGGATGCGCTTGAGCGTGCAGAAGAAGATGGCGCTACCTATGTGTTTGCTACTATCGATAAGCCTGAGGTGGAAGCAATGAGCCTTTTGCCAGAGCTCATTGAGAACACGCTCGCTGGCCTTAAATGGCCCAAGTCTCAGCGCTGGGGCGACACATCCGCTTTTTACGGTCGCCCGGTTCGCTGGATTGTGGCTCTGTTTGGTAGCGATGTTGTTCCGGTTCACTTTGGAGACGTGAGCTCTTCTAATGTTAGCCGCGGCCATCGTGTTTTGGGAAATGCAGACGTTATCATAGAAAGCCCTGCAGCCTACAAGCAAGCGCTTCAAGAGCAGGGCGTACTCCTCCGTGATGAACGCATTGCCTCTATTAAAGAGCAGGTTGGCGCTATTGAAAAAGACCTGGGCGTAAGGGTTGATATGCCCCAGCAAACCTTTGAAGAGGTTGTGGACCTTTGTGAATATCCTCAGGCACTTGTGGGTCATTTTGATGAGGAATTCCTCCAGATTCCTCACGAAATCATTTGCGAGTCCATGCTGTCGCACCAGCGCTATTTTCCACTGTATAAGCCGGTTGCAGAAGGCGGGAAATCTGATGAAGCGGCTGCAAGCTCAGGCACAGCTGCATCTCAAGCTTCCGGCTCAGCTGCAGAAAAAGAGCACCTCACCACGGGCTTTGTTATTATCGGCAACGGAGATGAAGCCTATGCAGACGATATCATTGCGGGGAATGAACGCGTTGTGCGCGCACGCTTGGACGATGCTCAATTCTTCTACAATACCGATGTAAAGATTCCTCTGGAGGAGCGTCTGCCAAAGCTTGAAGAGGTTGTTTTTCAATCCAAGCTAGGAACGCTTAAGGACAAGACGAAACGCCTTGAGGCGCTTGCTCCCCTTATCGTTAAAGAAAACAACGGCACGGCAGAAGAAGCAGCCCTGGCCAAGCGTGCCGCGCAACTCTCAAAGTGCGATCTTGTCTCGCAAACGGTCATAGAGTTCACCTCACAGCAAGGGGTGATGGGGGGTTACTTTGCTGCAGCTCAAGGTGAAGACGACCAGGTAGTCACTGCCCTTTCTACCCAGTACTACCCGCGCTTTGCCACTGACGTTCTTCCCCCCACAAAAGTGGCGCGTGCTCTTGCCGTTGCCGATAAACTCGACACCCTTGTAGGCATGTTTGCTATAGGAGAGCCACCCACCGGTTCCTCTGATCCGTTTGCTCTTCGCCGTGGTGCCATTGGCATTATTCGCATGCTTCAGGAGGATGATGCTGTAAGTTTGCCGAATCTGATTGAGGCGGCGCTTGACCAATTCAATAACGAAGGAATCGCGTTTGACCGTAGCGACGTCGCCGCACACATAGCTGATTTCTTTGCCACGCGCCTTGCCACCATGGCTAAAGAACAAGGGATTTCTGCCCAGGTAATTAAAGCAATTCAGAATACGGGTGTCATTGATCCTGCTACCTTTTTTGAACGCGCTAGGATTCTTGAGCACGCCAAAGAAAAGGATCCCCAGCTGTATGAGGACCTGGCAACTGCCTTCTCGCGCGCGCATAACCTCATTGCCAAGGGCGCCAAGGACGCAGCCACGAGCGAAAAAGGCGCCAAAGACGCAGCTATTAGTTCCAAAGACGCAGACAAGAGTCCCAAAGATGCGCCCGTTTTCAATAAAGAACCTGTTGCGGAAGAGCTTTTATCGGAGACAGAAAAAGGCCTCTACCAAGCGTGCAACGATGCAGAGGCAGCACTTGCTCAACAACTCGCCGCGCACGATTTTGAGCAAGCCCTCAACACATTGGCTGCCCTCAGAGGACCTATCGACCTCTTCTTTGAGAACATCATGGTGATGGATGAGGATCCAAATATTCGCGCCAATCGCCTGGCGCTGCTCAACAACTTTTTAGCCCTCTTTGCAGACGTGGCTGACATCTCTGCTTTGGCGTAAAAAGTTATCCATATTCTGCAAAAAACTACTATACTCATACCTTGGACGCTATGGTTGCGCAAAACGCATAATCAGCCGCGCGCCGAGGGTTTTGCGACCCTGAAGCCTCAAGAAAGGCGCATATTCCAAGAACAAACAAGCTGTCCTTAGACGAAGAAAGGAATTCTATGGCTGCTACAGAAAAGGTCGTGTACCGCTGGGGAGTTGACGAGACGGGAAAAGACGTCACTGAAGCCGACGCTTCCATGAAATACATCGTGGGAGGTAAGGGAGCCAATCTCGCAGAGATGGCAAAGATAGGTCTGCCGGTCCCTCCAGGCTTCTCTATAACCTGTCAAACGTGCGTTGCCTATTCCGACAATGACAACACGTGGCCTGAGGGCACCTACGCAGAGATTGATGCTGCGCGCGAAGACCTCGAGCGTCGCATGGGTAAAAAGCTGGGCGATGCTAAAGATCCTCTGCTTGTATCCGTTCGCTCCGGTGCTCCTTTCTCTATGCCGGGCATGATGGATACCGTTTTGAACTTGGGTCTCAACGATGAGTCGGTTCAGGGCATTATTGAGCAGACGCAAAACCCCCGCTTTGGCTGGGATTCCTATCGTCGCTTCATCCAAATGTTCTCTAACGTTGTTATGGGTATTGATGGCGATCTTTTTGAGGATGCTATTAACGAGCTTAAAGCTAAGCGCGGCGTTAAGGCCGATACGGACCTCACTGCTGAGGACCTACAAGAGCTCGTGGGACGCTTTAAAGAGATTTTCTCTGAAAACGTGGACACAGAAGCGCATCCAGAGATCGTTAAAGACGGCAAAGCGGTCTTCCCCGAGGATCCTTACCTGCAGCTTCGCCTTGCTATTGAGGCTGTCTTTGGTTCTTGGATGAACGAGCGTGCCATTTTGTATCGCAAGAAAAACCGCATCCCGGATGATCTGGGAACTGCTGTCAACGTGCAGATTATGGCCTACGGCAACAAAGGCGACAATTCTGCAACCGGCGTTGCCTTTACGCGTAACCCCGCCAACGGTGACAAAGAGTACTACGGTGACTTTCTTGTGAATGCGCAGGGTGAAGACGTTGTTGCTGGTATTCGTAATACCGAGCCTATCGCCGATCTTAAAACCACGCCCAATCTTGAAGAGGCCGGCAAGCAGCTTGAAGACATTTTTGAGCTTCTCGAAAATCACTACCACGACATGATGGACATTGAGTTCACCATTGAAAACGGCAAGCTCTGGATGCTGCAAACCCGCGCCGGAAAGCGTACGGCAACCGCCGCCCTCAAGATTGCAATCGATATGCAAAAAGAGGGTCACATCACCAAGGCTGAGGCTGTTCAGCGCATCAACCCTGAGCAACTTGATCAGCTGCTGCACCCGCAAATTGATCCCAATGCAGACCTTAACGTCATTGCTCGCGGTATGAATGCAAGCCCCGGTGCCGCTGTTGGTGCGGTTGTGTTTTCCTCTGATGAGGCAGTAAATTACGAGGCAGAAGGTAAAAAATCTATCCTCGTTCGCTGGGAGACCAACCCTGATGACCTCAAGGGAATGATGGCCGCTGAGGGTATTTTAACCTCGCACGGTGGTAAGACCTCGCATGCCGCCGTTATTGCTCGTGGTATGGGCGCCCCCTGCGTCTGCGGCGTTGAAGCCCTGCAGATTGACGCCGCCAACAAAGTGGCCACTATCGCCGATACAGACATCGAGCTTCACGAGGGCGATATCATCTCTATCGACGGTACTACAGGCCAGGTCATGCTGGGTTCGGTGCCTCTCGTTGAGCCAGAAATTACCGGCGACTTGGAGACCATCCTCAACTGGGCAGATGAAATTCGTCTTACCGTTAAGATGGGTCGTCCCATTGGTGTTCGTGCTAACGCCGATAACCCCGAGGACGCAAAGCTCTCCGTTGAGTTTGGCGCCGAGGGCATTGGTCTTTGCCGCACCGAGCACATGTTCTTGGGCGACAGAAAACGCATCATTCAGGACTTCATTCTTTCTCGCGACGAGGCAACGAAGGAAAAGGCCCTTGCTGAGCTTGAGAAAGCGCAGGAAGGCGACTTTCTCCAGATGTTCAAAACTATGGCGGGCCGTCCCGTTATCGTCCGTTTGCTCGATCCACCGCTGCACGAGTTCCTCGACAGCCCCCGCGAGCTTGCGGTAGAAATTGCCAAGCTTGAGGCTGTAGACGGTGACCCCAAAGTAATCGCCGAGAAGTCCAATCTTCTGGCCCGCATTGACTCGATGACCGAGGCCAATCCTATGCTTGGTCTGAGAGGCTGCCGCCTAGGCATTGTCTATCCTGAACTCACAGACATGCAGATTACTGCCATTGCTAACGCTACGGCCCAGCTGATTAAAGAGGGAGTGGATGCACAACCTGAGATTATGGTTCCTCTTATCTCTACCGAGGCTGAGTTTGAGTACCTTCGCAAACGCATTCTTGACGTGATTGCTGAGGTTTCCAAGCGTGAAGGCGTTGAGCTCAACATTCCTATTGGAACGATGATTGAGCTTCCTCGCGCTGCTCTTGAAGCCGAGAAGATCGGCCAACACGCTGACTTCTTCAGCTTTGGCACCAATGACCTTACGCAAACAACCTTTGGTTTTTCGCGCGATGACGTTGAGTCTGCCTTTATCCCAACGTATCTCCAAAAGAAGCTGCTTCCCACGAACCCTTTTGAAACGCTTGATGCAGGCGTTGCTAAACTCGTTGACATGGGTGTTAAGGGAGGACGTGCAGCCAATAAGGACATTGTGTGCGGTGTTTGCGGTGAGACCGGCGGTGACCCTGACTCCATCTTGATGTATTACAAGTTGGGTCTGGACTATGTTTCCTGCTCGCCTTACCGTGTGCCTATTGCACGCCTCATTGCTGCCCAGTCCAAACTGGCTTCTAACGAGGTGCACTAGTAGCGCGCAAGAAGAGCGTAGCGCAGCGCAAATTGATAAACCCAACGATACGCGTAACGGCAGGAGTAGTGCTGCGCGAATCGATAAACTCAATGATACGTGTAGCCAAGCAGAGGCGGAGTGCAATTGGTTAAACCGGTTAAAATACTACTTAGTATTTGTTTGATTGGAGGGCTCGCGTTTGCGGCCCTCCTTCTTTTTACGACGCTGTTTGCGCCTGGTTGTTCGCCTTTTGCGCGAGCGCCTCAGAAAGGGCAGCCGCTTGACGACTACACGTTTGAAGACCTCTCCCAGATAGCCGCTCTCATCCAAACGTCTCAGAATCCCGTGCATACGGCGGCCGAGTATGGAATATGCGATGAGGCGGGCGTTATAAAAGACCAGGTAAAACGCTTCAAGCTAAAGGACGATACGGTCTGTGAGGTGCGTGTGGTTGGCATCATGCAAGACACACTTTCTCCTGCGCAAGGGAGCGGGGATTTTGACTTGAGCGCGCTCAATCCTTTTAGGACCTCAGGTAGTAGCCTGCAACATGGATCTAAAGCCGGCCTCACGTTTATGTGCGCTGAAGTACCCGCCACATCAGTCTATATGCAATCGCCCACGGCTGATGGCGGTTGGCAATCATCAGAGCTGCGCTCTTACCTTGCAACTACACTCTTTAACAACCTCCCGGATTACCTGCAACAGAGAATCGTCTCGGTAGAGAAGATGACCAACAACGTGGGATATACGTCTGACGCATCTTCAGTGACCGCCACCCAGGATAAAGTATGGGAGCCGTCAGTGATTGAGGTTAACGGTGAAGTGAATTGGGACGAGGGTGACTACGCCTCCGGCAGACGACCTAACGACACTGTTATGAATGCAGAAGGGACGCAGTACCAGTGGTTTTCTCAATCAAGGGATGCATCTGGGACTCTTCCTCCCGACAAGCTCCAGATGACGTTTAAGGGAATGAGCACGTCGTGGTGGTATCGCACTCTCTTTCCCACCTCTACCATGTTTGGAAGCACGCCGTACGCTTGCTGCGTCATGGAATCGGGCTATCCTAATGGCCACCTGGACGTAACAACGTCCGCTGGTGTTGCCTTTGGCTTCTGCCTATAGGCTTAGAAGAGCGGAATCCTTCCTAGGAAGAATGATTCCAGGTCACAACTTTCACTTGTCGGTTTTTGAGTACCACCAACGATGAGCGTCCTTGTTGGATGGTATTTATCGGCAAAGGTTAGAAGACCAGCCGTATCCTTCACGCGACCACTTTTTACTTCAAGCGCGGTGAGAGACGTGCCGCTCTGCAAGACAAAATCTACTTCAGAGGAGCCCTCACGCCACCAGGTAACGGAAAAGTGTTCCTTTTTCGCCCGGCGCAAAAGGTAGGCTCCAATAGCACATTCTACGAGGTGGCCGCGCAAATCTGGCGTGGAAAGAAGATTGTCTCGCTGAGGCCCAAAGTTGGTCGTCATGAGGGAGGTGTCGTAGGCAATGAACCGCGGTGAAGAGCCACGCGATTGCAGAAGCTTGGGTGAGTATTTTTGAAGGCCCGCAAGAAGGCCGGCATCGTTCAAAAGATGCACGTAATGGGCAATGGTTGTTGTATTTCCCGCGTCATCAAGTTGGCCCAAGAGTTTTCGCCAAGAGACTTCTTGGCCCGAATATGCTGTGCCAAGTGTAAATACCGATTCCATCAGCGCGGGCTTGGTGATGCTGTCAAGAGAAATGACATCCTTAAAGATGCTGGGTGCAATGATGGAGTTTTCCATGTAAGAAAGCCAGCGATTGGCATTGTCAACAAAGGCTAGCGCGCCGGGATAGCCTCCAAAGAAAAGGTACTGGTCAAGGGTGAGATCAAAAGCTTTCTTAACCTCCAAAAAGTCCCATTGATAGCAGGGAATAAGCTCAAAGCGACCAGTAAGTCCTTCGGTGAGTCCCTGTTTAAGAAGGAGTGAGCTAGAGCCGCTGAGCACAACCTTTAGATTGCAATCGGTTTTTGTATCCTCGTCCCAAAGCGATTTCACCACTCCAGGCCATTGCTTGATAAGCTGGATTTCATCAATTGCGAGGATAGCCTCTCCGCTGTGAGCAAGGCGTCGCCCTTCTTCCCATTGTTGGCGGAGCCACGCTTGTGATGAGGCGAGACCTTGGCTTGCCTGTGCTGAGTGAATGGGACAGGGAAGCTTTTCTAGGCTCTGCGCAATTGCTGTGCTTTTTCCAGTTTGACGAGGTCCTTCGATTATTTGTATATATTGACGTTTCTCACGAAGTCGAGAAGTAAGCGTTTGAACAATACTTCTTTCAAAAGCGGGGAGTGCCATATTTTCCTTCTTGTCTCGTTACTTCCAGGAGGCCTCTGTATTAACTAACTCGCTTGAAATATGCTTGAGTATAACATTTGTTGCAGTGATTGAGCAAATTTGCTCAATCACTGAGGCGTTCTTCATTCTCCTTTGTTCTGTTGGGCAAAATGTATCAAAGAAAATCTATATGAGGATCTTTCTCTAGGTGCTACGTTGCCTTGAATTCGTTCGTTCGCGCCTCCTGTAACGAACGGCGATGTTGATCTCGAATTGATTGCGCATGTCCCGCTTATTCTTACGAATCCAAGGAAGCCTCCCTCGATAGGAGAAGCGAAGCCTTGCATGAAAGTAAATTGTATGCGCTCTCACGATATCCCCTTAAAGTCTCTTTGCTTTCTCTTGGGTTCGTTGCCGTTTCCACCTTTTTAAAAAAAGCGGAAGAAGTGTGCGGAATATGGGGTTCAGATCAGCTCAGGCTAGGATTCGGAATGATCCATTTGACAAAATATGGGGGGGGGGGGGGTAGCATTCTTTGTTATTAATAGCTGACCTGAACCCCAAAAAGTAGACATCTTTCCAAAAAACGAGAAGTGGGTTTGGAAAGAATGAAAAAGGAGTACCCCGTGAAACGAATACTCGCGACCCTTATAAGCTGCTTTGCATTGCTGAGCGCAACAGTGAGTGTACCTGCTCTAGCGGAAGCAAAAGATGAAGCGCAACAGACCGACTTGAGCGCATTGCAAGACGTCTTTACGACGGCTTCTGATGGTGTCCAATCTCTTCTCGAAGGCGCGAAGACAAACATTGAAGAGCTTTTTGGACCAAGCGATCAGCTTGCACAAGAGAATAGCGAGAGTGCCGGAGCATCCGCTAACGCCTCTGCACAAGATGCAGAGGATGCAGCTGTTATTCCCTCAAATCTTGACGGGGTGGTATGGAGTGCAGATTTTAAAACGTGTACTCTTACGTCGGGCACAAGCGTGGACGGAGAGGAGTTGAAGGACGAGATTGATTCTCATAGATATGACATGACAACGTTTATAGCGGAACCCAATACGAGCTTGTCTGGTGCGGCTAATGGTCTCTTCGCTTACTGCTCAAACCTGACCACCGTTGACCTTGCAGAATCTTTTGATACCAGTAGCGTGACCAATATGTTTCTAATGTTTAGCAATTGCTCCGAGCTTAAATCCCTTACGCTTCCGGAGGGTTTTGATACCAGCAGCGTCACAAATATGAATGGCATGTTTATGTGGTGTTTTGAACTCACCTCTCTCACGCTGTCTCCAAAATTTGTTACTGCCCAAGCAACTATGAGTCAAATGTTTGAAGGATATTCCCCTCGAGATACTGCTTTGCCCTTTCGTTCTCTTACGGTGCCCAAGAAATTTACGATGAAGACAGGAACAGGTTTGCCTGGATTTCCTTCGCAAGCTGGTTATAAGAACTACTGGATATCAGACATCAACACTTGTGCCAACTATAACACGACCGAGCAGGAAGCTGTAGCAAATATGAATAACATACTGGCTGCTAGTACTAATGATTTGGTGACCTTCTCAAACGTAAACATCGCTCTTAGCTTTGATGCTAACGGTGGAACCTATCCAACAACAAATAATGCACAAGACTCAGCAGAGAATGCCGATGAGGTAAGATACTTGTTTGGAAACACCAATGACACAATAGCCCCTTCATATATTCCCGCTCCAAAGCTTCCAGACTTTAAAGTTGCTGGGTGGAGCGATTCTCGCGATGGAGACATTGTGCCCCTTCCAAGCAAATTTCCTGATACTGCTGCAACCTACTATGCCGTATGGACACCAGCTGTTATTCTTACATTTAATGCCAATGGGCATGGAACCTTTTCGGGAGATAATGAGACCCTCGACATCGAATGCATTCCTGGAGAGAAGCTTACGCTCCCAGCTGAAGATGCTCTTACGGTAGAGTCAGGCTATGCCTTTGATGGCTGGTTTACCTCAGCTTCAGGCGGTACGCAAATAACCGATCAGACAGATTGCCCCGTAACTGGTACTACTTACTATGCGCAGTACACCGAGGTTCCAGATCCAACGCCTCCTGGCCCTACGCCAGATCCTACTCCGGAACCCACGCCTGAGCCTGCGCCAGACGTAGTGCCTGCTACAGACACAGATGCGCTCCCGGTCACTGGTGACGCGTCAGCTGCCCTCAGTAGCTCGCTCTTTGTTCTTCTCTTTGGCATGCTCGCTCTTCTTGGCGCTGGCTATAGCCTCTCCCGTAAGCGCTCGCTATAAGGGAGATAGAAGCCGCACAGCGGAAAGAATTAGCAAGCGCAGAAAGCGCAACGTGTCTTCCAAGGGGAGCATAGTATTGAGATAACTTGACCTGCGTGACATACGATTTTATTTAGTACGGGCAGTGAGATTGATTCTTACTGCCCGTTATATATGCAGCCTCCTTCAGAAATCGTCGTTCAATAATACAAATTTGGGGTAATTTAAAATACAGGGATTTGTGGCGGGTCTGTTCTCCTAATCCCATTGTTCGCGTATTGCTTGCAAGAAAACAATTTAATAAAGGAACGGTGCATCATGGCTGAGGCAGAAAAAACCCAATTGAAAGAAAGATCCAAAGGTCTTATAGCTGAATTTGAAGAGTTTATCAGTCGTGGCTCGGTCGTTGATTTGGCCGTTGGTATGATTATTGGTGCTGCCTTCACCGCCATCGTAACAAGCCTCATTAATGACATTGTCATGCCCGTTTTGGGCCTTATACTGGGAGGAATCAATTTCTCGGACTTAAAGCTCATCATGGTGCCTGCCGCCCCTGGTGTGGCTGAGGTGGCTCTTTACTATGGCAATTTCATCAATGCTGTAATCAACTTTCTTGCCATAGCTGTGGTGGTCTTTTTGGCAGTGAAAGCCATCAACGTGACACGAGCAAAGTTCAGCAAAACAAATGATGCAGCCGCAGAAAAGGCCGCAAAAGAAGAGGCATCTGAATCAGAGGTTGATCTCTTAAAACAAATTCGCGACGCTGTTGTTAATCAGGACTAGCTCTCCTTTTGTATCAGAATCTCTCAAAAAGATAATGGCATTGCAAATTTGAGAGATTTTCAACGCCTTTTTGATGGACCGGTCTAGTGCCCTTCAGAAGTATTTCCTTTATTGAAGCGTGTGCGACAGTGTCCCGTTTGGGTGCTCTAATTTTAGAATTTTGCTTGCTAGAGGGAGCTAAAACCAGTAAGATTAGACTTCCGCGACTTTATCGGGAAGAAAACGCCTTAGACTGTGTGTGTCTTGCCGATGTAGTTGGAAGAAAGTATCGATAAAACGACGCATGTGCCCCAATTGGGCACCTCTGGAAACGAGGAAACGATGGATTACATACGCGCTATCGAGCAACAGCAGATTCGTGAGGACATTCCTCACGTTCAAGTTGGTGACAACGTAAAAGTTCACTACAAGATTAAAGAAGGCGACCGTGAGCGCATTCAGATTTTCCAAGGTGATGTTATTCGCATGTCAGGTGCTGGAGCGAGGGAGACCTTTACGGTAAGAAAGATTTCCTTTGGCGTAGGCGTTGAGAGAACATTTCCTCTGCATAGTCCCAAGATTGCTAAGCTTGAGGTTACGCGCCACGGGGATGTTCACCGCGCAAAGCTCTACTATCTGCGCAAACGCGTTGGTAAAGCTGCGCGTCTCCACGAGAAACGCGTTTAGTGTATTGGATGTATTCGCGCGGACGCTCTGGGCGGCTTGCTAGAGCATGAAGCGAGATTTGGATTAGCAGATTTTGGCTTAGCGTGGATGCGAAAGGTGCTTCGCCAAACGCATTCTTAGGTGCAGCTACTTCAATACGGACGCGCGGGACATCTTGTAAAACGCATCATTGACGTGGATACTAAAGATATAAAAGCCTCTTCGGTCAAAGAGATTGAAGAGGCTTTTTCTTTAACTGAAGAGAGTCTTTTTGCACCCCTTTATTACCCTCAGCGCTTTGATGCTGCGCCGTTGATGGCGCTCATTGGCGCCGCGCAGGAAGATCCCAGAAAAGCCGTGTTAAAGCGTGCGGAAACTGCGCAGAAGCGGCTTTATCGGTATTTAGAGGAGGTAGAGCGCACCAGGAAGCTCTATGAAGAGGATGGTGCGGCAGGGACAGATTTGGGCGCGGTTGGGGGGCCGCTCGCGAATGCAGCGAAAAGTTCAGGAGCCGAAACCGCAGAAGGTAGAGCTGTTGCAGATGGAGCAGGCGTTGTTGTGGGGCTTGATGAGGTGGGACGTGGCCCGCTTGCAGGGCCCGTGGTGATAGGAGCTGTGGTCCTCGATACCTCCTTTTATATCCTGGGCCTCAATGATTCCAAGAAACTTTCGCCTAAAAAGCGCGAGGAGCTTGCTGCAATTATTCATAGCCACGCGAAAGCTGTAATTCTTGAACAAAATACTGCTCAGCAAATTGACGAAAAGGGAATTGGTAGGGCGGTACGCGATGCATTTTTCGGCGCTGTCCAGCGGATAGAGGATCGATTTGGTGCGGAGAAGATCGCGCGCGTCTGTATTGATGGCCTTCCTCTGCACATTCATCCTAATGAATGCGCGTTTGTGAAAGGTGATAACAAAATTGCTTCTATTGCTGCAGCTTCTATTGTTGCCAAAGTAGCACGCGACAAATACATGAAGGAGCTGGCAGCTTCTTATCCCGCTTACGGATTTGAAAAGAATAAGGGATATGGATCTGCGGAGCATATAGCTGCTATTAAGGCGGTTGGTCTTTCAGACGTTCATCGCAAGTCGTTTTGCTCACATTTTGTATAGAACCTTTGGCTGTAAGAGGACCATGCACCGTGCGTTGTGCTGGGTGTTTAATTGTACGGAGTATTGGACCATTGGTCGAGCGCTGACCGCACATCGTTGAGCGCGGACATAAAAGACCGTTGGCTTTGCGGGGCAATGTGAGTGTTTCCTGGGGTGAAGGTTCGTTGGTAAGTTTCTTGTAAGGTGTTAGTAAGCTCTGAGTATGGGCGCTTGTTTAATCTCTTTCTCCCATCAACTGTCGAGAGAGGGAGTAACTATGCCAGCCGCAACTAAGGACAAGCCCGTTGAAGCACGTTCTGTAGCTGAAAAAGATACGAGAGAAAAGGCCCCTTCTAAGAGAAGATCCTCCGCAAAAAAGGCAACCAAGCCGCGAAAGAGCCAAGCCAAAAAGAACTCCAACGCACCTGAGGAAACCCTCCAAGAATCCGTTAAAGAAGCAGTCTGCTCGGAGAACACGCCAACGAGCGAATTGGCCGGTGCTCCACGATCTTTTAAAGACTTCAATCCTTGGGATAAAATCATTCGCCCTGCAAAACCGGTAGAGGAATATACCAACAAGGAGGTGGGCAAGGAAGGCGAGAAGCTCGCTGCGCTCTATCTTGAGTATAAGGGCTATCAAATCATCACCATGAACTGGACTTCTCGGATGGGAGAGGTTGATATTGTTGCTCGGCAAGGTGATACGCTTGTTCTGTGTGAAGTGAAAACACGTGTGTGTCTTGAGGAGAAAAACGTCTTCCCTGAGCTCAAAGTTGATGCGGCAAAGCAGAAGAAATATCGCCAGCTTGCACTCCAGTATCTGATAGAACACCCCGAAGAGGATTCAGTGAGGTTTGACGTGATTGCGCTTGTGATTACGGGTCAGCAGAATGCACGCCTCAGGCATCTCATAAACGCTTTTTGTTTTGATGCAGAAGGCTAGACGCCGCGCGAATTTGCACTAGAGACATGGGTAGATCAAAACAGGTTGCAACGGTAAAGACCGCGGTAATCCGTGGTGTTGAGGCGGTCCCGGTTACGGTGGAAGTGAGCGTCACGGGAGGCCTTCCCGGAATCAATATCGTTGGCATGGCAACAGCCTCTGTTTTAGAATCGCGACATCGTATTCGATGCGCTTTACAAGCTGCGAATTTCAAGGTCCCCAGACAGGCCATTACCGTAAACCTTATGCCTGCAGACCTGACAAAATCAGGAACCGGCCTTGATTTGCCCATTGCTCTTGGGATTCTTGTTGCAACCAATCAGCTGGAATCGACTCTTCTTAAGGACACATTGTTTATTGGGGAGATAGGCCTACAAGGAGAAGTGAATGCTGTCCGTGGCGAGTTAGCATTTGGCCTTTGTGCCAAACGAGAAGGTTTGACGCTTTGTACTCCTCCGTCACGCGTTGATCTCAGGCAATTTGGGATGAGCGTGCGCTATCTGAACAATCTTAAGGATGCGGCAGCCGTTTTACGCGATAAGGGATCGAGTTCTGAGTCTGAGGGAGTGAGAGGTAGAGAGGCTACGCCATCTGGCGGTGGGCGCTTATCTTCAGTAAACATTACAGAACAGCACGTGGCGCAGAGCTCGTCCGGGCAAAGAGAGAGCCTTGATTTTGCTGATGTTATTGACCAGGAGACACCAAAGCGTGCCCTTACCATTGCAGCTGCTGGTGGTTTAGGCACCCTTATGATTGGCCCTCCGGGCTCAGGTAAAACGATGCTCGCAAAAAGACTGCCCACAATTCTTGACACGCTGAATGAGGATGAACGAGTTGAGACAGCCCTTATCCACTCTGTTGCCGGGCGCGATATCAACGCTTTCCTAGAGGGGATACCTCCCTTTGAGGCTCCTCATCATTCCATCACACCAGTTGCGCTTGTTGGAGGTGGGAGACCCGTCATTCCCGGAGAGATTTCCCTTGCTCATAACGGCGTTTTGTTTTTGGACGAACTTCCTGAGTTCTCCAATGGTGCACTGCAGGTTTTGCGCCAGCCCATGGAAGATCAGCATGTTCGCATCATTCGCAATGAGGGATCGTTCGTTTTTCCTGCTCATTTTCTCTTTCTGGCCGCGGCAAATCCTTGTCCTTGCGGCTATTTGGGAGACCCAGATCGTGAATGCCATTGCTCTCCTGCTCGTGTACAAGCCTATCAAGCAAAAATGGGAGGTCCGCTTGCCGACAGAATTGAGCTTATTGTCGATGTGTATAGACCCCGTGCTCAAAAAATTATCCAGGGCGCGAGCACTACAACCTCAGCGCAGATGCGCGAAGATGTGTTACGAGCTAAAGCGTTTTCTTCATGGAGGATAACTAAGCACGGGACTCAAGAAGATTCAGGTAAGAAGCAGATGAGAACTTTAAAAGCGGGCGCTCTTACAACCATGCTTTTCTCGGAAAGCGGAAAGAACACCTTGGAATCCCTGGCTTCGTCTTTGGCCTTAGGAGGTCGCTCACTCATGGGCGTGGCCCGCGTTGCCAGAGTTATCTCCGATATTGCCGAGAAAGAATGGGTGAGCGAAGACGAGGTGCTTGAAGCCTCGCTCTTTAGGCCGCGCTTGGATTTGAGAGAAGCGGAAGCTGCCTAAACCCTGGGAGAGCAATGAATGACGCAATAAACCTCGCAGAGCAGTTTCCTCATCTCAAGTTTGAGCTTACGCCAGAAGACCCCCTCTGGCCTCAGTTGGTTGACCCCAGAGCCTTGCAAGCGCAGAAGATATATGGCATAGGTGATCCTTCAAGTCTTTCCGGACGTTGTTTTTCCATTGTTGGAGCGCGCCGCGCAACGCCCTACGGTATTGCCCTTGCAAAGATGGCTGGACGCATTGCAGCAGAAAGCGGGCTCATAAGCGTGAGCGGTGGGGCCATAGGTGTGGACATTGCAAGTGCGCGTGCGGCGCTTGCTGCCAATGGCAAAACGATCATCGTGTCCGGCACAGGAGCTGACATTATCTATCCGCGCGCTAATGGAGCGACCTTCGTTGAAGCAATAGAAACAGGAGGTGCTGTTATTGCATTAGAGCGATGGGGAACGCAACCGCAACGCTATACGTTTCCCAAGCGAAATCGCCTTATAGCAGCTCTTTCTAGGTGCCTGTTGGTAGCGGAGGCGGGACTTCCGTCCGGGACGCTTTCCACAGCGCAAGCGGCAGAGGAGATGGGTAGAGAGATTTACGCAGCTCCAGGTTCCATCTTTTCCCCTCATTCGAAGGGAACAAATTGGCTTATCACTCAAGGAGCAACCATCCTTGCTGACGAGGAGAGCTTAGAGGTTGCCATCTCGCGCGATTACGGCGTTTTACGCAAGGAGCGCGTTAAGAACACAAAAGATCATGGGCGTCTTTTTTCAATCTTGCTGGCAGAACCGATGCGCCCAGACGAGCTGGCTCACGCCCTCTCACAAAACACGCTAGCGCTCCTCAAAACGCTCTCTGATTACGAGATGCGTGGGTTGGTCTGTCGCCTTTCTGACGGACGATATGCTCCCTCGGAGAAATACCTTCTTGACGCCAGTAGTGCACCATCATGACGGTCGCTGGGACGTTTTAGAGAAATATCTTTCGGATGCCAGGTCGTTTCGGTGAATTTCCGGACGCAAGGTCGTTTCGCGGTGAGTCCTCCTGGAAAAGTGCCTGTAAAACTTCCTTTAATAGTACCGTAAAACTTCCTCGGAGTTTTCCTGTATGTCTTCCCATCAAGCTTTCTGAGAATCTTTCTGCCAGCTGTGCGTCTTCAGGCTTTTTGGGGTCTCTATGTGGCAAAATAGGGATTTAAGTTTCTTCGAACAAAGGGGCGTGCCGTCTTTGATGTATGAGAGAAACTCAAGAAAAGAGGCAGGCCTAACGTTCGTTAAAAAATGCCATAAGAACGCTGTTCGCCCGAAAAAAGCAAAGGAGGTGAACGTGAAAGACGAAAAGTCGCCGGTACCAAACGTGCCCAAGGCACACCCCAAGCTTAAGGTGGGCGTTGCGCCAGCCGTAGAGGCCAAGAAAGCAATTGCCTCAGAGAAACAATCTGATAAAAACAAGGCCAAAAAAGGTGCGCTCTTCATGGCGGTTATTTTTGGCATCAACTTGCTCTTCATTCTTGTGAGCGGCCAGGGGGAAGAATTCGTACATGCTCTCAATAATGCTTCTCCTAACTGGGTTTTAGCTGGCGTCTTTATGATGGTTCTCTATACCTTCTTCGCAACGAGCGCCTATATAATTGCCGCCTCGCTCGACCCAAAATCTCCTGTGGGAATTCGTGATTGTATTTCCGTTGAAGCCAATGGTGCGCTCTTTGGCAACTTGACGCCTTCAAATTCAGGAGCCGTCCCTGCGCAAATCTTTCGTCTAACACAAACAGGTCTCGATATTGGAGAGGCCTCAGCCATCCAGTTCACTCGCTTTATCATGTTTCAGCTGGGAGAAATTATCATTGCGGCAGTAATGCTCTGGCTGAAGTTTGATTACTTCCTCCAAACCGACGGCGACTTTATCATCATTAACATCATTGTTTTTTTCATTATGGGCTGTCAGGTGCTCCTGCTTTTATCGGTCTGTCTGTTCCCTCGTTTTATCCTGCGCATTGCTACGAGCTTACTTCATTTTGTTGGCAGACACGGTTGGGTCAGTGCTGAAAAAACAGAGCGCGGGCTTACCTATATCAGCAGCCAGATCACCGTTTTTTCGAAGGCGTTTAAGTCAGCCTTTAAGCATTTGCCCTCACTTCTTCTCACGCTCGTCGTCACTTTTTGCCAGTTGCTTTCTCTTTACGCGGTTCCGTGGTTTGTTTTGCATGCATTGGGTCAGGACCAAGATTTCCTTACTTGTCTTGCTGCTGCGGCCATGGTGCAGATGATTGCAAATTCCGTCCCTTTGCCAGGCGGAACAGGAGGCGTAGAAGCAGGATTTGTCTTCTTTTTTGGACCACTCTTTGGCGAGACTGCTGCGGCCGGTTTCATCATTTGGCGTATCATCACTTTCTATCTGCCAACCGTAATTTCTCTTCCCCTTACTGCTCTCAAGAGCCATTCGCATAAATCTATCCACGATCGGATTGAAGGCTTTCTTCATCCTGAGAAACGCCCGCAGATTTCTTATCGGCCAGGTATTGGGCCTCGAAAGTCTCGGCAGACGTATAAGAGCGTGACGAAAAAATGATACCGTCCACTCCTGAGTCTTCATTAGACGAATCTTCAGCGCAGAAAAAGGCGAAGAAGTCTGCTAAGAGCGCCCTTTATGGCTCTATCTTTATGGCATGCGTGTTGGCTGCCAATATGATTTACATCGTTGCAACCGGACAGTTGCAAACAACCATAGATGCTCTCAAAGACGTTGATGCTGGTTGGCTTTGGATTTGTGCCCTGCTTCTTCTGTGCTACCTATTGTGCGGAACGCTTGCCTATATTGTGAGTTCCCTGTTAGACAAAAAGGGAAAAGAAGGCGTGCTTGATCTTGTGAGTGTCGAGGCTGCTGGCACTTTTTATGGAAATCTCACACCAATGATGGTGGGATCACTACCTGCCCAGCTCTGGCGTCTCATTAGAGCAGGCCTCAGCTTTGGCGAGGCAAGTGCCATCCAAATTACACGCTTCTCTCTCTATCAAGCAGCTCAGGTGTTTGTGGCCGTTGTGCTTCTGGGTTTGTCATGGAACACGTTTGCCCTTCACTATCCAGGCCTCGTTTGGCTGAATATCGTGCTGGTAGTCCTTAAGCTTGGCCAACTTGCGGTTCTTTTTGCCGTCGCTTTTTTCCCCAATTGGGTTACAAAGATTACTCAGATAGTCTTCTCGTTTATTAGGCGTCATCATATTTCGTTTTTGGAGAGACACCTAGAGAGTTGGGAGACCAATGTTGCAAAGGAGTTGGCGCAGTTTAAGAGTGCGTTTCGCCCGGTATTCAAGCGCCCGCGCTCGCTCATATGCATCCTTATCGTTTCTATGGCGCAAGTTTGTTTGCTCTACATGACGCCGTGGTTTGTTATGAAAGCATTTGGTATCGACGCAAACTTCTTTGAGGTTTTTACTGCCGGAACCATGGTGCAATTTGCTGCCTCCTCTATACCTCTTCCCGGGGGCACGGGCGGAATAGAGGCTGCATTTATCGCTTACTTTTCACGAATCTTAGGGGTGTTAACCGTTCCGGTGTATTTGGTCTGGCGTTTACTGACTTTCTATGGATACACTGTAGTCACGGGCATTGCTTCCAATCTCTATACGAAGCCCACTTCTCCTACGCTAGAAGAACGGATTGCAAGCATAAAAAGGGTTTTACATAAGAAAGACTCTGCATAAAGATTCTGCAAAAGAAGGTTCTGTATAACCACTATTCTGCATAAAGATTGAGAGATATCGAAAAATGACCGAAAGCAAAAGCACGAAAGAAAATCAAATGTCCATCACAGCAAAGAGTAATAAAGCCGGGACCCCTTCTTCTCAACCTGTCCGCGTGCGCTTTGCGCCGTCTCCTACAGGAAAACTACACGTGGGCGGTGCTAGAACAGCTATCTACAACTGGGCTTTTGCGCGCGCTAATAACGGAACTTTTATCTTACGAATAGACGATACGGATCCCACGCGCTCAACGGAGGAAAACACGCAAATCATCCTTCGTGCTATGCGCTGGCTGGGTCTTGATTGGGACGAAGGACCAGATGTTGGAGGCGACTTTGGTCCTTACATGCAAACGGAGCGCTTAGCGCGCTACACCCAGGTGGCAGAAGAACTAATCGCTGCCGGCAAAGCCTACTACTGCTTTTGCTCTCCAGAGACCCTGGAGGCAGAGCGCAAACGGGCTCATGAGGCGCATGAGGATTTTCAGGGGTACAACGGCGCTTGTAGAGCGATCGATCCTGAGGAGGCAAAACGCAGGGTTGCGGCGGGCGAGGCTCATACCGTGCGTATCAAAGTGCCTAAGGATCGTGGGGATGTCTGCATTGAAGACGCCGTCCATGGTCGCGTTGTATTTAAGGCCAAAGAGCTCGACGATTTTATCCTTATCCGCTCTGATGGAACGCCCACCTATAATTTCGCAACGGTGGTAGACGACGCAGATATGCATATCACGCACATTATTCGAGGAGACGACCATCTTTCCAATACCCCGCGTCAAGTTATCGTGTATGAAGCACTTGGGGCTCCTACGCCCACATTTGCGCACATCTCTATGATTTTGGGGGAGGACGGCAAAAAGCTTTCTAAGAGACACGGTGCTACCTCCGTTGAAGAGTATCAAGCAGCCGGCTATGAAGCAGAGGCGTTTGTAAACTATTTATCGCTCTTAGGCTGGAGTCTGGATGATAAAACTACCATCATCGGTCGCGAAATTTTAGCGCGCGACTTTTCGCTCGCTCACGTTTCAAAGAACCCTGCCACCTTTGATCCCAAAAAGCTCCTTTGGATAAACGAGCAATATCTTGCAGCCCTCTCTGACCTTGAGTTTGCTCAGAGAATCCTTGAGCCGCAGTTAGTGGCAGCGGGCAAAGAGGAGCCAGGTTGTGTCACAGCAAAGCCAGAGTGGTTTTCGCTTCTCGCGTCGGTTATAAAGCCGCGCACTAAGATCGCACCAGAGGTGATTGGCCTAACAAACTTTCTCTATCTAGGGGATGCTCCAACAATTGAAGAGAAGGCTTTCAATAAGATGTTGGCAAAAGAGAGTGCTCGCCCTTCGCTTGAGGCGGCACATAAGGCTCTCGCCAATCTCGCAGAGGGAAAACGTTCCTTTGTCACCGACGCCATCAATGAGGCGCTTGCTCCGCTCCCCGAAGAACTGGACGTTTCTCGAGGTGCCTTTTACGGAGCTATTAGAGCAGCACTTACGGGTACGCTCGTGAGCCCGCCTATGGGAGAGATGATTGAACTTCTTGGTTATAGATGCACGGCAGCACGCCTTGAGCAGGCGCTTCAAAAGCTAGCGTAGAAGATTGCCAAAATGAAGTGCAACAATTGCCAGAACGAAGTGCAACAATTGCAAGAACGAAGCAGATAACAAGAATTTACCAACGAAATTAGAGAAGGAGACAGGCATGCTTCCCTCAACGTTTGATGTTTTTGGGCCCATCATGGTAGGTCCCAGCTCGTCTCATACAGCAGGCGCGCTCCGTATTGCTCAGGTTGCCGCAGACGTTGCGCCCAAACCCATTAAATCGGTGGAATTTGTTCTCTACAATTCTTTCTCGGCAACATATCGCGGTCACGGTACCGACAAAGCCCTCGTTGCGGGCATTTTAGGGATGAGAAGTTTTGACCCTAAGGTTCCAGATTCTTTTGAATATGCCAAGCAAAAGGGACTCAAGTATTCCTTTGTTGCTGCGGGCACCGACATTGCACTTCACCCCAATACGGTAGATATCAACATGGATTTTGGCGACGATTACCCCATTTCTGTGCGCGGAGAATCTCGCGGTGGCGGAAAGGTCAGAATTGTTGGCATCAACGGGCAAGAGATTAAGATTCGTGGCGAACACCCCGCCCTTATCGTTCACCACAAGGACAGCAAGGGTGCACTCGCTACAATGACAGGGCTCTTTGCTAAGGCGGATATCAATATTGCATCTCTTAGATCTTCTCGTGACGATGTGAGCGGCAATACCTATACCATCATTGAGTCCGATCAAAAGATTACGCAGGGGATTGTGGATACCATGCGCGCTCTCGATTATGTCCATTGGGCAGAGCGCGTGGCAGTTCCCGGTGAGACTACTGCAAGCTCCATCGATGCTGTGAAAACGGAGTTTGGCACAGTTGCAGAACTCTTGGATCTTTGTCATGCCGAGAATACCGATATCGCTACTCTCATGAAGCGTCGCGAGATTGAGCTCACGGGATCGGCTGAAGAGGTTGATCAACAGATGGAGCACGTGCGCCGCGTAATGGAGCACTCTATAACTGCCACCATTGAAAAACCAGAACGCTCTTTGGGCGGCTATCTTGACGGTCAAGCGCGCGCTGTTGCAAAGGCTGACTTTGCGCAACCTGATGAGCTACTAGGAGAGCGCCTGACCAAAGCCGTATCCTATGCAATGGCAGTGCTTGAACTCTCTGCCTGCATGGGCGTTATTGTCGCCGCTCCCACCGCAGGATCGGCCGGTGTGGTACCTGGAGCTCTTTACGCTTTCACGCGCGAGCCCGCCCTCATAGAGCGCGGCCTTTATACGGCAGCGGCTATTGGTGCCATCATCATGAATAATGCTTCGGTATCTGGCGCCGAGGGGGGATGCCAAGCCGAGGTAGGAAGCGCTGCGGCGATGACGGCAGCTGCCCTTTGCGCAATGCAAGGTGCTTCGCCTGATGTATGCTGTCAGGCGGCAACTATCTCCATTGGGAATCTCTTGGGACTCGTGTGCGACCCAGTTAAAGGTCTTGTGGAATATCCGTGCCAAAATAGAAATGCCATAGGTGTGGCAAGTGCCTATTCCGCTGCACAACTTGCGCTCTCTGGTGTCACAAATCCCGTCACCTTGGACGAAGCCATCGCCGCACAAGCAAGCGTTGGACACCTGTTGCCAGAGTCTCTGCGTGAAACCGCTCAGGGCGGTTTAGCAATGTGTCCTAGTGTTTGCGACAGCTGCGCTCAGCCTTGCTCTTAAGACTCGCGGGTCTCCCAAAAAGGTAATGCATTTCTAACGCGCTGATCTTATCGGCGGGATAGGCGTATAATGTCTGACTTACGATTGGCTTGGGTTGCTGAGCAAGACAACAGCCAGAAGAGCTCGACAATCATACGACAATCATATATAAGACTTTAACAGCTATATGCACAAATATAAGGAGCATGCATGAGTGAGAAAGTTCATTATTTCACTTCAGAATCGGTGACAGAAGGACACCCCGATAAGGTCTGCGACCAGATATCTGATGCAGTTCTCGACGCTATCCTGCGTGAAGAAGCGCGTCTGCAAAAAGAAGGCTATGTAGCAGATAACGGACAGGCAGCAAACGTGGACAACGTGCGTTGCGCCTGTGAGACGTTTGCAACGACGGGCATGGTAACTGTGATGGGCGAGATTCGCACACAGGCCTATATCGATGTCCAAGAAATTGCGCGTGATGTTATTAAGCGCATTGGCTACGATAACGCCGTCTATGGTTTTGACGGTCAAACGTGCGGCGTCCTCAGTTCCATTCACGAGCAATCTCCAGACATCGCCATGGGCGTCGACGAGTCTTATGACGTGCAAAAAGGTGTCACCGATGCCGAGTTAGACAAAATTGGAGCAGGCGATCAGGGGATGATGTTTGGATACGCTTCCGATGAAACCCCTGTACTCATGCCCATGCCTATTTACGCTGCGCAAAAGCTGGCAGAGCGTCTCGCGCAAGTGAGAAAAGAAGGAATCGTCCCGTATTTGCGTCCCGATGGAAAAACTCAAGTGACAGTAAAGTATGTTGACGATAAACCCACAGAAATCACCACCATCGTTGTTTCAACGCAGCATGATGCAGATGTGGAATCGATGGACGTCATTAAGAAGGACATGATTGAATACGTCATTAAGCCTGTTCTTGATGAGATTGGCTTGCCCTGGGAAGATGCAGAGATTCTTGTGAACCCCACGGGTCGCTTTGTTCTTGGAGGCCCTGCAGCTGATACTGGTCTTACCGGAAGAAAGCTCATTGTTGATACATATGGCGGCATGGGCCGTCATGGTGGGGGTGCCTTTAGTGGAAAAGATCCCACCAAAGTTGATCGTTCCGCTGCTTATGCTGCGCGCTGGATTGCAAAGAATGTTGTGGCAGCAGGACTCGCCAAACGTTGTGAAGTTGAACTTGCCTATGCCATTGGAGTTCCGCGTCCTGTGAGCGTTTTGATTGACACCCAGGGCACGGGCGTTGTAGAAGATGCCAAGATTGAAGAAGCTGTCAAAAAGGTGTTTGATTTGCGTCCCGGAGCTATCATCCGCGATCTTGATTTGCGTCGTCCTATCTACGAGAAAACCGCTGCTTATGGCCACTTCGGGCGCGACGATAAAGATTTCACGTGGGAACAGCTCAACAAGGTCGAAGCACTGAAAGACGCGGTTGCCGCTTAGGGCGCTGCTCTTGTTATAAGAAGCGCTGGGTGTCTCATGAACCTTGCCGAAGTCGTTCTAGACATCCCTACGCGCTCCCTTGATGCTCCCTTCACCTACCTGGTTCCCCAAGAGCTGGTTTCTCAGGTCCGTGTAGGCTCTCTCGTCCTCGTTCCTTTTTCTGGACGCGGTGCTTTTGGATACGTCGTGCGTACAAGCAGCGATACGACTGCTTCAGGTGGGCTTGATCCCTCAAAGCTTAAAACTATCAAAGAAGTTATTGGGACACCTGTTTTTAATGAGCAACAGGTTTCGCTTGCTTTTTGGATGGCGCATGAGTACGCCTCACCGCTGCCAGCAGTTTTTCGTCTCTTTTTACCTCCTGGGCAGACGCAAGCCATTGCCAAGGCTAAAAAGGATGGTTTCGAGAAGAGCCTTCGTGCGGCAGCCTCTCAGACAGAAGAATGGGTATCTCTTGCAGAGTCTGTACCCTCGTCTTCAAATGGAGTGGTTTCAGAGGATGGAGATAAATTTTTTTCAAACGAGACTCGCGCTGTTGAGCAGTCATCTAATTTAATCAAGGAGCGCTCTTCTGAAGAGCATCGCCAATCGGCTACAAAAGTGAGGCGCAATGCCTATCGACAACAAGAAATCTTGGCAGCCTTAGAAGCAGGTCCTCAAAAAGTGAGCGAGCTAGCAGCTCTTATTCCAGGCGCCCGTGGCGCTCTTGCGGCCCTTGCCAAGAAGAAACTTATCAGAAGGTTTAGCGAACGCCTTTCTCAAACCGTTCAAACACAAACATCCCTTTCGTCGGCCCAAGCCGCGCGTCCGCAGCACCTCACACAAGGGCAGACTGACGCGCTTCACCAGATTCGTGCGGCGTCAAACAAACAAGACGGAAGTGCCGTTCTTGTTAAGGGCGTTACGGGATCGGGCAAGAGCGAGGTCTACCTTCAAGCCATCGAAGAAGTTCGCGCCCAGGGCAAGTCTGCCATTGTGCTTGTGCCAGAAATCTCTCTTACGGCGCAGACGGTTGGACGTTTCAGGAATCGCTTTGGCGATGATATTGCCATCTTACATTCTCGCCTCACAACAAGGGAAAAGCTCTGCGAATGGACACGCATACATGATGGTAGAGCTCACGTTGTGATAGGGGCGCGCTCAGCACTTTTTGCGCCACTTGATAATCTTGGTCTCATCGTGATTGATGAAGAACACGAAAACTCTTACAAGCAAGACCAGGCACCTCGTTATGTAAGTCGTGATGTGGCAAAGAAAATGGCTGAGCTGAACGGAGCAGCTCTTGTTTTGGGTTCGGCAACGCCTTCCTTTGAGGCGCTCCACATGAGCCAGCAGAGATCAGATTGGTCGCTTGCGCTCATGACGGAGCGCCCCGGCGAGGCTTCCCTTCCACACATTACGATTGTCGACATGAAGCATGCGCTAAAGGAAAAAGGAGCCACTCAAGTTTTTTCCAACGAGCTTAAAAATGCGCTCATCCAAACCTACGAGGCGGGAGAGAAGTCTGTTCTCCTGCTTAATCGACGCGGTTTTGCAACATTTCTCATGTGTAGCGATTGTGGTTGCGTTCCTGAGTGCCCGCACTGCTCCACATCGCTTACCTATCACGAGCGTACGCATGAACTTGCCTGCCACACTTGTGGGCGCACGTGGCCCCTGGGATTTGGCTCGCAAGCCCTCAAATGCCCCAACTGCGGTTCTTCTTATCTGGGAGCTTATGGCATTGGCACGCAGCGTGTAGAGGATGAGATTGCGACATTTTTGCCGGATGCACCCCTTTTCCGCATGGATGCTGACACGACACGCACACGCGGAGCGCACGAGGAAATCCTTGAGGCCTTTGATGAGAAGGAACGTTCAATTCTTCTGGGTACGCAGATGATAGCGAAGGGACTCGATTTTCCCGAGGTGACCCTTGTGGGTGTTATTAATGCCGATACTACCTTAAAGTTTCCAGATTTTAGGGCTTCCGAGAAAACCTTTAACTTGCTTGAACAAGTTGCCGGAAGAGCTGGACGCGGCGAGCGTTCCGGACGTGTTTTTATCCAAACCTTCTGGCCAAATCATCCAGCTATTCGTGAGGTAGCACAAAATGATCGCAGCACTTTTGAGAGCATAGAGCAGGAAGAGCGCAAAGAGATGCAGTATCCACCCTACGCACGGCTGGGAAACATTATCATTTCTGGTACAAACGCCAGCAGGGTTTCTACAGTGATTGACGCTTTTGCCGCACATCTTAAAGAAGAGCTAGCCGGCCGCGAGAATTGGCACGTATTGGGACCTGCCTCCTGTGTTAAAGCTAAGGTAAAGGATCGCTACAGAAAGCACGTGTTAGTGAAGGCCCCTCTGGGAAGTGACCTTGGTCAGCTCTTTTTGACAATCAGCAAGAGCATCGACACTAAAGGGGTCTCTGTGGCACTTGACGTTGATGCCTATGATATGTTGTAGGATACAGATACACGTAAAAACAAACCGCGTCTCGAACACCTATGTCCCACTATACAGAAAACAACTCGTCCTCGAAACCAGCATCCCCACTTTCCCTTTCCTACATGGGAGATGGTGTGCTCTTGCAAAAGGCCGAGCCTGTCACAGAGATTACTCCTGAAATTGAGGATCTGGCTAGCGCTATGATTGACCTTATGTACGAAGAAGAAGGAGTGGGTCTTGCCGCTCCTCAAATTGGTCGCAGCATTCGCCTCGTTGTTATTGACTGTGATTATTCCGATAAACACTCGCGCAATCCCTATGTGCTGGTCAACCCTCGAATACTTAAGGTGAGTGACGAAGTAGCTTCGGAGTTAGAAGGCTGTCTTTCGTTTCCCGGTGCCACCGTGAAGATTGAACGACCCGTTGGCGTTATTGTGGAAGCAGAGAATCTTGAGGGTGATACGCTTCGTTATGAGGCCGAGCATTCTCTTTTGGCACGCTGCTTGCAACATGAAATTGATCATCTCGATGGCATCACGATGCTTGACCATCTGGGACCCATTGCCCGTACCAAGGCTGCAGCTAAAGTGAAAGAAGAACTTAGAGGTATGGGGGAATAAACCAGACCTTAACGAGAAGAGGATAGAAAGTGAATCTTGTATTTCTTGGAACGCCAGAATTCGCTGTTCCGTCACTGAACGCACTTCTTGCCCAAAACTTTCAGATTTCTTGCGTAATCACACGCCCCGATGCTATTCGCAAACGCGGCAAAGAGCTTTCTCCCTCACCTATAAAGGAAGTGGCACAAGCGAATGGAATTTCCGTCCTTGAGACAAAAACAATTACCCCTGACATTTGTGCACAGGTGAAAGATTTAAAGCCAGATGTAGCAGTAGTCGTTGCGTTTGGTGCACTTCTGCCGTCCGAGTTTTTGGCCATTCCTGCTAAAGGTACGATCAATGTACATGCATCGCTCTTGCCTCGCTGGCGCGGTGCCGCTCCTATTGAGCGATCGCTTTTGGCTGGTGACGAGATAACGGGCGTATCAATCATGCGTGTTGAAGAGGGACTAGATTCTGGTCCGTACTGCGCCCAAACAGCAACGCCCATTGGCGATAAAACCTCGAGCACTCTCACGAAGGAATTAGCGCAGATGGGAGGAGAGCTTCTTGTTCATGCCCTTGAAGCTATCGAGCAGGGCTCCGTACAATGGACTGAACAGGATGAAAAACAGGTGAGTTTGGCACCAAAAATCTCTAAGAAAGAGATGCTTTTATCTCCGGAAAAAACATTGCAAGAAAATTTTCGTATTATTCAGGCTTCAAGTAAACGTGCACCAGCGAAATTTCTGCTTTCTCTTGGAGGAGAGAAAAACATACGGATTCGTGTTGTGGAAGCGCGTGACGCATCATATGCAAAACTGGAGCCTTTTGAAGCTTCCATCCAAGATAATCGTCTCCTTTTGGGAGCTCATGATGGCACGTTTGAAGCAGTTCGCCTCATTCCAGAAGGCAAGAAAGAAATGAGCGGTGAAGCTTTCGTTCGCGGTCTCACACATGCTGAAAGTTTAAGATGGGGGTAGGAATGCGTTATTAGCGCCCACGCTAAGAGTCTTGATGATTGTGAGTCCTTAAGACCCTTCTTTGTTTATACGCGCATGGAAAGATTTGATGATAGAGGGCATATTAAGAGGCTCGATACTATTGTCTCAAAAGTTTGATGATGATATCCCCTTATAAGATTCGAGGATAATGCAGCTCATAAATATACACTCAATGGCCACCTCTTTGACAGAGAAGCATATCTTGTTTGTAGGGGCTTCGCCAGAGGAGATTGCTTCCCCCAAAAGCATGAGGCTGCCCCTCACGGAATCCCAGTCATTCTATGACTACATTGTGGCGGTTGATGGGGGAGCCAACTGGTGTAGAAAGTACCATGTGAAACTAGATGCTTTTATCGGTGATGGAGATACGCTCAAAAAAGGTACCATGCGCTGGATAAGAAGAACAGCTTCAGAAATCATCTTATGCAATCCCCATAAAGATGACACTGATTTTTCCTTGGCGCTCAAAACATTTCTTTCACGGTATAGCACTACATCTTGTGCTGTTGACTGTATTGGGGTACTGGGAGGAAAGCTGGAGCATCTCCTGGGTGTGCTGGGAGTATTGCAGAGAGTCTGTACTCAATATCCCTACTTTCGTTTCTCACTGAAGGGAGTTTCTCAAACTGTGCGCATACTTTCACATCCTGGAAACGAATGTGTCGAGATTGTTAAGGAGTACCTTGCAAATGTGGGGGATGATTTTTCGGTCGTGCCCTTGACGCGTTGCCTTATAAGCGAAAGTGGATGCGAGTGGAATCTGCAGCGAAAGATGCTCCTTCCGCTTGCAGATAGAGGAATTTCAAATAGAGTGAAAACGAAAGATGCGCGAATTAGCGTGCAGAAAGGCGTCGCTCTAGCGTTCTTTTCTCATGAATAATCAGGCGTTAGCCTCTTACGAGATTGCCTTTTTTAAGACAGCGTGTGCAAACGTTGAGCTTTGCTTTCTTTCCGTCGCGCACCACAGCCACCTTTTGGATATTGGGCTTGAATTTGCGAATTGACACACGATGCGAGTGGCTGATTGAGCGACCAGCAACCGGATGCTTTCCACAGATATCACATACTTTTGACATGGTTTGTCTCCTTATGGGTGACGGGAAGAATGCAGTTCAAGCGCTGCAATGATTCTTCCTTATGCTTGTTCGTAAATTCGCGAAGGAAAAATATACCACAGTTTTTCAATAATAGCTATAATTTACGCTGCTGTTTCGCGGTTCTCGCAGAGCGGGCACGCCGCGGTCACCATACCTATTTTGAGCTGGAGTTTTCTTTTGACTATTTTTAAATTTCTTAAAGGACATACGCTTGGAACGATGCTCGTATGCATTTTTCTTGTGCTGGAAGCCATTTTTGAGCTTCAGTTGCCTACTATCATGAGTCAAATTGTCGATACGGGCATCCAGCAAGGGGGCATTGAGTATCCCGTACCAAAGCGCATTCAGGCAACCGCCCTCACTCAACTTGAAATGTTCATGCCCGTAAACGATATTGATACCGTTGAATCCAGCTATGGAGCGGCAAATGAAAACGGCATTCGTTATCTCAATAAAAACGTTCCCAACAAAGAGAAAGAGGCAACAGGAAAGCTTGGCGCTGTTATGGTCATGCCTGAGTGTGCGGCCATGGCCTTAAAAGATGGTGTTGACCTCACAAAAGTCATGAGCTCGGTGCAGCAGGCACAAAGTGCAGATACTTCTACGTCGTCCAGCAGGACTACACCTGCAACGTCGCCTCAACTTATAAGCTCGCTAGCGCCGCTTCTGAAGGACAAAAAACTTGACTTGGATGAAGTGAGCCTCCTTTACTCGCAAGGCATTGTGACCAAAGATGAACTTGTTTCGGCTGCAGAACGGATGAATGATTCGCTTGGTGCAATTTCCGGTTCTTTGGTCTCGCAGCGCGCTATAGCGTATGTTCAAGATCAATACGAGGCGCAGGGGATGAATCTAGATTCTGTAAGAATGGAATATCTTTCCACGACAGCTTGGCGCATGTTGGGCGTCTGTGTTGGTATGGGCATTTCTGCCATCATTGTTACGTTTATCGCCTCACGAATTGCCGCAAAAATTGCTCAGGAGACCCGCTCCCGCCTTTTTTCCAAAATTATGAAGTTTGGCGCTACAGAGATCGATAAATTCTCTAACGCTTCCCTCATCACCAGAACCACCAACGACGTGACGCAGGTTCAGATGGCACTCGTTATGCTGCTGCGTATGGTCTTTCTTGCCCCAGCCATGACAGTCGTTGCTCTCATTCAGGTGACACTCATGCACTCGGGCCTGGAATGGACGATTGGGGTTGCCGTTATTGCAATTGGGGCTGTGATGGGTATGCTGTTTGGACTCACGATGCCAAAATTTAAGCGCATGCAGTCACTCATTGACCGCGTGAATCTCATCGCAAGCGATATCCTCAATGGCCTTTTGCCTATTCGTGCTTATGTGCGCGAGGAATATGAAGAAAAGCGCTTTGAAAAGGCCTCCACTGATCTTATGAAAACGCAGCTATTTACCAATCGCGCCATGTCTCTGTCCATGCCAGCCATCATGCTCGTTATGAACCTGATTTCGCTTTTGATAGTCTGGTTTGGAGCACAAGCCATCGACAGTGGCACCTTGCAAGTGGGTACCATGATGGCTTTTATTTCCTATACGATGGAAATTGTCATCAGCTTTATGGTTCTTGCCATGGTATCCATCATGCTGCCCAGAGCTGAGGTATCTGCTAAGCGCATTAATGATGTGCTCGATCAAAGTATTGCTGTTACCGATCCCGTAGAACCTTGCATCATTGATTCTGATGAGCGTGGCATCCTTGCCTTTGACGACGTGACCTTCTTCTATCCTGGAGCCGATGAGCCAGTAATAAAGAATGTGAGTTTTGAGACGGCACCTCACGAAGTGACGGCAATCATTGGTCCTACGGGTTCAGGAAAAACAACGGTTGCCAAGTTGATTCCCCGCCTGTTCGACCCTACATCTGGAACCATTACGCTTGACGGTGTCAATATTCGCGACCTTTCGTTAAGCGACTTGCGCGCCCGCATAGGATATGTGCCTCAGCAGGGTTTGCTTTTCTCGGGAACGATTGAAGATAACATCAAGTTTGCTGATAAACCAATCTCAGACGAAGCTATGCAAGAGGCCGCGTCCGTAGCGCAAGCCACAGAGTTTATCGACGAGAAAGAGGAGGGCTACCATACGCACGTGGCCCAAAAAGGTTCAAACGTGTCCGGCGGTCAGCGTCAGAGGCTATCCATCGCCCGGGCTCTTGCGAAAGATCCAGAAGTTCTTGTTTTGGACGATTCGTTCTCGGCGCTTGATTACAAGACAGATGCAAAACTGCGTGAAGCTCTTGCGCAAGACGAACACAACATGGCGCAAGTCGTTGTGGCGCAACGCGTCGCTTCTATCATGCATGCCGCCGAAATCATCGTTTTGGATAACGGAGAAGTCGTTGGACGGGGTACGCATGAAGAACTATTGAAGTCCTGTACGACTTACTTAGAAATAGCCTCCTCTCAGCTCTCTCCAAAGGAGTTGGGGATGACTGAAAAAGAGATTGAAAAGAGACTTAAAAAACCCGAAGCAAAAGTCTCGCGTAAACAAGATGAAGAGATTGATGCGCTTGGCAACAGCATCAAAAACTCTCGCACTCCGAGAGGAGGTGATGCATAATGCCAGGTCCTATGGGAAGAGGTGGCCCAACCACCGAGCGTGCAAAGGATTTGAAAGGCACCCTCTTTAAACTCTTTGGCTATCTTAAAGAGCATTTATTTGCTGTCATTATTGCGATCGTATTTGCAATCGTGAGCGTTGTATTCAACGTTGTGGGTCCCGATGTTTTGGGTCAAATTACCACGAAGTTGTTCGAAGGTCTTATGGCAAAGGTCCAGGGCACCGGTGGTATTGATTATGAAGGCATCGCCAGAATCATGGCCTTCTTGATTGGCCTCTACGTCACCAGTTGTTTCTTCTCTTTTGTACAGGGTATTCTTATGACCAGCGTAACGCAAAAAGTCTGTTTCAAGCTGCGCGCTCAAATTGTCCACAAGATCGCGCATGTTCCCATGGACTATTTTGAGAATCACTCAAAAGGTGATGTCCTCAGCCGCATCACAAACGATATCGACACACTGGGGTCTTCCCTTAATCAAGTCATATCGCAAGTCATCACTTCCATCACCCAAATCATTGGCGTCACGGTCATGATGTTTCTCATCTCGCCAGTTCTTGCTGGGCTTACGCTTTTGATTCTTCCAGTGTCTCTCATAGTTGTTGGAATCGTTGTACATTTTTCACAGAAATACTTTGTTGAGCAGCAGCGCAAGCTGGGCGCCGTGAATGGCGTTGTAGAAGAGGATATTGGAGGACACACCGTTCTCCAACTCTTTAATCGTGAGAAGAAGAGCGTTGATACCTTTAATAAGATTAATGACGACCTTTACGCAAGCTCTTGGAAGAGTCAATTCCTCTCAGGTCTTCTCCAGCCCGTTATGATGTTTATCTCGAATATGGCTTACGTCATGGTGGTTGTTGTAGGAGCGCTTCTCGCCATTGCGCGCATTATCACCGTTGGTGACATCCAGGCGTTTATGCAGTATATCCGCAATTTCACAACACCTATTACTCAGTTGGCAAATGTCTCCAATATGCTTCAATCCATGGCAGCGGCCGCCGAACGGGTTTTTGAATTCCTCGCAGCTCCCAATGAATCTGAACCGGAAACTCCATGCGAGCCCAAGAAACGCGACGGAGCAGTATCGTTTGACCACGTACAATTTGGCTATGTGCCAAACCAGGTTGTGCTCAACGACTTTACCTCTGCGGCAAAGCCAGGGCAGACCGTCGCCATAGTGGGGCCAACAGGTGCTGGGAAATCCACCCTCATGAAACTGATGCTTCGCTTTTATGATGCACAGAAAGGAAGCGTCTCGGTTGATAACCTCAACGTTTGTGATTGGCCACGCGCAGATTTAAGAAAGAACTTTGGAATGGTTCTCCAAGATTCCTGGCTTTTTGAAGGAACTATTAGAGAAAACGTACGCTACGGAAGACTGGATGCTACGGATGAAGAGGTGGAGGAGGCCTGTAAGATAGCCTGTTGTGATCACTTCATTCACACGCTTGCCGACGGCTACGATTTCATGATTAACGAAGCAGCAACCAATGTGAGTCAAGGCCAACGCCAGCTCATAACAATTGCGCGAGCCGTGCTTGCGGATAGGCCTATTCTGGTTTTGGATGAGGCAACTTCTAACGTTGATACGAGAACAGAACTTCTCATCCAACAGGCTATGGATAAGCTTATGGAAGGTAGAACGAGTTTTGTTGTGGCACACCGTTTATCTACCATCAAAAACGCAGATGTGATTCTTGTGATGCGCGATGGCGATGTTGTCGAGAAGGGCACCCATAAGGAGCTCTTAAAGCAAGGCGGTTTCTATGCCGAACTCTACAACTCGCAATTTGCCGATTGCGACTAAGAGAAAAAAAGCGTTATTCCGAGTTTTGGGGTGGAGACGCAAACGCGTATTTCACAAGGCAAGGAGCCTTTACGTCCCAGGTAAGAATACAATAAGGGTATAATGCGTCCCATGTAAATATCCACAAAAGCAGGCGAACAAGCACGCGAGCATGTCAGTGAATCAATGCGCGAGTGCATATGCTAGCAAGAAGCAAAGCAAGCGAGGATGTATGTTCAGACATAAAGGCAAAAAGAAGAAGGATGCTGTAAACGCACCTCATACCATTCCAGGCTCTCTTCGTATTTCCAATACTGTTATTGCAGACCTAGCCGGCTACACAGCGCTTACATGCTACGGCGTTGTGGGAATGGCCAATATTGAAACTCCCGAATCGCTTGTGGATCTGCTGCCTCTTCATCCCACAAGAAAGGGCATCGTTGTTTACGACGAAGACGGTGTTCTTCATGTTGCACTTCACGTCATCATAGATGCCGGAACCAATCTTTCGTCTGTGAGCAAGAATCTCAAAGATAGTGTGCAGTTCGTCTTGAAAGAAAGTGCACAGATAGATGCCTGTGAAGTTCATGTAGTGATTGAGGGCATTAAGAAAGCCCCATCTGTGCCTGGAGTAAACCAATGATAGTAGATGTAATTAAACATTGTTTTCCTGTGGCCGCTTCTGCTGTAGAGCAGAGAAGCGATGAAATCAATAAGCTTAATGTTTTTCCCGTCCCCGATGGCGACACCGGTACAAATATGAGCCTCACGCTCAAGACGGTAGTCACAGAAATAATCAACCTTCCGCCCCGTGCTTCCATGAAGAAAGCGGCGGAGGCTATTACGCATGGATCGCTCATGGGTGCACGCGGCAATTCTGGGGTTATTACCTCGCAAATTCTACGCGGTCTTGCCGAAGGACTTATGTCTGTAAAACATGACCCCATAACAACAGAAGAGCTGGCGCTTGCGTGGCGCAATGCAAAAAAGGTAGCGTATAAGGCTGTCAGAAAGCCGGTGCAGGGAACCATCCTCACTGTGGTCTCTGACGTAAGCGACAAGGCTGATGAACTTGCTCGAAAAAAGGTGCCACTTGACACAGCGTTGAACGAACTCGTGAAGGAATCATATGAGGCGGTGGCAAGGACACCTGATCTCTTGCCTGTTCTCAAGGAAAATGGCGTGGTTGATTCCGGGGCTTTTGGTTTTGCTATCTTTGTGGAAGCCTTTGTCAATGCGTATTTAGGAAACGAGACGACCACTTCATTTGATCCTTCTATTGCCTCAACAGCTGATGCCAAAGAACTTGTCAATGCTCACGTTCATATTCAAGTTAACGAGGATTGGGAAGGCTCCCAATATCGCTATTGCACAGAGTTTCTTTTTAAGGCCAACAATAAGAATTTCAACGAGAAGCGAAACCTTAATTACCTTGCCTCACAAGGCGATTGTGAATTGCTTGTGGGCAAGAATCCTGACTACAAAATTCACGTCCATACAAACGAACCCGACAAGGTCCTCAATCATATGCTGAAGCAAGGCCAAGTCTTCGAGGTCTTTATTCACAACATGGATTTGGAGGCAAAGGACAGAACAGAATCAATTGCGGCAGATCAAGAGGCAGATGCGCTTGGTGCAAAAAAGCGCGGGACCTCTGGTGGCGCAAAAGATAAAGCTGCGGGATTCCCTGAAGGAGCATATGCCGCCAAAGGGGGAGCTTCAGGATTGGTTCAGAAACAAGGAAAAGCCAAGAAAGGCCCCAAGGTTCCGCGCGCCTTTGTTGCCGTATGCGCAGGATCTGGTGAAGCAGAGATTCTTCGCTCTCTTGGAGTTGACATCATCGTGCAAGGCGGCCAAACGATGAATCCATCCACTGCAGATTTGCTTCACGCCATCGAAGAGGCACATGCTAAGGAAGTCGTACTTTTCCCCAATAATTCAAACGTTCGTATGGCTGCAGAAGCTGCTGCGAGCGCTGTTAAGGGTACCCAGGTGGGGGTCGTGCCCACTAAAACGGTTCCTCAGGCGTTTTCAGCAATGTTTGTTAACGAACCCGACCTACCGCTATCTGATTTGCTTGGCGCTATGGAAATTGCCGCAGGTGAAGTTCGTGGTGGGGAAGTGACAACAGCAGTTCGTGATTCCAAAGCTGCCGATAATTCTAAAATTAAGAAGGGCGATATTATCGGCATAGAAGATGACGATATTTGCGTAGTAGGAAAGACTGTTGGTCAGGTCACGCTTGAGCTTATTAAGAAGATGCAGACCGATGATGAAGGAGATACGCTCACACTCCTTGCTGGTGCGGACATGGACGATGCTCACTACAAGAAACTCGTTAAAGCAATTGAGCGTGCTTTCCCTGATCTTGAAGTAGACGCTCAACGAGGCGAGCAACCTCTCTACCCCATCATCTTTTCAATTGAATAACATGAGGATACACGGGTTCTTAGGTTGCTCATGCCTTCCTCGAATACCTCCTTTTCTCTGAGCCGCGCGGCGCAAAGGCTATCTCAAACGCTTGCACAGGATGCCTCTGTCGGGCGCTTGCGGTATGTTTCCGAAGAGCGTAGAGAACGCTTTGAACACCTTGGAATTTCAACCATCCGAGAGTTGCTTCTTTATTTGCCCCACCGCTATCTTGATATTTCGCGTACAATGCCTATTGCTTATGCCGTATTGGGGCAAAAGGTGACGATCGCAGGCGTTGTTGATAAAGTGCGACAAACTAACCCGCGCCCCAGGCTGACAATTTTTACTGCGTACGTTAAGGACAAAACGGGTGTCATAGCGCTCACTTTCTTTCGCCAACCTTGGATTGCTCAGCAAATAGAACCCGGAGATCTCATTGTGGCAAGCGGAATGGTTTCTCTGTTTGGCGGCTTCAAACAAATTAACGCACCCTTTTTTGAGGTAATAGAGGGTACGGAGTTAAAGGCACAGACGCCTGTTGTTCCTGTTCATAGGGGCCTCGAGGGTCTTTCTCCAGCCTGGATTAGGCGCATCATGTCAGAGGCGGTAGACCTCTATGCGGAACGACTGGATTTTGTTCCGCCGCGTTTTATTGCAGCCCATCGCTTAATGCATGAGGGGGCCGCACTGAGACAAGCTCAATTTCCTGTCTCTCTGTTGGAGGCGCAACGCGCTCGCAAACGTCTGGCCTACGACGAGCTCCTCTGCTTGCAACTTGCCCTCCGTGCGCGCAAGGATTTACTCCAGCAACATTTGCTGCAGTCCACTGATGAAATGCACGCTACTGCGCATGGCTGTCCAGGAGAACATACAAAACTCCTTCGCAAAGTATTGCCCTTTACGCTTACCCCAGAACAAGAATCGTCTATTCAATCCATTGTTCGCGACATGCAAGACGATAAGCACATGAACCGTCTTCTCTTGGGCGATGTGGGGACAGGAAAGACGGTGGTTGCTGCATTTGCTCTTGCTCTTGCCGCTGATTCTAAGAAGCAAGCAGCTGTTATGGCTCCCACCTCAGTCCTTGCTTTCCAATACGCCAAGAAACTAGGGCCGCTTCTTGATGCAGCAGAGATCACCTGGTGCGCCATAACCGCATCTACGCCTAAAGAAGAACGTGAGCGCTTTTCTTTAGGGCTTGCTGAAGGCACAATAGATGTTGTCTTTGGAACGACGGCCCTTCTCTCCAAAGACATCTCGTTTAAGGCCCTGTCTCTTGTTGTGGTGGATGAACAGCATCGCTTTGGCGTCAATCAGCGCGCTGCTCTCAAAAACAAAGGGGATATGCCCGACATGTTGTCCATGAGTGCAACCCCTATTCCTCGATCCCTCGCTCTTTCAGTTTATGGCGACGTCGAAGTATCCACGATTAAGGAGCGACCTGTAGTAGGCGCTGGTGTGTCATGTAGGGTCATTCCAACTTCTCATCTTGATAGAGCGTATAAAGAAATCCAGGAAGCGCTTGATGCTCACCACCAGGCATATGTGATTTGTCCTCTTGTAGATGAGAAAACTGAAGTTCCTTTTGCCAATACACAAAGCAGTGACAACCGTGCTTCTGTGCATGGAACGTACGAAAAGCTAAAAAAGCAGATATTTCCTCATGCGCGCATAGGTCTTCTGACGGGACGTATGAGTGCAGAAGAAAAAGATTGTGTTATGAAAAAGTTTTATGCAGGATCTATCCAAATACTCGTCGCTACGACGGTGGTAGAAGTGGGTGTCGACGTACCAAACGCAACATGTATGCTTGTTATGGATGCTGATATGTTTGGCCTTGCAACACTGCATCAATTAAGAGGGCGCGTGGGGAGAGGAGCTGTGTCAGGGAAGGTATTTCTCCACTCGCAATCAGAAAAAGACTCAAAAGCACGAAAGCGTCTAGAAATTCTTGAGAAAACTAACGATGGGTCACAACTTGCAGAACTTGATTTGCAGATGCGTCACGAAGGAGAAATTCTTGGTTACAAGCAATCCGGGCATGCCCAATTGCGCTTTGTTGATATGACCGAGGACATGGACATCATTAAGGCAGCTCGGAACGATGCCTTGACCATCCTCTCATCGTCAGCATTCCTTGCCTCTAAATGTTCATGGCCTCTTATTCATGAAGTTGTAGAGCGTTACCATCAGTACTTTGCAGGGGAAACGAATCACTAGCGCTTCATCGCCTGTAAGACCAGCCACTATATAGTCATGCAGAAAAGGGATTAGAGATGAGAATCGTTGGCGGGAAATACAAGGGACTTCAATTGCAGGAGCCCTACGAAAATTCCTCCGTACGTCCTACTACGGACAGGGTGCGCGAGGCTCTTGCAAGTGTAGTGCTCTCGCATTTCAATCTTGATCTCTGCAATGTTTCACTTCTAGATGCGTTTGCAGGCAGCGGGGCTGTTGGCTGTGAGCTTTTGAGTCGTGGAGTAAAGAGTGCTGTTTTTTTTGAAATCGACGGCTGTCAAGTGCACCTCGTTAAGAGCAATATTGCAAAGATGAAGGAGGTTAATCCAGAGCCTGACTTGGATAAAACGGTGCAGATCTGCCGTGGAAACGCACTCGAACTCGCGAAAAAATCATCGCTCGTGGGAGCGCCCTTTAATCTCATCTACTTAGATCCACCGTATGCTTTGGATCCTCCCCTTTCCCAGAGGCTCCTTGCAACACTGGTTGCGACCAACAATGTAGCCAAAGATGCATTGGTCATTAGAGAACATGCCAAAGGAAGTCCTACGCTCAATCTTGCTGAGGCGGGAGGATGGGATCTTGTTAAGCAAAAAGCGTTTGGAACGATAGAGCTAGATATACTTATCAAGCAATGTTCTTATGATGGCTGTCCATAGTAGGCGTTAGGACCATGCTTTCTGAGATAGTGCTTATCCTGGAGATATTGAGGAGCCGTAGGATCCTCTTTTGATTCTTCGCGCTGTTCTGTAAAGATATCTTCAGTGTAGGCTGCCATGCAAGCAACTTCCTCCAATACCTTTGCATGATAGACCGCTTCGTCTCCGTTTTTGCCCCACGCAAAGGGGCCATGATTCCTTACGAGGCAAGCGGGACACTCATTGGGGTTGCGATTATCGTCAGCAAATCCACTCACAATGACGTTGCCTGTTTCTAGTTCGTAAGCGCCTTCAATCTCTGATTGTGTGAGCGAGCGCATGCAAGGAATTGGGCCATAGAAATAGTCTGCATGGGTCGTTCCATAGCAGGGTATGGCACGTCCAGCTTGCGCCCATGATGTGGCCCAGCGAGAATGCGTATGGACGATGCCACCAATCCCCTCATCTCCCCAGGCTTGATAGAGGCGAGCATGCGTTGGTGTATCACTAGAAGGGTTCAGTTTGCCTTCTACCACGTTTCCATCAAAATCGCAGATGACGATGTCTGAAGGCTTTAGATGCTCGTATGCAACCCCGGAAGGCTTAATGGCAAAAAGGCCACGCGTCCTGTCCAATGCCGAAACGTTGCCCCACGTGAACACTACTAAGTCAAGCGCAGGAAGTTGAAGATTTGCTTTCCAAACCTGTTCTTTCAATTCTTCTAACATGTCAATTCTCTCTTTCTTGCTCCCGTGTGGGAGACAAAGGTAAGGTGCGGACTTCAAACAGTTTGGGCTACGCCCAAAAACCCGTCCGCCAGCTTTACCCTTTTTCTCTACCTCGGTTCCAGTTCTCTCTCTTTCAGTCCAGGATTATGGAAAACGGCTGAGTGGCGAATGAAAAAGAGATGAAACTATTCTGGATAGACGCGCTCTGCCAATTGCTCCAGTTGATTAACGGCTTTAAAGCGTTCAATGAATGTTTCGTATCCTTGTACGTCTTCGGTAAAAGGTTCAAGCGTCTCGCCCGAAAGATCGCAAAAGATCGTGTCTTCAAGCCAGCTGGCCAATGAAGCAGTTGCAGCTTCCCTCTGAGAGTCGTTGTGCTCTTTAGCCTCAAGCTTCTGCCGCATGAACTCTGCAGCGAGAGCCTGGCCCCAAGCACCCCCCTCGCTTGCGGTATTAAGAACGGTTACGGGCGCGTTCATGGCAGCAGCAAGGATACTTTGCGCTACCTGTGGAGTTTTGAATAGACCACCGTGAGCGTAGAGCTTTTTGATAGCTACGTTTTCCCCGCGCATAACATCGTTACCAATTTTGAGAGCAGCAAAAGCACTCATCAGTTGGACACGCATAAACGTGGCGGCATCAAAAGAGGCTTGGGCAGAACGAACAAAAAGGGGATGCCCAACCTGCACATCTAAGAGTGGCTCGCCAGAAAGAAGAGGAGAGGCAGTAAGGTCTCCGCCATCCTTCTTGCCCTCAAGTGCGGCTTTAAAGAGGGAGGTGTAGAGAGATCCTGAATCAATTTCATGACCAAGGCGCCCCGCCACATCTTGGAAGAGCGAGAGCCAGGCATTTAAGTCGCTTGAACAATTATTGCAATGAACCATCGCAACGGGGTCGCCCGCTGGAGTGGTGACCATATCAAGCTGCATCCGTGCAGCCTCAGAGAGTTCCTTATCCAATACAATCATGGAGAAGATTGAAGTGCCGGCCGATATGTTCCCCGTGTTGGGAGCGACAGAATTTGTCGCTATCATTCCGGTACCCGCATCGCCTTCAGCAGGGGCTACGGGTGCTCCTGCCTGCAAGTCTCCAGAAGCGTCCAAGAGGCGTGCGCCTTCCTCACTAAGATGTCCAGCAACCTCTCCCGCCACCATAATGTGGGGCAGTAGGTTTTCAAGCTTTATGCCAAGAGCCGCAACCTCTGGAAGCGAATCAAACTTTTTAAGCATTTCGCTATCGTAAGAGCGCGTAGCGTCGTTGATGGGAAACATGCCGGATGCATCGCCTATGGAAAGCACATTCTCGCCAGTGAGGAGGCGGCTCACATATCCAGCAAGGGTGGTGATATGCGAAACCTTATCCACATGAAACTCTTGGTCCAGGATGGCCTGATAGAGGTGCGCGACACTCCAACGTTCAGGAATGTGAAAGGAGAAAAGCGCACTCAGCTTTCTTGCGGCCTCACGCGTTGTGGTATCGCGCCACGTGCGGAAGGGGACGAGAAGATTATTTTGAGCATCGAAGGCGAGATAGCCATGCATCATAGCTGATATACCCAGAGCTCCCACGCGTTTAAGCACAATACCAGCGCGATCGTATACATCTTGCTTTAAATTTGCATAGCATGCTTGTAGCCCGCTGAGAATCTCCTCATTGCTGTAGGTCCAGTGGCCGTCAATCTGAGAGTTTTCCCAATCATGAGTGCCAATGCCAAGGACTTCTCCATCCGGAGCGATAAGTACCGCCTTGATGCGCGTTGATCCAAACTCAATTCCAAGTGATGTCTGGGCATTTTCGATGAGGCTCTTTTCATCCATGGTTTCTATCCCTTTTTCTCTTTTCTGGGTTTTCTGGCTTTTCGGCTGCTGTAAGTACATGTATCTGGCGAACATCTTTCTAAAAAAGAGTGCTTAGCTTGAGCTCACAGACAGCTCTAAGCAAAGCACTCAATTCCGCGTTAGTGTTGAGCCTTTAGTTGCAACCTAGCGATAAGCTACTTCAGCAAAGCGGAGGTCGCGCTTAAAGTCGCGAATAGTTGTGTTTTCGTCAATTACAGCGCATTCAATACCAAACGCCTCAGCCCAATCAGACATTTGCGTAGCATCAAGATCGAAGGAGAAGGCGGTGTGGTGCGCGCCACCTGCATAGATCCAAGCTTCCGTACCAATCTTAAGATTAGGCTTGGGTGTCCAAAAAACAGTTCCGGTGGGAAGCTGTGGCATCTTGTGACCAACTTTTTTGCATTCCACATCTTGGACGATAAGGCGGAAGCGGTTTCCTAGATCGATAAGAGAAGTTGCGATAGCAGGGCCTGTCTTGGCTGTGAAGACTAAGCGTGCGGGATCTTCACGATCGCCCATGGAAAGCGGCGTTGCGCGTATGCTAATCTCGCCCTCTGCAACGCAAGGATCCACTTCTCCCATGTGCGATTCAAGGATGCCAGCGTGACGTTTAGAAAGGTTGTAGGTGTAATCCTCCATAAGAGCAGAGCCCTTTGCTTGAGGATCGTTAGCGGTCATGACTTTCATGAGACGCACCATGGCAGGCGTCTTCCAATCACCCTCAGGACCAAAGCCGTAGCCCTTTTGCATGAGACGTTGAATGGAGAGCAGAGGAAGCTGCTTGAGGCTGCCAAGGTCACCAAAGTGGTCAGAGAATGCATTGTAGTTATGTTCGATAAGGAAACGCTCAATACCAATTTCTTGCGCGGCTTGTACTTCTACGTGACGGCGAAATTCTTTCTCGTCGCGGCCGTCCAAAGTAAGGGAGTAGAGCTCATAGTACTCGTCAGCAAGCTCCGATGCTTCGGCATCCGTGACTGAATCGACAAAAGGAATAAGATCATTAACAGGCCACGCATCTACCGTCCAACCAAAAACCTGTTCTGCTTCAATCTTGTCACCATCGGTGACAGCAACATTTCTCATGGTATCGGCAAACCGTGCTACACGGATGTTGGGGCTCTCAACAATACCAACGGCGGTGCGCATCCATTTACCAAGCTCTTCTACCACTTCTGGATCTTGCCAAAAACCAAACACAACTTTGTGTGGGTGGCGCATACGAGCAAAAATGTGGCCAAATTCACGCTCACCATGGGCTGCCTGATTCTCATTCATGAAGTCCATGTCAATCTTGTCATACGGAATATCTTCGTTATATTGCGTCGCAAATTGGCACAGAGGCTTTTTGAGCGAACTCAGAGCACGAATATATGATTTGGAAGGGGAGAATGTGTGAGCAAACGTAATGATACCGGCGCAATCTGGGTCTGCGTCAGCTTCAGCAAACGTTTTCTCAATCACGTCGCTCGTAAGCAGGTTGGGCTTTAAAACAATTTGAAACGGGATGGTCTTTTGTTCATTTAGATAGTTAACAATTTCTTTGCTGTGCTCTGCAACATGCTTTAGCACTTCGTCACCATACAAATCCTGGGTGCAGGGACAAAAATAAAACGTGTACGATCTAATCTCCAACATGGCGCCTCCTTAAATGGCTGGATACTCTACCGGCTCGCTTTGAGCATAGGGCTATTCTAGTACTATTTGCAACGAACTCTTATAATCTTTGGAAGACAAACGTTGCGATTGATTGCAATGACGCAGGGCGGCTGTGCTTTGCGCAATACGAGGAGAGATATGCTCGCAAATCAGGTTTCCCACATAGTTGTGCCTGGCACGTTCGACCCCATTACCTACGGCCACATAGATGTGATCGCTCGCGCTTATCGTCTCTGTCCTCACATCACCGTTGGCGTTGCTCTCTCGTCTACCAAACATGATACGGGAACGCTCTTTTCTCTCGATGAGCGCGTAAAGCTCGTGAAGGCTTCGCTCAAAGAAGCGTCACAGAGCCCATCCGTTGCAAGCTCTACCGAGAAAAGCGCTAAAAAGGAAGGCCAGAATGCGTTTCTTACAACTATTGACGTTCTTCCTATTGAAGGTTTGCTCGTAGACTTTTGCCAGGAAGTGCAAGCCCAAGCCGTAGTTAAAGGCCTGCGCGCTACAACTGACTTTGAAAATGAGCTTGCTCAATCCGACCTTTACGCAAAAATGCATGCGAATCTGGAATCTGTTTACGTTATGAGCGACCCCCAGTATGGATTCATTTCCTCATCCATGGTGCGCGAGATGGCAAGCCTGGGCGCCGATACCTCCCTGCTGGTTCCTCATGTCGTCCAAGAAGCCCTTTATCAAAAGTTTTCGTAATCCCCACACACTTTATACGGACTTTTTGGTAAGATTTCGTCGTTATGAGCTATTTTGTGCTCGTGGCAAAAGGCGAATACTCTTGAGGGTAGGAAGCCTAAGAAACCTCTGTCACCCTTGAAACATGGCCGAAAGGAGCCTTCATGCAGCCAGGTGAGGAAATTGAGAATTTAATAGCTGACCTCGAGGATGTCATCGAGCAATCCAAGTCTTCATTTGGTGGCGGCGGTCAAAAGAAGATTGTCGACACAGAAGAGCTCTACGCTATTCTTGATGAAATTCGTGATCGCTTTCCCGAAGAGTTCCAAGCAGCACGTCGCATTCTTCGTGAGCAGAATGAAATTTTGGCGCATGCGCAAAGCCAAGCAGATTCCATCATTGCAGACGCCCAGCAGCAAGCCATGATCTTGGCCGGCGATCAGGAAGTAGTACGTCTCGCGCAATCACAAGCGCAAGACATTCGTGATGCGGCTCAGCAATATGAGCGCGACACTCGCTATAACGCAGAAGAATACGCCGAGGACGTTCTTACGCACTTGGAAGATAATCTGAAATCCATAGTGAGCCAGGTTACGCGGACGCGTCAAACCATCACTGAAAACGTCTCTGATCCTTCTGCTACGAATCAAAACCAAGGTTGGTAAGAGCATATGGACATCGCGCCTGTCGAAGTCCTTATCCAAGACCATGTTCAAAACGTCGGCGATACCTTCCCTGTAAAAGGTCACGTCGACGTTTCTTCTTATTCGCTTGGCGATAGAGATTTCACCCTTGCAAACGGTTTTGACTACGATCTCCTTCTCACTAACACCGGAGAGGGTATTTTAGTAACCGGCATTCTTCGTGGAAAAGGCACCGGTGTTTGTGATCGTTGCCTCAATGACGCACATTTCGATATTTCTTCCGATATTGAAGAATACTATCGTTTTGAGGACGTTCCTAAGGAAGACGAGGAAACCGAGGGAGAGAAAGACTTTGGTGTTTGTACTCGCGAGGGAAAGATTAATCTCACTGATGCACTAATCGCCGGCTTATATGCCGAGACACCCTTTGTGCTTTTATGCCAGACAGATTGTAAGGGGCTTTGTCCTCATTGTGGGGTAAATCTTAACGTGGAAAAGTGCGCTTGCAATGAGCAGAGTTTTGAAAACGAGGATGCCAATCCATTTGCAAAGCTAGCTCAGCTCAAAGACCAACTGGATTCTTAGGATCCAGATACGCATTCCGTGCTAATATAGGGAGCTTGAAATGAATAAAAAGCGCGCAAGAATGCTCGTTTCGTAAAAAATAGATAAGCAGGAGAGATAGTTATGGCAGTACCTAAACAGAAAAAAGGTCGTGGCGCAACCCACAGAAGACGTTCGGCAAATTCCGTGTTGGAGAACCCCGCAAAATCTACGTGCCCCAATTGTGGTGCCGTTAAGCTTCCGCATAGGGTCTGTCCAAGCTGCGGTTTTTATCGCAATCGCGAAGTAATCTCGGCAGAATAGGCATCCACACGGCTTGAGCGCTAAGAGAATACAAGAGTAGAACTAAACAAATAGAAGGAGCGCTCAGGCTACCTTATAGAGCCTAAAAGAAAAGTCGCCTGTGTGCGACTTTTTCTCTTTGAGAACGAGTATTCAACACAAAGGCAGGATATGAAGAATTTTAAGCTTACGAAATATATTGAGATTAAAAAGATTGAAAAGCGCATTATTGCCAATGAGAAGCCAGTAACAGTTTGCGTTGATGCTATGGGCGGAGACTATGGCCCTGAGCCCGTTCTTGACGGCATTCTTCAGGCTCTTCATGCAAAGCCCAATCTCTCCATATTGGTAGCGGGAGACCCGGCCATTATCGATCCGCTTTGTTCGGAGTACGAACGTCTCACAGCGCTTCCTTGCACCGAGACAATTGGAATGGACGAGCATCCCGCAGAAGTAGTACATGCCAAGAAGGACTCTTCTATCGTTAAAGGCTGCAAAGCCGTTAATAAAGGCAACGCCGATGCGTTCTTCTCGGCAGGAGCAACGGGCGCAATCTTCACAGCGGCAACTCTTAACGTAGGACGTGCAAAAGATATAAAACGACCTGCTCTTGCTGCTATTTTACCGGGCAAGAAAGGCCATCAAACGGTCTTTCTGGACTTAGGCGCCAATGCTGATTTGCGCAGTGACGTTTACCCCCAGTTGGCAGCAATGGGTTCGGCCCTCTATCATACCTATGTGCAAGATAAGAACTGTAGAGTGGGCCTTCTTTCTAACGGCACTGAGGACACGAAGGGATCAGAACATACCCTTCAAGCCTTTGCTGAACTTAAAAATACTCAGAAGGATTCCGGTTTTACTTTTGTTGGCAACGTAGAAGGAAACGATCTACTCCTGGGGGATTGTGACGTGGTCGTGGCATCTGGGCTTCTGGGCAACGTTGCGTTGAAATGCATGGAAGGCGCTGTTAAATATGCAGTATATTTTCTTAAGCAGAATGCCGCAAAAGCGCCTTGGCGTGCCTTGGGTCTCTTGCTTTGCAGCCATCGCTTTAAGAAGATGGGCTACGACCTTTCAGGCGAGGCATACGGAGGAGCATTCTTGCTTGGCCTTCGCAATCCTGTTGTTGTTGGTCACGGCAAGACAAGTGCTAAAGCGGTAAAGAATGGCATCATTGCCGCTGCTGAGATGGTCGAAAAAGGCCTTTGTAAAAGCGTCGAAAAAGAACTGAGTACAAAGGAAATCACAGAAGAGCAACGATGATTTCAACGGACGTAAGATTCAGCACTAGCAAGATACAACAGAACAAGAATGCGTACAGCAAGGAAGGACATAATGGATAGATCAGAGATTTACGCAAAAGTTGTTGAGGCCGTCGCCGATACCATGAATAAGGATCCAAAAGAAATCACGGAAGAAACAACGTTTGATGAGCTTTCCGCTGATTCGCTCGACAAGATTGAGCTTATCTCAAACATGGAAGACACGTTTGACACCACCATAGAAGACGACGCGCTGGAAAAGATCAATTCTGTGGCCGACGCTGTCGATGCCATCGCCTCTGCACTCAATGGCTAGTATTTCTGCAGAAGGACTGAGCAAGAGGCGCGCCGATGCTGTTCAAAACGTAGAGCGCATCCTTTCCTATTCCTTTTCCAATCCTCACCTGCTTGCGCAAGCACTTACACATCCTTCAGCAGTGGAGGGGGAGCGCGATACCCAATCGTATGAACGCTTGGAATTTCTTGGCGATGCTCTTTTGGGAGCAAGCATCGCCCTGGAAGTCTATAAACGCTTTCCCCAGATGGACGAAGGACTGCTGACGCGCATAAAAGTTTTCCTTGTCTCAGGCAAGAATCTCTCGCAACAGGCCGCCCGCTTAGGACTGGAAAAATATATTATTTTCGGTAAGAGCGAGGCTCAGGAATCAAGTCGCGGACATACTGCCGCGCTTGAAAACGTTTTCGAGGCCCTTGTTGGCGCGCTTTATCTTGATGGAGGGAGAGATGCCGCCGAGAAGTGCCTTTTAGCAGGCTTAAAGAAACAGCTTGATACGCTTCGCCTGGAGGAATTAGAAGATCCAAAATCCCGCCTTCAGGCGTGGACGCAAAAGAAGTACAACGAAATGCCTGTTTATAACCTTATCGAACAAACAGGGCCTGCCCACGCACCTCTTTTTAAGGTGGAGGTGAGATTGGGCAAAAAAATCGCAGTGACAGGGATGGGATTCAGCAAAAAAAGTGCTGAGGTTGATGCCGCTGCCAAAGCCCTTAAAGAAGTTTGCTAAAATCATCCTTTGCTGTAACTATGCCCTGATTCACGAGGGCAAGAAATAGGAAGAGCGTGTATTTAAAATCACTGACATTAAAAGGATTTAAGTCCTTTGCCGATAAAACCCCCCTCGTCTTTGAGGATGGGCTTAACGTCGTCGTTGGACCCAACGGATCTGGTAAATCCAACGTTGCCGATGCTATTCTTTGGGTTTTAGGCGAGCAAAGCGCAAAACAACTGCGTGGACAAGCCATGGAAGATGTTATCTTTTCTGGTTCTGCTGAACGTAAGAGCGTCTCCGTTGCAGAAGTCACGCTATCTCTTTCCAATGAAGACCACACGCTTCCCTTGGACTATTCTGAAATTGCTATCACGCGCAGAATGTATAGAACGGGGGAATCAGAATACTTTATTAACGGAGCTCCTTCGCGCCTTCTCGATATTACTGACATACTCCACGACTCCGGATTGGGTCGAGAAACTTCTTCCATTATTTCTCAGGGAAAACTTGATGCGGTGCTTTCTAATCGCCCAGAGGAGCGGCGAGAACTTGTTGAAGAAGCAGCTGGTATCGCAAAACACCGTCGTCGCAAAAAGAGGGCCGAAAGAAAACTTGCTCGCATGGATGAGCATGTTGCTCGAGCCAAGATTATCAATCGCGAATTAAAACGCCGTCTTCGACCTTTGGAAGAGCAAGTTGGCAAGGCACAAACCTTTAAGAACTTAGAGGAAGAGCGTATCCAGCTAGCTACTGAGTGTGCCGTAGACGACGTGCGTCGACTGCACCATGAATACGGTGAGCTGATGACCAAGAAGCAAGAGGTGGAGGCTCAAGTTTCCCTCCTAGGATTTGAAGAAAAGGAAAAGCAGAAGCACCTTCAAAAGCTTCAGAGCATGCTTGAGGCGCGCGGTCTTTACGTAGGAGACTTAGGAGAGCAGCGCCGTCGCGTGACAGGTCTTGAAGCGCGCATGGATTCAAATATTGCTCTCTTGATGGAAAAAGAACGAAGTCTTTCTGAGCGTATTCTGAGCACAACTGCACAAATACGTGATATTAGAGAGCAACTGAAATCAGACGAAGAGCGTTTGCACGATTTTAAACGCGAGCTCAAAGAAGCAGAAGAGGCTAAGCGTAAAGCCCAGGCTGCCACCGCTGCTTACAAGCCAAAATCTGACGAGATACAAAAACGCATTGCACTTGCGGAGACCAAGAGAAAACAAGATCTAGATGAACAAACCAAGGTAAACCGTCACTATGACGAAGTACTTTTGGCTCATACCAAGCTCGAACATACCCTGGAATCTCAAAAGCTTCAAGGCGGGATCTGGGTTGAACGCATTGCATCGCTCGACAAAGAAATCACGACGCTCGCTGAAGAGACCGCGACAGCTCAAAAAGACATGGAGAGCAAGGAGAAAGAACGAGACTCTGTTCAGGAGAACGGTGCTAAGTACTCCAAGATTCTTGAGGACACTAAGGAAGAACTCCAAAAAACTCAAGAAGCGTTTGTATCTTTGCAGAATACGCTTTTCTCGCAAATTGCTGAGCGCAATGCGCTTCAGGAACAGTTGGAAACCATGAGTGAAGAGGAGGAGCCCAAGGCACTCAAAGCCGCGCGCGATTCCAAAAACCTTCTTTCTCGAGTTGGTTCCTACATCGCCTTTCCGCAGGAACTCGAGGCCATTACCGAGAAGCTTCTTGGGCAATCTATCGAAGCATCAATCGTTGCTACGCCAGAAGCTCTGCGTAGGCTCGCGCTTGATGTGATGCAAGAAAAAGGTACCTTTACCGATTCATTCTTGGCAATCAACGAAACGGCAACGACAGCGTCCCCTAACATTTCGGGCGCAGAATCGTATGTCTCCACGTTTAAGAGATTGAGAGAAGAAGAGGCGCCTCCCACAGCACAAGAACTCGCCCTTGTTTCTCGGCTGTTTTCAAAGGTATACCTTACAAAATCAGCTATGGATGCACTGGATCTTGCTCAAAAACATCCCGAGCAAACCTTCGCGGCCCATGATGGATTGATAGCTTGTTCTAACGGTCTGGTCATTGTGGGCACGAACACTGAGAACGAAGGTTCGCGCCTTGCGCAATCGCGCCGTCTTCGTGAGCTTAATCGCTCGGTTCCTGAAAATGAGAAGCAATTGGAAAAGCTCCAGAGCTCAATCGATGACCTTTCACAAAAGAAGGACGATTACGCTGGGCAAGCAGACAAGGCGCAAAGTTCGTTCCTTCGCCTTACGAGCGAGCTTGAAAGTGCACGCGCCAACTTAGAACATGCTCAAAGACGCATTGAGGAGCTACAGCAAGAAAAGGCAACGATTGAGTCCTCACAAAAGAAGACACTCGATGAAGTTGCTGCGAGCCAGAAGGAACTTCAAGAATACGCGCATCAGCTGAAGGAAGATGAGGCAAGAAAGCAAACTCTTGATATTGCGATAGCCAAGCAACGCGCAGATATTGAAGATATGCGCAAGTCGGAGATTGATTATCTCAAGGCGCTTAATGAAGCAGAGCTCTCGCTTAATGCTGCAACCGCTCACCTAGAACGTCTTCGAAAAGAGGATGAAAGCCTCCTTTCCTTTAAGGATAATGCCGCTCAAAACATCCAAAAGCTCGAGCGTTTACGTGCCCTTGTGACGCTGCAAAAAGAGCGTGTACAACCACTCAAAAATCATTTACAACATCTTCTTACCGTCATACAAGCGCTCGTTGCCAAGCTCCAAGATAGTGCCTCTGTGGCCGTATCAGATTCTGCTGAGCTTCGTGAAACCATTGCCAAGGCGCGCAAAGAAGCAGAAGATGCACGCGAAAAGGCAAATAAGGCTGCGCTTGAGCAAAACCGAATTGAGATTGAAGAAGGCAAAATCGAAGTGCGTGTGAGCGCAGCTGTTGAGACTTTGAAAGACGTTGCTTCCATGTCGGTGGATGAAGCACTCCTCTTAGCTCCTCTTGAAGATCGTGAGGAAAAAGAAAGGCGTCTCACGCAAGTAAAAGATGAACTTGCGGCTTTAGGCCCCGTCAATCAGGTTGCGCTTGCTGAATACGATGACCTCAAGGACCGGGCCGCTTTTTACGCCAATCAGTTGGAAGATCTAAAGCTTGCTCGGCGCGCTCTGGCAAAAATTACAAAAGCAATCGACGCTCGCATGCGTGGAGCTTTTGAACAAACTTTTAACCAGGTCAACCAACACTTCCAGGAAACGTTTAATCTCTTTTTCCCGGGAGGAAAAGCGCACCTAGAACTTACCGACCCAGACAACCTGGAAGAAACAGGAATAGAGATCATAGCTCAGCCAAAAGGAAAGCGCATTCCTAAGATTGCTCTTATGTCAGGAGGCGAGAAGTCGCTCACGGCCCTTGCATTCTTGTTTGCTATCTATCAAACGCATACAGTCCCCTTCTATGTTTTTGATGAGGTTGAAGCCGCGCTCGATGATGCAAATCTTGATAAGTTTATCGATGCGATCGATATGCTTAAGGAGACAACACAGCTCATCGTTATTTCGCATCAACGGCGCACTATGGAAGCAGCGGATGTTCTGTATGGGGTTTCAATGCAAGCTGATGGTATTTCTAAGGTCGTTTCGCAAAAACTCGATGAGTACGAGAAGAAATTTCTCGAAGCTTAAGATGGGTGGCACGCTATGGGACTTGCAGAGCGACTAAAGAGGGGGCTTACAAAATCACGCGAAGCCTTAAACGAGCTTTTATATTTTGGTGGAGAAGTTGATGAAGATTTTTGGGAGCAGCTTGAGGATACGCTTGTTCTTTCAGATGTGGGAGCCGCTGCGGCATCCAAGCTCTCTGATGATATGCGCGATATCGCAGCGCGCGAGAACTTAAAGACGGCAGAAGAGATTAAAGCCTCCCTTGCCAATCGTATGGCAGAGCTATTTCCTCGCGCTGAGAGTGATCTTTTTTCCCAAAACCCCGTGTGTGTACTCTTCGTTGGGATTAATGGCTCAGGCAAGACAACAACGATAGGAAAACTTGCCGCCGCTGGAAACGAGAGCGGTCGAAACGTTGTGCTAGGAGGTGCCGATACATTTAGAGCAGCTGCAATTGAGCAGCTTAGTATCTGGGCCCTACGCGCCGGCGTTCCTCTTATTACACGAGAGCGTGGCGCAGATCCTGCTTCCGTTTGCTATGACGTTTTGGACACCGCCGAGCGCGATGAAAAAGACCTTATTCTCATTGATACGGCAGGGCGTCTCCATACTTCCGAGGATTTGATGCGCGAGCTTCAAAAAGTAGTCAATGTCACGAGGAAGCGTGCGACGATACCTGTCTATGTTGTTTTGGTTATTGATGCAACTATGGGACAGAACGGCCTCATCCAGGCAAAAGAGTTTAACGCAGCGCTTGATCTGGATGGCGTCATCCTCACGAAGCTCGACGGAAGCGCTAAGGGCGGTATCGCAGCTGCAATAGCTCATGAATTGAATTTACCCATCCTGCGCGTTGGTATAGGAGAGGGAATTTCAGATTTAGAGGACTTTGATGCGCTCGACTTTTCTCGGGCGCTTATCGGCGATGAGCACGAGAGTGCTGTGGTTGGAGAGCAATAAGAAATCAAGAGAGATAGATATGTTTGCATCACTTTCTGAAAAACTTCAGTCTTCTTTTGACAAGCTCTCAAAAAAGGGACGTTTGACCGAAGAGGACATTAACGTTGCGATGCGCGAGATTCGCCTTGCTCTACTTGAGGCGGATGTCAACTATAAGGTGGTAAAAGAGTTTGTTGCAACGTGCAAGGAAAAAGCCTCAACGGAGGAAGTCTTAACTTCGCTCACACCGTCTCAAAATGTTGTCAAAATTGTTTTAAATCAGCTCACACATCTTCTGGGTGACACTGAGCAAGGCCTGGTGTTTGCTCAGAATAGAATGCCCAACATCATTATGCTTGTGGGCCTTCAGGGTTCGGGTAAAACAACGGCCGCAGTTAAACTTGCCTACCTTCTAAAGAAGCAAGGGAGAAGCCCTCTTCTTGCTGCCTGCGATATCTATCGTCCCGCTGCCGCTGATCAGCTTGAGACACTTGGCAAAGAAATTCAGGTGCCAGTTTTCCGCAATGATAGCTCTGACCCCGTCTCTATTGCACATGATGCAATCCGGACAGCCATTGATACTCTTCGCGATGTCGTCATTATAGATACGGCCGGTCGTACCCAAGTGGACGAAAAGATGATGCAAGAGGCTGTCGACCTTAAGAGCGCCACAAAACCAGATCAAGTCCTCATGGTTGTCGATGCAATGAGTGGACAAGACATCGTTAACGTTGTGAGTGAGTTTTCTGCCCGTACTGATTTTGACGGCGTTATTCTGTCTAAGCTCGATGGCGACGCTCGTGGCGGCGGGGCTCTTTCCGTGCGTGAAGTTACCGGCAAGCCAATTATGTTTGTTTCAATGGGCGAGAAGCCTTCCTCGCTTGAACCTTTCTATCCTGATCGCATGGCAAAGCGCATCTTGGGTATGGGTGACGTTTATGGAATCATTGAAAAGGCTCAAGAAGCTGCCGATGAACAATCGATTGAAGATGCTGAGCGTATGCTTGATCAGGGTCTTACAATGGAAGATATGCTGAAACAACTTAACCAAGTTCGCAAGATGGGCGGCGTTGGAAAAATCATGGCCATGCTTCCTAGCGGCGAGAAAATGTTGAAGCAAGTGGGCAACAATCTCGATGAAGGGGCGCTCGACAAGATCGAAGCGATTATTCAGTCGATGACGTTGGAGGAGCGTAGGCGCCCCAAGATTATTAACGGCATGAGAAGAAAGCGTATTGCTGCAGGTTCTGGTAGAAGTGTGCAAGAAGTGAACCAGCTCATGAGGCAATGGGGCGAGATGAACAAGATGCTAGGAAAGTTTAAATCTCTTACACAAGGTAAAAAAGGTAAGATGCCTAACCCCCGCGCTATGAAACAGATGATGGAACAGATGGGACTTAAATAGGGAACCAAAAAAGGTTCTATAAAAACCCATTACTGCATTAACAGACGAACAAAGCATTGACTAAAAGAAATAGAAATTAAAAAGAGGAATAAAAGAGGAATCGTGGACGTTAAGAAAAAAAGACAATCGATGATTTTGTACGTGCTTCTCGCTGTCTCATTGCTGTTGATCCTCAAAACGGTCATTTATCCCAATATTCAGCAGGGTAAGGTACAGGAGGTGGATTATTCCACGTTCATTAGCATGGTCGACAACAATGAGGTGAAACAAGCTCAACTTGATGACAATGACAAGACGATAACGTTCAAGACGGGAGATGGGGACGATCAGCAATTCTTTAAGACCAATCAGTTTCCCAATGACACCGATCTTGTGAGCAGGCTCTCATCGCATAACGTTTCGTTTTCTGCGGAACCCCTGGATAGCTCCAATGGAAATTTGGGTCTCATTATTTTTATGATCTATGGTCTGCCAATCCTTGCTCTTATTTTGGGTGGCTGGTTCCTAAATCGTCAATTGAAGAAATCACTCGGTGATGATAACGACGGGCCGTCAATGAATTTCGGTGGTGGCTTTGGTGGTTTTGGAGGCTTGGGTGGATTTGGCAATTTTGGAAAGTCAGGCGCTAAGGTTGTTGCGCAAAAAGAGACTGGTGTTACGTTTAAAGACGTTGCTGGCCAAGACGAAGCAAAAGAATCGCTCGAAGAAATTGTCTCATTTCTGGAGAAACCCAAACGCTACGAGACAATAGGTGCAAAATTACCGCGCGGTGCGCTTCTTGTTGGACCTCCGGGAACCGGAAAAACGCTCCTTGCTAAAGCTGTCGCGGGCGAGGCAGGCGTTCCCTTTTTTAATATTGCCGGCTCTGAATTTGTTGAAATGTTTGTTGGAAGGGGCGCCGCAAAGGTACGCGACCTCTTTAAGCAAGCAAACGAGAAAGCTCCCTGTATCGTATTTATCGACGAGATTGATACGGTGGGAAAGCGCCGCGATGCAGGCCTTACCACGAACGATGAGCGCGAGCAAACACTCAACCAGCTTCTTACGGAGATGGACGGTTTCGATAACCATAAGGGCATCGTTGTCTTAGGAGCCACTAACCGTCCCGATACCCTTGATCAAGCACTCCTGCGTCCCGGTCGTTTTGATCGCAGGATCCCTGTGGAGCTTCCTGACCTTGCTGGCCGGAAAGCTATTCTCAAACTTCATGCCAACGATGTGAAGATGGGAGATGACATTGACTTAGATGTTGTTGCGCGCGCCACACCCGGTGCTTCCGGCGCAGATCTTTCCAACATCATTAACGAAGCAGCATTACGAGCTGTTCGTATGGGGCGCCAAAAGGTTACTCAAGAGGACCTGACAGAATCGGTTGAGGTAGTCATAGCCGGAGAGAAACGCAAATCAACCGTTCTGAGTGAGGAAGAAAAGAAAATAGTTGCCTATCATGAAATAGGTCATGCCATCGTCGCTGCTGCTCAAAAGAAGCAAGCGCCGGTCTCCAAAATTACGATTGTGCCGAGAACATCGGGTGCCCTTGGTTACACCATGCAAGTGGAAGAGGACGAACACTTCCTTGTTTCCAAACAAGAGGCGATGGAGCAGCTTGCGGTTATGTGCGGGGGGCGCGCTTCAGAGGAACTCATTTTTAAAGAGATTACCACGGGCGCTTCAAACGATATTGAGCGTGCAACAAAGCTCGCGCGTAACATGGTCACACAGTATGGTATGAGCGATAAGTTTGGCATGGTCGCGCTTGGAGAGGTCAACAATCGTTATCTTGGTGGCACGACAGACCTTGTCTGTTCGGAAGGAACGGCTCAAGAGATTGACCGAGAAGTGCAAAACTTGGTTGAAGAAGCTCACCAGAATGCACTTAGGATTCTAAAGGAGAATTTGTTTAAGTTACATGAACTTGCCCGATACTTGCAGGTTAAGGAGACCATTACTGGCGATGAATTCATGCGGCTTTTTAAAAGTGAAAATGAGTTGGGGAAATAGTTCGGTCTAAACATCTGAAAGTAGATCAGCTCAGAATTAGTATTGAACAGCTTTACGCAACTAAGGAAAGTAACCCATGGCAAACGAATATAAAGACACAACTAATCTGCCTCACACCGATTTTCCCATGCGCGGCAATCTTGCCAAGGCTGAACCCGAACGCCTAAGAGCATGGGAGGGAGCAAACATCTACGAGTTGGCGCGCAAACAAAACGCCGGACACTATCACTTTGTTTTACACGACGGACCACCGTACGCAAATGGCCCCATCCATCTTGGTCATGCGCTTAATAAAATCACCAAGGACATCGTGAACCGTTTTCACATCATGCGTGGAGACGAGGTTGATTTCATACCAGGATGGGATTGTCATGGTCAGCCCATTGAACACAAGGTAGAAGAAACGCTGGGTACCAAGAAATTTAACGACATGCCTGTAAGCGAAGTTCGTTCCATGTGCGCTGACTTTGCCGTTAAAAATATCGACCTTCAAAAAGAGGGATTCCGTCGCTTGGGAGTACTCGCAGACTGGGACGAAGCATATCTCACTCTCACGCACGACCATGACGCCGCAGACATTGAAGTTTTTAAGCGCTTTTGGGATAGAGGCGCACTTTATAAGGGCAGGAAGCCTGTGTACTGGTGCACGCATTGTCATACAGCGCTCTCAGAGGCTGAAATTGAATATCACGATATAGAAGGACCCTCTATTTTTGTGGCCTTTGCCATCAAAAATCCCGACAAGAACGCAGCCCTCAAAGATGTGTCCAAACAGATAGAAGGGAGCATTAACTTTGTCATATGGACAACGACGCCTTGGACGCTCCCTGCAAATGCTGCCGTGGCGCTCAAACCTGAAGAGACGTACGTTGCCCTCGTGCACAACAACAATGCCTATATTGTGCAAAAAGATCTTGCGGAAAGATTCGCAACGGCCTCCGGTTGGGATGTTGAATTTGTACAGACGAGCACCGGAAAACCTTTAGAGATTACTGCGGAAGACCTCTGTGAAACTGTCTATCGCCATCCTGTCTTCGATGACGCGGAGGGTCGAGCAATTCTCGCCGATTATGTCACGACAACCACGGGCACGGGCATCGTCCACATTGCTCCTGGCCACGGTGTCGACGATTACTATGCCGGTCTTAAAAACAACATCGACGCCATCATGCCCGTTGCTGATGATGGAACCTACTATAAGGGTGAAGGGTATGGAACAGGCGGTCCTTGGTCTGGGATGAATGTATGGAAAGCCAATCCGCTCATTATTGCGTTTCTTAAAGAGCAGGGGACACTCTTAGCTGAGCAAAAGATTACTCACAGCTATCCGCACTGTTGGCGCTGCGAAAATCCCGTTATTTTTCGTGCTACCGAGCAGTGGTTTGTCTCTATGGATAAAACAAGACTACGCGAGAAGGCGCTTACAGCCATCGAGAATGAGATTAGCTGGTTTCCCTCCTCATCCGTCAAGCGCATGCGTGCGATGGTTCAAAACAGGCCCGATTGGTGCCTTTCTCGCCAGCGTCTTTGGGGCGTGCCCATTCCATCCTTCACGTGTGAGGATTGCGGCACCACCGTTATAAACGATGAGATTTTGGATGCTGTCATTTCGCTCTTCCGCGAGAAGGGCTCCGATGCGTGGTTCATGGAGAATCCCGTTGATTACCTTGGCGATTTGGCGGTATGCCCCAAGTGTGGAGGCAAACATCTCATTCCCGATAAAGACATTCTGGATGTTTGGTGGGACTCAGGAGTATCGCATACTGCCGTGCTTAAAAAGCGTGAGAACCTTAAATTTCCCGCCGACCTCTATGTAGAGGGGTCGGACCAACATCGCGGTTGGTTTCAAAGCTCTCTCCTGACCTCCATGGGTGCCTACGATGAGGCCCCTTATCATGAAGTATTAACGCTGGGATTTACGCTCGATGGCCAGGGGCGCAAGATGAGTAAAAGCCTGGGTAACGTTATCGACCCACAAAAGGTTTGCAATACGCTAGGCGCAGATATTATTCGTCTATGGGTTGCTTCTGTTGATGCAACACAGGATATGCCTTGCGACCAAGAGATTCTTAACCGCGTTTCCGACGCTTATCGCCGCTTTAGAAATACCTTCCGCTTTTTGCTCGGTGAGTTGGAAGATCAGTTTGACTATGAACGCGATGGAGTTCCATTTGAGGAGATGGAGCTTTTTGATTGCCTCATTGTCTGTCGTGTCGCTGCAGTGCACAAAGAAGTTGAAAAAGCTTATACTGAGTATCGTTTCAATAGCGTTTATCGTCTTCTATACGACTTTGTAGTGACTGAGCTTTCTAATGGTTATCTCAACGCGACCAAAGACCGAATGTATTGCGATGGCGCCAATTCTGCCACGCGCAGAAGTGCTCAAACAGCGTGGTATTTTATCTTGGCGATGCTTCTGAGCGATCTGCAGCCCATTCTTTGTTATACGACCGATGAGGTCTTGGCGTATGTTCCAACAGCGCTCCGCCAAGGAAAAGACTTTGCAGCGCTTCTCAGTTGGTTTGAACCCCCCGTTGACGAAGAAACAGTATCAAATCTCGCTCCGGTATACGAGGTGGTTCTGACCATTCGGGAGGCCTATACCAAGACCTACGAAGAAGCACTCGCCGCCGAAGCCTTTGAAGAAAAAACTACCCAGGCAACCCACGCGGTCATAACGCTTCCTCAGGATATGATGGAGACGCTTGCAAAGGCGTCTGAACAAGCCAATACGCAATTAAGCCGCGAAGCGATGATTGCTGAAGTTCTGGTAGCCTCAGACGTTGAGCTCAAAGAGGGAGAAGAGTTTATGGTAGAAGTCCTTCCTGCAACTGGGGAGAAGTGCCCGCGTTGCTGGAATTGGCGAGAGCTGATGGACGATGGTCTTTGCAAACGCTGCCATGATGTTGTTGCTAATCTCAATGTCTGATCACGCGCCTTCAAATACAAGTTGGAATAGGTGGCTTCTGTATGCCGCTGTAGGTCTTATTGTTTTCATTGTTGATCAGGTCACAAAGGCATTTGCTCTGTTAATTGAATCACGCGCGATAGGATTACCAGGCGTTATTACTTTACGAAGCGTTAGCAATGATGGTGCAGCGTTTTCGTTGGCGCAAGGTTATTCTCCCGTCTTCCTTTTTATTGCGATAGCTGTGGTAGCCTTTCTCACGTTATATGTTGGACACTTCCGACCGCAGAACAAGATCATCTTAATTGGAGCTGGACTTATTGCGGGAGGAGCTACGGGCAACGCACTGGATCGCTTTTTAACGGGGCGCGTTTTGGACTTCATCTCTCTTGATTGCATCCATTTTCCAATCTTCAATATAGCCGATGCTGCCATCACCTGTGGGTTTGCTCTTATACTTTTTATCGTATGGCGGAACGGCGTAGGCGCTCTTTTTCCGCCGGTTCCAAGAGAATCTTAAGCATCTCAACGCTCATCAAGAAATGGGAAGTCAGAGAAGCATGTAAGTAGATAAAACGATATGTATATGAAGATAAAAAATAAGTAGATAAATTTATAAGTAGATAAGTAGATAAGATGAAAAATAGATAAGAAGAAACAGGGTTATGGTCTTTGAAGTTCCGCTCGATAAAGATAAGGTTCGCCTGGATGCTTTCCTTGCTGATCAAGTAGATATGCTGAGCCGCAATCAGGCAGCGCATCTCATTGAGGCCTGCGAGGTAACTGTGAACAACAGTTCGCAGATATCTAAAAATTTCAAAGTGCGCGCCGGAGACATGGTTGAGGTTGCTGATAACGTCCTGACAAATTATGCCGCTCCCCATGACTCTTATGCCGTCCTCCCAGAAGATATTCCGATAAAAGTAGTCTTTGAGGACGATCAGCTCGCCGTGATTTCAAAACCCAAAGATTTGGTTTCCCACCCAAGTCCGGGACACGAAAAGCACACATTGGTAAACGGTCTTCTCTGGCGTTTTGGAAAAGAGCACCTGGGCACGCTGCAGGGCCCGGATAAACTAGGGCTCGTTCATCGCCTCGATATGGACACAACGGGCCTTATGCTTATCGCAAAAAACGATGCGGTTCAGCAAAAGTTACAAGACGCTATCAAAGCGCGTGAAGTAGATCGACGCTATCTTACGCTCGTTCATGGCAATATTGCGCCGCTCACCGGCCTTATTGATGTTGGCATGGCGCGGTCTTCTCGGCATCGTATTAAGATGATGGCAACTGCAGATCCAGGGGCTCGAGAAGCCATAACAACATTTCAAACGTTAGAGCATTTTGCGGCTGTAGACCATGATGATGGATTTACGCTTTTGGAGTGTCATTTGATGACGGGGCGCACGCATCAGATCCGTCTGCATATGAACTACATTCACCATCCTGTGGTGGGAGATCCGCTTTACGGAACAGGCGATGCGCGCAAAAACCTGCAGGCACCCCGACAGTTTCTTCACTCGTATCGCTTAAGTTTTGACCATCCCACAACACACGAGCGCCTTTCATTTGCTGAGCCGTTGCCCCCAGACCTCAAAACCGTGCTCGTCTCACTGCGTGAGCGTTCTTTGGGAAAAACAGAAGCTGGCCGGGATCTTTCGCAAGACGTGTTGGAATAGAGTAGGAAATAAAGCTAGGAGTGCGAGACGCCAAAAGGGCTAGGGCAGCATTGGACAGCACGACTCCCACAAGCATTTTTGCTCCAACAGCGATAGAATACCGTAGCGCAGATCAACGATAGGATGAGCGTGGAACTTTCAAGAGTAAGCATAACTCCCATAGCTGTATTTAATTTTGTCCTGTGGCTCTTCTTTACGCTCTGCTTTTTTTATCAGATTGTCTATTTCGTCATTGGCTATTTTAAAAATGAGATCGTTCTTCCTAAGGCTAAAAAGCAGCATCGTTTCGCCTTCATGATTGCAGCTCACAATGAAGAGGTCGTTATCGCGCAATTGGTTAAATCTATCTTGACGCAAAAGTATCCGCGCAAGCTCTTTGATGTTTATGTTGTTGCGGATGCCTGTACCGATAAAACCGCCAAACGAGCACGAGAAGCTGGGGCGATTGTGTTTGAGCGCGACGACCTTGCAAGAAAAGGCAAGTCTTGGGCGCTCGATATGGGCTTTAATAATGTCTTGCACGATAAAGGCGAATCCTACTACGATGCGTTTATCGTCTTTGATGCGGATAACCTCTTATCGCGCGACTACCTGAGCGAGATGAACAAGCTCCTCGATCTTGGCTATCTGGCAGGAACGTCCTTGCGGAATTCCAAGAACTTTGATTCCAGTTGGGTGAGTGCGGCAAATGCCATTTGGTTTTTGCGAGAAGCCCGCTACCTCAACAATGCGCGTATGTTGCTCAATACAAGCTGTGCAATATCTGGCTCGGGTTGGATGGTGAGCACGGATATCATTCGCGGTATGCAAGGTTGGGACTTTCACCTGCTCACCGAAGACATTCAATTCTCTACGTTTTGCGCTGCGCATGGTATAAAGATTGGCTATGCACCAGCGGAATTCTATGATGAGCAACCGGTTACCTTTAAAGCTTCTTGGATTCAGCGGATGAGGTGGACAAAAGGCTTTTACCAGGTCTTTTTCTCCTATGTGGGCGATCTTATGAAGGGGATTAGCAAGCGCTCTTTCGCTTCCTATGATCTTTTAATGACCGTAGGTCCCGCTATGCTTTTAACCTTGATGAGTGCGCTCGTAAATTCGGTCTACCTCTTTATAGGGATGTTTTCAAATGGTTTTTTAGCCACGGCCGATGAACTCTCTATGTGTGTAGGCAGCCTTGTCATGACGTTTGTCTCTATCTATTTAGTCTTCTTTCTTATTGCCGCATTTACAACGTGCACGGAACGCAAACGAATTCATGCAAAACACAAGTGGCGCGTTATTACCAATGTGTTCACGTTCCCTCTTTGGCAAATGACGTACATTCCTATTACCGTCATCGCACTCTTTAAAAAGGTTGAGTGGGTTCCTACAAAGCACGAGTTTGCCCTCAGCGTGGACGAAGTAACAGGCTTGGAAGACGCTAAGCCCTAAAGAATAATTTGCTGCTAGAATAAGTCTCCGTGAGACACTCTATAGCAATCTCGCCTACTACCCAATAGCTATTAACCAACACTATATAACGTTACGTTCAGGAGCAAACATGGCTCATTATTTTAAGGATATTTCGCATACATTTTCAGAATATCTCATCGTACCAGGCTACTCGTCTTGCACGGACACCCCGCAAGCCGTTCAGCTTAAAACGCCCCTTGCTCGTTTTAAGAAGGGTCAGGAGTCGCGCTTATCTCTTAATATCCCTATGGTCTCTGCCATTATGCAAGCCGTTTCCGGACCGCAACTTGCCGTAGCGCTTGCCCAAGCGGGCGGCATGAGCTTCATCTACGGCTCGCAATCCATAGAAGATGAAGCAAAAATGGTGCGCTCTGTAAAAAGTTACAAGGCGGGCGTAGTGCGCTCAGATTCCAACCTTAGCCCCGATGACACGCTTGCTCATGTGCTGGAGCTTAAGAATGAAACGGGCCACTCTGCTATGCCTGTTACTGATGACGGTACCGCTACGGGCAAACTGTTAGGCATCGTAACCTCGCGTGATTATCGGCTTTCAAGGGATGCACCAACCAAACTCGTGAAAGATTTCATGACACCCGCAGCGGATCTTATTACCGCGCCGCACACCGTCACGCTGGATGAGGCTAACGATATCATCTGGGACAATAAGCTGAATCAGCTCCCCCTCGTTGACGAGAAAGGCCATCTGGCTGGCCTCGTCTTTAGACGGGATTACGATTTTCATAAATCAAATCCGCTTGAGCTCTTGGATGCCGAGAAGCGCTATCGCGTAGGAGCCGGTATTAACACGCATGATTACGAAGAGCGTGTCCCCGCGTTGCTTGAGGCCGGTGCCGATGCGCTCTGTATTGATTCTTCCGAAGGTTTTTCCCAGTGGCAAGCTGAGACCTTAAAGTGGGTCAGAAAGAATGCGCCCAAAGATACCATCATTGGTGCAGGCAATGTTGTGGACGGGGAGGGGTTCCGTTTTCTCGCCGATGCTGGAGCGGACTTTATCAAAGTAGGTATTGGCGGTGGTTCCATCTGCATTACCCGTGAGCAGAAAGGAATTGGTCGCGGCCAAGCTTCTGCTTTGATTGATGTTTGTAGTGAGCGCGACCGCTACTTTAAGGAGACCGGTGTGTATGTGCCTGTCTGCTCGGATGGGGGTATCGTCTACGATTACCACATGACGCTCGCTCTTGCTATGGGAGCGGACTTCCTGATGCTAGGCCGCTACTTTGCACGTTTTGATGAGGCGCCCAGCGCTCGTGTCACGGTTAACGGCTCTTATATGAAAGAGTATTGGGGAGAAGGCTCATTCAGGGCGCGTAACTGGCAGCGCTATGATGCTGGTGGAGCGCCTTCACTAAAATTTGCAGAAGGGGTTGACTCTTACGTACCTTATGCTGGTCCGCTTAAAGACAACCTTGCAACTACCCTTGCTAAGATTTCCTCTACGATGGCTAATTGTGGGGCGCTCACCTTAAAAGATTTGCGCAAGAAAGCCAAGCTTACGCTGGTATCCGCAACGTCACTTGTAGAGGGGTCAGCGCACGATGTAATCCTCAAAGACTCCAACGCTGACGTGACGGCAAATTACTCATAACCATGAAGATTCCTGAATATAATCCATCCGTCCTCGAAAAGAAGTGGCAAAAAAAATGGGCGGAAGACGATATCTTTGCTGCCGGTAAAAGGGAAGGCGCGCCTAAAAAGTACGTGCTTGAAATGTTTGCCTACCCCTCGGGCGATTTGCACATGGGGCACGCGCGGAACTACTCCCTTGGGGATGCCATGGCCAGACAGGCTCACATGCTTGGCTTTGATGTGTTGCACCCAACGGGATTTGACGCATTTGGACTCCCGGCAGAAAACGCTGCTATTAAGCACAATACTAATCCCGCAACATGGACGTATCAAAACATGGAGACAGCCATTGCCACTATGAAGACAATGGGCTTTTCTTATGATTATTCACGCCTGGTGCGCACGTGTGATCCAGATTATTACAAGTGGGGACAGTATCTCTTCCTCAAGATGTTCGATAAAGGTTTGGTCGAGAGAAAAAAGTCACCGGTCAATTGGTGTCCCCGTTGCAAAACCGTTCTTGCTAATGAGCAGGTGACAGAAGGGGTTTGCTGGAGGTGTGGATCTCAAGTTGAGCGCCGCGACCTCACCCAGTACTACCTCCTCATAACGAAATACGCAGAAGAACTCTTGGAAGGTCTTAACGAACTGAGTGGCTGGCCAGAGCGCGTTTTGCAGATGCAGAGAAATTGGATTGGTAAGTCTCAAGGTGCAGAGATTGATTTCCCGCTTGTTCCTGCAGATGTTCAAGCGCATCTCACTGAAGACGATCTTCTCGATGATGCCTCTCGCTACGATAAAATCACGGTCTTCACTACACGTCCGGATACGCTCTTTGGTGTAACGTTTTTCGTAGTGGCTCCAGAGTCTAAACTTGCTCGAGAGCTTGTCGCCGGTACCCCGCAAGAAGCTGAAGCGCGCAGACTTGCCGAGCAAACCGCGAGAATGTCAGGCGCCGAACGCGCGTCTAATCCCACGAAACAAGGTATCTTTACCGGTCGCTACGTCCTGAATCCCGTAAACGGAAGATGTATCCCCATCTGGATTGCTGACTACGTCTTAACAGACTACGGAACCGGAGCTGTTATGGGCGTCCCTTCCGGCGACCAACGTGATTTTGATTTCGCAAAAAAGTATGACTTGCCCATTGTGCCGGTTGTTGTCCAGAAAGACGATCCGCTCTACGCTACGCTCAAAGAGGAGAGGGAGTGGAAGGTGACAAAGGTGGACTGGGAGAGCGCTATGGATGCGGAGGGCTACCTTGTGCAGTCCAATCAGTTCACAGGCATGAAGGGCGGCAAGAACTCAGAAGCTGCAGAGGCCGTCATTAGCTATCTCGAGGAAAGCGGTCTTGGACGTGCTGCTACCACCTATCGTCTGCGCGATTGGCTTATTTCTCGGCAACGTTTCTGGGGCAATCCCATTCCGCTCATCCACTGTGAGAAGTGCGGTCTTGTAAAGGTTCCCTTTGAAGATTTGCCCGTACGGCTTCCGGAACACATTGACCTAGCAGCAGGAGAGACGCTCGCTGAGCTTCCGGAATTTTACGAGACCACCTGCCCCAACTGTGGGGGACCAGCCAAGCGTGAGACGGATACCATGGATACTTTCACAGATTCTAGCTGGTATTTCTTGCGCTATTGTGATCCCCATAACACGGAGGTCCCCGTATCAAAGGCAGCAGCAGACCAGTGGATGCCAGTGGACTCATATATTGGTGGCATTGAACACGCCATTTTGCACTTGCTGTATTCGCGTTTCTGGACTCGCGTCATGCGCGACATGGGAATGCTGGATATTTCTGAGCCTTTCAAAAATCTTCTTTGCCAGGGCATGGTAAAAGATGAGCACGGCGAGGTCATGTCAAAATCTGTTGGCAATGTGGTCCCTCCCAGAGAAGTTATCGAGCCCTACGGCGCGGACACCATGCGTCTTGCCATCCTTTTTATCGCTCCTCCCGAGAAAGACTTCGATTGGGATCCACACGCAGTCGCCGGATGTCATCGCTTCATTAAACGCGTCTGGCAAGCGGTCTTTGAAGCCTGCGGTCGCTCTGGGCAAGACCTTGCAACCTTTGACTTCAGTTCTTTGCCACAAGCTTTTGAGTTTGATCTATCGAGCATGAATCCTGCTGAGCAAAAACTCCTACGCGCGCTCAATGTGCAGGGCGCTAAAACAACGCAGGACTTTGAGACCATGCAATACAACACAGCAATCGCTCACCTTATGGAGCTCGCTAACGCGCTGAGTGCTTATCTGAAAGAGCCAGCTAAAGATTCTCTTGTGCCCCTACGCGCCGCATATGATCTTGTTGCCATGCTATCTCCCATCTGTCCTCACGTTGGAGATGAGCTCCGGGAGACGGCGTTTCAACAGAGCGGCTCCTTTTATGACTGCGCATGGCCTAGCTTTCAAGAAGACTATGCGGCAGAGGATACGATAGAAATTGTTGTCCAGATTAACGGAAAGATAAAAGCGCATCTTACTTGTGCTCCAGACGCTTCTCAAGATGAGTTAGAGAAGGAAGCAAAAGATGCCGTTGAAGGTGATTTGTCCGGAAAAACGATTAAGAAGATCATCGTCGTTCCTAACAAGCTGGTAAACATTGTTGCAGGATAGGGCTCTAGGAAGAGTATCAAAATAGTATCGAGCAAAGCGTTTGGATAAACTATCAAAAACACCTGCAATCCTCTCTTGACCGTCAAGAATAGAAAGATAGAAAGGTCCACAGAATATGCGCTGTCAAAACTGCAAGCGTGAACTAGGAGATGGTCTCCTTCCTGCTCGCTGTCCTCACTGTGGACAATCGCCTCTCAAGGCTGATCCAAAAGGCAAAACAGCGGCTCGCAAAAATCTTGATGATCTTGTGAGTCATACCCGCATTGCTCAGATGAAGCGTGAAGCTCCTCAGCACGCTGCACGTGCATCGCTTACGGCAAAAAACACCGCGGAAGCTTCTAAGAAGCGTGCAAAGATGATGCTTATAGGGATCGGAGGGGTCGTAGGAGCTGTCCTGTTAATCGCCCTCATTTCTTTCATTGGATTTGGCCCCCATGTACCCGATGTCGTCGGCTGGCAGGAAGATCGTGCAAAAACCACCCTGGAGCAAACGGGCTACAGCGTTGAGCGCACAGAGGAGTTCTCGCAGACTATTGATGCCAACCATGTTGTGAGCACCGATCCGTCTGCCCTCGCTTTTTGCCCCAAGGGATCCTTAGTAAAAATGTCGGTGGCAAAAGCGCGCATCATGCCAGATGTTATTGGGATGGCAAAAGATGAAGCAACAGCCGCACTTGATGAGCAATCTATTCCGTACACCTTGAAGGAAGAGCCGTCCGATAAGCCCGAGGGAACAGTTGTCTCCTCCTCTCTTGAAGCCGGCAGTACTGTTGAGGCAAATACAAGTGCAGTTCTCACGGTTGCCATACCTCTTCGCATTCCTCATGTTGTGGGACTTACCCAAACAGAGGCAGAAGCGGCTTTGCGTGATCTAAATCTAAATGTGGTAATCCAATACAAGCACTCAAACGACTTGGAAGAGCAGGGCAAAGTGCTTTCCTCTGATCCTGTAGAGGGTACGGTGGTTGCTTCAAATTCTAACGTGACGCTTGTAGTGGCGAGTTCCACACAAGGTGCGGCACAAGAAACTGCTGAAGCCGTTATCAATGCTGTATACGGACAAACTCCGGTGGGGGACTCAATTGGAAGCGCGCTCTTACCCTTTTTGTCTGCATCATGTCCTTACGCTTCTGCCTCGGCCCATGATGTGTGGTGGGGGCTGGTGAAGAGAGGCGGCCTTTATGGCAATGAGAATCCAGCGTTGCAAGCTCTGCCCCGTTCCATCGTGAGTAAGAATATTGAGGTTTCAGCAGACGGAAAATCAGCCACAGCAAGCGTAGTTGTCCGTTGGGATTGGACGCCCATGGGCGCGAAGTATGCCGGCGTCACGTCGCAAGATACACACAACATCCAAATGACCTTTGACGATCAGGGCAAGCTTGTGAGCTTCAACGATCCCGCCACCGACATTCCTGCCTTTACCTACGGCTAAGCGATTACTCTTTTCTCCTTTCTATCTGTGTTGACTAATAGCGTTTAACCTTTCTGAATCAACAGAGGCGGAGAGGTTTGCTTGATTCCTAAGGTAATTGCTAAATATATGCAACTTGTATCCTAGTACGTAGTTCTCGCGGGGAGGTTTTTAGTCAGATCGACTTGACTCGTTTTTTTTTTCACTAGTATTATCTCCGCAAATCCATTTATAGCGTTTTTAATAGATGGCAAGCTTGTAGAGAGGAAAAACAATGATGCGGAGAAAATCCCTCAAGAGGGGCCCGTCTTTTGCCCTTACCACGTTGAGCGCCCTTGCGCTCTTGGCAACCGCCTCCACGACGCCCGCGCTCGCAGAGGCTAAAGAAGACTTAGACACGGCCGATACTAATCTAATTTCGGGCTTTGTCGAGAAAAGCGCAAGTACGGCGGAAAGGCTCATCGGCATGGCCTTGCAAGATGCCAATGATCTGTTCTCAGTCTCAGAAGATACGGAGCGCTCTCTTGGTGGTCATGACACACTGGACTCCTCCGATGAGCCCAGCAACCTCTCAGCTCCAGACTCTTCTTTAGAGGGAGTTTCAACTGCAGGGGAGGTCAATAACGACGATCCTATCGTCATCGAGGGCGATACCGTTATCATCCAAGGCGACGCTACGTCAGCTGCTATTCATAGTGTCATGCAAAGCGCTGACCCTGATGTTGCCACCACCGTTCTTTTTAAAAATGAAATAGTTATCACAGTAACGGAAACCGGCAACGAAGGAATCTTTGGTCCTTTTAAGTGGCTCAAATACGTCAAAGCGGAAGAAGGTGCAAAGGTATCCTTCGCAGGAATTTCCTCCCTGGTTAATTGTTTTTATAATGATACTAAGTTGGAATCGATTGATGGATTATCTGCCTGGGACGTATCCACCATTACGGGTGGAGACTGCATGGCACAAATGTTTGGCGGCTGCGCTGCGCTCACTTCTCTCGACGCTTTATCCTCCTGGGATGTATCGGGTGTGAAGGGTGAAGCTTGTATGTACTGCATGTTCACCAACTGTCAGAACGTGCACTCATTGGACCCGCTTTCCACGTGGGACCTATCAAATATGACAGGTGATTATTGCATGAATTGCATGTTCCAAGAATGCACAGGCATTACCTCTATCGAAGGTCTTTCTGCATGGAACCTATCTGAGGTCTCCGGTTATCAGTGTATTGCTGGCTTGTTTTATAGCTGCACAGCCCTCACTTCCATTGATGCCCTTGCTAATTGGAACCTAACCAATGCGTTTAATAGTGCTGAAGGCGTTTATCTCATGTTTTCTGGCTGTACAAGTGTCTCTTCCCTTACCGTTGATCCTTCTTGCGGATTTAGACTTACGTCTGACATGAACATCCCCTCTTCTTTTCCCACGGGCGGCAATTACTGGTGGCCTGAGAAGGGAGTTACTGAAGGTGTAACCACGTCAGAGATGGTTACCAAAAGCTTGGATACAGCAACATATGGTAATCGCTGGGTAAGAGGCGAAAAAGACGTTAATCCCTACATTGAAGAGGTTGTTCCTACCGTAACCTGGACGATAACCGCTAAACCTTATACGGGGGAGAATCAGACTATTGGTCCCGATAAGGTTGAGGTAGATGGAACAGAACTTACTCCTGGCATTGACTATGTGGTCTATTACACCCAGGTGGAACCAGAGGAGCCGGATGCTCTGTTCGCCGAGTATGAAGGAAGCCCAACGGTCCGTGAGATAGGCACCTACACCGCAAAACTCTATCTGCAGGGCAAATATATTGGAAAAGAGAATCCTTCTTACGTCCAAACGGTTTACGTAACCGATGCCAGTACGGTTACTCTTTCCTTTAATGCAGGTGAGGGCATTTTCGCTTCTACAGGAACACATGTGCTTACTCTTGGTAATCTTCAATCTGGGCAACTGATTGATACCGTTGAAGAGCCCATACTTGCAGGTTACTCGTTTGCTGGCTGGACGGACGAGAACGGAAATCCAGTTAGTTTCCCCCTTATTATCCCGGACAACAACGCTTCCTTTACGGCAATCTGGTCTGGAGAGCCGGGTCCCGGTCCTATGCCTCCAGAACCTACGCCAGCCTCTGATAGCACGCTTATTCCTTCCACAGGAGATTCAACGAGGATGCCTACAGCTATCCTCACCCTGAGTGTCGCTGTACTTCTCGGTATCGCTGTCATTTGCCTTGCAATAAAGCGGATTAGGTTTGCCTCTGTGGATAGCCTTGACATTTGAGGCCCTAGCCTTCATACTGATAGCCACTGAAAGACGTTGCCTGAAAGGGAGTCGACGCGAGAAATCGCTCGGTTCCCTTTTTTGTACCGCTCCAGCACCTATAAGACACTGCTATAACCAGAAAGAAAGAGAGGAAAACATGCAGCTCAATGAAGTACGCAGCCAATTGCTCTCTATTCTTGAAGAGAAAGCGCCTGTGCACGCAGTAGATATCGTGGACGTACGTGTTTCCTTGCACGGAAACACCCCGCTTATTCAGGTGTTTATCGATAACGTTGTGTCAGGAGAAGAAAAACAAGCAGCACTTTCTCTCGACGAGATTGGGGAGCAAACACCTTGGATCTCTGCGGTAATTGATGAGAGCGACCCCTTTGATCGCGCCTATAACCTTGAGGTATCAAGCCCGGGCATGGAACGGCCCCTCCGCCGCCGTCAAGACTTTCTCAAGTATCGAGGCGAGACAATAAAGCTCAAGAAAAAGGGCACTTCAGGAAGGCTTAAGTACACCGGGACCCTCCAGGAGGCCAAAGACAATGAGATTGTTCTGATTTGCGATAACAAAGAAGAAACCATAGCACTCGAAGATATTGAAACGGCAAATATACAGCCAACGTTTTAGCGAAAACCACGAGATAAACCCACAATAGAACTCTATACCAGGAAGGAATACCCATGGCGACACAGATGTTAAACGCACTCAACGAGTTATGCCAGCTTCATCACATCGACGAATTTATGCTGCTCGATCGCTTAGAACAGTCGCTCGCGCGAGCTTATGAAGAGAAGCTTGATCTCGCTTATGGTGCACGCGTTACGATAGATAGAATGACGGGGAATATTTACGTGTACGAACTTGTTCCTAAGGGCGAGCCAGATGCTGAGACGGGTGAGTATACGGAATTTGATGAGAAGGATGTAACGCCTGACGATACCAGCCGCATCGCTGCAATTTATGTGAAGCAAGAGATTGCTAACCTCGTGCGCGAGGCGGAGAAGCAGCAGATATACGAAGAGTTCTCCGACCGTGTTGGCGATGTTATCAACGGCGTAGTTCTGCAGTCTACCCCAGACTTCACCATTGTGAAGATACGCGAAGGCGTAGAAGCAGAGCTTCCGCACTTCAATCTTAAGCGTTTCCCCGATGAACGTAATGAGCGTCCAGCAGGTGAGCACTATGCGCACAATCAACGCCTCAAAGCCCTCATCATTGACGTGCGCGACCCCAATAACCCCGAAAAAACCATTCGTAACGAGCGTTTCCGCCCGGCACTTGTGGTGAGCCGCTCCCATCCAGAGCTCATCCGTCGCCTCTTCGAGCTTGAAGTTCCTGAGATCTACGATGGCATTGTGGAGATCAATTCGGTGGCGCGCGAACCTGGCTATCGCTCTAAGATCGCTGTGAGTTCATCTGATCCGCACCTTGATCCCGTGGGTGCCTGCGTTGGTATGCGCGGTTCTCGCGTGCGAAATGTGGTCAACGAGCTTCGCGGCGAGCGCATAGATGTTATCCCATGGTCGGAGGACCCAGGGGTGCGTATTGCCAATGCACTATCTCCTGCAACCGTCACACAGGTGCTTGTAGACGAGGACGACAATCACGCAACTGTTATTGTCCCGGATGACCAGCTATCTCTCGCTATTGGCAAAGAGGGGCAGAATGCACGCCTCGCGGCACGTCTCACCGGTTATCACATTGATATTAAGAATGAAACGCTCGCCCACGACATCATCGAAACCATCAAGGCTCAGCAGGCTGATGAAGCTGGTGAAGAAGAAGTTGAGGTCCGTTGCGCTTATGTTTCACCTAAGGGCGTACGCTGTAGAAATCTTGCGCGACCGGGCTCACGTTATTGCGGCGTGCACGCTCAAAAGGCTGGCGAGGGAGAAGAGTAACAGAGCAGGCAGGAACGGAGGTGCTCTTTGTATCTCCAAACCCCGAGCCCTACGTTGCACGAGAGCGTTTTGCCTCAACGCGCGCTCATCGGCGTATATATGAGTCAACGTTTGAACATAAAAACGCATGAAGCAAATGAAGCTAAGGACGCTGAAGAAAGATAGAGAAACATATGGCAAAAATTCGCGTTAGTGAACTTGCAAAAGAATATGGCATGACAAGCACGGAACTCCTTGAAAAACTGAAGGAGATCAAGATCCCTGCCAAGTCAGCGTCGGCGGCACTTGCACCGGCCTATGTCTCAATGATTAACAAGAAGCTTGCACCGCTCATAAAGGAGCGCCAGGCACAGGTTAAAGAGGCTAAAAAGAAGGAAGAGGCCAAGAAGCAAAAGGCAGCTGAAAAAGCAAAAGCTGAAGCAGAAGAAGAACGTCTTGCTGCCGAGAAGCGCCGTCAAGAGGAGCGCTCTCAGGCTGAGGCCCAAAAGGACGAGAAAAAAACTGCTTCCAAAAAGACTAGCTCCAAGATATCTAAGTCTGGAAAGCTTGTGGATTTAATTGATGACGACGAGGACGTCTCATCGGATGAGGCTGGAGATCAGCAAGATACAGCCGCTACAAAGAAAGCCACAAAAAGCAGCAAGAGCACTAAGAACGCTGGAAAAACAGCTGACAAAAGTGCCAAAACAAAGAACGTAGAAGAAACGGACGAAGCGGGCGCAGAAGGAAATCCACAGGACACAGAAGGGGATGAGGCAGCTACCAAGAAGGGTGGCACTAAGAAGGCTGTTACTAAAAAGACAACGACGAGCGGCAAGAAAGGCACCTCTAAGTCCACTGATAAAGGAGAAGAGGCGGCAAGTACCGTTTTGGATTCTGCGGATAAAGGTTCCGAGGAAGAAGAATCTGCCACTGCATCTGCCACCAAGAAGAGTACTGCAAAAGGGAAAAAGAGCACAAAGGGTTCAAAGAGTGCTGGAACCGCAGAGGAAGATGCTGCTCAGGATGCTGCTGTGTCGAATGATGAGGCTGAGGACAAAGCAGATAAAAGTGCGGAAACCCCCGAAAGCTCCTCAGGAGATGCAAGCGCAGCGCAATCCCCCAAAACTGAGACACCTTCGCGTTTCAAAACCCTCCTCGAACAAATCGCAAAACAGGAGGATGCTTTCGCGACGCATGCTGTAGAAGTCACCAATGTGACGCCGCGCAAGGGTCGCGGTGGCCGTGGTGTGCGCGGAGGAGGGTCGCGTCTTGACCAAGGCCAGCAAGGGTACGTAAATCCACAAAAAGCGGCTGCAAACGCAAGACGTCAGAAGAATAAACGCTTCCAGGATGCAGGGGACGCTTCTGGTGAAGATCATTATGCTCGCATGGCACGCGCCGCTGAGGAGTACAACCGCGAGCGCGTACTTGAAGATGTTCGCGCGCAAGTTGAGGAAGCCACTCGCGAGGGCGAAGGTAGGCGCAAAAAGCGCAAAGAGCACAGAAAGCAGCAAGCTGAAGCTAAGGCCAAAGAAGCGGCCATTCAAGAAGCGCTTGAAAATGACCAAGATCTTTCCAAGCTCGATGAGGTCAAGATTCCTACTGGCTCAACAGTTCAAGAGGTTGCAGAACTTCTTAACATCAACGCCAACGACATTATTAAGCGACTCTTTATGTTGGGTACTCCTCTCACCATGACGCAAACCATGAGTGATGATCTGATTGAGCTTGTGGCCGACGATTTAGGTGCAAAAGTTAAGGTCATGACCAAAGAAGAAGAGAACTCATTCACCTTTTACGATGACCCCAAAGATCTTGAACCGCGTCCACCTGTGGTAACCGTAATGGGCCACGTAGACCATGGTAAGACTTCTACGCTTGACGCAATCCGTCACACCGGCGTTGCTGAAGGCGAGGCCGGCGGTATCACGCAACACATTGGTGCTTCCCAGGTAGAGATTAACGGACGCATCATTACGTTTGTCGATACACCCGGTCACGAAACGTTTACTTCTATGCGTGCCCGCGGCGCTAAGGTAACTGATATTGTTGTCTTGGTTGTAGCGGCAGATGACGGCGTCATGCCTCAAACAATTGAGTCCATCAACCACGCAAAAGCGGCAGAAGTTCCTGTTGTTGTCGCAGTCAACAAGATTGACAAAGATGGTGCCAACCCTGATGCCGTGAAAAAGGAGCTTGCTGACCACGGCGTTATCCCTGAGGAGTGGGGTGGCGATACCATGTTTGTCAACATTTCTGCTAAAAAGAATACCGGCATTGATGAGCTTCTCGAGACAATCTTGTTACAGGCCGATGTACTCGAGCTAAAAGCCAATCCCAATACATTTGCTTCTGGTTATGTTTTGGAGGCTAAGCTCGATAAGGGTAGAGGCTCTGTCGCTACGCTTCTGGTCAATCGCGGCCGCTTGCACGTGGGCGATGCCCTGGTTGCCGGTACGTCGTTTGGTCATGTCCGTGCCATGCTCAATCAACGCGGTGAACCGGTGGAGAGCGTGGGCCCCTCTGATCCGGTAGAGATTCTGGGTCTCCAGTCCGTGCCACAGGCTGGCGATGAATTCCGCGTCTTTAAAGACGAGCGCGATGCGCGTGATTTGGCGGAGTCCCGTGCGCTTAAAGCACGAATTGAAGAGCAGAATCGTGTTCGCCACGTGACTCTTGAGAATCTCTTCGATACTATGGCCGACGCTGAAGTGAAAGAGCTGAACCTCGTGGTAAAGGCTGATGTACAAGGCTCTATTGAGGCCCTGGGCGACGCTTTGGAGAAGATGGATCAGTCCGAGGTTCGCATCAACATTATTCACTCTGCCGTTGGAGCTATATCTGAAACCGATGTAGTCCTCGCGGAGGCCTCAAACGCTATCATCATTGGTTTTGGCGTGCGGCCGGATGCTAAGGCGCGTACGGCTGCAGAGCACGCCCAGGTTGAGATTAGAACTTACTCCGTTATTTACCAAGCGATAGAAGATATTGATGCGGCGCGTATCGGTATGCTGAAACCCACTGAGAAGGAAGTGCAGACCGGAACCGCTGATGTTCGCGACACCTTTAAGGTGCCCAAAGTTGGTATTGCTGCAGGTTGCATGATTGCTGAAGGCGAGATTTCGCGCGAAGACTCTGTACGCCTTATCCGTGATGGCATCGTTGTCTATGAGGGCAAAATAGCGTCTCTCCGTCGCTTTAAGGATGATGTAGCAAGCGTGAAGGCTGGTTTTGAATGCGGTATTGGTCTTGAGGACTTTCAGGATATTCATCCTGGCGATGTCATTGAGGGGTACAAGATTGTGGAGGTTGCCAGAACCGAATAATAGTTCATGCGCGTTTATCGGTAATCCGAAAGCTGAACCATCGGCTGCGCAAAAGCCGAGCCATCGCATGGATGAAGGTGAACCCCAGGTCGTGAGAATACTGCACCCTTGGACGCGTAAAAGCACCGGTAATCGCGTGAAGGTTGAATCGTCGGCCGCTTAAAATCAAGACTACTGGACGCGTGGAAGCTGGTTGTTCAAACTGGTCCAACAAGCAACAGAGAACGTGTGGAGTGAACCAATGAAGACGAATAGAAATAGCAGAAGATTTGCAGAGCAGGCTAAAGAAGCGCTTGCTCAGATTATTCTTTTTGAACTCAACGACCCGCACGTGGAATTTGTGACGGTTACGGGCTGTGATGTCAGTGTCGATAAAAGCTATATCCAGGCCTACATCACAACCGATAGCCCGCATACCCAAAAGGCTGTCGATGCTCTCAATCATGCAAAGGGGCGCATTAGAACTGAATTGGGCAAACGTCTTCACTGGCGCGTTACGCCCAAGATAGATTTCATGGTTGATCCTGCAACAGAAGCGGCAGAGCGCCTTTCGTATGCTCTTGAAAATGTCCCGCCTTCTCTTAAAAAGAAGGAAGATGCATGAGCGTGACCCTTCCGCAACCCAGACCAGGTTCGTTTCATATTGATGAGACCCATCTAAGCGCCTTCAAGCGCATAGAAGAGGTGCTTGGTTCGGCGCAAAACCTTGTTCTTTGCGCGCACACAAAACCAGATGGCGATGCCCTCGGTTCTATTCTTGGGCTCGCCGGGATTTTGCGGCACCGCTTTCCCGGAAACAATATCACCTGTCTCCTTGCTGATGATGAAGCACCTTCGCGTACCTTTTCTTTTCTGGACATTGACACAGCTATGCTGCAGCCCAGCCGTTATCTCAATAACATGGCAGGCGACTCGCCAGCTAAGAATTCCGACACTTCTCCTTCTCATTTATTTCCGCCACCCAATGTTTTTATTGCGCTGGATACGCCACTTCTTAAGCGTCTTGGCCACGCTGCAAAAGTCGCACGCTGTGCACAAGAGATAGTCTCCTTTGATCATCATGTTTCCTCGGATCCGTTTGCCAATGTTGCTCTCGTAGACGATAAAGCTCCTGCAACAGGTTCGCTTATCGCGGAGTTTGGTCTTTTTCTTGAAGAAGAGACGGGAAAGGAGATGGTGGATGAGCACGTTGCTCAATGTTTGTTCATGGCGGTCATGACAGACACCGGGCGTTTCCAATATCAAAACACGACAGCTGAGTGCCTCGCTCAAGCTGCTTGGCTTGTTGAAAGGGGCGCCAATCCTGCCTATCTTTCATCCCACATCTATCAAAATGAACCCCTCTCCATCCTCCGGTTGCGCGCTCTCGTAACGGAACGCATCAAGCTTTTCTGCGACGGCAACCTTGCAACAAGCTATGCCACGCTTCAGGATTTTGCGGATCTCAACGTTCGCACAACTGATGCCGATGGTCTCGTTGATGTAGTGCGAAGCGTTGAAGGATCTCACATCGCACTTTTTTTGAAAGAGGTGGACGATGGATCCGTTGTCCGTGGAAACTTGCGTGCTAAAGGTGATTACGACGTTGCCTCCATTGCCGAAGCGTTTGGCGGGGGCGGCCATAAAGCAGCAGCGGGCTTCTCGGCGAAGGGGACAATTGGAGAGATCGAAGCAAAAGTTGTTTCGCTGATAGAACCTCTTTTTTAGGCATGCTGAACTACCTCATTGCCATCGATAAACCATCCGGTATGACAAGCCACGACGTGGTAGCAAAACTGCGTGGCATTTTGTCGCAAAAGCGGATTGGCCATGCGGGTACACTCGATCCTTTTGCTACGGGTGTGCTTGTTGTTGGGCTTGGGCAAGCGACAAAACTCCTCGAGCGTCTTACCGCAGAGGACAAGGTGTATGAAGCCACGTTTGCATTGGGGACAGAAACCACTACTGATGACGTAGAAGGCGAAATAATTTCGCAAAAGGCGCTTTCTGCTGAAGAAAGAGAGCAGCTTCTCTCGGCTGAGTTTGCCAATGCAAGACTCACGGAATTGAAAACATGGACGGAGCAGATCCCTCCTTCTTACTCTGCGGTTTCTGTTGATGGAACGCGCTCCTATAAAAGAGCCTGGAAAGAAGCGAAGGAAGAGGTTGAGGCGTCGCTTTCTGCGCGTTCGATCTCAATTTATGATGCTGTTTTGCTCAATATCGAAGATTCAGAAGGTGGCGAGATTCTCTGGACTGTGCGCCTTCATGTTTCTAAGGGAACTTATGTCAGGGCGCTCGCGCGCGATCTTGGAAGGACCCTTGGCTGCGGGTCTTATGTGAAGACTCTTCGTCGCGAAAGATCGGGGTACATTGGTCTTGCAGATTGTATAACGCTCGATACGCTGCAGAAAGCAAAGGATGAATGCGCTCACCAGAGCGTATCGGTTGAAAGACATGACTCTGAGGAGAACGACACTCTTGCGCATTTCCTTTCCGAGCATGCGCTCAATCCGTATGAGGTTTTAAATATGCCGTTTCGCTACGTTACGGAGCTTGACCTCAAGAAAGCTCGGTTTGGAGAATCGCTTTACAACACGGATGCCACCTCAGCAGGCAAGATCATCAAGCCCAAACCGGAAGACGATGTAGCGCTCTACAACGAAGAAGGCCTTTGGGGGCTTTGGAAGGTCAAGGACCAGCTTTCGCTCGTTTGTGACAAAAACTTTCCTGAACCCATAGCATGCGTTGAGGTGCCGTATGGGTTCTAATTGTGCGCACAACAATGGCGAGAAGCAAAACTTCGTAGCAGCAATTGGTGGCTTTGATGGACTGCACAGAGGGCATGCAGCGCTTTTGCACCAAGCTAAACAGAAAGCTCAAATGCTCGAGGTGCCTTTGGTGGTCTTCACCTTTGCGCCGCTTCCTAAAGCCTATCTCAAGGGGGATGGGTTTTCTGGGAGTCTCTTCAATCCGGAGAGCAATGAGAAGGAAAAACTGCTTACAGCTGCCGGTGTGGATCGCATATGTACCCTCAAATTTGATGAGAAACTCGCGCACCTTCCCGCTCATGATTTCATCGATACATACCTGCGTCGCTCCTTCAACATTAAAGATCTCTTTGTGGGCGAGAACTTTACGTTTGGCGAGGGAGGCAAAGGCGCCCCAGCGCTGCTTCAGGAATGCTTTGAAAAGGTGACGATTGTGCCGCTTTTAAAAGCACCGTCGTCCGTCATTTCTTCTTCTACCATCCGACAAGCCCTGCTTGCTGGCGATGTAGAAAAGGCGGAAGCGTTTTTAGGACGCCCTTACTCGCTGTCCGGCATTGTGGTGCATGGCAAAGGGCAGGGCAGAGCGTTGGGCTTTCCTACTGCCAACGTACATCTGCCAAAGGGGCAACTTGTTCCTCAATCAGGAGTCTATGCGGCAGAAGTCACCATTCATGGCTCCAGCTCGTCTGAAGATTTCAGCGCGCTGCCGCGGTACATGGCGGCGGTTAATATTGGAACCGCGCCTACACTTGGAGGGGCTACGCAACCTATCCTTGAGGCTCACCTTCTCGATTTTTCTGACGATCTTTATGGCAAAACAATCACCGTTGCCCTTAAAAAACAGTTACGTCAAGAGAAGAAGTTTTCATCCGTCACAGAACTTGTCGATACCGTACAATTGAACATTGACCAAACGCGCAAACTTTTGGGAGGAGGGAAATGATTTCCAACGAAGATCGAGATAGAGTTCGAGAAGCTACTGACATTGTTTCCCTCGTGCAAGAAACGGTTATTCTCAAACAACGCGGGATTGATGATTTTTGGGGATGCTGCCCCTTTCATCAGGAAAAAAGTCCTTCATTTCACGTGCGTGCTGCTTCAGGGCTTTGGCATTGTTTTGGTTGCGGGGAGGGTGGCGACGTTTTTGAGTACGTTAAGAAGCGGGAGAATCTCGATTTTCCTGAGGCTATTCGCTATCTTGCCGCGCGTGCTGGAATCGAGCTTCATGAAACCTCCAGCGTCCATCGCGGACCCCAACGTTCACGCTTGGAAGAATGTCTACGCGCTGCACAGACGTATTATCAATCTGTCCTGCTGCGCTCAAAGGACCATCAAGCTGAAGCAGCTCGCAAGTATTTGTCGGGGCGTGGTTTTGGTCTTGAGGTTTGCAAACGGTGGGGAATAGGTTTTGCACCGGCAACTTCAACGCTCGTACAAGATTTAGCCCAGCAAGGCTTTAAGCCTCAGGAATTGGAAGCAGCTGACCTTGCGGTCAATCGCTCGGGTCGCATGCGGGAGCGCTTTTTTAATCGCGTCATGTTTCCTATCACCAATGAGCGCGGAGTCACTATTGGTTTTGGCGGACGCGTTTTGGGCGACGAGAAACCCAAGTACCTCAACTCAAAGGACTCGAGCATATGGCACAAATCTAAGAATCTGTTTGCTTTTGATAAAGCGAAGGATGCTATTCTTTCAGCAGAAGAAGTTATTATCGTTGAGGGGTACACCGATTGCATTTCCCTCCACGAGGCGGGACTTACTCATAGCGTTGCGGTTTTGGGCACTGCTCTCACCGGCGACCACATAAAGATGCTATCTCGTCTGCGACCAAAGCGCATTATTTCACTCTTTGACGGCGATGAGGCCGGTCAGCGAGCAGCTGCCAAGGTTGCACGCTTTGTTGATAAAACACCAGCTCATCTGCTTGTTTGTTTGTTGCCTGAAAGCCTTGACCCGGCAGAATACCTCGAGAAGAACGGCGTCGACTCCCTGCGGCAAGAGCTCCGCAGGGCTCTTCCTGTTATGGACTTTATCATGGAAAAGGAGTTCAATGACGCTTCTAATTGGACGCCTGGCACACGCATTGCCAAGCTGAAAGAGGTAGCAGAGATTTTTGCTCCCCTGATGAATTCACCTGTCCTTGCTACCTATATCACACGAATTGCTGATTTCCTTAACATCTCAAATGATGAAGTTATGAAAGGAATTCATATGGCGGCGGCACGACAGGCTAAGGGCGAGCCCTATCGGAGGCGGCAGAATACTGCGGTGACCAGTGATTCCATAGCCATGGCCTCTCCTCAATCTGCCCCTGGCTCTCAATCTACTTCTCATTCTCAATCCGCTCCCAACTCTCAATCACCCCTTAGTTCTCCATCTGCACCGGCGCTCACTCAAGAGGAGGCCCTGAGACTCAAAATGGAGCGTGAGTTGCTTTCTCTTCTCGCCGAGAATCGCGGGAGTTTCTCGGAAGATTTTCACGAGGTAGACGGAGTCGCGTGGCTCGATGCGTCCGATGAGGCAATCTTCGAATCCCTGAAGCATACGAAACCGAGCGATGAAACGGCTGCAATCATGTCACGCATTACGAGCGATTGCACAGATGCCCCGCGTATCCTTGCGAAGGCCGAGAGAGCTCTTGATTTGCAGGAAGAAGCGCTTGAAGAGGCTCGTTTCCTTATAAACAATATTTTGTTTTTACAAAAGCAAGAGAGCTTGCGTCGCATAAAATCCTCCCTTAACAACGATGCACTTCGAAAGTCCGAGAAGGGCCAGGAACTTTTACGCAAGGCGACGAGACTTCAGCGAGAGCTCGCGGAGCTTCAAAATGACATAGTAGGGAGAACTACATAGAGGTATATCGACATGGCTCTCCGTCATGCTCACCTGCCTCTTTGTGAACAGTGCAGTGTCTTACGAGGCATTTTTTGCGCTCTATTCTCGATTATGTGGGTATAATAGTGGCTTGTTTGCATGAAAGGATTCCTGTGACAGTATCCAAGAAATCTTCTCTTTCTAAGAAAAGTTCATCGAGAGCAAAGAAATCACCAGCTAAAATGAGTAAAACGGCATCAACCAAACAAGCCAAAACTCATAAAGCATCACAATCCGCGAAGGCTCATAAGACTATCAAAGGCGCTAATACAACTAAGGGCACCAAGAGTACCAAGGCAATCAAGGCAACTACGGCCACTAAAGCTGCCAAGGGCGCCAAGGCATCTAAAACAATCACGGCCGCTAAAGCTGCTAAAGGAGCCAAGACAGCCAAAACTGCTAAAAACACCAAGGTAGTAAGCACAGCCAAGTCTTGCAAGACAGCTGAGACTGCTAAGACCACCAAAACAGCAGGTACTATCAAGTCCTCCAGGACTGCTAAGGTTACCAAGGCTACCAAGGCTGATAAGGATTCCAAAGTATCCAAGGCTGCCAAGTCGGTTAAGTCAGTCAAGTCTGCCTCAAGTACCAAAAAGACAGATACCGTTACACGTAAAGCGCGCACTTCTGCTACAGCCAAAGTCAAGCAGTCCTCTTCAGCTAGCAAAAAAACTGCTACCTCGCCGCGCAGCACAAAAGCCACCACTCAGCCAAAAGGCAAGAAGGCCTCTAACGCAGAAAAAGCGAAGAAAAGTCCCGCTAGAACTAAAGCTAAGACCACGGCAAAGTCCCCTAAGAAGACTTCTGCAAATAGCACTGGAAGGATCTCTACAAAAAATGCTGCTAAGACCTCTGCAAAGACCACAGCAATACTCGAAGGCATCCAGCAGGATCTCGTAAAGAAAGCAAAGTCCAACAACGACATCTTGTCAGAAGAAGAGATTCAAGTCGCGCTCTCAGACGTAAACGTTTCATCTAAAGAGCTCGATGGTCTCTACAATGCCATTCGTGAAAACGGCATTAGTATCGATAACCCAACAGGCTCCAGCCGTGCAGCAGAACTCCTCCTGGAAACCGAAGTCGTTGGAGGCCATGAAGATATGGGCGAAGATGACAAAAAAACGGCCGCCACAAATCATGCTAAGAAGAGACGCACTGGTCGCCGTTCGCGTATTAATACCTCGGTAATAATGCTCACTAAAGATCCTGTACGTATGTACCTCAAGGAGATTGGAAAAGTTCCCCTCTTGACAGCTGCTGACGAGGTTCATCTTGCCATGAAGATTGAGGCTGGCACGGATGCCGAAAGTAAACTAACGGCATTTGAAAGGGGAGAGCTTAAACTGACGCGTGCAGAACAACGTCGATTGACGCGCGTGGAACAAATGGGAATGGAAGCAAAGCAGGATTTGATCTCTGCCAACCTCCGTCTGGTTGTCTCCATTGCAAAGAAATATGTGGGGCGCGGCATGCTCTTTCTCGATCTAATTCAGGAAGGAAATCTTGGTCTTATCCGTGCTGTTGAAAAGTTTGATTACACCAAAGGATTTAAGTTTTCTACGTATGCTACCTGGTGGATTCGTCAAGCCATTACGCGCGCGATTGCAGATCAAGCAAGAACAATTCGTATTCCTGTTCACATGGTTGAAACCATTAACAAGCTTGTGCGCATCCAAAGAGATCTTTTGCAAACGCTTGGGCGCGATCCAACTCCCGAAGAAATTGGCGAGAAGATGGATTTAACCGCGCAACGCGTGCGTGAAATCCAAAAAATTAGTCAAGAACCGGTGAGTCTTGAGACACCTATTGGTGAGGAAGAAGACTCGCGTCTTGGGGACTTTATTGAAGATACGCAAGCAGTTGCTCCGCAAGAGGCCGCAAGCGATTCGATGCTCCGCGAGCAACTTAACCAAGTGCTCGACTCTCTCGCCGACAGGGAGCGGAAGGTTATTAAGCTGCGCTTTGGTCTTGAAGATGGACATCCTCGCACACTTGAGGAAGTAGGCAGAGAGTTTGGCGTCACACGTGAGCGCATTCGTCAAATTGAATCTAAGACGCTTGCAAAGCTTCGCCATCCTTCGCGTTCAGGACGTCTAAAAGATTACATGGAAGATTAAGGTCCGATAGAACCACAGAGGAGGACGTATGTCACCAGAGAGAAAAGCGATGAAAGTTATCAGCCTCGTATTTATTGTTTGGGGGCTCATTGCTCTGATATATACGCTCCTTACTATCATTGAGGCGAGTTCGCTTGGCTGGAATGCAGAAGGTATTCTCGTCTCGGCAATAGCGTGTCTTCAAGCCATTTTGGGCTTTGTTGTCTCTGGAACAGGCATCAAAGGATCCACGACACCCTCCAAGGCATCTTCCTTTAATGCGTCGGCGTTAGTTCTAACCATTTTTGAGGTGTGTCTTCTCTTTATCGGAGGAGTGTTGGCCTTGGTGATGCAGAAGGCGGAGTTTTGGTTTGATTCCTGGGGTGCAGGAATTTCTGTAGTGGGAGCTGTGCTCGCAGTATTCGGTTTTTATTTTGGGAACAAAGTTTACAAGGCATCTCTGAAGTAATTTGCTGTTAGGTTGGTCCTCTGAATAATTCTTGAGCAACGCTGAAATTCTTAAGCAACACTAACGCGCCCTAGCAAGCTTCTTTTGAAAAAATTTACAAGGGATTGCTGGAATAACCTCAGCTTCTTCAATCCCTTGATTACTAATCTTTTCTCTACTTCTAGGGTCTCCAATCGATATTGAAGTTCTCGGGACCTCATTGGGGTACATCTGCTACTATTTTTCTCTGTGCTTTAGCATGCGCGCATGTTTGAACGTGTACGATCGCAGCGCAGCTTGCTAATATGTCTTGTACGTGGGCGATTGGCTCAGGGGTAGAGCGCTGCCTTCACACGGCAGAGGTCACTGGTTCGAAACCAGTATCGCCCACCACTTCTTTTTTCCACGGTTGCCACGCCTAGAAGAATAATGCTCCTGGCACACAGGCGTGCCAGTCCCTTTATAATAGACGGCCATGTTACTTTTCATTGACAACGTATCCAAATCGTTTGGACCGCAAGTTCTATATGCGGGCGCTACGCTTCAACTGAACAAGGGGGAGCGATGGGCACTTGTAGGTCCTAATGGCGCAGGAAAAACTACCCTTCTCAGAATGATCTTGGGACAAGAAGTGCCTGACGAAGGCGCCATCACACTGGCGAAGAATACGTCACTTGGTTATTTGGAGCAGGAAGTTCATGCTCCCACGAGCGAGCCCGCACTCTCTGAGGTCGTCAACTCCGTAAAGGAAATTAAGGAACTCGAGAAGACCATCGCACATGCGCAAGAGGCACTCGCAAGAATACCTGAGCCTTCAACTCTCAGCACGGCGCAAGAAATCGCGCAAGAGGACGCGCAAGACCATGCGCAAGAGCAACAAAAACACCTTGATATTCTCGGAAACGCCCAACACAGGTTTGAGGAGCTTGGCGGCTACGAGCTTGAAGCGAAGGCAAAACAGATAATGGCTGGCCTGGGCTTCTCGGAGAGTGATTTCTCAAAGTCTGCAAATGAATTTTCAGGGGGCTGGCAAATGCGCCTTGCACTCGCAAAGCTCTTGCTCAAGCATCCTGACATCCTCCTTTTAGACGAGCCAACCAACCATCTAGACCTGGAGTCCGTGCGATGGTTTGAATCGTTCCTCTCAACTTATACAGGAACAGTACTTATCGTGAGCCATGATCGTTCGTTCATGGACGCAACCGTTGATCATGTAGCCGCTCTTGAAAACCGTACTCTCAGAACGTATGTAGGCAACTACTCCAAACATCTCAAGCTCAGGGAAGCAAACCTTGAGCAACTCAGAGCCAAACGTGCAGCACAGGAGAAAGAAATCGCTCACATGCAAGTTTTTGTTGATAAGTTTCGCTATAAGGCGACCAAGGCAAAGGCTGCCCAAGAACGCATGACGCGCATCGAGCAAATCAAGCAAAATCTCGTTGTTCTCCCCGAGAAGACCCATCAGGTTCGTTTTACTTTTCCGCAACCTAAAAGAACGCAGGACCTAGTGGTTGATTTGGAGCACGTGAGTAAAACGTACGAGAAAGCTTTGGCCGCTCCAGGACACGAAGCTTCCCAAAAGATTCCTCACACAGTTTATGAGGACCTTAGTCTCAAGTTCTACCGTGGCGATCGCGTGGCGCTTGTGGGACCCAATGGCGCCGGAAAATCGACGCTCATGAAGCTCATCGCGCAAACCATCGAGCCAACGACAGGCAGCGTAGAACTAGGAAATGGCGTGGAAGTTGCCTACTACGCACAGCATACCAGCGATGCTCTCAACGCATCCCATACTGTTTTACAGGAGCTGGGAGAAGCAGCCACTTCTTGGACAACAACACAACAGCGGCGCCTCCTAGGTGCCTTTCTCTTTACGGGCGATGATGTTGAGAAAAGGGTAGCCCAGCTTTCCGGTGGAGAAAAGGCGCGTCTTGCACTTGCAAAAATGCTTGTAAAGCCAGCACCTCTGCTTTGCTTAGACGAACCCACTAACCACCTTGATATTGATTCCGTTTCTGTTTTGGAAGCGGCCCTTCAGCAGTATGCGGGAACGATTATCCTCATCTCTCATGATGAGGCACTCGTCCGTTCTCTAGCAAATAAAGTTGTTGATGTTCGAAACGGAACAGCGCGCGTTTTTGAGGGGGATTTTGATTATTACCTTTACAAACGCGCTGACCTGGAAAGGGCAAACCTGAAGGAGAAGGATAGAGGAGAGGTCTCGGGTGCCTTCTCTGCTTCCAATAAAGCTGCTCCTTCCGACAAAACCGCGTCATCGCAAACTGCTCAATCAAGGGCTGCCTCAACCTCCACCTCAAACGCTTTACCAAGCTCATCCTCAAGCGCGAGCCTAGATGCTACGCCAGACGAACCGACAACGTCGCCCTCCCGTCCTCGCACGAGCGGTCCTAAGTCTAAGGAGCAAAAACGTCGAGAGGCTGAGGAGCGGAATCGCAGCTACCAGCTTATTGCCGCCCCTAAGAAACGGATGGAACAGATTGAGGAGCTTCTCGGTAGGAAGAAGAAACGTTATCAAGAGCTGATGGACTTGCTCGCGGATAACGCAACTTACGAGAATAAGGAACTCTTTGATAATGCCATGGCTGAATATCCTAAGGTATCAAAGGATATTACCGCATTGGAAGATGAATGGCTGGAGCTTTCTTTAAAATTGGAAGAGATCACTTCTGCGAGGAAAATGAATAAGTTATCTTCCTAAATATATGGGAAGCGGAGATTTCCTCAAAGGTAGCGGAATAGCGATGCAGCAGAATAACAAGGTAACGGAATAATTACTTCGATGCACAACACAACAACTATAGTCTTGCGGATTCTTTCGTTTTGTTTTCGCATGCTTGCGCTGCTCATAACGCTCCTGGTGTGCCTCCTTCTCTTTGGTACTTCGGCGCGCTTTGATCTCGTTGAGCTTGTGTCTCTTTTTTCTGCTGTCGCACCCTTCGGGGGAAACGCGGCGCTCCTGGTTTTGACCCCCTTTGGCGGAGCCATCCATGGAGACCTTTGTCTTCTCGGCGTTCTTTTTTTTGTGCTAGATTGGTTCTGTTTGCGCGTATCTAATAGATACGTCAAGCTCGCTTATACAAACAACGGCTTCAATTGTACGGCCGATAAGTACTGATTGCAGAACGTCAGCGTATACACAAAAGAGTCAATCAGAAGAAACACAGAAGAGCATAGTAGAAGTACAGCAAAAGAAAAACAAAAGAGCTTAGCAGAAGAGCTTAGAAGAAGAATAGAAAAAAACGAGTAGCTAACAATTCATGATTAACGTTACCCCAGAAGCACTTATCCGCGATCTTATCGTGGTCATAATCGTGATGCTTTCAGCTTCGCTTCACGAGGTAGCACACGGCTGGGTTGCTTATAAATGCGGGGACAATACGGCCAAGGAGCAGGGGAGACTCACGCTTAACCCTCTTGCGCACCTTGATGTTTTTGGCTCGCTTATCTTGCCATTCTGCATGATGCTTATGGGCGGCCCAGTGTTTGGATATGCAAAACCTGTTCCCTACAATCCTTATCGACTGCGCAACAGACGGGTAGACGAATTGTTGGTAGCGCTTGCTGGCCCTGCTTCTAATCTCATTCAGGTGCTGCTGGGAGCTGTTGTTCTTTTTGTTATAGGGCACATGGTCCCCACATCCTTCCGCGCGCTTCTGGCAACATCGGCGCAGTTCTCTTTTTCAACCTCCCCGCTCAACTGGGTTGTTCAAATTCTCAATCTCTATATTTGGGCCAATCTCATCCTTTGCTTTTTTAATCTTATTCCGTTGCCGCCCCTGGACGGTTCGCATATCATTGCCTTCTTTCTTAAGGGACGGGCCCTTCAAACGTACTACCAAATCTCACGCTATTCCTTGCCCATTCTTATCGTCGTGCTCTACGTCTTTCCTATGATGTTTCACGTAAGCCCGCTTGGCTGGTACTTTGATGTCACTGCGTCGGCTGTCTATGAAGGCATTTTGAGGGTGTGTTTCGTATGAGTTATACCGTTCATACCACTATGTTTTCCGGGCCGTTTGATCTCTTGCTGCGTCTTGTTACCAAGAAGATGGTGGACATTGCAGCCCTTTCTATCACAGAGATTGCCGATCAATATGTCGCAGAGGTAACCGCCCTCACAGTAGACAAAGACCAGCCTCTTGACCTAGATGTAGCTTCAGATTTTCTACTCGTTGCTTCCACGTTGCTTGAGATAAAGAGCCGCGCACTGCTGGGCTACCACGAGCCGGAAGATCCGTTTGCCGAGAAAGACGCTGAAGATGTCAGTCCGGAAGATGCTCGAGAGATTCTTATTGCGCGCCTTATTGCTTACAAGCAGTTTAGAGACGTTGCTGCCGCCCTTGGTGCTCGTCTTGAGACGGAATCCAAGATGCATGTGCGAACGGCGGGTCCAGAACCTGAATATTTGCATGTGATGCCTGATTATGTGGAGCATGTCACTATCGATGATTTGGCGCGCCTTTGCGCGGAAGTCGATGCGCGGCGTGAAGAAGTGTTGATCGAGGCAAATCACATCGCCCCTAAGCGCATACCTGTCGCGCTTGCGGTTCGTCACGTTGATACGCGTATTCAAAAAACGCCACACACCTCTTTTTCCGAGCTCTTAAACGACGAGAAGAGGTCAGAAGATGTTGTAGTGCTTCTCCTAGCGCTTTTGGAACTCTACAAGTTTGGTTCGATTAAGCTTCATCAGAAGCACGTCTTTGAAGACATCGATGTTGACCGCATAGAGGGAGCACCCGTATATACGGGATCCACTACAGATTATGACGCCACGAATCAAGACGATAATGATAAAGAACCTGCGGAAAAGGACGCATGACATGACGCAATACGATAAGGACAGAAAGCACTTAGAGGCTGCTCTTGAGGCCATGCTCTTCGTCTCCACGGAGCCCTTGAAGCCCAAAGAGATTGCAGAGATCCTCGAAATTGAAGAAGCAACCGCTCAGGAAAACTTCCGCGCACTACAAGCAGGTTATGAAGAGCGCAGAGCCGGCATACGGTTGCGCGAAATTGCCGGAGGCTGGAGGCTTTTCTCGGCACCCGATTATCACGAAGAGGTGGAAGCCCTCGTGCTGTCTTGGGATAAATCCAAACTCTCGCAGGCAGCTTTGGAAACGCTTGCTGTTGTAGCCTATCATCAGCCCGTCACACGCGAGGGAATAAGGGCAATCAGAGGCGTCAATTCTGATGGCGTTCTCTCTTCGCTCATTGAAAAAGGCTACGTGCGCGAAGCTGGCCGCTCGCGCGAAAAAGATGCAGGACTGGGCGCTAAGACGTATAGAACAACCCAACAATTCTTGGAACATTTTGGCTTAGCCAGTACGAAGGACCTTCCCAACTTGGAGGATTTTGCTCCTTCTGAAGAGGCAAAATCGTTCATCCGCGAGCGCCTCTCTAGTCCACAAACATCTTTTGTTCTTTCTGGCGACGCAATAGAAACTGGCACTGCTGAGAAGACTTTAAAACCTGGGGGCTTTGCTGAGAGCGCAGGTGAAGATGCAGATTCCGGTGCAGTTCATCTTGGCGATGAAGTTGATATAGAGCTCAAAGAGGTCACGGCAGAAGAGATCGACATTCTTGAAGAAGAGTTTGGCGAGTAGGGTATGCCGCAACCCCAAGACACTTCTACCAAGGAAGCTCAGCTATTCCCGCTGCGATTACAGAAGTTCTTGGCTCGTGCCGGCGTAGCCTCTCGTCGAGGTTCAGAAGATCTCATGAGTGCTGGTCGCGTGACGGTGAACGGCGAGATTGCTAATGAGCTGGGTCGCAAAGTCGATCCCTCCTCCGATATCGTTGCCGTGGATGGAAAAGTCGTCCATCTTGGAGGGCAGCCCGTTTACCTTATGTTGCATAAGCCCAAAGGCGTTCTCACTACTATGTCTGATCCGTTTTCTCGCCCAACGGTCGCGCAGTTGATTCCCGTTCAAGAACACCCCGGCCTCTTTCCTGTTGGCCGTCTTGATCAGGACACTACGGGTCTTCTTTTGTTTACGACCGACGGCGACCTTGCCCAAGAATTGCTCCATCCTCGCTGCGAGAAAGAGAAGGTCTATGTCGCCCGAGTTGAAGGAGCGGTTTCTGGTAAAGACATCAAGGCCCTAGAGCATGGAATAGAACTAGAGGATGGTCGTACTGCACCCGCTCACGCACATTTCCTGCAGCAATCGGATGCACAGGAGAAGCGATGGTTGCAGCAAGTTGGAGAGCCGAGGGAGGGGGATTCGGTCGTTGTGTTGGGCATTCATGAAGGTAAAAAGCATCAGGTAAAAAGAATGCTTGCTGCCCTGGGCCATCCTGTCTTGGCATTGTTTCGCCCTCGTTTTGCAACGCTCGATATAGGAGATCTTTCAGAAGGCTCGTGGCGCTATCTAACGGAAGACGAAATTGCCGCCCTTGGGAAGCTAACTAACAAGTAAGATACCTTTGTGTGAACGCATTCAAACCTAAGCAATTTTCAAACAGAGGAACCTATGATAGTTGCAATTGATGGACCGGCAGGCTCAGGCAAATCCAGTCTGTCTCGTGCATTGGCAAAGAGCACCGATTTTGTCTATCTCGATACCGGAGCGATGTACAGGGCGCTCACGCTCTATTGCCTCGAGAATGGCATTAATGTGCATAGCCAGTCAAGCGTAGAGCAAGCGGCCCAGGATATTGATGTGCGATTTGGCGACGCTGTTGCTTCAGAAGATCCAGAGCTTGGACAGAACGTTTTTCTAAACGGCAAAGAGGTAACACGTGACATTCGCACCTCTCAGATCGATGAGAACGTGAGCATTGTCGCTCTCTACCCCGGTGTTCGCAGTGCTATGGTGGCGCGTCAGCGCTCCTTTGCCAACCAACGCAACATTATTGCCGAAGGCCGCGATATTGGGACCGCTGTCTTTCCTGAGGCGGAAATTAAAATCTTTCTTTCCGCCGATGCGCAACAGCGAGCTCTGCGTCGTACCATTGAGCGCGAGGGGGGAGACCCCACAAAACCTGGCGCTGCCGTGAAGGACGAACAGCTTTATGAGAAAATTTATGCCGACATGTTGCAGCGCGATGCCATTGATGAGGAACGGACAGAGTCACCGCTCAAACCTGCCTCTGATGCAATACATCTTGATACCACACACCTGACGCTTGATCAGGCCGTAGACAAAGTGCGTTCCCTCATTATTCAAAAGACTGCTTCACTGTAGAGCCCACGCTCAAGGAAAAAACATGGAAAAGATGCATGCCTTCCACAATACATTCGATGATTATTTTGATCATCCAATAAAACAATTTCCTCTTCCCACGCGTATTCTTTACCAGGTTGTGGCCTGTTTTTTATATTGTCTCTTTAAACTTTACTTCCCAACTAAGTGTGAAGGAATGGAAGAGTCATTTTTGAAGCTCAGAGGCCGAGAAAAGGGCACTGTGCTCGTCATGAACCATGTTTCCATGGTGGAACCCATCATTATGACGCTCCTGTTTTGGCGCCATGGCCTCTATTTGCGTGCCATCTTTAAGAAGGAGTTTCTTAAGAATGATTTCTTACGGTGGGTTTTTACGCGCGTTGGCGGAATACCTGTTGAGAGAGGTACGGCAGATATCAAGGCCGTTCGCCGAGCTCAGCGTTCACTCATGGCGGGCGAATCCATCATTATCTTTCCCGAAGGGACCCGCGTAAGAAGCGACGAACAGCTTGCCGAAGTCCACGGAGGATTTGCTCTTATCGCCCAGCTCGCGAAGACTGATGTATTACCGGTTGCTGTTATTGGGGTGAAACGCATAAGTCCCGAAGGCGCTCGAATAAAGTTCCCGCGACCTCATCGCGTTTTCTTTAAGACAAATGGCTTCATTACCTTTGAAGAACTTGACAAGTCCGATAAAAAAGAACAGTTGGAAGCTATGGAGACAATGGCAATGGATATCGTTTATCGGCTGCGAGATGAGTTGCGCTCAGAGCATCCGGGCGTTGAGTAGATAAAGACTCTTCCGTACCTACGCAACCTACGCATAAAAACTGCCCCGATGAAAGACGAAAAATCGCTTCAAGTCATGGATTGCCAATCTTTTCGGATAACGGTCGCCAAAAACGCTGGTTCATGCTTTGGGGTTAACCGCGCCCTCAAATGTGTGTATGCTGCTACTGGTGACGGGCCACTCTTCACCTTTGGTCCCCTGATCCATAACCCACGTGTTATCCAAAAGCTTGCAGACGCCGGCGTCCATTCCCTATCAGAAGATGAAATTAATGCCTTGCCTAGCGCCTCTCACATTGTCTTGCGAGCTCATGGAACCGCTCCACAAGTGGTTGAGGCGCTTAAGCAAAAAGGTTTTGAACTGATAGACGCAACCTGCCCTTTCGTAAAAAAGGCGCAGGAGGCAGCCGCTTCTTTTGCTTCGAAGAACCTTGAAATTGTTATAACAGGGGAGGAGGGGCACCCGGAGATAGAATCTTTGCTGGGGTTTGCACCTCGTGCGCATGTAGTAGGCAATTCAGACGAAGCCGATAAGCTCATAAGTGCGCTGCGTGAAAGAGGTGCTCAAAAAGAAATTGGTCTTTTATCGCAAACGACTCAGTCTAAAGAGTTTTTTTCTCAGGTTGAAAGGGCCTTGAAGGAGGCAGGGTTTGAGGTTGAGGTAGCCAATACCATATGCGAGGCCACGAAGAATCGTCAGGCAGATGCATATAAACTCGCAAAAGAAACAGATGTGATGTTGGTGCTTGGTGGTAGGAATTCAGCAAATACCACTCGTCTTGCAGAACTCTGCGCCCAGATTGTTCCTACGTACCATATAGAGTCGCCTGCAGAGATAACGTCTGAAATGATCAGAGAGCTCCAAGAAAGGGCGCAACACATTGGAATTACTGCAGGAGCCTCAACGCCGGCTTCGCAGATACAGGAACTTGTTGACTACTTAAACAGCAGCATAAAACGAATAGAGTAAAAGCTACAAAGCAATAGGCAACAAAACAGCAAAGTATCAAATACTAAAACAAAAGAGTTTAAAGAAAGAAACTTTGCGGACATAACGTCCTGAGAGAATGCAAAAAAACTGGCTCCCCGGAGAGGACTCGAACCTCTAACAACGCGGTTAACAGCCGCGGGCTCTACCATTGAGCTACCGAGGAGTGTTTCTATAAGCGAGCAATAAGTATAAGGCATACTGCTCCGTTTTAGTTGGAAATTGATAAAAAATCGCGGCAAAAATTGATAAAAAAATCTGTCGCCTATCGCGCCGTCTTGGAATGGTGTGCTAAAGTAGTCAGAGCTAAAGACAAGGATTGATTCGTGGTGTCCCATAAAGGTTCAAGCAAACACGCGAGCATAGAAAATGCCACTTGGAACAGCGGTTTCAAGCGTAACGGTTTCATTCTCAAAGAGCTCGTAACAAAAGACTTCAAGCTTAAGTATCGCCGAAGCGTTCTGGGAGTCCTCTGGTCTGTGCTCAATCCTCTGCTCATGATGATCGTTATGGCAATTGTTTTTACCCACATGATGCGTGGTGGTTCTTCCGATAAGTTCCCTGCAGTTCTCTTTCCTCTCTACCTGATTATTGGCAACGTCACGTTTGCCTTTATGAACGACTCTACAACACAGGGGATGACCTCCATCATCGCAGCTGCTCCGCTTCTCAAAAAAGTAAAGATTCAGCGCAACGTTTTTCCCATTGAAAAGGCTCTATTTGCTCTTGTGAATTTTGGCTTTTCCTGCATAGCTATTTTGTTGGTTATGATCTTTTTCCAAGTGATGCCCACGTGGAACTTTATTTTTATCCCGCTCTTTCTTGTCTATCTCACCCTGTTTTGTATAGGACTCTCCCTTTTTCTGTCTACACTTGCCGTCTTCTTTCGCGACATTATTCATCTCTGGAGCGTGGTGATCATTGCATGGACCTATCTCACGCCTATTTTTTACTACCCCTCGCTTCTTCCTGGATGGCTTCAAAACCTTGAAAAGTTCAATCCTATGTATCAGTTCATAGAGTATTTCCGCTCAATTCTTTTGTATCAAACCACGCCATCTTTAAAGCACAATCTCATCTGCCTTGCCTGTGGACTGGTGTCGCTGGGGATTGGATATCTGGTTTTTAAGAAGAATGAAAGTAAATTTATTCTCTTCATTTAGATTGGTTTTTACGTAATGGATATCGTTGGATCATCAAAAGCACAAAGAGTGCCCAGCGCATTCTTTGACAAAAATCATGCACAAGCAGTGCAAAAGGAGCCGTCAGTTATTACCGTTTCTGACGTAGACGTAGTCTTCAATATCGCTTCCGAGCAACTCAACTCGCTCAAGGAATACTTTATTTCTCTTGCCCGCCGTGAACTCTTCTTTAAGCCTTTCCACGCCTTGCAGGATATTAACTTTGAGGTTCACAAGGGGGAGGCGTTTGGACTTGTTGGTACGAACGGGTCTGGAAAGTCTACGATGCTTAAGTGTATCGCTGGCGTTTTAGAGCCCTCCGCTGGCGATATTCGTGTAACGGGCTCAATTGCTCCCCTTATTGAGCTGGGTGCCGGTTTCGATATGGAGCTAACCGCAAAAGAAAACATTTACCTCAACGGTGCTCTCTTGGGCTATAAAAAGCAGTTTATTGATGAGCATTTTGACGACATCGTCAACTTCGCTGAGCTTCAAGATTTTATGGATATGCCGCTTAAGAATTATTCAAGTGGTATGGTGGCGCGTATTGCCTTCGCCATTGCAACCGTTACAGAGCCCGACATTCTTATCGTTGACGAGACGCTCTCTGTGGGCGATTTCCTTTTCCAGCAAAAGTGCGAGAAGCGCATTCAAGAGCTGGTGAATTCTAATAACGTAACGGTGCTTCTTGTGAGTCATTCCATCGAGCTTATTGAGCGCATTTGCGATCGCGTCTGCTGGATTGAGAAAGGACGCCAGCGCATGTTAGGTCCGTGCCAGGATGTGTGCAACGCCTACAAGAAGCTTCAGGTGTAGCGATGGCTGAGCTTACGGTTTCTCCGCGCCTCCAGGCATCAGCTTCAAAAGAACCTCCCTTTTTCTCCCTTCTTGTCCCCGCCTATAACGTCGCATCCACTTTGGACAAAGCGCTTCGCAGTGCCGAGAAAACCAGGCGCGCCCCTCTTGAGATTCTCGTTATTGACGATGGGTCCAATGACGCCACGGCAGAGATTGCTGCAGCTCACTCAAAACACGATTCTCGCGTTCGCGTTCTTACGAAAGCTAATGGCGGCTACGGACAGGCGATGAACTTTGGACTATCTCAGGCCGCTGGAGATTACATACTCATTCTTGAGCCTGACGACTACCTTGCACCGGGTGCGCTCGATGAACTCTTTGCTTTTATTCTTGATCAAAAGAAGATGGGCAAGCCTTCGGCCGATATCGTAAAAGCAACGTATTGGCGTATTCTTAAAGATGGCGAGGACATGCATGAAGCACGCTTTCTCTGCTCGTATGCGCACCTCGCACGCACGGGAGAGACACTAGGGCGCAAGCAAATTGCATCCCTTCTGGCCTCTCATCCCTCCATATGGAATGCTGCGTATCACCGCGCATTTCTCAATGAGCGCAATATTCGGTTTGTGGAAGCCCCCGGAGCCGCTTGGGTAGATGGCCCCTTTGCTACAGAAACATTGCTTGCGGCCAAAAAAGTACTCTTCTTCGATAAACCCTTGTATTGCTATTTTGAGGACAATCCCGCAGCAAGTTCTGCCAAGGACGTTTCAGCTTTTGCCCCACAGAGGTTTGCTGAGATGATGGCGCGCAAAGAAAGGCTTGCTCCGCATGACGTTGACGCTGCACGTGCTCTTACCGTTGTGGGGCTCAACTATGTTGAGCGCATCATAAAGACTGACGCAATCGCAAGGCCGGAGGTGGCAGCAAAAGTACAGGGGATCGTGGAACTCTTGGACGAAAACGACATCATGGCGGTTCCTCAGATTTCCCCTCAGGTCAAACGGGCCGCTTTTCATTTGAAGGGTCGCTCGGTACCACGCATTTCTTCGCTTCCCTATAGCTGTTACCTTCTACGCAGAGCCATCAAGGAGATGAGAAACAACGGGCTACGTTTTGTATGGAGTCAATTGCAAACCGTGAGAAAGCGTAGCGCCGTCACTCAGCAAAGTGTCGTCGAAAACGATGCCAGACAAAGCAATGCCAATCAAAAAAATGCCGTCCAAAACAGGGCTGTTCAAAAAGAAACTGTCCAAAACAATTTCGTTCAAAAAGAGAGAGGAGGCAGGGCATGAGCGAGCCTCTCTTTTCTCTCGTGATGTGCATTCACGGCGTAGAAGATTACGTCTATGCTGCGGTTACCTCTCTTTTGGAACAGGATTTTAAGGATTTCGAACTCATTCTTATAGACGATAAAACCGCTGATCGCTCTATGCTTCGCGCACTCCGTGCGGCAGGAAGCGATGAACGCGTTCGCATTATTCATAATAAAGAGAATCTGGGACTTCCTGCCTCCCGCAATCGCGGAATTGACGCAGCGCGCGGACGATACATCGCTTTTCCGGACGCAGAGGATACGGCGCTTCCCGGTTATCTCAGTGCCGCTGCAAATGCCATTAAAACTACAAACTCCGATATCGTCGTGGAGGGCGTAACGGAGGATTTCTTTAATAGGCGTGGTGATATTTCCTATTCCAAACGTCATGTACCAGAGTCTGCACGCTTTCCTTCTAAGCAAACTGACGGGATGGGCATCTTTAAAGACGATAATCGCGCGCATGTTGTGCAGTTCCTCGAAACGTACGATCTTATGCACCACGTCTATACTAAGTTCTTTAAGAGCGAGCTTATCGGCGAGACAAGATTTGAAACAAAGCAGCACTACTCAGAAGATTTTTTCTTTACGCTTGAGATGTTTGAAAGAGCGCAATCTATCTGCGTTCTTGCTAATACGTTTTATGTTTACAAGCGCCATCTCCGACGCCAAAAGCAGCTCTCCCTCACCAAGGGCACGTTCATTGAGCGCCATCGGCGCATCGCGGCAAGCCAGCTCCATCAGGAGGAAAACAATATTGACACGCTTGCCTCTCGCCAGTTTTTGGGTGCGCTTTATATGCGCTACATCATGGCAGAGCTGGCGCGTATGCAAGATCCTGCCGCCCATAAAACCAAGGAAGAACGTCAGAAATGGTTTGCCTTTTTGCATGAGGATCCGCTTTTTGACCTTTTGGTAACCCAAACCTCTCCTGATAAGCACGTAACGCCGCGCCTCTATCATGCACTCTTAACATCGGGGTGGAAGGCTGGTGCGTTTTGGGTTGCACGTGCGGTTGCGTTTCTGAAATCATTTGGACCAGGAAACTATGCAAGAACCCAGGAGTAACACCGCGACCAATGCTACGAGCAACACCAGGGGAAATACCAAGGATAATGCTACGAGTAACACCAGGAGTAACAATATGTTAAGTGTTGAACACTTACTTGATACCACATCACTCACGGCAGAAGACATCACGCAGATTCTTGATGTTGCAGCCTCTTTTGAAGACAAGGAAGGAAGAGCCTCAGGAAGGAGTGGAACTCTTGCTGGACGCACCATCGTCAACCTCTTTCTGGAGCCCTCAACGCGCACGCGTTCCTCCTTTGAGCTTGCAGAAAAGCGTTTATCGGCAGACGTGCTCAATATGGAAGGATCCTCCAGTTCTGTTGTTAAAGGCGAAAGCTTAGCTGACACCATTCAAACTATCAGTGCCATGGATGTAGATATGTTTGTGTGTCGCTCTCGCTACGCTGGAACGCCCCAACTTATCACGCAGAATACGAATGCCAAAGTCATCAATGCGGGAGACGGGAAGCACCAGCATCCTACTCAGGCGCTTCTCGACCTCTATACCATTCGTGAGCATTTTGGCCACCTCGATAATCTCAAAGTCGCCATTGTGGGTGACCTTTCGCATTCACGCGTCTGTGGATCTCTGGCACCTGCACTCAAAACAATGGGTTCAGAGGTAGTTCTCGTTGCGCCCCCTACCTTTCAAGTTGCAGATCCAGCATATTTTGGTGCCACGCAGACTGCTCATTTTGATGAGGTGCTTGATTCATGTGATGTCATCTATCTCCTCCGTGTGCAGCTTGAGCGCATGGAGGGAGCTGCTATTCCTTCTCCTCGTGAGTATTTTCGCCTCTACGGCCTCGATGAGGCCCGTTTGAAACGCATGAAAGAAGGCGCAATCATCTGTCATCCAGGCCCTCTCAACCGAGGTATGGAAATAGCTGCTGAGTCGGCAGATGCTCCAAATGCAAAGATCCTTAGCCAAGTCCATGCCGGCGTTCTTACTCGCATGGCAGAAATGTATTTACTCCTTGGAGGTGATGCGGATGCTGTTGCTTAAAGGTGGGCACGCCCACGATCCCCAGATTGATCTAGACGACGTCATAGATATTTTGATTGTTGACGGCAATATTGCCCGTGCCGAGAAAAACATTGACGAGCCCGACGCGCAGGTTGTTGATTGTACAGGCCTTGAGATCACCCCAGGTCTCGTTGATATGCACGTGCACTTTAGAGATCCCGGCCTAGAGTATAAGGAAGATATAGCCACGGGTTCTGCCGCAGCCGCGCATGGCGGTTTCACCGATGTTGCCACCATGCCCAATACAGATCCCGTGTGCGATACGGGCGCCAGTGTCGCCTATCAACGGGCGCGCGGCGAAGAGGTGGGACTGGTCAACATTCATCCCATCGGTGCCCTCACGCGAGAAGAAAAGGGCGAGTCGCTTGCAGAAATTGGCGATATGGTCCTGGCTGGAGCTGCTGGTTTCTCGGACGATGGTCATGGCGTCCAATCGGCTTCTATGATGCGTACGTGCATGAAATACGTCAGTCAGTTTGATCGCACCGTTATTGCGCATTGCGAGGTAGACGATCTCTCTGGTAAAGGCGTTGTTAACGCTGGTCGCGCAAGTACTCGCTTGGGAATGTTTGGGTGGCCCGGCTTGGCCGAGGAAGCTGAAGTGGCGCGCGACATTGCCCTTAGTCGCTCTACTGGCTGTCCTTTGCACATTGCTCACATCTCCACTAAGCGCTCGCTCGAGCTTGTGCGCGAGGCCAAAAAAGAAGGCTTGCTCGTTACCTGCGAGGTTACGCCTCTACATCTCTTCCTTACAGAAGACGACATCACCGATACGTATAACACTAACCTCAAGGTCAATCCGCCGCTTCGTACAAAAGAGGATGCTGAGGCGCTTCTGGAAGGCGTACTGGACGGGACGATTGACGCGGTGGTTTCAGATCACGCACCTCACGCTGCCCATGAAAAAGACTGCGAGTTTGAGCTTGCCGCTTTTGGCTCCGTGGGTCTAGAGACAACGGTTCCTTTACTCCTCTCGTATATGGCCAAGAAAAAGCTTCTGGATTTTGCGCGCTTTGTTGAACTGTTGGCCATTAATCCAAGAGCGATTCTTCGTCTTAGACCGGTCACGCTTGCGCCAGGTTCTGTCGCGTCGATTACCGTTTTGGATTCCCAGAAGAAGGTGACGGTGGATACAGAGTATCTGCAATCCAAGTCCAAGAACTCTGCGTTTTTGGGGAGTACGCTCCAAGGAGCTGCGGTTACCGTTATAAAAGACGGAGTGATCACGTATCAAAGCTAGGTGTTACTTGGCTCAGAAAGTGACTCAGAAAGGAGCGACCTTGTCACAGACCCTTCCATCATATTTGCAGAGCGTCGAGATTCTGCAAAACGAACAGGTTGCCAAAAATCTCTGGCGCATGGTTTTCAAAGCCCCAAAACTTGCTCAGGAGCTGCTCCCAGGACAGTTCTTTACCATAGCAGTTGCAGATGAACCTCGTCAGCTAGCAAAGATTCCGCTTTCCTATGCAACTGCCGATAAAGAAAATGGCACAGTAGAAACGCTCTATGCAGTGGTTGGTCCTGGTACTGAGGCGCTTGCCAGGATGGAGAGAGGAGAGAGCACTGAAGTTGTGGGACCGTGTGGACATGGTTGGAAAGTAGAAGCGTGCAAGAAGCGCACGTTGCTTGTCACGGGTGGTTGTGGCGTGCCCTCTGTCTTGAGTGCCGCGCACGCTTTGGCAGAAGAGCATATTCCTTTTGATTGCATCTTAGCTGCTCGCACGGCTGAGCATCTTTATGGCCAAGAGGTGCTGAATACTACCGGCTGCGGCGACCTTGTGCTTGCCACGGACGACGGCAGCGCAGGAGAGCAAGGAAACGCTGCAGAAATCACGGAGCATCTCCTTAAACGTGTAGGTGGCGACTACTATGATGCAATTCTTACCTGCGGTCCTCCAATGATGATGGAGGCCATGGCGCACGTTGCACATGAGCATGACATACCGTGTCAAGTCTCGCTGGAAAGGCGTATGACGTGCGGGTTTGGAGCATGTGCTACGTGTGCTGTGCGCACGGTGGATGGTATGAAGGGAGCCTGTGTTGCGGGCCCCGTCTTTGACGCACGAGAGGTGGTGTGGTAGCAATGGAGGAAAAGAACATGTATCTTTCTGAGACGCCCAAGATGGCCGTTAACGTGGGCGGCATAGCCATGAAGAATCCCCTCAACACCGCGTCAGGTGCCTTTGGTCAGGGGTGGCAATTTGAAAACTTCTTTGACGTCTCTGAGCTTGGCGCTATTACTACCAAGGGCGTTGCCATTGACCCGTGGCCCGGCAACGATGGTCCCCGCATGGCAGATGTTTACGGTGGCATCATCAATTCGGTGGGCCTTCAAAATCCCGGGGTTGACGGGTTTATCAAGGACAATAGCGAGTATCTGGAGAACCTCTCAGAGAAAGGAACCGCGGTAATTTGCCAAGTGGCTGGTCATACTCTCGAGGAGTACCAAGCTGCTCTTTCCCGCTTTGAGGAAACAGCGCCCTGGGCTGCTGGTTTTGAAATCAATATTTCCTGCCCCAATCTCTCTGCAGGCTGCGCGTGGGGCGCAACGCCAGAGTCTGCCGCGCAAGTTATAAAGGCTGTTCGCCCGCTCACCAGCCGTCCTCTTTTGGTAAAGATGGCTCCGGTCAACATTGCCGATACCGCCCGCGCTCTTGAGGATGCCGGAGCAGACGCTCTTTCGGTTATTAACTCCATTCCGGGCATGGCAATTGACATTAATACGCATCGTTCAAAAATTGCCCGCCCCACCGGCGGTCTCTCCGGTCCGGCCTTTCATCCCATAGCTCTTCGCATGGTGTGGGAAGCCTCACAAGCTACCTCGCTGCCCATCAATGGCATGGGCGGCGTGACGACGGGAGCCGAAGCTGCAGAGTTTATCCTTGCGGGTGCTACATGCGTCTCGGTAGGATTTGCCGCCTTATCAGACCCCACCTCACCAATTCGCATCCTTAGAGAACTTACCGAGTGGGTAGCCGCTCAAGGTGCAAGCGATATCAATGACCTGATTGGAGCCTTTGAATGTTAGAAACTGCATACGCAGCGCAAACCGGAAATCCGCGCGATTGCATTATCGTGGCACTTGACTGTCCGCCGGCGGAAGCTATCTCTCTTGCCGATAAGCTCGTTGGTCATGCCACGTGGCTGAAAGTGGGAATGACGCTTTTTTATAAAGCAGGACCTGTAATCATTGAAGAACTTCACAAACAAGGCTTCAATATCTTTTTGGATTTGAAGCTCTACGATATACCGCATCAAGTTGAAGGCGCTGCCGCATCTGCTGCCTCTACGGGTGCGGACTTACTCTCCCTTCACGCGCTTGGTGGCCCCACTATGGTGCAGGCTGCGCAAGCAGGTATCGCAGCTCTCAAACAAGAAAAGGTGACGGAGACTGTAGCCATTACTATTCTTACTTCATTTGACAATGAAACACTTGAGCGCGTTGGTATTGAGAAACCGCTCGACGTTGAAGTGGATACATTGGCTTCGCTGGCTATTGAGTCCGGAGCAAATGGGCTTGTGTGTTCACCTCAAGAAGTAGGTAAATTGCGCGAACTGTTGGGTACGAGCCCTCGTATTGTGACACCAGGAGTCCGTCCAGCGGGCACGGCCGCAGGCGATCAAAGCCGCATTGCAACGCCAGCGGATGCTCTGATGGCAGGCGCTTCTCAGCTTGTAATTGGACGCCCCATCACAGGCGTTGCAGATCCCATTGCAGCCTTCGATGCATGCCTTAAAGAAGTTGAAGAAGTCCTCAAATAGCTATACGACATAAGAAAAGGATTGCCATGAACCACACGTCAGTTTTTCAAAACTTGCAAGATAGTAATGAGCTACCCCGCGAGGAGTTAATCGCCATTTTTGAGGAAACAGAGGCCATACAGCACGGCCATTTTGTTTTGACGAGCGGCCGTCATTCAGACACGTACGTACAATGTGCACGCGTCATGGAATCGCCGCGCCTCACCGTGCAACTTGCCGCTCAAGCACTTAAAAAAGTTCCTGCCTCTGTTTTGGAGTCCGTGGATGTTGTGGTGAGTCCAGCGGTGGGGGGCATCACGTTTGGCTTCGCAGTGGGGTATGTTTTGGGTAAGAAATTCATCTTTGCCGAGAGAAAAGATGGTGCTATGCAATTGCGCCGCTCCTTCCAAGTTGCGCCGGGCGAGCGTGTTTTAATATCTGAAGACGTCGTCACCACAGGTGGCTCGGTCAAAGAGGTTGAAGACTTGGTTTGCGCTGCGGGTGGCGAGGTAGTGGGCGTAGTTTCACTTATAGATCGCAAGACAGACAAGAAATTCTCGGCTCCATACTGGGGACTTTTAGAGTTCGCAGCACAAAGCTGGGACCCCGTAGACTGTGAACTCTGTGCCACAGGAAGCACTCCGCAATCCTTAGGGTCTAGAAACCTTAGTCGCTAGAGAATTCTCCCCCAGGCCTCCTCGCACGGTGCATATTGCAACAAGTGTGGAGCCCAATCAAAAAAAATCAAAAACAGTTTGCATAAATTACAAGGTAGAGGCATAATAGGCACTGTTGAATTTCAAAAGTGAAAAGTGCTTTTGGAATTAAAGCTGTGTTGTAAGTTTCTACAAGATAGGAGAATGACTATGCCACTTCCTCAGCTAACCGAAGAGCAGCGCGCAGAGAATCTTAAGAAAGCTGCTGCAGCCCGCCACGCTCGCGCAGAGCTTCGTCAAAAGATTAAAGAGCAGAAGGTCACTGTGGCCCAAGTTCTTAAGTCTACAGACCCCGCTGCCTGCCGTATGCCTGTTCGCGCTCTTATTGAGTCGCTTCCTGGTTACGGAAAAGCAAAAGCACAAAAGATCATGGCAGAGCTTGACATTTCTCCTAAGCGCCGCCTTCAGGGTCTTGGTGCCCGTCAACGTGAGGCCTTGCTCGAGATCCTTTCCAAATAACTCTTGCGTCCTCGCTTATTTGTAATTTCGGGACCCTCGGGTGCCGGTAAAGGAACGCTTGTTGCGCGTGTTCGCAACAGGCGTTCTTTGTTAGATGTAGCTATTTCGTGCACAACGCGGCGTCCGCGTAAGGGAGAGGTGCATGGCCGCGACTATTACTTCCTCTCTGATAGCGAGTTTCTCGCCCGAGAAGATGCGGGAGAGTTTATAGAGTCAGCCTATGTGCACGGGCATCGCTACGGGACACTTAAAAGCGAGGTGGAGCGCATCATGAACCAGGGGAATAGCTGTATTCTGGAGATAGATGTGCAGGGAGGAACATCTGTGAAAGATCTCTTCCCTAATACCGTTCTCATTTTTGTGGAAACGCCAAATTTGGATGATTTGGAGGAGCGGCTGCGCAAACGTAAAAGCGAGTCAGATAAAGATATTGAACTCAGACTTAACAATGCGGCCAAAGAAATGGTATTATCTAGCACCTATGATGAAATTGTCGTAAATGACGACATTGAACGTGCTACCAATGAGCTTTTGATAATCCTTCAGGCCTACGAAAACGAGGAGACATGATGTCAATTACACACCCTCAAATAGATGATTTGCTCGATAAGACCGAGGAGAACCCTTTCCTTCTGTGCTCCATCGCGTCCAAGCGTGCTACTGATATTCATAATATGTTGCACGGCCAGCACCTGCGTGTTATGGCTGTACAAGATTTGGACGATATTACTACCGTTCTTTCGGGCAAGGATTCCATTGGTACAGCTTTAAATGAGATCGAAGATGGTGTCCTGAGCTATAATCAAGAAGAATTTTACGAAACGCTCTCCAGCGGTGACACCAACAACTAGTCACGCAAGCAGCGTCGTCTCTCTCGTCTCAATCGTCTTACCCGTCGCCCTCGCTGCACAATCAGTCGGTGGAAGGAATGTGCTCGGAAATTTTTTTAACGCCTGTATGTCTCGTGCATTATCACGAGATTGGGCTTAAGGGCAAAAATCGCTCTCGCTTTGAGAAGCAACTCATTATCAATTTAAAAGCTTCTTTGTCTTCCCTGGAGGTCCAGGTGAGACGTATCTCCGGCTATGTCTTAATTGAAACTCTGGATAGGGCTGAACCATTTTCTGGAGCTTCTGATGCATCAATTGAGAATGCACACAGGGCCTCCGTAGAAGGTCCCGCTGTAGCTCATGAGAAACTGTCAGCTAACAATAATTCTCTAGACACTATCCGAAAAGCCCTTCAAATTGCCCAAAAGATTCCCGGGGTTGCACGCGTCTCGCTCGCGTACAAAACAAAACAAGTGCCCGCTGAATATTGCCGAGCTGCAAAACGCGTGTTGCAAGATGCACTTGATGCAAACGAGGTCCATGAGGGTAGTCAGAATACAACCTTTAAAGTTCACGCCAAGCGCAGTGCAACGACGTACGAACTGCACACGCTTGAGCTCCACCAACTCGTGGGCAGTGCGCTCTGCGAGGCCTTTCCCCAGTTAAAAGTAGATGTTCACAAACCAGATATCACCGTCCACCTCCTGATTCATCAAAGCGATGCATATGCGTATGCGTATTCGCTTCCTGGCGTTGGTGGACTGCCGGTGGGAACCGCTGGCAAGGTTATCTCGCTCTTCTCATCCGGGTTTGATTCTCCGGTAGCCACGTGGATGTTGGGACGCCGCGGTGCCGTTATGGTGCCTGTGCATTTCTCGGGAAGACCTATGGTTGCCCAAGATTCCGAAGAGCTTTGCGAAGAACTTTGCAAAAAGCTCAATGACTCAGGAATCATTGGGCGCCTCTATATTGTGCCGTTTGGTGAGGTCCAGCGAGAGATCGCCTTAAGTGTTCCTCAGAATCTCCGGATTCTCATGTATAGAAGGATGATGTACGCCGTCTGCGATCGTCTGGCGCAGCTTGAGCATGCTAAGGCGCTTTGTACTGGTGAGAGTCTGGGACAGGTGGCGTCTCAGACACTAGAAAACATTTACGCTACTGCAGAAGTTGTATATGATCTTCCTGTTCTGCGCCCGCTTATTGGATCGGACAAGCAAGAAATTATTGCGCGCGCGCATGAATTGGAGACCTTTGAGATTTCGGCAACAACGGCGCCTGATTGTTGCACGCTTTTTATGCCCAAGAAGCCTGAGACGCACGCGCGTCTGAAGGATATCCATAGCGCTTGGGAAGCGCTTCCCGTAGAAGAAATGATTGAAAAACTTCTTAATGCTACCGAGCACGTTGATTTTGATGCGTGCCCTGCCTATAAGGCGCGGTAAGCTTTTTGTCTTGAATCGGTTAGCTTTTGGTAATACCTTTCCCGTAGGGTTGTGCCATCTGACACCTCACGGGAGAGGAAGGACGTATGGCGCAGCCTCATCAGGTTGGCACTCAACTTGAAAAAACCACATTCTTTAGAAAAAGCAGCAGGAGATCTGAAGAGAGAGACGACGATAGTCGTCTCCTTTCTGAAAACACTGGCAGCATGTCCAATCCGTATACTGATTCTTCTCAACATGGTAGCGGGAGAAGGAATGTATCATTTCTCTCCGAAGCCGGAAAGATTGGGCCCAACGGATTAGTTGCAGGTTTTCTTAGGCTCAAGCCCGCAGTGCGCAATGCACTTGTGGGAAGCGCGATTGCGCTTGTAGTCTTTTGCTGTTTTCAAGCCACCTTTGCAAGTCCTGGTATGACCATTGTGGATGATGACAACACGGAGGAGCTAGAGGAAACCTCTGTTGTTCAGACAGGACCCAGGATTGCAGTGCATGTGGATGGTGCGGTGAAGACGCCGGGGCTCTATTCTCTCCAGGCAAAAGATGGCGATGAACTGCGCATTAACGACGTAGTGGAAGCGGCAGGAGGACTCACTGCAGATGCAGATGTCACAACCATTAACCTAGCAGCCAAGGTTTCTGATGGAGAGAAGGTCCATATTCCCAAGACAGGGGAGGCCGTTGTATCTGGTGATGCAACAGCTGCGACAGCAGGGAGCGCAAACAGCAGTCAGTTAGGGCTTGTAAATATCAATACTGCTGATGAGACAGCGCTCCAGACGCTCTCGGGAATTGGCGAGGCTACCGCTAAAGCCATTGTCGAAGACAGAACAAAAAACGGTCCATTTACCTCAATTGAGGATCTCATGCGCGTTTCCGGTATTGGAGAGAAAAAATTCGAAAAAATCAGAAGCCACATCTGTGTGTAGAGCATTGCAAAGCATTGTCTTTGCGCTGCAAAACTTACGACTGAGCACCAAAGATAAAAAATTTAACAAGTGATCACATCGGCGAGCGAGCCCAATGCGGATAAAGAACGGCAGGTAAGTTTAAGTAAGGGCCCACAAAACGATGAAGCATGAATAGAGAATCTCAAGTTCCAAGACGCCCAGGACTCCCGCCTGTCTTTATTAGCGCGGTGCTTGCCATTTGTGCTGGAAGAATTCTATTCTCCCGTAGCATTCCCTTTGTTTGGCTGCTGTGCGGAGCTGGCTTTACCATTGCCGCACTTGCAATTACTGTATATATTCACACCCAGCGAGGCAGAGCGCCCCAAAACCTTCTTCCACTACTTGCAGGGTGCGCGCTGTTTCTACTCGTGATAATGACCACTATTTTTGCAACGGCTTCTCAAGATAAAGCAATTGACCTCTTGCAAGAAACTCCGGTGAGTAAGCTCTCTTTAGAAGCTGTTGGCGATGCCACGCAAAACAATAACGGCTGGAACCTTAAAGCCCTAGCAAGCAAAGATGGTGCTTTGTTAGGCCTCGTGCGTGTATCGGTATCAGAATCCGTAGAAGCTCACGAGGTCATTAAAGCCGTTGGCACTGTTAAGCAAGGCTCAGATGAGGAATATGCCGCATCGCTCTACCAACAAGGTTATATTGGTCAGATTCAAGTGTCAAAAATCCTCGAGAAGCAAGCCCCCCTTGGCCTCTATGGGGTAGCTGCAAGCGTAAAGAAAGCAGCTCTGGGCGTTCTGAAGCCAGAAGACTCTTCAGAGCGGGCCCTTATCGCAGGAATGTGCCTAGGCTATAAACCGGCTCTCAAAACCGCTGGAATCCAAGAGCGCTTTGGGGAAGTAGGCCTCTCTCATATTATCGCTGTTTCTGGAGCCCATCTTGCTATCGTTGGAAGCGTTCTCGCACTGCTTCTGGAGAGCACATCTCTGTCAAAAAAGATGAAGGTGATGCTTCTTTGCATTACATGTGCTGCATACGTGATCCTTTGTGGTGCTCCTGTGAGCGCCCAACGCTCTTGGATTATGAGCGTTTTAGGAAATGCGGGAGCATTGTTTGGTAGACGAAATTCCAGCTTGAATTCGCTCGGGATTGCAGGGTTTGGACTCTGTCTTTACAATCCTCAAACCTGTGTTGATATGGGTTTCTTACTCTCGTTTGTTTCAGTTGCGGCCCTCTGCCTTTTTGCGAGCACGGTGACCTTTACCTTCAAAAGAATGTTGAGCCCGCTAAAGAAATCCGCAGACAACATAGAGCGATACTTTCAGCACATCCCTATAATCAAAGGAACGCATCTGCTTTCCAGAAGCCTTAAGTGGGTGCATAATCGCATCACGCAAGATGGCTCTGCAAGCGTTGTCTGCGCTACCGCAACCGCACCGTTGTCAAGCGCGTTCTTTGGACGTCTTTGTCTTGTAGGCCCGCTGAGCGCCCTTTTGGTTGGCCCCTTCATAATGCCGTTGATGTTGAGCGGCCTTATCGCCGTTTGTTTGGGCTGCATACCCTTTTTAGGGACAATCCTTGGAAGCATTCCGCTCCTTCTGGCGGATCTCTGTGCAAAAGTCGTTCTCGCTATCGCGCAGCTTGCAGGATCGGTTCCTTTTGGCGCTCTCAATTTCACCATGCCCGAACCTCTTGCCACTTTCGCGCTCCTTGGTGGTGCCGTGCTTCTCTACGTGCTTTGGCCGTCGCCAAAAAAGCACATTCTTTATGCCGGAGCTATAGCAATCTTTGCCTGCATATTCTTCTTTTCGTCCATTCTACCTGCGTTTTCACCTGCACGTCTTGTTGTTCTCAACATTGGCCAGGGCGATGCAATTCTCATACAGGACCGCTCGCGTGCCATTATGGTTGACACCGGCGTTGATGATTCGGTATTAGAAGCACTTGCACCGTTTTGTGTTACGCACCTCGACGCCATTGTAATCACTCATCAGCATGCCGATCATTACGGCGGTCTTAAAGCACTTCTTTCCTCAATTCCTACCGATAAGGTCATTTTTGGTCGAGGCGTTACCGGTTCGCTTTGCTCGGCAATCCAGGATGCCCTCAAGGATAAGAATCCGCAGTTAGAAGAGGTAAAAGCCAACGATTGCTTTCAGGATGGAGATTGGAAGTTGACTTGCCTCTGGCCCAAAGAAGCCTCCAAGGGAGACGAGAACGAGGACTCCATCTGCTTTAAGCTGACGCGTGCGCAAGGGCTATTCTCGGCGCTTTTGACAGGAGATGCAGAAAGCGGTGTACTCGATCAAATCGATAGATTGCCGCAAAAGGTTTCTGTCTACAAAGTAGGACATCATGGATCGGCAGTTGCTATTAATGCGAGTCAGGCTCAGACTTTGTCGCCCAAACTATCCGTTGCATCGGCTGGGAGAGGCAATAAATACGGTCACCCTACAAAACAGTGCAAAGAGATACTGGAGGCCGCAGGTTCGCAGTTTGTTTGTACCATAGATGCGGGAACGGTCGTCGCCACACCGCAAGAGATAGGTATTGGTATCTACGCCGATGTACCAGAAGCGCTCAGGAAAAAGTGATAGGCTAACAAGAGTTGAAAAATAGCACATCAGAATTGCAGCACACTAGCACAGCAGAGCTGCACCACGTCTGCACGGTAACACAGATAAACAGCAGCGCAGATCTGAGAGGACCGAGGAGAAAAATGGCATCGATGAAGTCGGCATATCTCGCCGCGGGCGAAGACTCCACGAAGCGCAAGGTTGCCTACGAGCGCCTGGTCTCAAAGCTTGATGAGGACGTGCGCGACTTCAACCTCGAACTCCTTGATGCAGAAAATCTCACGCCCGAGGCACTAAATGTGGCGCTTACTACCTTGCCTTTTGGTGCGCCTTTTCGCATTGTTTACGTAACGCATGCCGAGAAAATCACGGGACCCCTTGCAGACGTAGTTGTAAATTTCACAAAACAAGCGACTGATCCACAGATAATCGCCCTCTTCGACACGGCAATTCTCGATAAACGCACTAAGCTCTATAAAGCCATTGCAAGCTTGGGAAAGGAAACGGTCATTTCCTGCTCCGCGGCAAAAGCGTGGGAGATGCCTGCTTATGCTGCACGGCGCGCGAAGGATTACGGCATATCGCTCAACCAGGATGTCGCAAAACTGCTCGTCGAGCGCGTAGGAGAGAGCCCTGAGGCCATAGCTAATGCCCTTATGCGCCTGAGCTCTTCGTTTCCGGGCGCTGAGATATCAAACAAGCAGGTGACCGATACCATCCCTCTCACACGCGTGGCAAAGCCATGGGAGATTGTGGACGCGCTCTGTGATCAAAAGGGTGCGCAGGCTCTTGTTCAGCTGAAACATCTTGAAACGTCAGACAGCCTTGCCTTTCATCATTTCTATACAGAACGCATTCGCGAGCTGCTTTGCACACGCGACGTGCTTAAAAGGGGAGGCTATGCAAGCGCCAATGTAATTGCCCAGGCATATTACGGAGGAGATTCAGGCTCTGCTCGGCGCCTGGGCTGGAAGTTTAAGAATCACGCCCGATGGCTCTCTCAGTATTCTCTGGAGCAGCTCAAAAAGGCGTTGTATGAAGCAGAAAGAGCTGAGAGCGCCTTAAAAGGAACGGGTGACGAGGAGACGGCGCTCTTGCGAATGGCTGCAGCTCTTCTGGTTTAGGTACTGGTTGACCTCTTGGTTGAGTAGCTGGTTTAGTGCTACTTGGAAGCGTCCGTTTTTTCGGCCTTCTCAGCCGCCTTTTCCGCCTTCTCAGCGGTTTTCTTGGCAGCTGTTTCAACTTTATCTGCTACTTTGTCAGCAGCTTTACTAACGGCCTTGGCGGCGGGTTTAGCGGCAGAAGCTGTAGCCTTGGCAGCCTTTGCGGTGGTCTTCTCGGCAGCAACAGCAGCCTTTTTACCGCTCTTTTTGAGGCCGTTGACTAGTGCCTGCACGCCATGCTTTCTATTGGCGGCCTGATTTTTGTGGATTACGCCTTTGGTAACAGCTCTGTCAAGAAGACGAGACGCACGCGCTGCAGTTTTTTGAGCCTCTTCCTGGCTTCCTGCCTCAACCTTCTCGCGGACTTCTTTGATGACGGTCTTCAGCTCAGAGCGAATCGCCTTGTTTCTAATGCGAGCCTTTTCGTTGGTACGGTTACGCTTCTTCTGCGATTTAATGTTTGCCACAAATGTTCCTTTCGCCTGCGGCTTTATCGTATGGTACGTGCGTGTTTGCTTGTTGGCCCGTTGTTGCCGAGAGAAACTCTCAACCACGGCCCTATGTTAGCAAACGCAAATTGGCATTGTAGCACAGTATTGCGCCCGCTGCGCGAGGCAAGTCGCGTACCGTATGCGCTACAATAAGCGCCATGACTGAATCAATAACACATTCCAGTTCAAGCGCCGCAAACGCCGCAAATGCACCAGACCAAGCGCACACGCGTAATTTTTCCGTCATTGCCCATATTGACCACGGCAAATCCACTATCGCAGATCGGATTCTGGAGCAAACACATACCGTCGCTGAACGCGATATGACCTCGCAGCTCCTAGATCAAATGGACATTGAGCAGGAGCGCGGCATTACCATCAAGTCCAATGCTGTCCGAGTCCTCTATACGGCTTCAAATGGTGAGACGTATACGCTTAATCTCATCGATACTCCAGGTCATGTTGATTTTTCCTATGAAGTTTCTCGTTCGCTCGCAGCGTGTGAAGGTGCCGTCCTTGTTGTGGATGCCACACAGGGCGTGGAAGCGCAGACAGTCTCCAATGCCCTTCTTGCTATGCAAGAGGATTTGGAAATTGTGCCCTGTATCAACAAGATTGATTTGGCTTCGGCAGACATTGAGCGCACCAAAAAAGAAATAGAGGACGATCTTGCTATTCCCGCCGATGATGCCGTATGTGTTAGCGCAAAAACGGGGGAGGGTGTCCACAACCTGATGGAAGCCATCATCCGCTACATCCCCGCGCCTGCCGGCGATCCGGCCGCTCCTCTCAAAGCGCTCATCATTGATTCGTGGTTTGATGCATTTCGTGGCGTTGTTGCTATCGTGCGACTCTTCGAGGGTACCATCAAGGCACATGATCAAGCACTCCTCATGATGACTAAAGCACCTTTTGAGGTAGAAGAGGTTGGTGTTCGCCAGCCCGCAGAACTTCCCATGCATGAGCTCAAGGCCGGGCAGGTGGGTTATGTCATCACCGGCCTCAAGGATCCAGAACTCGTGCAAGTGGGAGATACAATCACGATCGCCGCACATCCAACCGCAGAACCATGTCAGGGTTATCGCGAAGCGAAACCCATGGTATTCACAGGCTTCTTTCCCATTGATACCAACCAGTACGAGACGCTTCGTGATGCGCTCGAAAAACTACATCTCAACGACCCTGCTCTCACCTATGAGGCGGAGACATCGGCCGCTCTTGGTTTTGGCTTCCGCGTGGGCTTTTTGGGCGTTCTTCATATGGAGGTTACCAAAGAGCGCCTGGAGCGCGAGTTTGACCTGGAGCTTGTGGCAACGGCACCCTCCGTGGATTACCATGTCTTTACCACGGAAGGCACCATGCTTGAGATTACAAGTCCCCAAGATCTCCCAGATCCCCAAAAGATAGAGCGCATTGAGGAGCCGTATCTCGCCGTAAAAATCATCGTCCCGCCCGATTATGTTGGCGCGGTAATGGACCTCACCACAGACCATCGCGGTGTTTTTAAGGACATGCGCTATCTTTCCGAGAATACCGTGGAAATGCATTACTCCATGCCCCTTTCGGAGCTGATCATGGACTATTTTGACCAGCTCAAAAGCCGTACCAAAGGCTACGCCAGCCTTGACTACGAATTTGAGTCCTATCAAGAGTCCGATCTGGTGCGTCTCTCCATTCTTATTGCGGGAGATGAGGTGGACGCGCTCTCCTTTATCGTCGACAAGAGCAAGGCCTATCAAAAAGGTAAGGCCCTTGCCGAGAAACTCAAGACCATCATCCCACGCCAGCTTTTTGAGGTCCCTATTCAAGCCTCCATTGGGACACGCATTATTGCGCGAACCACGGTTTCAGCGCGCAGAAAAGACGTGCTTGCTAAGTGCTATGGCGGCGATATTACCCGTAAGCGCAAATTGCTTGAAAAGCAGAAAGAAGGCAAGAAGCGGATGAAACAAATTGGCAGCGTAGAAGTGCCACAAGAAGCCTTCATGGCAATTCTTAATGTAGAAGACTAGCCAATAAAGGTCGATCCTTCAAGTGCACTCATGAGGGAAAGCGCGCAGACTGAACTTGTGAAGCAAAGTACGAAAGACTAGCCAATGACATCGAATAAATCCTTTATCGCCCATTTACAACGCTCGCCGTTTCTCATGGCGCCCATGGCTGGTATTACAGATTCCGCTTATCGACTTATGGCGAAAAAAGGCGGTGCCAAGCTTTGCTATACAGAGATGGTGAGCGTCTCCGGCATCCATTTTGCTTCGCACAACACCATCAATCTCCTTCGCTGTTTTGGCGGCATGAATCCGCGCCTCCGCCTTGCGGTAAGCAAGAATCTCCCTCACATACCCTTCATGACTGAAGGCCCCCTTGCTGTTCAGCTCTTTGGCTCTGATCCTGCACTCTTTGTTGAGGCTCTTCCCGTGCTTGAACGCGAGGTAGGAGAGCGCTTGGCGCTTATCGACATCAATATGGCATGCCCCGTGAAAAAGGTGCGCAAAATTGGTGCCGGTGCCGAACTCCTGCGCAATACCGTTCGTGCGCGCAAGATTGTGAGGGCACTCAAGGAAGCTACCCAGTTACCCATCACAGCTAAGATTCGCCTGCTGGATCCATCTGACACCATCTCTTCAGCTGATCAGAAGCACCCGGATGCGCCAGAGCTCGAGGCCTTTGAAATAACCGTTAACCATACGATAGAGTTTGCGCGTGCACTTGAGGAGGAAGGTCTTGACGCAATAACGCTTCATGGACGCACCGCGCCTCAGCTCTACCACGGAACCTCCAATCTGGATGCAGTCGATAAGGTGGGACAAGCTCTTTCTATCCCGCTCGTTGCCTCTGGAGATATGTTGAGCGCACACGCAGGCGTTGAAGCCCTATTGCGCCGCGGCGTATCGGGCGTAATGTTTGCCCGAGGAACGCTTGGGAACCCATGGATATTCTCGGATGCAGAAGTGATACGGGCACGCAATGAGGCGGGCGAGTCCCACGGACCTAAACATTTTGGTCATTCCAGAGAAGAAAAACTAAACACCTTTATTGAGCATGTGGGTCTGTTGATGGTCACTGACGGTCAACTCCTGCGCGCTCGAACACTCTTTTGCCACTACATTCGGGACTTTCCGCACGCACGTGAGTGGCGCAATCGCATCATGCAGGCTAAAACGGCCGAGGAATTCATTGCCGTAGCTAATGCCTATAAGGCAGAATTGAGCGATAAGCAATCCCATGATTGAAGCGCTTTACCTGCATATTCCTTATTGTAAGCAAAAGTGTGCCTACTGTAGTTTTTACTCTATGGTCCCTGGTCTGGACAGAGCGCTTACAGACTATGACAACAATAAGCTGATCAATCCATCCAATACGTCTAGCACGCCTGAACATTCGCTCGATACAACAACCTGCAGAGACGTGCAATCGTATGTAGACAATCTTTGCAGCAGGATAGATGAACTGGGAAAAGCAGGCCTCCTCGCTCATGTGAGAACACTTTATATTGGCGGGGGAACTCCAAGTCTTCTTAACGCAAACCAAATCGCTGGCTTGCTGAAGAGCGTACAAGAGGGGCGCGGCGCAGCACAACAAGGACAGCTACGCGAGATTACTGTAGAGGCAAATCCAGAATCGCTTACGTTAGATTTCCTGGATGCTTGTAAGGAGCAAGGAGTCACTCGCATCTCGCTGGGAATTCAAAGTATGTATGACGTTGAGCTTGCGGCAGTGGAGCGCTTAGCTTGTGCGAAAGACAATGTGCGTGCCCTGGACCTCCTTAAAAACTCAGCCTTTTCTGTTTCTGTTGATGTGATGCTAGGGCTGCCTACGCAAACAAGCACATCGCTCGAACAAACCATTCTCACGCTTCTTGCCTGTAAGAGGGTAGGGCATGTAAGTGTCTATCCTCTTTCTGTGGAATCCAATACACGCCTGCATGTGCGTTTAGAAAAAGGCTCAGTGCAGCTTCCTTCTGAAGATAAACAAGCTGCACTGATGGAGCATACGCACCAGCTACTTACAACAAATGGCTTCCATCATTATGAGGTGGCAAATTATGCGAGACCCGGGCTTGAAGCCCAGCATAATCGAGCCTATTGGACGGGAAGAGAATACCTTGGCTTAGGGCCTTCTGCGAGTTCAATGGTGGCGCGCCCCACGTACGAGCAACTCAGCAAACGCATTCGAGAGCTTCCCGCAGCAAGCAGTTTTCCAGAAGACATGGCGAGAATACGTTTTACAGAAACCGGTAAAAACACTCAATTACGAGATGAGTCAACAAGCAATGCACTTTTAGCCCAAGCGCCAGCAACCCAAGCACCAGCAACCCAAGCACCAGCAAACCAAGCACCAGGAAGAAACCTATCCTACGAGCTAGAAGGGCTCACGTATGAGCAGAGTGTTGCCGAAGACCTTATGCTTGCAAGTCGCCTCGCAAGCGGTCTGAATGGAACAATAGTTGCTCGCGCGCAGGATGCCTTGGGCGCCAAAAAAGTCAACTCTGCTCTTCACGCTTTATGCGATCAGGGCTTACTGCAACGTCCTCAGTCCTTGAAGGGTCGTAGCGCAGGAGGGGTCTTTGCCCCAACCACCAAAGGCTGGCTTCTGGGAAACGTTATGTTTTCTCGGCTATGGGATTTGACGCCCACCACTAAAACCTTCACGCTGTCCTCACATTCTTAAATCGCTACAATAGAGCGTTGCACTTTAAACAAATAAGGAGCACCTTTGAGCTCAATGCGCGATAAAAACTACTACGAAATCCTTGAGGTTTCCGAGTCTGCCTCTACGGAGGAGATACGCCACGCATTCCAAAAGAAAGCGCGTCGACTTCACCCGGATGTCAACAAAGACGCACATGCGGAAGACGAGTTCAAGGAAGTCTCGGAGGCCTACGCGGTCCTGTCAGACCCTCAGAAGCGAAGCCGCTATGATGCTATGCGCACGGGCAATCCCTTCGCGGGCTTCACTGGCGCCTCAGGTTCCGGTGCAGACCCTTTCTGGGGTCAAGGTGCAAACCCCTTTGGTGATTTTGATTTCTCAGGCTCAGGCGGTTTTCCTTTTGGAGGTTTCTGGTCTTCAAAGAATAGGGGAGCGGCTACTCCCGCTTACAATCCACGCCCTGGATCTGACGTTGTCTACAACCTTGTGTTGGATGATGCTGCTGCCAAGAAAGGCGGCAAAAAAGGCATCACCTACGAGCGGTTTATAGAATGCAGCCTCTGTCACGGTCTGGGGTCTGTCGAGACGCAAGAGATTAAAGAGTGCCCCACCTGCCACGGAACAGGTCACATAGAGGTAGATCTAGGAGTCCTCTTTGGCGGTCAGGGGATGGCCTCCTTTGAGGTGCAATGCCCCGAATGTGAAGGCACTGGCAAAGTCGTCGCCGACCCGTGCCCCAACTGCAATGGTTCTGGCCGTATGCTCGCTGGCTGCGAGGAAGTCATAGACATTGCGCCTAAAACGCACAACGGTGACGAGTGCACCATTCCTTACATGGGAAACGCCGGAACCAACAACGAAAAAGCCGGCGACCTGCGCGTGCGCTTTAGTGTTCCTTCTGAAGTTGTAGCGCCAGCGACAAGCTTTGGTTTTGCTTGCATAGGGTTTTCGCTGCCCTATTTCATCCTGGGTTTCTTCATGCCTGCTTTGGCGGGAACACCCACCCTCGCGCTCTTTCCGCTAATCCTGGGAATCTTTCTTGTAGCACGCCATGTCATAGAACGCCATAATCTCGCCTGGTGGAAAAACGCTGCATTCGCCCTGCTGAGAGGGGCAACTAACGGCATTATCTTCGCAGCAATCTTCACACTTCTCATAAGTTGTTCAGCGCCGCGCACCTCAGGATTAATCTCATGACCAAGCCCTCCCGCGATTATTATGAGGTGCTGGAGGTTTCGCGCTCGGCGGACCAAAAGACCATCAAGCGCGCGTTTCTTAAGAAGGCGCGCGTGCTGCATCCCGATGTTTGCCGCGAAGCGGATGCCGAAAAAAACTTCAAAGAGCTCAACGAAGCCTACAGCGTTCTTTCCGATGAGAAAAAACGCGCGCATTACGACATGTTTGGCACCATGGATGGCGCGAACTTTGCATCAGGTTCTGTGCAAGATATCTTCTCTGGCATGGGTTTCGCCGACATTTTCTCGGATATTTTTGGAGGAGCCGCTACCGCTCATGGTCCTATGGGAGGCGCAAGGTTCAGGGCACGCCGCCCCTCCACTCCTACCGACGAAGACCTTAGAATTCAAATGAATCTCACTCTTGCCGACATTTTAGCCGGCAAAGAGGAAGTGGTGGAGATTCCAAAAACCGTATCCTGTCCTGCTTGCGCCGGTACGGGCTCTTCTATGCAAATAGAACCCAGTGCCTGCGAAACATGCCACGGTTATGGCCAGGTGAGAGCTCGGCAGCAAACGCCCTTCGGCGTTATGGATATACAGACAGCCTGTCCTGACTGTGGTGGATCCGGCATCCATATTGAAGATCCCTGTTCTGAGTGTCACGCAACGGGGAGGATTACCAAAATGCAAACGGTAAAAGTACAGATAACTGGCGAAGATCTTACAAAACCCGCTGCTCAAAAGGACAGCGTCACCGGCTAGATTGAGAATGTCCTCCTTAGATTCGCCGCAATCGTTAGTCCGTTGTGCTCTGGTTAATTTGGGCTGCCGTGTCAATCATGCTGAGATTGAGGCGATGCGTCTTGCGCTAGAAGATGAAAACATTGCTGTTACTGATAGCGGAAAGGCGCAGGTAGTTGTTGTAAATACTTGTGCGGTTACTGGTGAGGCTGAGGCTAAGAGCAGAAAGGCAATTCGACGCCTGGCGAGTAAGCCTTCTATCCAAGCAATCTATGTTACGGGATGCGCTGCTAACCTTTTTGAAGAAGAATTTACCAGTCTGGCAAATAACGTAGTATATGTTCCCGATAAACGCAGCATCCCAGAGCGAATCAAACAGGATGCCACTGCCCCTGCTGAGTCCGTTGATCCTCATGGCCTTAGTAATAGCTCGCCTGCGCGCATGCGACGTGAAATCAAGATACAAGATGGCTGCAACAATACCTGTTCTTACTGCATTGTGCGCGTTGCAAGAGGTCCTTCACATTCTGTTCCCGTGCAAGAGATTCTCCAACAAGCACGGCGCGCTTCTAGCGACGGCATTGGTGAGATTGTGCTTGCCGGCATTAATCTGGGACAGTTTAGATTAGACGAAGAGTTCGCCAACTCTACAGGAGTAAAAGTGGACGCAACATCACTCACAACGCTCATCCACCACCTCCTCGCCGAGCTGCCCCTTGCGCGCATTCGGCTCTCGTCTATTGAGCCTACTGATATCGATCCTTCTCTCATTGACCTTATGGCACAAAACCCGCAGCGCATAGCTGCCTACTTGCACATCCCTCTGCAGTCTGGTTCTAACACTATTCTTAAGGCCATGAGCAGGCCATACACCGTGCAAGATTTCCAGAAGACAGTAAACGCCATACGCCAAAAACTGCCTCATATTGCTCTGGCAACCGACATCATCGTAGGGTTCCCTGGTGAAACCGATGAAAACTTTATGGAAACGTATGAGTTTGCAAAGCGTCTGCAGTTTTCCAAAATTCATTTGTTTCGCTATTCGCTGCGTCCCGGGACACCTGCAGCAAACCGCACAGATCAAATTGCTCCAGAAATAAAAGCTGAACGCGCGCATAATCTGCAAAAGCTTGCAGATTCTATGCGCTATCAGCACGCCCAAGGCCTAAAGGGAAGCGTAGCTCAGGTGTACGTGGAGAGCCCCGGGAGGGGAAAAAGCGAAGGCCTTTTTGAGGCAAAAATCCCCAAGGAGGCTCCTCTGGGAACGATCTATGCCGCTCCCGTTTCAGACGTGAGAGAAGACTGCCTCATATGCCAATAAACATAGTGACAGGCAAAGTAGACAAACACCTACGAAAGACAAAACATTCACAGCAGAGAGAAAGAAGACGCCCATATGGCTAACCTCCAAATTGATTTCGATAACGAGGAAATGCTCGCACAGATTGAGCTCACAACTCGTGAGGTGGAGCGCATCTTTTCTCACGTCTTGCAAGATCAAGATGTGACGGAGAGCTGCCAGGTCTCTGTGTCGCTGGTAAGCGATGAAGAGATGCAGGCAATCAATAGACAGTGGCGCTCTGTTGATGCCCCAACCGATGTTATCTCTATAGAGTGCGAGCGCCCGGGCGACCAAGATCTTTCTAACGATGAGATCGTGGTCTTGGGCGACATTTTTCTTAGTCCCTGTTACGTATGCGCACAGGCCGAACGATTTAACACCACATCCGCCCAAGAAGCAACACTTCTTCTCACCCATGCTCTTCTCCATCTTTTGGGTTACGACCACGAGGAAGAAGCAGAGGCAAAGATCATGGAGGAGCTGGAAGACAGGCTTGTTAAGCAACTCACGCACATCCAGTCCTCTTCAAACTCTCCAGCTATCTAGAGTACAATAGCTCCATGATTCCCGGTCAAAAAGATAATCATCCTACCTTTGCCAAGAGTTTTGGCTTTGCCTGGCAGGGTCTTCGCTATGCTCTTAAGACTGAGCGCAACATCAAGGTTATGCTCGTTCTTTTTGGTGTAGCTGTTGTTTTGGGCCTAGTCTTACACTGCGATGCAAGTGAGTGGGGGATTATCCTTATTGGTTCTGCAGCAGTCTTTTGTGCGGAGCTCGTCAACACGGCACTAGAGACCATTGTTGATTTGGTTTCCCCCGAGTATCACACGCTTGCCGGTCATGCCAAGGATATTTCAGCTGCAGCGGTGTACGTTCTCTCTCTGTTAGTTGGTATTGCCGGCGTCATCATCTATTTTTCGGCGGCCATGCGACTCATGATTCCTACGTAGAACATGTCTCAAACTTCCACTTCCAATACCTCCAGTACGTCCAGTGCTCCTGCCTCACCCCTAACTGCCAGCACATCCGCCACTCCCACCACTTTTAAAAGCGGCTTCGTGGCTCTTATAGGGAGACCCAGCGTAGGCAAATCGAGCCTGTTAAATGCTATCCTCAAAAAGCATGTCGCCATCACTTCAAAGGTTTCTCAAACTACCCGCAAAAGGCTCCGTGGCATTCTTAATCTTCCAGATGCGCAAATCATCTTTGTGGATGTTCCTGGTATCCATAAGCCTCAGGACGCGTTGGGAAAAAACCTTAATGCGCAGGCTTTCGTGGAGGCTCAAGAGGCCGATATCGTAGCCTATCTTCTAGACGCAACGATGCCTTTTGGTCGCGGGGATGCTTGGGTGCTAAAACACCTAGCCCCTTTTACGTGCAGACACGAAATTCCCGTTATCCTCGTTATTACCAAGGCCGACATTGCAGATGCCACCATCGTGGAAGACCAAATCACTTCGGCTCATGAGGCTTTTAGAGAGGCAGACGCTGCCTTTTTGCAAACTATTGTTGTCTCTGCAAAGACTGGATTCAATGTAGAGAGCCTGGTTCAAACCCTACAGGAGCAACTCCCACAGGGACCACAATGGTTTTCAGGGGATGATTCAATAGATGCAACCCAAGAAGACATTGCCGCAGAATTCATTCGCGAACAAGTGCTTCGTTCTTGCAAAGAGGAGCTCCCGCATGCTACTGCCGTTCTTGTGGATGAGCTAGTGTGGCGCAACAAAGGACTCGTTCACATTGAGGCTACCATCATGGTGGAGCGAAAAAGCCAAAAGGCTATCATCGTAGGCAAGGGGGGAGAGATGATTAAGCGGATTGGAACCGCGGCACGCCGTGCTCTCGAAGCGTATTTTGATGCGCGGGTACACCTCACTCTTAACGTAGAAGTACAAAAGAAGTGGCGGGAAGATGAGCGCATACTCAAACAACTGGGATATATGGAATAAGGACGCACAGCAATCGTGGTACAGAGCGCACATTCATACCATGCTACTGCCCTTGTTCTGGGTCAGACAAAGCTTGGAGAGACTGATGTTATCCTCACGATGCTTTCAAGTACCGGACAGCAAATACGAGCTGTTGCCAAAGGAGGCAGAAAGCCTGGGAGCAAGCTAGCCGGTAAGGTAAGGGTGTTTTCCCTTGTAGAGGGATTGTTTGCGCGCGGTAAGAATCTCGATATTCTGACTGAAGCAAAGCTTGCTCAAGAGCCGTTTGCGTTTGAGGGGGAGCTACTGGTTCTGAGCGCGGCATCTGCTATCGCGAATATTGTTCACCTACTTTCTTATCCAGATGCTCAGAACCCCTTTCTCTGGGGGGCAACGGTGCGTGTTCTAGAAGTGCTTCAGAATCTCACACGCGCTGCAACACAAGAAGAAAGAGCTCTCAGAAGTGTTCTTCTTGTAGTTGCACACACCTTTAAGATCCTCTCTCATGAGGGATGGCAGCCGTTAGGTCTAACCCGAGTTCCAAAGACTCAATTGCTCATAGATCTCTTATCCGAGAAACGCGGAGAAAACATGATATTTTCAGCAGAGGCGGGTGGATTCTTTGACAGTCTCGCTACGGATATGGCTGCATCGCAGATGTCACTTCCTGCCTCTTTTGCATACCTCATTTCGTTTCTTATAGGAACAACCTATGATGAGATTGAAGATGAGTTAACGAGAACCACGCTGCATACTCTGCTATCCTGGGGTGATCTCTCAAATCTCACGCATGTTTGTCACGCATGGGCATCATCGCAGCTTGACGCGCGTCTTAAGAGTTTTGAATACCTTGAAAAATTACTTGTTTAAAGCGTCCGGCGCTTCTTTGGGAGCAACGCTTGTCTACTTATGGGGGTGCAGGTCACTTTTATTTTTCATGTTTCATTCCTTCCAAACCTAATCCTCGTTTTTTGGGAAGGTGTCTACTTTTTAGGCTTCACAAAATATTCTAATGAAACAGACGAAGTGTGCGGAAAACGGGGTCCATTTTAGGGCTCAAATCGATTGCGGATTTTTTGCAAAAACCCTTGAAAAGTGGGGGGGGGGGCGTTATTCTATGGCATACTTGTTAAGCTTTAATATAGAGAAGTTCTGCCTATTTGGTCTTACGTTGAGGACAAGGAGTTTACATGAGTTTGGGTAGCAATGCGTTTATTCAGCACGCTAATCATCGTTTTGTATCACCAAAATGCAAGTCTCAAAATGGCAGAAGCCACCGCGAATCAACGAGAGGTTCACTTGCTACCTCGTTTGTTGTAGCCTTGAGCTCTCTTCTCATGGTGGCAACCACCTTCTCCACACCAGCGCTCGCTCAAGCAAAAGAAAAGATCGATCAGATCAGCACTGAGCCTTTTACCTCAGCCGTAAGCGCTGCGGGGAATGTTGTGGGCTCTTTTGCAAGCAATGCGTTTCAAGGTATCTCTAACGCGTTACACGACGTTGCTGCCAATATAGTTGAAGACGCACAAACATCCGCAAATATCTCTGAACAAAGCGCTGAAGGCTCCGCAACCGTTCCTTCAAATCTCGAAGGGGTGCTATGGAGCGATGGCTTTGCAACCTGCACTCTTGAGGCCGGCGCTTCTGTCAATGGAGAAGAATTACGACAGGAGATTGATACGCATAAAAATACCCTTACTAAGTTTGTAGCGGAAACTAATACGACCTTAACCAATACTGCTACGAGGCTTTTTGCTGAGTGCTCCAAGCTTAGCGATGTAAGGCTCTCAGGATCGTTTAAGTTTCAGGGGATACTAGAGATGGGTGAATTGTTCCAAGGTTGCACTTCACTCACCTCGCTTGAGCTGCCAGACTCTCTTGATACGAGCGAGGTTTGGACTATGGGCTCCATGTTCGATGGCTGTACTTCGCTTAGATCCCTTTCGCTCCCGAATAGCTTTGATACTAGTGCTGCCCAATGGATGGAAAGCATATTCAGGAATTGCCCCTCACTTGAGTCTCTCACGCTGCCTAGTAGCTTTTATGCTACAAATGATTATTCTAGTACTAATGACATATTCGCTTTCGAAGACCCCAGCACACAATCTTTTGCCTTGCATTCTCTTACTATACCTAAGGTTTTTCAGATGAATACAGATACAGGATTGCCTGGACTTGCATCGCAGGGAGTACTTAAACACTATTGGACAACAAGCATCGACTCATGTGTCAATTTTGGCACGACTGAGGAAGAAGCCGTTGCTAACATTAATAATGTCTTGGCTGCAAGTGCTGATTCTGTCACTTTTCAAAACGTTAATATAGCCCTTAGTTTTAATGCCAATGGCGGAACGTTTGCAACGACAAATACTTCGCAAAGCCCAACGCAAAATGCTGATGAAGTGAAGGGCTTATTTGGAAATACTGATGATGCAATTACTGGTTCAGATATTCCTCTTCCAACACGGACAGGATATAGTTTTCTCGGTTATAGCACGGAGCCCAATGGAGAAGTGGTATCTAATCCAACAAAATTCCCTAATAGCGATGCAACCTATTATGCTGTATGGGGAGAACCAGAGGACCCCTACGTCGTTAAAAGCTCTGACGGCAAAACCCTCACCTTCACCTACGGCGCACAACCCGCGGGCCCTGAAGACACCGACTGGTGGAAGGTAGTTGACGACCCAGATACCCTGCATCCGTGGACTAACAACAATACAGTTACAAAAGTCGTTATCGACCAGAGCTTCGCGAGTTATACACCAACGAACACTTCCTATTGGATCTATGAATTAAGAGCATTGACAAGCATCACGGGACTCAATTACATCAACACAACTTCAGTCAAAAACATGCAGAGTATGTTTGCCGGTTGTTTAAAACTGAGCTCCCTCACCATTCCACAGACCTTCAATACCAGTTCTGTCGAGGACATGAGCGGCATGTTTTCCCGGTGCGCTTCCCTTACCTCGCTCAATCTGCCCGCGTCTTTTAACACCAGTAAGGTGACAGAAATGGACTCTATGTTTGCTTCGTGCATGGGGCTTACAGAACTCGAGCTTCCGGACGTATTTGATACCAGCCTGGTTAACAGGATGGATTACATGTTCGCTAGTTGTTCCTCCCTCACCTCTCTCACGCTCCCAGACAAGTTTACGACCCGTGCGAATACTAACCTTGAACACATGTTTGAGGGATGTTCTTCACTTACCTCGCTCGATTTGTCGCATTTTACGACAGATGGTTCATTCGTAAACATGGGCATGATGTTCGACTGGTGTGATGATCTCGCTTCACTTACGCTATCTAAAACCTTTACTATGGCTACTAGCACAGGTCTCCCTGGTCTCAGCAGCTCAACGAGCCCCTTCTGGATTACGAGCATAACGAACGCTGTGACGTATGGTACCAACGAATCAACTTCTGTGAATAACATCAATACGATCTTGGGCGGCTTACAAGATGGTGCCACGCAGACCTTTACTAAGGCTACGGTGCGCCTTACCTACGATGCCAACGACGGAAACTTTGGGCAAGACGACCAACATCAAGACATCACAGAGGCCTATCTCTACGGCAACGAAAACGACATCATCAGCAAAACCGGTGATGGTGCCTTTGACAACACGCCAATTCCAAGCCGCACGGGCTACAACTATTTTGGCTACAACACATCCTCAACTGCCACGACCGCTGACACACCTACGAAATTCCCAGCAAGCTCCACCACCTACTATGCCGTCTGGGGTTATTCTCCCTACGTCGTTAAAAGCTCAGACGGCAAAACCCTCACCTTCACCTACGGCGCACAACCCGCGGGCCCTGAAGGTACCGACTGGTGGGAGATTGAAGAAAAGACGTATACAGAGGCTCCCCCGTGGTGGTCAGTGAAAGTCACAACGGTCGTTATCGATCAGACCTTCTCGGGTTATAAGCCAACGAGTACTGCCTATTGGTTTGGCAGTCTGGAAAATTTGGGAACTATAAGTGGTCTTTCTAATCTAAATACGACTGCAGTCACTAATATGAGCGCTATGTTTTTTGCGGATAGATCGCTTACCTCCCTTGAGCTCCCAGACACCTTTAATACGAGCTCAGTTGAGAATATGAACTTCATGTTCTGTTACTGCTCTAACCTTACCTCCCTCACACTTTCAACTACATTTAATACCGAAAAGGTCACCACCATGCTGTATCTCTTCGAAAACTGTTCATCGCTGGAGACCCTCGCACTTCCAGATGTCTTTGTTACCCCAATAGTCACCAATACGAGCTGGATGTTTTCCGGTTGCTCTGCGCTTACCTCCCTTAACTTGTCGCATTTCACGACAAGCAGTTCAACCAATATGGATTCTATGTTTGCTAGTTGCTCTAAACTCGAATCGCTTACGTTGCCTAAGACCTTCACGATGAAGGCAGGGACGGGTCTTCCAAACCTTTACAACTCCACAAGTGGCTACTGGATTACCAGCATGACTAACGCAGTGTCTGACAACACAAGTGAGGATGCTTCTGTTGCCGCTATCAATGACGTCCTCTCAAAGCTTCCTGCTGATGGAACTCAAACCTTTAAAGAGGTAGGACTTCGTCTTGCCTACGACGCCAACGGCGGCCAGTTTGGCACAGCAACGCCTGCTGTGACAGAGGCCTATCTCTACGGAAACGAAGACGAAGCCATTAGCGGACAAGACCAATCCGGTACGGCTTTCAACTACACGCCAGTACCTGTGCGTGAGGGCTATAACTACGCAGGCTATGCCGCGACTTCAACCGGCACAGAAAACATCGCCCCGCAGAACTTTCCTGCAAGCTCAACCACCTACTATGCGATTTGGTCGCAAGGTGCCTATGTTGTAAAGAGTGATGCCGGCAAAACCCTCACCTTCATGTGCGGCGCCCAACCCGCGGACACTGAAGGTACCGACTGGTGGAGGATAGAGGATTCGTATTCAACATTTCCTGGATGGAGATCAACCGCTGTTACAAAAGTTGTTATCGATTCATCTTTTCAAGCGTATCAACCAACAAGTACCGCAAGATGGTTTCAGGGTTTGCAGAATCTTACTTCCATAGAGAGCCTTTCCAATCTGGATACGAGTCAAGTATTAACTACAGAATATATGTTCCAAAACTGCCCCTCGCTTACCTCCCTTACACTTCCAAGCTCCTTTAATACGAGCGAGGTTAGAGATATGAGCTACATGTTTCATGGCTGCTCTGGACTGACCTCGCTCACACTTTCATCTGCATTTAATACTGAAAATGTCATCGACATGCAGTATATGTTCCGAAACTGTAGACTGCTTGAATCTCTCGTACTCCCAGATGCCTTCATTACCCCAAATGTCACCGAAATGGACTACATGTTTGCTGGATGCTCCGCTCTTACCTCGCTAGATTTGTCGCATTTCAACACGAACATCGACCCGGATATATTCCTCTTGTTTGATGGTTGCTCCATGCTCGAATCGCTTACGTTGCCTAAGACTTTTACAATGCGTGTCGGTACAGGTCTCCCTGGTCTCAAAAACTCAACTAATCCCTTCTGGATCGCCAGCATGACCAACCCGGTCTCCTACAACACCTCTGAGACCAATGCGGTGATTAACTTCAATACGGTCTTGGGAGCTTTGCAAGAGGGTGCCACGCAAACCTTCACCAAGGCTACAGAGCGTCTAAGCTATAGCGCTAATGGCGGCAGCTTTGGTAAGGATTCAGATAACAGAGACATCGTTACGGCCTACCTCTACGGCAACGAAGGAGATGTCATTATCAAAACAGGCGAGGGTGCCTTTGATAACACGCCCGTGCCTACAAGAGCTAACTACAACTATGCGGGATATGCGACAACCTCTACGGGAACCGTTGACACTAAACCTTCCGTGTTCCCAGCAACTGTTCCTAACAATCCCTACTACGCCATTTGGACACAAGCTACCTATATGTCTTACAACGCTAGCACCAAGACGCTTACGATGACGTTTGGGCAAGCGCCTACCACCGGCACAGAAGGCGTGGACTGGTGGGAGGTAGATGACTCCTACAGCGCAGCGTCGGTTCCTGGCTGGACCGCTCCAGGCGCGGCATCGCTTGCTGCAACATCTGTGGTGATTGATAGCTCTGTTGCAACAGACGCCTACCAGCCAACCAGTACCGCTTGGTGGTTTTCTAACCTGGCTTCACTTACGAGTGTCTCGGGCCTTAACAACGTAAAGACCGCCAATATTGCAAGTGTGGCCCACATGTTTGATGGCTGTGCGGCTTTGCAAGACCCTGCGCTTCCCGCTAGCTTTAAAGATGCTCCTATCAGAGACCTCTCTGGTCTCTTTAAGGGATGCGCAAAGCAAACCGCCTCAGGTCTTCCGACTGGCTTTACAGTAGCTGCTACCACGAACCTCACAAGCCTCTACGAAGGCTGCACAACGCTCAAAAAGCTCAACCTTACAGGCTTTACTACGACAAGTGGGACCGCTATGGCTGACATGTTTCAGGGCGACACAGCACTCGAAGAGGTAACACTGCCTAAGACCTTCCAGTTTGCAGCCAACTCTGAGTTCCCCTTCACAGATACTACCGCCACCTCTAACTTCTGGATTGCCAATAGCGCCACGAAGCTCGGAGATGCCACAAGCTGGAATAGCTTCCTAGTAGGGCTTGCAGATGATGCAAGTCCTCACACCTTTGTG
>CAJTTF010000004.1 GCA_910579165.1 uncultured Atopobiaceae bacterium
AGTTAGATTAGAACAAACATAAAAGCATTTTGATAGAGTTGGGTCTGTATCAGAGAAGCGGACATAGTTTTTTGAGGTGATCGTTTCAATTGCTGATCCTTGAAACATGCCGTTTTCTTGCTGTTCTGTTCCAAACGTATTTGTGATGGTCACTGAATCAAATACTACGTGAAGGATTGGGCTATATGTCGCTCTGGCATCTACAATATTCTGCTGCGAAACCGTTCCCGTAATGGTCAAAGTTTTGGTAGTGGCATCATATGTAAACCCATTTGTGGGCACAGTTGAATCTACAGAAGTATGCAGGGATGGCGAGACATCGTTGTTATCATCCTCCGCGTCCATTGGAGAGGTTGTGTCTTCCTCGGCAGAAGGTGATTCGCCATCATCTGGGGCAGCAGCTGAGGGTTCATTTTGAGAATCAGCTGATGCAGCGTCCGCTCCAGAAGGAGCGTTAAAAAGCCTATCTAGGCTGAAGGTGTCAAAAGAGGTAGACCCCCCCCCACCTCGTAGAGTCCCTAAATCATCTACGGAAGCTGCAAAATAGGACGAGGCAGAATCAGCAATTGTAGAGGCAGCACTCGTAATAGCATTGCCGGCCGTATTGGCAGCAGCACTTACCGCAGTACCAACATTGTGAGCAACATCTGCGGTAAATGAAGAGAGTGAATCGTTAGTAAAAGAGGATATTTTCTCCTTTGCCTCGGCCAGAGTGGAGGTGCTCAAGCCAGAAGCCACAAAGAGAACAGAAGTAAGAAGAATAGCAGCACGTTGAGAAAACGAGCAGCGCTCCGAAATACATTTTTCAGGCAGACGCAGTTTACTGTTACGCCTAAATTTCATCTCTTCACTCCTTTTCACTTCGCCCTTATTTTAGTACCTATTCTCCTTCTTCGTGCAGCTCCTCTTGCTGTACAGCTTGCGTAAGCAAATCATCCAACGAGGTTATGTCTTCGTTGATTATCTCGTCTTTGTTCTTGGCAGAAGCTGCGGGCTCTTTGCAGCCAAGGAGCTCCTCGCCCGAGGGTGTTTGGGTAAGGGGCGCAGCGGTACCAAGCATAACGTCTTCAGCCTCCGGCGAGAAGACCATGTTGAGCAGTTGCGAGAGATCGTCCTCATCGGCCTCGTCTTCTGCCTCAGGAGGCTCAAGTACAAAGAGCAGATCGTGCTCGGCAAGGCCAGCCTGAAGCTCTTCGATGGCTTTAGCGCCAATGCCGTCAATCTTGAGAAGATCCTCAACCGTATTACCAATGAGGTCGCCTACGGTTTCAATACCTTCCTCGCTGAATTTATTAGTCCAGCGCTGGGAGACGCCTAGATCATCAAAGAGATAGAGCTTGGCATCGTCGGTGGCCAGGGTACGTCCATTGCGCGAGAAGTAGCCTGGCATATCAGCCTCAGACCAGTGAAGGTCTTTGGGGATCTGCTCTTCTAGATTCTTAATGTCATCTGGTGCCCAATCAGGAATAGACTTGGCCTGCGGTGAGGTGATGGGGCCAACGGGCTCTCCGTGATAGGTAAGTTCCACATCTTCGTATGCTTTAAGACCAGTACCAGCAGGAATCTTCTTTCCGGAAATGACGTTGGATTTAAGATCCATGAGGTTGTCGACCTCGCCCTTAATAGCGGCTTGTGTAAGAACGCCCGCCGTGCGGATAAACGATGCCGAGGAAAGCCACGAATCAATGGAGCTTGCAACCTTGAGGGTTCCCAAGATGGTAGGCTCTGCCTCTGGGGGCGTTTTGCCTGCCAGCGTGAGGCGCTCAACTTCATCGGCAAATTCGTAACGGTCGACGTATTGACCTAAGAGGTAACGCGAATCGCCGGGATTGGTAATCTCCACGCGGCGCAGCATCTGACGAGCAATAACCTCAATGTGCTTATCGTTAAGATCGACGCCCTGCGAGGTGTACACATCCTTAACCGACTTCACAAACGTGTGCATCGTAGACTCAATGTCTGTGAGACGACGGAGGTTTCTAAAGTTCACAAATCCGCGGGTAATTTGATTGCCGGCACGCACCTCACATCCATCTTCAATGCCGGGCATGAAGCGGACAGAGGCAGGAACGGTCTTGGTAGCAAGAACCTTCTTGGGATTTTTGGTATCCACAATGGAAAGCTCGTAGTTGTTCTGCTCCGGGACGATATGGAGGGTACCGGAGGCAGAAGCAAGGTCTGCTTCGCGACCCAAGATTTTCTCGTTGACGTTACCAACAACATCAAACATGCGGCCAACTGTAGGCAGACCCTGCGTAATATCGTCAGCACCTGCAACACCACCAGAGTGAATGGTACGCATGGTAAGTTGCGTACCCGGTTCACCAATGGACTGAGCCGCAATGATGCCTACCGTAGAGCCAATATTGACAGGGCGCTTGGTAGAAAGGTCCCAGCCGTAGCACTTTTGGCAGACGCCGTATTTGGAGCGGCAGGTGAGCAGAGCGCGCAGCTCTACGCGGCGAATGCCTGCATCAACGAGCTTTTGAATGTCTTCTGCAGACTCAATGTAGTCGTCTTTTTTAAGGAGCACGGTTCCCGGCTTAAGCGCGTCTTTAGCGACCTTGTTATCCTTGGCGGCCTTGGCAACCTTGGTATCTTTTGCTGCGGTCTTATCGGGCTTGGGAACCTTAATATCTTTGAGGACGCAGCGACCAATGAGGTCAAGATTGAGCTCACCAGAACCGGCATCCACGAGATCGTAGGTTACGCCTTCGTGCGTATCACAATCAGTCTCGCGCACAATGACGTCTTGAGCAGCGTCGACCAGACGGCGCGTAAGGTAACCAGAGTCAGAGGTGTGTGATGCCGTATCGACAAGACCCTTACGAGCACCGTAGGTGGAGATAAAGTACTCCAGAGGGCGCAAGCCTTCCCTAAAGTTAGCCTTGATGGGCAGGTCGATGGTGTCACCGGACATGTCGGCCATAAGGCCACGCATGCCAGCGAGCTGTCTTAGCTGTGTCTTGGATCCACGGGCTCCAGAATCTGCCAACATGTAGATGGGGTTTTCTTCCGAGAATCCCTCGAGCATGATGCGGGCAAGCTCATCGGTGCACGTTGACCATGCATCAATGACCTCTGCGTGACGCTCTGCATCTGACAAGAAGCCCATCTGGTAGTTTTCATTGATGGTATCAACGTCAATCTGAGTTTGAGCGATGAGCTTCTCTTTTTCTTCCGGAATCACAGCGTCCCAAAGCGAGATGGTGAGACCTGCACGTGTTGCATAGTGGAAGCCGGAGAATTTAATGGCGTCCAGAATGGGCTCAACATCAGAGAGCTTATAGCGGTTGGTGCAATCGTTGATGAGGCGGCTCATGTCAGAGGAAACCATCTTGTAATTGACGAACGGATAGTCTGCCGGCAGACACTGGCGATTAAAGATGATGCGTCCAACCGTTGTTTCAAAGCGGATAGGTTTCTTTGTAACATCGTAATCTTTAAACTCTGAGGGTCCTTCCTGTACGCGGAAGATCTTCTTGCCATCCTCTTCTGCGTTTGCCACCTCTGCGCCCAGACGAACAATGACCTTGGCTTGTAAATCAAGGTCGCCGGAATGAGCATCATAGGCAGAAAGCGCGTCATCAAAACTGTTGAAAATACGACCCTGACCTGTAGCATCTTCAAGGTCAGACGTAAGATAGTAGACACCAAAGACCATGTCTTGTGAAGGCACCGTGAGAACCTTACCAGAGGCCGGCGAGCGGAGGTTGTGAGAGGAGAGCATAAGGACGCGCGCCTCTGTTTGCGCCTGGAGGGAGAGCGGTAAATGTACTGACATCTGATCGCCGTCAAAGTCTGCGTTGAAGGGCTTACAGACAAGCGGATGCAGATGGATTGCCTTACCCTCTACCAGAACCGGCTCAAAAGCCTGAATGGAGAGGCGGTGGAGAGTGGGAGCGCGGTTAAGCAGCACCAGGCGATCTTTAATGACTTCGTCCAAAATATCCCACACCATAGAGGTGCCACGATCAATAGCACGCTTGGCACCCTTGATGTTTTCAACCTTGCCCAGCTTCACCAAACGCTGCATAACAAATGGTTTGAAGAGTTCCAGCGCCATTGCCTTGGGCAAACCACATTGGTGGAGTTTTAAGTGCGGGTCAACCACGATGACGGAACGACCGGAATAATCAACACGCTTACCAAGAAGGTTCTGGCGGAAGCGACCTTGTTTACCCTTAAGAGCCTCAGCGAGCGATTTCAGCTGACGGTCTCCCCTGCCGGTGACCGGACGGCCGCGACGACCATTATCAAAGAGCGCGTCCACAGCCTCTTGCAGCATGCGCTTCTCATTGTTAATGATGACATCAGGCGAGTCAAGATCGAGCAGGCGCTTGAGGCGATTATTACGATTGATGACGCGACGATAGAGATCATTCAAATCTGAGCTGGCAAAACGGCCGCCATCCAACTGCACCATAGAGCGAAGCTCTGGTGGCAAAACAGGAATGACGTCCAAAATCATATTGGCAGGATTGTTGTTGCCCTCTAAGAACGCGTCAACAATCTCCAGACGTTTCACAGCCTTTTCACGCTTTTGTTTGTGGGTTTTCTCGGAAGAGATAATCTCGCGAAGTTCCTTGGATTCCTTCTCGAGGTCAATGTTCTCCAAGAGTTCGCGCACGGCCTCTGCGCCCATTCCTCCCGAGAAGTACATGGAGTAATAGCGCTTCATCTCACGGAAGAGCGATTCTGAGGCGATAAGCTCGCGCTCTTCAAGCGTCATGAATTTCTCATGCGCTTCACGGCGGAGGACTTTCTCTTCCTCATACTCTTCTGTAATGTCAACGATTTCTGCGTTGAGCTCCTCTTCTGTCATGGGCTCAACTTCACCAAACTCTTCAGCAGCTGCTGCTTCCTCGCGTAAGCGCTGAATTTGTTCATCGCGCTCAGCGTCCAGCTCTTCTAGGTCTGCAGCGAGTTCTTCTGCAAGATCAGAAGCATCTGCATCACGTGCCTCTGCATCGAGGCGCGTCACAATATAAGACGCAAAATAAAGGACTTTCTCAAGCTCCTTGTTTTTAATATCGAGCAAGCGCGAGAGGGGCGAAAGGTCCGGGCTCTTGAAGTACCAGATGTGAGACACAGGGGCAGCAAGCTCAATGTGACCCATACGCTCGCGGCGCACCTTGGAGGTTGTTACCTCAACGCCGCAGCGCTCACAGACGATGCCCTTGAAGCGGATGCCCTTGTATTTAGGAGGCGTACAAGCGCACTCCCAATCCTTGGTGGGACCAAAAATCTTCTCACAGAATAGACCGTCCTTCTCAGGCTTAAGGGTGCGGTAGTTAATGGTCTCAGGCTTTTTGACCTCACCGTGCGACCACGAACGAATCTGGTCCGCGCTGGCGAGGGATACTTTAATCGCGTCAAAATCAGTGGAATTGAAATCTGCCACGTTTGGCCTTTCTTCTTATCTTCTATTTATCGTTATCTTCTACTTACCGTGTGCTTGTTTACTGCTTGTTTACCGGTCGTTTAGTCATCCGTGCCAATAAGATCAGCGGCTGCCTCTTCTGTAAGGGCTTCTGCGGCTTCCTTTGCAAGATCAGCGTCTGCCTCAACCGCATTGGCCGCAACTGCCGGCTCTTCCTGGGTGTCGTTTTGGGCGTCTTTATCGGCATCCTTATTGGCGTCTGCAGTGTCATCCAAAAGCGAGGAGACAGACTCAATGTCATCAACGGCTCCAGTTGCCATATTTTCTATAGACAGATCATCAGTAGCCGTCACCTCGACATTGCCGTCTGCCAGAGCATCGATGTCAATATCCGTTTCCTTCTTGTACGAAATAGGCTCAATAGCAAGCGCCAAGGAGCGGATCTCGTTTACGAGAACCTTGAAGGCCTCAGGGATACCGGCGGTAGGAATGTTCTCACCCTTAATAATGGACTCGTAGGTCTTTACGCGGCCTTCGGTGTCGTCCGACTTAATGGTGAGAATCTCTTGCAGAACATTGGCGGCACCATAGGCGTAGAGTGCCCACACTTCCATCTCACCAAAGCGCTGGCCACCAAACTGAGCTTTTCCGCCCAGAGGCTGCTGCGTAATAAGGGAGTAAGGACCGGTGGAACGTGCGTGGATCTTGTCGTCAACCATATGGCCCAGCTTCAAGATATAGGAGGTTCCCACGGTGATAGGATCGCGGAAGGCCTCACCGGTACGTCCATCATAGAGCGTCATCTTGCCAAGGTCGTTAAGCTGCGGGACAAAGACCTGGTTCATCTTGGAACCGTACTCCGCTTTAGCTTTATTAATAAGGTTGGTGTTGGTGCGGCGGAGTGCTTCTGCTACTTCGTCGCCCGTGGCGCCGTCAAAGACGGGCGTGGAGACAGGCATGGGGCCAGGAATGTACTCTTTAGAGTGACCATTCTCAATATCCCAACCGTTAGAGGCGCACCAACCAAGGTGACACTCCAGGAGCTGTCCCATATTCATACGAGAAGGAACACCCAGAGGATCGAGCAAAACGTCAATTGGCGTTCCGTCAGCCATGTAAGGCATGTCCTCCACTGGCAAGATACGGCAAACTACACCCTTGTTTCCGTGGCGACCGGCAACCTTGTCGCCCTCGGCAATCTTTCTGCGCTGGGCTACAAAGACGCGGACCATCTCGTTTACGCCAGGTTGGAGATCGTCGCCGTCTTCTCGGCTAAAGTACTCTACGTCCACAACGCGCCCGTAAGCACCGTGCGGCATACGAAGGGAAGTATCGCGAACGTCGTTTGCCTTAGCACCAAAGATGGCGCGCAGAAGGCGACCTTCTGGCGTCTCTGCTACCTCGGTCTTTGGCGTGACCTTACCAACAAGAATGTCTCCGGGTCCTACCTCGGCGCCAATGCGGATGATACCGTTCTCATCCAAGTTAGCCAGAGCATCCTCTGAGAGGTTAGGAATCTCGCGAGTGATTTCTTCTTTGTCAAGCTTGGTATCGCGCGCGTCAATTTCATGGCGCGAGATGGAAATAGAGGTGAGCAGGTCTTGCTGTACCACGCGCTCAGAGACAACAATACCGTCCTCGTAGTTAAAGCCTTCCCAAGGCATGTAGGCCACAGTAAGGTTGGCACCCAGCGCAAGCTCCGAATGATCAACGGAGGTGGAGTCCGCAAGCGGCTCGCCTTTCTTCACCTTTTGGCCAACGTGAACAATGGGGCGATGGTTAATGCAGGTAGATTGATTAGAACGCTCATACTTGGGCAGCGTGTAAGTAATCTCGCCCTCGCTCTTAGTAGAGAGCGTGATGTGACTTGCATCAACGTCTGTGACGGTGCCCGCGTAGTCTGCGCAAATGACCTCACCAGAATCCAGCGCGGCGCGGCGCTCCATACCAGTGCCTACAACTGGAGCGGTAGGACGAAGGAGCGGCACGGCTTGGCGCTGCATGTTTGCGCCCATGAGGGTACGCTTAGCATCGTCGTGCTCTAAGAACGGAATGAGTGTTGCGGCCACACTGAGGAGCTGACGCGGAGAAACGTCCATAAGGTCGATCTCTTTCACGGGGCACTCAGCAGGGGCACCAAACGTTCCGTCAAAGTCGCGCGTACGAGCAACGACGCGTTCTGCGCGGCGCAGCTTGCCCGTTTCGGGCGAAACCTCCATGAGATGTCCCGTCTTAGGATCAATAAGCGTGTCAGCAGGGGCAATGACATGCTTTTCTTCCTCGTCAGCCGTCATCCAAACGATTTTATCGGTAACGACGCCGTTTTCAATTTTTCTGTAGGGCGTCTGAATGAAGCCGTACTCGTTAACGTTGGCATAGAGCGCGAGCGTTCCAATAAGACCAATGTTGGGGCCTTCTGGCGTTTCCAGGGGGCACATTCTTGCATAGTGCGAATTGTGAACATCGCGTACTACCGCAGGTACATTGGTACGCCGAGAAGAACCGGACTTGTGACCGGCAAGACCACCCGGGCCCAGGGCCGAGAGACGGCGCTTGTGGGTAAGTCCAGAGAGCGGATTGGCTTGATCCATGAACTGCGAAAGCTGGGAAGAGCCAAAGAACTCCTTGATAACGGCCACAATGGGTCGAATGTTGATGAGTTTTTGGGGCGTGAGATCCTCAGGCTCATTGGAAGCCATGCGGTCACGAACCATGCGTTCCATGCGGCTCATACCAATGCGGAACTGGTTTTGAACGAGCTCGCCTACGGTGCGAACGCGACGATTGCCAAAATGGTCGATATCGTCCACGAAGCAGTTGGGATCTCCCTCACGCAAAGCCAAGAGGTACTTAAGTGCGGCAACGATGTCTTCTTTAGTAAGAGTGAGGACATCCTTGTTGCCAGTGAGGCCTAGTTTTTTGTTAATCTTGTAACGGCCAACTTCTGCCAGGTCATAGCGCTGGTGATTGAAGAAGAGGCCCTCGATAAGGGAGCGCGCAGCAGTTTGTGTGGGTGGCTCCTCCGGGCGCTGACGCTTGTAGAGTTCGATAAGTGCTTCTTCTTGCGTTTGCGTAGTATCTGCTTCCAGCGTAGCTTCAACAACAGATGAATCTCCTAAAAGCTTCTTAATGTCATCATCTGTGTGAGCAATGCCAAGAGCACGCAGCAAAAGTGTGGCGTTTTGACGGCGTTTGCGATCAATGGAGACGACAAGACGCCCATACTTATCAATTTCAAACTCAAGCCAGGCTCCGCGGGTAGGGATAAACTGCACTTTTTGAACGGGCACACCGGCATCAACTTCCTTTGAAAAATAGACGCCGGGCGAACGAACCAGCTGAGAAACAACGACACGTTCTGTACCATTGATGACGAAGGTGCCATATTCAGTCATGAGGGGAATATCGCCCATGAAGGTGAGCTCGGGTTCTTGTATCTCTCCCGTTTCCTTATCAATAAGGCGCGCCATAACAAAGAGTGGCGCTTGGTAGGTCATATCCTTGGCCTTGCACTCCTCCACAGTGTGGGGGGGATCATCAAATTCGTGCTCGCCAAAGACGAGTTGCAAGGTACCCGTGTTGTTTTCTATGGGAGAAGCATTCTCAAAGACCTGCTTAAGGCCCTCGTTCATAAAGCGCTTATAGGAATTCTTTTGAACCTGAATGAGGTTGGGCAATTCCATTGCAGGAGCAATTTTGCTAAAATCAACGCGTTGCGCCTGGCCCTGTTGCTTAGTCTGAGCGCGCTTGGGCGAAGACTTTGGAGTCTGCGTTCCTTTATTAGTTTGGGATTTGGATTGCGACTGAGTTGAAGATTTTTCGGTAGCCACCAGGCATTCCTCCTTCAAATGACGAGCATGTAAGTGAACTGGTTCATTCCTTCTGCGGTTTTACAGCGACCTAACATTCTCTAAAAAACAAGGGTACAGGTCAAGTTTTAAGTTGAATTTTTTTCAAAAAATGCGCAAATATGTAAATTTTGTGGATTTTTTAAGGGTTGGGGGCGGGACACTGTTCTATCTCATGTGATATCCGGTCTTTGGCGCTCTTTCAGAATCTGCGCTTGTATTTACGTAAGGCCTATGCACATATTGCAAAAAGAAAAACCCCTGCCATAAACAGGGGTTTTCATATCTTGCCCAGCACTTACTGGGCTATAAGGAGTGTTCTAACAGCAAGCTGATACTGCTTCTGAAATTCTTCCTTATTTAAGGGCAACCTTAGCGCCGGCTTCTTCAAGCTTGGTCTTAGCTTCTTCAGCGGCATCCTTCTTGGCGCCTTCAAGCACCGTACCAGGAGCACCCTCAACAAGGTCCTTTGCCTCTTTAAGGCCAAGGCTTGTGATCTCACGGACAGCCTTGATGACCTTGATCTTCTCGGCACCGGCATCCTCGATAACGACGTCGTAGGAATCCTTCTCCTCAGCACCGCCTTCTGCGCCGTCGCCAGCGCCAGCAGCAGCACCACCAGCAACAACTACAGGAGCCGCAGCGGAAACGCCAAAGGTCTCCTCAAGTTCCTTTACGAGCTCAGAAAGCTCGAGGGCGGGCATGTCCTTCAATGCTTGAATGATATCTTCTTTTGAAACAGCCATGTTTTGTATCCTTTCAAATAGTGCACGTACTGTGCTTCTTGTGTTATGCAGGCGCTCCTGCTTATTTGCTTAGCAGGCATTTCCTGCTGGGGCGCGTCGCCCTATCAGGCGAGCGCGCTGTAAGGCCTCAAAACGCTGCTCTCTTATAACTCTTATAAAAGCACACGCTAGGCCGCTCGTTTTATGCAGCTTCCTTCTGCTTTTGGTCGGCGAGAGAAGAAAGCACCGTAACGAGGTTGCGTTGTGGACCGGAGAGTACTCCCACCACACCGCGAAGCGGTTGAGAAAGCGAACCAACCACCTTTGCGAGAAGTTCTTCTCGGCTTGGAAGATCTGCAATAGCAATAATCTCTGCGGCAGAAATCTCTGCACCATCAGCAATTCCGCCTTTTACCTCTAGCTTTTCAAGAGCTTTTGACGTTGTCTTGATGGCTTTAGCAGCACCAACGGGGTCGCTCTCATAGAATACGTAAGCGCACGTGCCCACAAGAAGCGAATCCATGTTGGGGAGTTTGTTCTCATCGAGAGCAAGTTTGACAAGGTTGTTCTTGTAGACCTTCATCGTTGCTCCGGCCTCGCGCAGCTTGCGACGCAAGTCTTGCGCCTCACGCACGGTAAGACCACGATAGTCAATGATGTAGACTCCGGCAGATTGCTGAAAAGAGGAATTAATCTCTTGCAGCATCTCTTTGTTTTGTACGGACGGCATCTAAACACCTCCTTTACAGTGCCATTGGGCATGCTTGGAGGGGCATATAAAAAGCCCCGTCGCTGCAGCAGACGGGGCTTCAAGAAACGTATTTGAGCTTGTCCTTTTAGGACGCTTGCTCTTCGTGTTGAAGACCACCTCGGCAGGCGAGTTGCGCGTTGTGCTTTTGGCGACGAGCGCTTCTCTTTAAACCCTGGCATTTGCTTTTACCGAGAAAGACCTGTGTGACCTTTCTCTTTTGGCCTTTGCAACTACCATTGGGTGCCGGCTGTCTAGGGCAGCAAACATGCTTGGTTTACAAAGCGGATTGCCATTTTGACGCATGGCAAGGCGTCTGTCAAGCAGGATTAATCGAGAAAATCCCGCGTGACATTGGTGTCCACCTTGGCACCAGGGCCCATGGTGGAAGAGACAGTGATGGACTTGAGATACTTGCCCTTGGCGCTGGAGGGTTTCACCCTCACAAGTTCAGAAATAAGAGCGCCGTAATTCTCGGTAAGATCTTCAACGGAGAAGGAAACTTTACCAATGGGCACGTGGCAAATACCATAGCGATCAGCGCGATACTCAACGCGGCCGCCTTTGAGTTCCTTTACCATCTTGGCAACGTCTTGCGTGACGGTTCCCAACTTGGGATTAGGCATAAGGCCGCGCGGACCGAGGATTTTACCAATTGTTCCTACCTTGGCCATCATAGGAGGAGTTGCAATAGCGGCATCAAAATTGATGGTACCGTTTTTAATCTCTTCAATAAGATCGTCAGCACCTACGATATCTGCGCCTGCAGCCTGGGCTTCCTTGGCAGGTTCGCCTTCTGCAAAGACCGCCACGCGGACCGTCTTGCCCGTGCCGTGTGGCAAGGCAATAGATCCGCGAACTGACTGATCTGCTTTTCTGGTGTCAACGCCAAGACGAACGGAGACATCTACGGTCTCATCAAACTTAGCATGAGCGTTTTCTTTAACCTTGGACAGAGCCTCTTTGGGAGCGTAGACGGTCTCCTGTATGGACTCTTCTGCCTTTACATAGTTCTTTCCGTGCTTTGCCATTTTCTTATCCTTTCGTGGTCACAGGGCATGACTACCCTCCCACTTAGTTGTAATTACGCTTAGTTATAATTTAGAGCAGCAAATTTGCGGCTGGGACCTTGGATATACCGTGTCTGCCTGACGGTCCCTTCTCTGCCGAGCTCTTACGCAGCGGGCTCCTCATCTGCGGAAGCCTCTTCGCCTTCCTCAGCAGCCTCTTTGGCCTTCTCTTCCACAGCCGCTTTTTTGGAAACGGCACGCGGTTGCGAAGATTCCATACCTTCAACGATGATGCCCATTGAACGAGCGGTACCAGCGATAATGCGAGCTGCGTGTTCCACATCATTAGCGTTAAGGTCTGCCATCTTCATTTCTGCAATCTTCTCAAGCTGGGCTTGGCTAATCTCGCCAACCTTCTCTGCTTGCGGAACGCCCGAGCCGCTCTTAATCTTGAGCTCTTTCATGATGAGTTGCGCAGCAGGTGGCGTCTTTGTGATGAACGTGAACGAGCGATCCTCGTAGACCGAAATCTCTACGGGGATAATATCGCCGTGCTGATCTTGCGTGCGGGCATTGAACTCCTGGCAAAACTGCTGGATGTTAACTTGCGCGCCCGAAAGAATGGGTCCAATAGGGGGCGCAGGTGTTGCCTGGCCTGCAGGAATCTGCAGTTTAACGATGCTTATTGGTTTCTTTTCTGCCATTTTTTATCCTTTCGTGGTCACAGGGCATGACTACCCTCCCACATTGTTGCATATAGTTATGAAGCGGAAACGATTTGATCTAAGTTGAGCTCTACCGGTGTTTCGCGACCAAAAATGGTGAGCGATACCTTTACCTTACCTGACTCAGGTGCAACCTCTGTGATGGTTCCATCAAAGTCAGCAAGCGGGCCGGAAACCACGCGAATGGACTGACCCTCTTGGAAGTTTGTCTCCATACGTTTAGGCTTGGAGCCAACAGGAGTATTTCCTTGGCTACGACGCGTCATCTTCTCAAATTGCGCACGCGTGATGGGTGTAGGCTTGCCCTCGATGCCAACAAATCCTGTAACGCCCGGAGTATTGCGCACAACGGACCAGGAGTTATCATCAACCTCCATGCGCACGAGCACATAGCCGGGGTAGACATTAAGTTCGCGCGTAATCTGCTTGCCGCCTTCCTTAACCTCGGTCACTTCTTCCGTGAAAACCTTGGTGTCGAAGACGTGATTTTGAAGGCCGAAGGACTCTATGCGGCGCTTGATTTCATCCTGTACGCGCTTCTCGTAACCGGAGTAGGTGTGAATGATGTACCAGTGCTTAGCCATACCTAGCCTCCAATCAAGTTTCTCACATCGGCAAATTTGACGAGGCCTTTGACGACAACGATATCGATACCCCAAACAATCAAGCCAAAGATAACGAGAAGAGCGATGACCGCAATTGTGTAGTTTCTAAGCTCGCGCTTTGTGGGCCACACAACACGTTTCATCTCAGATTTGATATTGAAAAGAACGCGAACAAATCTCTGCCACAGGTTGAGATTCTTTTCTTTGGTCTTCTTTTTCTCTTGGAGCTTTGTTGCGCGAGCGAGCGCTTCGTCCGCCCTAACCTCAGCCATGGCGGCAGCACGCACAATTTTTTTAGAAGGTGTGCCACCCTTTTTCTTTTCTTCTGTGAGAGTGCGGTTTGTTTTTTCCTGCTCAACTTTGGTGCGTTGGACCTCTTTTTGCGCGGCGGCTAATTTCTTATCGAGGACCGAAAGGCGCTTTTCATTGCGCTTCTTAACTTTGGCCGCCTTTTTAGCCTTGACTGCCTCGCGACGCGCTTCACGTTTCTCTGCTTTGGTAAGAGGATTGTCCAGAAGATTTCCGGCTTTGGATTCCTTGGTGTTCTTTTTGCTTTTTTCTCCGCGAGCGGCCTCGTTTTTAGCGGTTTCGCCAGCGAGAATAGAATTAGCAGATGAGCTCTGCGTAGCGTTTGCGCTCCGTTCTACAGATGCGTCATTGGTTTTGGAGGCTGCCCCGCGGGTAGCGCCCGTCTCGTCTGCGGGAGAGGAAGAAGGTGCTTCTTTTGCCTTGACGCTCTTCTCCTCCCCTTTTACTTTGCGAGCTTTGCTAAACAGTGATGCAGGTGATTTTTTTGAGGATTGCTCGGCAGCAAGTTGCGCTTCTTGCGTTTCTTGGGCGCGTTGACGCTTTTCTTGGCGCGCCTTCCTCGCCGCACGTTTTTGTCTATTTTTATTTGCCATACGTTTCGCTTTCTAAAAAGTAAACGCTCTTATTAAAAACTGGCAGCCCAGGAAGGACTCGAACCTCCAACCATCGGTTTTGGAGACCGCTGCTCTACCAATTGGAGCTACTGGGCTGTTAATCACGTGTTTATCGCGTTTCGTCTACTGCGTCTTTTTGTCGAGTTTTGCCTATCGCGTCTCTTTGTGGACGGTGTGGTGCTTACACCAACGGCAATACTTTTTAAGCTCAAGACGATCTGGATGAGTGTTCTTGTTTTTGTACGTCGTGTAATTGCGACGCTTGCAATCTGAGCACTCAAGAGTTACCAGGGTACGCATGGAATTCCTCTTTCTAATTGCGGCTATAAGCTATCTGTTAAAAACATTCCGTAAAAAAACACGCCCGGGACTCCCGAAGCGCGTTTGAGTAATGTAGCAAATAAACAGGCGCGCTGTCAAGCAACATAGTGCGTCGGCACCCATTTTTTGTTGGATTGGTTTGTTAGTCGCTTTTGTTGGATTGGTTTGTTGGTCGTTTTTGTTGGCTGCTCTTCCTTGGTTCTGGTGCTTGTTGCTTTGCTCTTCCTTAGTATTGGCACTTGATGGTAAATTTATCCCTAGCGTTGGCGCTTTATAGTTTGCGAGCGATCCGGACCTACGCACACCATAGTAACGGGCACACCGCTCAGGCGCTCAATGATGTCAATATAGTCTTTTGCTTCTCGAGGCAGATCAACGTAGTTTTTAATCTTAGTAATATCCGTTTTCCATCCAGGCATTTCAATGTAGACCGGCTTGGCCTCGTAGAACTTAGATTGATGTTCCGGAACGGTGGTATACCGCTCACCGTTGCAATCGTAGGCAATGCAAATTTTGATGGTATTCAGTGCGCTTAAGACATCGAGTTTGGTTATGGCAAGCTCCGTAAGGCCATTGACGCGCGCGGCGTAGTTCACAATAACCGCATCGTAATAACCACAGCGGCGCTTGCGACCCGTTGTCGTTCCATACTCGTGGCCCTGCTCGCAGAGCGTCTCGCCTACAGCATCTCCTTCGGGAAGCTCCGTAGGAAACGGCCCCGAACCCACGCGGGTGAGGTACGCTTTGGCCACGCCAATCACGGTATCTATATTGGTAGGACCTACGCCAGATCCCGTGATGGCCCCTCCGGATACGCAGTTTGAGCTCGTAACAAAGGGATAGGTGCCAAAATCTATATCAAGCATCGTTGCCTGTGAGCCTTCAAACAGAATATCTTTTCCTTCTGTGAGAGCCTCGTTAAGATAGCGCGAGGATTCAATAATGTAGGGACGCAAAACCTTGGCGTATTCCAGATAGTCCTTGGCAATGTCATTGACGGTGTAGGTGGGCAGACCATAGACTTTTTCGAGAACGGGGTTTTTCTCGATAAGCGCTGTTTCAAGCTTCTCGTTGAAAATCTTTTCATCCAACATGTCTTGCATGCGAAGGCCAATCCGGCTGACTTTATCGGCATAGCAGGGGCCAACGCCACGCTTTGTGGTGCCAATGAGATTCTTGCCCAGCTTGCGCTCATGCGCCTCGTCGAGGTCCTTGTGGTAGGGCATGACGATGTGAGCGTTACCGGAAATCTTGAGGTTGTCGTAAGAAATACCCTGCTCTTTAAGAGCGGCAAGCTCCTCGAGCACTACCTTGGGATCAACGATGCACCCGTTTCCAATAACCGGAACTACGCCTTCGTAGATGACACCGGAGGGGATTTGGTGGAGCGCAAGCTTATGACCATTAGCAATGACTGTGTGGCCAGCGTTTGCGCCACCCTGGCAGCGCACAACAATATCAAATTCGCTGCTGAGGACATCGGTGACCTTGCCCTTGCCCTCATCTCCCCATTGGGTTCCTACGAGAATTTTTGATGGCATCATTACTCCTTGGTGCTATGAATTGTGCGTGCTTGATATGTGCAAAACGTATTAAAACTTTAAGGCATCCAGGCGCTTAAAGATCTTAGGCGTGTTGCCCAAAAATTGTTGGGCATCCATCACGGCAACGAGCTCTTCTTTTGAGAGAGGGTTGCGCTTATCAGCAAGAAGATTTGTTACAAAGTGAGCGCCCTTCGCATCCTCCGGCTTTGCAGCAACAATGGCATCCCATGTTTTCATTGCTGAATCTTGCACCACGGCATAGGCTTCTTCGCGAGAAAGACCGGCGTCTGTGAGTGCCAAAAGTACCTTTGAGGAGTAGATGAGGCCGCGTGTTTCATCAAGGTTCTTTTGCATATGACGCGGGAATAGGACGAGGCCACCTACGATACGAATAAGCGACTGGAGCATATGATCGAGGGCGATAAACGAATCGGCGAAGATGACTCGCTCGGCGCTGGAGTGCGAAATGTCGCGTTCGTGCCAGAGAGCAACGTTGTCGAAGGCTACCTGGCAGTTTGCCTTAACGATGCGCGAAAGACCCGCGACCTTCTCGGCAGTGATGGGATTTTTCTTGTGGGGCATGGCGCTTGAACCCTTCTGCCCTTTTGCAAAAGGTTCCTGCGCTTCCAGCACTTCCGTGCGTTGCAGATGGCGAATTTCTGTTGCGATACGCTCTGCCGTGGCTGCAGTAATGGCGAGAACGCTTGCCATATATGCGTGGCGATCGCGAGATACTACCTGGGTAGAGCAGGGGTCAAAGGTTAGGCCCAGATGTCTGCAAACATAAGCCTCTATCTTGGGATCCACGCTTGAATAGGTTCCTATGGCACCGGAAATTTGGCCTACGGCAATTTGTTTTTTTGCTTCTTTGAGGCGTTCGTAATCACGGTGGAGTTCTTGCGCCCACGAGGCAAACTTGAGACCAAAGCTCATAGGCTCCGCGTGGATGCCGTGGCTGCGGCCTACCGCAATGGTATTTTGCTCGGCACGGGCGCGGCGAATACATATTTTTGCGAGTTGTTTTACATCCTTAAGCAGGATATCTGCAGCAGCTTTGAGCTGCACTGAAAACGCCGTATCCAATACATCCGAGCTGGTCATGCCGTAATGGATAAAGCGGCTCGGACTGGGGGGAAGGGGTGCCTTGCCTTTATGTTCTGCTCTCCATGCCTTATCAATGGATTTATTCATGACGGTGAGAAACGCAATAACGTCGTGGCGCGTTTGCAGCTCAACCTTATCGATGGCGGGAACGCTAAAGCTTGCATGCTTCTTAATGAATGTTGCATCCTTGTGCGTGGGGATGGCATCTTTTTTCGATGCGTTCTTTATGTCGGTTGCGACGGCTTTTGAAGCGCGAGTTGCGCGTTTAGTAGCTGCGGCAACGTTCTTGGATGCGCCTTTAGCGCGGGCAGCTTTTTTGGATTCCAGCTCTGCCCTAGCCTCAACTGCTAGGACCTCAATCTCTTTCCAGATGGTGTACTTGTTTTCATCGCTAAAGATGTCAGCAATTTCTGGGCGGGAATATCTTTCAATCAAAACAGATCCTTTTGTTTGCTTTAGACAGGTGTCATGTGGTTATAGTACGCCATTTTGTGCGTTGGCCGTTGCTCATTGGTTGAGGTTTTCTTAATCTTTACTCGATTTGAGTAAAGATTGGGACAAATCATCTCTTATTTCTTCTTTCATCTTGAGTGAAGATTTCTAATCTTCTTTCGATTTACATAAAGATACAAAGCGCTGTGTGTACTGTCGCTTGGCAATGTTGACTTCTGCCTCGCGACGCGCAACTTCATGCAACGGCGTACTACAGCGCGCAATGATTATTTGCGACAGGGCACTCTGGTATAATATGAAGGAAAAAATTGCTTCAATCCTTTGCTTTTTTGTACTCATAGCAGGGATTATATATTGCATGAATCTCTCTTTAGAGACTTCAGGGGGAATATGGGTCTTGAGATCCTCCAGCTGAACAGCGTGAACTACGTTCCAAGCGAGCTTTTGGGACGTTTAGAGGCGCTTGCGCTTAAGCACGAAGTTGCCGATGTTCTGGTGCCCTCAGCATCTCATGTAGGCCACGCGCAAAAAGCGATTGCTACGGGGTGCACCGGAACGAAAATTGGCGCAGGCATTATGGTCTACACCCCAAACAGCTATGTCGCTAAGTACTGGCCCCTCATTACCGATGGCACCCAAATCGCAACGAGGGCGCAGATTGAAGTTTATGCAGCGCAAGCGTTGAAGGAAGCACGATTGCACAATGCTACCGCTGCCAAAGAAGACGTATCTGATGACTTCATCTACCACATAAACAAAATTGGCGTCATAGCAGACATTTTGATGAGCACGACGCTCGAGCGGCTTAATAAGATTATTGATAGCAAACCTATTAACAAGACAACAAACGGCGGCGCTACAGATACTTGCACCAGGGCAGCCGTTGAAGCCCAAGATATGAGGAAGAACCAAAGAGAACCTTACGAGACTACGGATGCAAGCGAGAACACTAGCGAAACAGACGAGACCCTTACTGAAAACGAAAGAATCATTGTCTCAGCTGCCCGCAACGCGCTTATAAAACTCCATGACGCCCAGCTCATCACAGAAGAAGAGGCTGCAAGTCTACTGGCGCGCGACCAGACATTACCGCTTCCTCCCCTTTTTGTTACTGGCTTTGAGCAAGCTGACGAAAACCTTATTCGCTTTATAAAAACCCTTTCCGACAAAACCCCTGTCACATATTTTGCTCCCGGAACTGAAGCCGGGTACATGTTGGCAAACGCGCTGAGCGAGTCCACAGGGCAGCTAGGCATTGACGTCCACCAGGATTCTACTCTGGCGAATTTTGATTCCTTTCTTGATTCCAAGAGCGCGAATGCCGATAAAAGAGCCGCACCAAATAATGATCAAACACTGCCAAGGTTAGTGTTTCTCGAGCCCCTGGGACCCAGCGCGGAGGCTGAATCTATCGCCTCTTATCTCAAGACGTATACAGGTACCACAAACCCCGCTTGTTGCGCTGCAAGCGATGATACGGCGATTATTCAAAAAACCCCGAGTTCTTCTCCTCAAACCAGAGTAAATGATTTAGCAGAAACGTCAACGGTTCAGACTCAAAGCGCTCTCGTGGTAACCGCAGATCCTGAACGCGCCTGGCGAACCCTAGCTCCAAAACTGGCAAACGCAATGACGGTACATGCGAGCTGGTCAAAACCACTGCTCAGCTGCAAGCCCGTAGCGCTCTTTCTCCGCTTTGTTGAACAGCTTTGGGACATCACGGATAGTCAAAGAGAGTGGGATACTTTCGCTACGCGATGGACAAACCTTGGAACACAAGAACCAGTCGGCAGCGAAATCTTACAGACCATATCTACAGAGTATGCCGCGCTTCCCTCTACGTGGTGGCCCCCTACCGATATCATCGATTTCTTACACGGCTCCCTTTCCCCTTTTGCGCCAGAAGACGTTGATGCTTTTGATGTCTCCATGCGCTCGCGACGCGACCTAACGCCTGACGCTGTTCTCAGGGAACTCAAAAGTATTGCGCACGGTTTTTCTCGGGGTGAGAAACCTTCTCTACACGATGAAGGGACTCGCAGCGTTGAAAACGTCTCTTTGACAAACGGTGAATGTGAAGAGCATCAAAAGGCGTTTTACTCCATGCTTGAACGACTGCTTACCTTTGATCTCAAGGGAGCAATTGAAGCAACGCTCCCCATTGCTGCCAAAGATGACTCAAAAGAAGCATTGCAGGGGATGAGTCAACTTTACTCCCTCGTGCTTGCTCTGGAGTCAGATCATGCGGCCGGGGCGGAAGAAGCGAAGGCGATCGAGGAAAGCGCGGAAGATGACCATGCGAAAAGGTCCTTGTCAGCAGACGAACGTAGAACAGAAGAATCTGGAACAAAAGAACGTTCAGAGAAAGCGCACGAGCAATTGGCACTCCTCAAAGCAATGGCGCGAAACGCTTCAATAAACTATTCCTACCAGGCTACACCTTCCATCAAGGACAAGGAAAAACATGCAAGCCCTTCTGATCCAGCAATCGCTAGAGTCACGGTAGACATCGTCACCTACAACAACGCCGCGAGCATACTTCCCAAGAGCTACGATATTTGTGTGCTCGCGGATCAAGGCATGGAAGCACAGACGGAGCGCACGTACCTCACCTCTGCGGAACGTCTTATTAATGACAAACTTGGCGATGCCGAGCAAGTCCCGCGCGAGATTGTTTCCGCTGCGAAGAACGAGCAGCTCTACGCCATCGCGCGTGAATACGTCGCTTTTGAAAAGCCGCAGAAAACGGACGAGGGACGAGAGGTGTATCCAGCTCCTCTTTTGAGCTCAGTTGAGGCAACCTTCAAAAAAGCCTCCAACAACAGCAAAAACATAGCTGCCAAGACCGATGCGCGAGAGAAGAAGACGTTGGGGTCAGCCAAGAATGCGTTGGAAAGCTACAAGAAAGAGCTCGTCGAAATACTTGGTCCCTGGGTGCAGCAAAGCGAAGAGCATGTGAGACAAAACTATCTTGCCCAGGAGAATAACCAAACACCGCAGGAACACCCCTTCGAAGAAAACATCGAACTGACGGGAAATACTAAAGAGCTACTGGGGCGCGCAACAGTGCACAACACGCAGACAGGAACCGTGTCGCTCACAGAAAAGGTCCGTCTCTCTCCCACCTCTTTGGAGGCGCTGCGCAACTGCCCCAGGAAATGGTTCTTTGAACGGGGTCTCACTACGCATACTATCGATGCTGAGATGGACGCCCTTGCAAGAGGAACCCTCTATCACGATGTCTTAAGTCATGTCCTAGAAGGCGCATCTTCCGCTCAGAGCGAGGACCGTGAAACAGCGGAGCAGCCAAGGAGCTACGCAGCTCTTTTCGACGAAGTCTGGACAAAGCGCTTCGCTCAAGCAATTGCTCTTGCTGGTGGCGCAGATATCACGCTTTCCAATAAGGACGCTGCAGAGCTTGCACGCATGAAGAGCAAAACAGGGCAGATAAACATAACGGATGCGTCCCCAGCTGTGCCCCACTGCACCGCAATCGATGAGGTAAGAAACCCATCAGGATCTGTGAGCCAGAAAGACCAAGATATCCGCAAGCTTTTCAAGAACTTTCTCGCGTTCCTGCCTAAGAGTTTGCAAGAAACGCAAATCATCCGAGATATGGATCAAAATCTCCACCGTCTTCTGGAGAGTGGCGAGGTGTTCGTAGAGGGATTCCAACCAGCTTTTTTTGAGTACCCCTTTGACTCTACAACCAAGCAGGATAAAGATCTCTCCTATGCAGGTGCCGGGCAAAAGGGCTCAATTGATCGTATCGATATAGACGAGAATGGCAACATCCTCATTATTGATTACAAAAGCTCGAATAAAGCGAGTCTTGCTCAATACCAAATCGCTCTTGAAGATGACGGCACGGCAAAAACGGAGATCTACCCCCATCCGCAGACGTTTATTTACGCGCAAGTTATCAATAAGCTCAAGCCTCGCCTGAAGGAAGAACTCGAAGCAAGCGCGCTGCCTCATGCGCTCAAGCAAAAGCTCAAGCAAAAAGACCTCAAGGTAATAGGTGTCCTCTATCTTGGCGTTGCAGACTGGCAGGCATATTACGGTTGTGCGCAAGAGGGCATGCTACCAGCAAAATTTACACAAGGAAGTGCACGTGATACCGTCACTCAAATTTCTCAGTTTGATCCTCTCGTAGACGACTTTGAGGCAAACCTGAGCGCTCTTGTCACAGAGAGGATTAAAAATGGAATCCTGCCTCCCCAACCTTTGAAGAATGGGAAGGATGTCTGCAAGTACTGTGCCTACAAATACAAATGTGCCTTCGATATGCGCAAAAAGGAAGCTGAGATCGAAAAGTACGAGCAGTGGAGTCAGCTGGCTACCGAGAAAACCGCTCAGGGTAGCGCTCAGGGGGGAATCCATGCCTAATGCAATAAACAAAAGTGGCCTCAGCACAGAGCAACAAAACGTTGTTGACGCCATGATGAAGCAGCAGGTATTTGTGCGGGCCGGAGCCGGTACGGGCAAGACCTTCACGATGGTCGAAGGCATTGTACAGAAGCTTCGCGAACACTTGTCGGACGAAAAGAAGGAGGGTTCCAACTTTTTTGACCATGTGTTCATGATTACGTTTACCAACAATGCTGCGGCCGAACTCAAGACACGTCTCCGCGCAAAGCTTCTTGCCGATGAAGACGAGGAAATTCGCAAGCAGGCAGATCTCGTGGAGAACGCCTGGGTCTCAACCATTCACGGACTCTGTAGTCGCATCCTCCGAGAGCACGCTTTGGAAGCTGGCGTAGATCCGCAGTTTGAGATTTGCTCGGAATCGCAACGTTCCATCTTTTTACAGCAAGCGTGTGACGAGGTATGCCAGGAGCTTCAGAAACAGCCAGAGTACAAAGAGCTTTTTGAGTATTTTGGCTATAGCAACGAGACTTCCAACAACGGTTCTAGCGCTCCAAGCATGGCATTAGCGATTGCAGAAAAACTAAGCGAAACCGTATCCCCTCAGAATATTAGGTGGGTTGCCCGTGACAATCCCGCAATGCAAAAAGTGCTTGACACCTATCCTCAGAAAATATATCAGGACTGGAAAGCGTTTTTGCGGGCTTGCCAAAACTACCCGGAAGACAAATATCCCAACAAGTCAGCCGAGAAGTGGCGACGGAGTCTTGAAAATAACTTACGAAAGATGCGGATTGCTGAGCCCATCTTTGTGCAAGGACAAACTCTTGAAGAGATGTTTTACGCCATTAGCATTATGGGCAGTCCTGCGCATGGAGAATTCTCGAACAAAGAATGCGGCGGGAAGGAATTCATTGAGAGATTGAGGGAGAACGTACCAACATTCCTTAGCTTTGCAATTCTGAGACTATTCCTTGAGCCTCTGGAAAACACTCTTATGTCGCTTGCAAAACAAATCAAGGAACGCTTTGATGCCATAAAGCTCGCCGAGGGATTATTGGACAATAACGATCTCTTAGAAAAGTGTTATCGATATCTCATCGATAAAAGACCCAAAGATTTATGTGGATCATTTCAACTTGCCATAGTTGACGAATTTCAAGATACCAATGAGCAACAATTACAGATCGTTGAGCTTCTCGTAAAAGATGAAAATGCACTTTGCTTCGTTGGAGATGCGCAGCAAAGCATTTATCGCTTCCGTGGGGCAGATCTTGATATGTATCAGTCCGTGAACGAAAGAGCACAGCAACGAGAAGCTGAAACAGGCGAACAATGCGTTTTCAAACTAACAGGTAATTACCGTTCAGCAAAAACCATTCTTGATTTTGTGGAAAGGATTTTCAACGCTCCTGAAGCAATATCGGATTTCCTTCCACTCAGCGTGCCTCCCGATAAAAACAGAGCTAATTCCGGGGCAATTGAAGAGTTCGCGATGTCCCAAAAGAACTCGAGGAATTCTAGAATCCTCGTTGAATACACCAAGGGAAATAATTTCTCAAACGGAGGAACATCGCGACACCTCAAAGCTAATAATAGCCAGATAGCAAACTGTGTACTCAAGCTCATCGAAGAGTCAAATGGTGCAATCAAGCCAAAAGATATTGCTGTGTTAACCACTTCTGCCGATGATGTCGACAACATTTGCCGTGCCCTGACCGCTGCGCAGATTGATGCCATGCGCGTTAATCAAAAGCCTAAGAACGTCGATGTGTTTAACGCTATCGAGAAGCTGCTCATCGCTCTTGCCAACCCCTCTGATACCGAACGGGGCGTTCTTCCTCTTCTTTTGGGTCCGCTCTTTGAGCTCGACTGCAATGACCTGCTTCTTATTTCCAATGCTCAACCATCCGTTGCCCTTTCTGACTTCTTTAATCTCACCTCCAGTGAAGTCATGCATCTTCTTCCAGAAAAACTAGATGAGCGAACCTATAGAGCTTTCGATATTTTGTCTTCAATTCGCAAACACGCAGGATCTTGGAGCGTATCGGAACTAGTCGAACAAACCATCAAGCAATCGGGATGGCTAGCACGCATTAACAATGACGAAAAAACAAAGATAGAAAAGGCCGCGAGTGTTTATCGTGCGCTCGATGTAATTCGAACCATTATCGATAAAGAAGGCTATGGGATTGCACACGCCGCCGACCAATTTACTCTCTGGCTACACAATGAAAAAGGGCGAGCTGCACTACTCAACTCATCGAATAAGGGAGCTGTGACGGTTGAAACAATCCATCAGTCGAAAGGGCTTCAATATCCCATTGTCATAGTTGCAGGTGATGCGTTTTCTTATAAAAAGCCCACGAAGAAACAATTACTTTTAACATCTTTTAGTGGAAAGACGTTCTTGGCGCTCTTGCCCAATATCTCTAAAAAAGAACTTTATCACGCCGTTGCAGATCGAATTCAAAACAAGATTCAGGGATCGTTGGTGCCGGACTTTTTCGATTATTTCGATTCTAACAATAAGGAATCAAATCTCACTACCTATTTAAATAATTCTCGTTCCTTGCATGAGAGATACTCAATCTCAGACTTAAAGTCTCTTCTTCTCTCTGAAAGGCCCCTTGATCCAATATTTTCCGCTCGTGCCATTCAGTTGATTGAAGAAGAGGCTGAAATGCAAGAAGGCTGGAGGTTACTTTATGTTGCCATGACAAGGGCTGAGCATGCTTTGGTTCTTGGTATTCCTCAGAGGATTTCAAAAACTGCGTCAAAAGGATCTCCCTACATAGAGCGCTTGCATACCGTTTTGCCTTTAAGGGCCATGGAAGAAGACTCCTGCAGACCGATTGAGATAGAATCCCCGTCCTTCCTCAATGGAGAAGCAGCTTTAGACCCAACTGATAAAACCATCAAAGTAAGTATAAGGACGCAACTTTTTGACGCACAGGGTCAAAATACCCCAACCGTCATACATGCAGATCCTCTAAATATTCCTGCCTTCAAAGCCTATGAAGAAAACGAAATGCCACTTGCAAAGGTGCCATGGCGCGAGAGTGCAGATGTGGGAAGCTATTCATCCGATGCGCATCAACAGGCCCTGATTGATGCTGCCGAGAAAAGCTCTGAGTCGGACGGATACCGCTATGGCGCACGCGATGGTGATGGGGCTGGATACAGGGATGAGGGTATCCACAACTATGGATATGCGAATAGTGCTGGTCTGGGGAACTCTGATGCTTCCACTAGCCACGAAACAAACGCTACTCAGGAAGACGGTACTCGTCGCCTTTCGAAAGATGAGGAAGGTCTCATTGAGTGCGTAGCGGGTAAAGCCGCATTCAGGTTTGGAACCGCTTTCCATGCACTCGGCGAGCTTGCAGCACTTACAAGAAAAGCGCCTACAAAGGAACAAATCCTTGCGCAGGCAGCGCTAAATCAACTTAACGCAGAGGATGCAAACGCGCTTGAAAAAGCCGTTCACGCGTGGTGGAATTCGAGCCTTCGCGAGGAGCTATTCTCTCTCCCCTATCTCCGGCCTGAATACCCCTTCTTCATGCAGGCCGATTCTCAATCAAACTATTCGTTCACTCGCGGATTCATCGATCTTCTTGCCTATGAAGGGGAGAAAGCGATCGTGGTTGACTACAAGACCGGTGAGCAGAATCTATCTGAAAAAGAAGCTCGTTCACGCCATCAGCTACAGGGCGATTGGTACGCGCGGGCACTCTTGAACTCCGGTTTTGAAGAGGTCACGGTTAAGTTCATTCTCGTTCAAAATGACAAACAGGGCTCGCCTCTCGTCATTAATTTTGGAACGTATACTAAAGACTCCCTCCCATCTACCACTGCTTGCAACTAATAGTTGCCCCTCATGAGCTTTTTGCCATCTACAATAGGTGGTGCGCAACCTTGCTAAGCGGTACCTTACTTGAAGAAGTAACGCCAAAAGCTGCTTTCACCCCTTATGGCTTGCAATGCGTAAAGCATCGCTCATCGTGCAGTAAGTCCATAGGTTTATAAAAGCCGCAAGGACAAACAGAGGAGAAGACTATGAAATCCAATCTCGCTCAAAGGCTCTATTCTTTCCGAGAAACCAATGGCCTCACACAGGAGCAACTTGCTGAGCGCCTGCATGTCTCTAGACAAGCTATCTCCAAATGGGAGTGCGGCGATGCCGTACCAGATCTCGATAATCTCACCGCACTTTCACACCTCTATGGTGTCTCAATCGATGAGCTTGTCGGCAACGAAACAACAGGCGAAGAGAGAACCAACGTTCACGTCTCCTTGAAAGATGGTGTTAACGTGCATCATAAGAACAAAGGCGTGCACGTTGGGTGGGACGGAATCCAGATAGATGAGAAGATTCCTAGTGACGCAAAGTTCACAGGAGACGGTACCGCTCACGGTAATGTGCATATTACCAATGATGGAATTTGGGTTGATGGCGTGTGCTACGACAGCTTTAAGGATGCACACGATGCCAAAAGAAATAGCAGGAAGCGCTCTGCCTTTGCTCGTATTCCTGTTATTCCTCTTCTTGTCCTCGCCTTTTTAGTATTGGGTCTTTTTTATGGAGAATGGCTTTTGGGACTGGCAATCGTAGCGTGGTCTTTTGTATGGTCATGCCTTGCAAACGTTGTGGATGCTATTTACTTTAAGCGCGGAAGTAAGAAGATTTCCGATGAAGTTTCAACGCTCCTTTTTTCCTGTGGCCTTTCGAGCTTTCTGTTCTTTGGATTTGCCTTTGGAGAATGGGCTCAGGTTGGACCTTATCTCCCCTTCCCAGGGTGGTATCTAATTCTTATAGGGCTTTTTGCGAGCATCGCCATTCATCTCATATGGCCTAAGCCTGCTTACGATCAGAAACCCGATGAAATGGAATAAGAGCCCTTACAGAATGCGTCAGCTCTCAAAAGGCTAATGCCTGGAAAGTGTCGCCCATAAAAGGAGACAAGCGCCAACGAAGATGATCCAGATCATCGTCATGATCTTTGGATCTCCGGTAAAGGCTAGTAGGCCACCTTCTGCAACAGGGATTGGAATTGGGATTGGCGTTGGAGTGGGTGATGGTGGCGTCGGTGATGGGCTTGGAGGTGTTGGGGACGGGTCTATATCGTCTTCCCACTGAGCATAGATTGTGGTATCTGCAGTAACGGTATCAGTTTCGAAGTCCCAAGGAGTCTCACATGTGGCCTCTTTGTACCAACCTGCAAAGTGCTCATCTACATCATCCTTTGTGGGCTCTGTGGGCAGCTCGACAAGAGATCCTGCAGGAACATATTGCGGCTCTACAAAGGATCCACCTTGCGTATCAAAGGTAACCGTATAAGTTTCAGTCGTTGTCCACTTGGCATACAGAGTCATGTTTGCGGTAACGGTATCAGTTTCGAAGTCCCAGATGTTTATGAAAGAATCTTCTTTATACCAGCCAATGAAATAGTAGCCATCTTTAGTAGGGGCCGCAGGTTCCGTGATGGTCTGTTCACTCAATACATCTATTGACTCTACTTCACTCCCTCCATTGGAATCGAAGGTAACAACATAGTCACCCATAATCCTAAAACAGCCCTCTCCTGTATCTTCTAGATTTGAAGACGTAAGATCACCTGGAACAGCCGGGCTCACAATTGCTGTTGCGTATCCAGGGTTTATGTTATCGGCATAGGAAACTTCAAAATCACCGTCTGTATTAGTGGTGGTACGCTGTTGAAGGTAAGCATAAACAGGAATGGTTTCTCCCGATGTAGAATCCACCGCATCACGCACGTGCAACCCCACCATTGTTTTGGGCTCACATGCACTACCCGTATATTGGCAAACAGAGGGCAACGTGAAAACAGATATAGGGTTGATTTGTCGACTGAGATCAAGCTGGCTAACAATAATTCTTTGCGGCGCAATTGCCTCGGATGAAACATAGACGCCACGCAGATGAACTTGCGCTGTATAAGTACCCGCATCTTTAATAGCAGCTACATGAGAAGCGGTCGTACTCCCCACTGCACCATTCTTCTTCGTTGCACTGATTTGATAATTCACGTAATAATCGCGTCCTTCCTCAAGTGGAACACCGTCCACACATATCATGGGAGCTACGGTTTGCATGAGACCTGTATAGGTTAGATTGGAAGATCAGGGCCAGGTAATAGATGGATTATCAGCGGGTAGCATGGGAGACTCTTTACCCGAAGTGCACATCTGCCAGCGAAGGCTTATGGGTGCTTCGGATGCACTTTCCTCTATGAGTCTATCCGTATTGACGGCAACAGGCTCATCTTGGACGTCAACAGGCCACCAGTAAGCAGTATCCAAAAGATTCATATCGTCAGAAAGCAGAAAGCCACTAGAGCCGCCAAGGGTAATCGATGCTAGCGCACTACACCCGTAGAAAAAGCCAGTCACCCCATTAGCAGAAGAACAGGCAAGAGAGTTGTTCCAAGCTGAGAGGCCGTCCACGGAAGCAAGCTGGTTACAGTTACGAAACATATAGCTCATGCAATAGATTCCGTGTACATTAGCTACGTCCCAGGAGGATATTCCATCAAGAGAAGTGAGTGCTGTGCAATTAGCAAAAAGGTTCATCATGCAGTAAGAACCATTAACATTATGAGTGTTCCACGCAGCAAGGCCATCGAGCGATGTCAGGCTGGAACACCCATCAAACATAGACTCCATACAAAAATCTGAAGTAACGCTGGATACGTTCCAATTTGAAAGGCCATTAAGCGAAGTGAGGGCGGAGCATTTGTAAAACATTGAGGACATGCAATGAGATCCAGTAACTCCCGACACATTCCACGCAGACAAGGCGTCAAGGGAGACAAGGCCCGTACATCTGAAGAACAGTGATGCGAAGCAGTAACTGCCCCTAACGCTTGATATATCCCAGGAAGCAAGACCATCAAGCGTCTTCAGCTGGGCACAGTCCTGAAACATATTTGCCATGCAGAAATTGCCTGTGACGTTTGAAACATCCCAGGAGGAAAGGCCATCGATAGAAGCAAGCTCAGCGCATTTATAAAAGAAGGCAAAGAGTGTAGGTTGCGGCTGAGCCTCGGTTCCAACAAAAGATACGCGTGCGTCAGCATCAGCAACAATGGTATGCAAGCCAGTATTTGCAAAGGGCCCTTTGGCCTGGTCTGGCTGGGCTCCCCCACTAGGATTGTACTGACGTGTCTCAATTACCGATGAAGCGGCAAAGCGCAAAGTGATTGCGTTTACTGCCTCTCCCCCTTCGTGCGTATAAGCATAGATTTCATCGGTATTGCACACACCTGCTATGGTGATTGTTTGAGTAGCGGCATCATAGGAAAGAGGAGTGTCGGGAACGGGCGTTAAGACTACGTGGGCTGCCTCTTTTTTGACCTCCGCTAGCGCTTGCGAACTCAAGGTGGGGACTACAAATACAAAACAGCATAGTACTGTGAGCAGCACCTTAGCAATCTTGTTGATGATTGTTTCTTTTCTCTTCATTGTCCTATTGCTCTGGCCATCCCAACGCTCTCGCGCGGGACAATGCAATTGCCTTATGCAATCCCCAGTGTTGTTTTGATTTCATGAATGCGGCGACGGGCAACAGGAAGCCTACATACGCTGTTGCCCTTTCCCAGTATGACTTGCGCGCCCTCGCCGGTTTTTTCAAAACTGCTAATACGAGACACATTAACAAGAATGCCACGGTGGATCAAACAGAAATTGGAGGGGGAAAGCTCTTTTTGTATCGACTGAAGCGATATAACTTTCTCAAAGACCTCATCCCCCACGTGCACTTTACAAAGATCTTTGTGTGCTTCCACATAATCTATGAGTCGTGTCTCGATGTGCTGTTTTCCTTCTGAATTTTTAACCCAAATTTTCTGTGAAGTGGCCTGCGTGGGCTTAAAGTGTTTCCTGGAGACCAAAATTGACATGGCCTTATAGAGCGCGTCATGAAGAAGCTGACTTTCAACAGGCTTCAGCAGGTAGTGGACGGCATTAACGCCAAAGGCCTCAAGGGCATACTCAGAATATGCGCTCACAAAGATAATAAGCGGTGGATTTTTTATTGCGTTGAGTTTTTTTGCAAACTGCATTCCGTCAATGTCCGGCATATTAATATCTAGTAGGAGGACGTCAAAATATATATCCTCTTCTTTTTTTGCAAACATTTTTGAAATTGCTTCTTTAACAGAACCCGCCTCGTCAATTGACTCCACGAGTGGCTCCGTGCGCAACAAATGCACAAGCTCATCCCTTGCGGGCTTTTCATCATCAATGATGAGTACTTTAAGCATAAAAAGACTTAGCGATCCTGCATTACATAGGAAAGGAGATTGAGCGTTCCTTCCGCTCTGTTGTGTTCTATCGCGTTGGTAAGAGTTTGATAGTTCATATCGTTTAACATTTGGTCTATTGATTGCACGTTGTGCGTATCCTCAATGTTTGTGTACGGCTGCATCTGCCAAAAGTCGTCTTCGTTCACGCGAACAAAGAGGTAAACTTCCTTCGCTTCATCGGATGATACATCTTTTGAGGAGCATTGATACGAAGTGAGAAGCCTATGCGTATCCCAAAAGGAGTCATAGATATCAATATTGTTGTGCTCTTTTAGGAAATCTGCCATTTCAGGGTATTGGCGAATCCACTCCGCCTCAAATCCCTCGCCCTTTATCAAAATATTGTCCCTAGCCTGTGTGGAGTTGGAACTCAGCTGGAATGGTTTGCCTCCTATTGAGACTCCTGCTCTCGATTCATAAGGGTGCTCGTAAAAATAAAAGGTGTAGTCTCCCTCTGATTCCGAGAAGAGCGCGCCCGTTAAGTCTGCATCTTCCACCTCAATATCGGTATTGCCCGTACCTAAGCTTGGTAAATAAAAATCTGGATCACAAGGGGGATATACAGAAATGTGCTCGTGTTTTTGAGGATCTTGCATGAGCACCAGAAAACCCGACTCCCATAATGGCTGTCCAGAATCTGTCGTATGCTCAGCTAGGTAAGGAGAATTGAGCACAATGCTGCCCTCGTTAAACTGCTTCTGCAGGGACGGAGCAGAGTTGCCCTTAAAGTTAACAACTATGACAACTACAATGGCGACCACGATTACTGCAAGCGCTCCCGCGCCTGCAAGAATATACTTCTTTTTAGAAACTGAGGAATGGTTCTTGAAAGTTGTAGATTGCCTCTTGGCTGTTTTCTCTTTCTTTTTCATTGAACGTCTTTCTCTTTAAAAACTCAATAGGCTCTTCCAAGATCAATTAGAAGAGCCTATTAGGAGATATGTTGCAAGTTTGTCACATATTTTAAGAAACATGTATCTCAATCGAGGCCCAGTGCTCCAGGTCCTCTGGCGTGGTATAGGTTACCTTACCGCTTACTTGCTGGTCAACGGACGTGTAGTAGTTCTCCTTTGGATAGAACGTGAGAAGTATTGTTCCACATTCATTACCAACCTTAAAGACCTTATTTCTGCCGCTGGTAATGAGTTGGCCAACCTCAGAATCAGTGTCTCCTATAGGAGCAATATTTCCTTGGTCATCAACAACTTCGAGTACCCATGTTCCGGCAACATTGCCGTAATAGCTCGTACCAGTGCTGTCAAAGAGGCTAATCGCTTTGGTCAGAGACGTAAGGGATAGGGTTGCATTGCTCCCAGCCGCCATATATTGAATCTCTGGATAGAGAGTTTCATCCAAAAACATCTGAGTTAGGGCATGAAGTGGAGTTGGTGCCTCTTTCTCAAAGCTCTGACGTGCAGTTGTGAAGCTGATGGTGGAACGACCGTTTTGCACCATGGGACATCCGTAGCAAATTGCGTTTTTCCACAAAGTGCTCCGGAAAGGAGACTGGAAGCGCTCACGCATGCCGTTATCGCTCTGCTGAAAGACCGTTCCAGGACATTTGAAGGAAGACGGATTAGTGCCGTATTCCTCCGCAAGCTGAGCCACGGCGAAATAGTCTCCTTCATAAGCATTCTTGCGATAATAGATTCCCTCACTATCACAGTCTTCTTTGTTGGTGATATATCTTTCTTTAAGATCCAATTGTGCATTCTTGTTCAACACGTAAGCGATGTCAGTCTCTTCCGCTTGTCCGTATGTTGCTGCAACCTCGTTTCCTGTAAACCCAAAATCATTGATGCTCCCGCCAGTATACATTCTCACAAGGTGTACGCGATATTGAAGTGCCAGAGGTTGAGAAAATGAAAGCGTATTGGTTTCTTCGGTAGTCTTTGCGTTAAGGGACACACTAGTGTTTGGCGCCACATTGGAATCTGAGACCGTTAGCTCCGTTGTTTTTGATGTCTCTCCGCTCTTCGCGTAACTGCTGGAACTTTGCTTACTCCAGCTGTAATTAACGATATTTTCCCATTTAAGCTCATCATCGATACTTGATTTGGCAGAGAGCTTACCCAGCTTTGCCTCTGCACTTGCGCTGAACTTAAAGGTGTTAGTGGTTGTTGTATTATCGGAGTACGATTCGTTTACTTCGCTGTTCGTTACAAAGCTAAAGGCGCTCTTTTCCGTGGAAGACACTTTAACGGATTGAGAAATTGGCGTTGTGCCATTATTAATAAAGGAGAAAGGCTCATTGTTAACAAGGGCTGCAGTCGTTGTCGTATCGCTAGCTTCCCCTGCAACATAAAGCGCATCATCGTCAGGAAGCAATGGGGTTAACTCAAAGGAATCAAAGACCACTGCGTAAGCAAGCGTGCGAGCGCTTTTTTTGGATGAAGAGGGCGGGGTGGTCGTAAGAGCTATTAGTGTCCAGAACACATTTTGATCCACATCGGCCAGTGCATCTCCTTGCAAACTAACGTTGGCTGCTGGGGCATTTCCGTCCGCATCACTAATATATTTCCTCATATCTTCGTCCGCTTTACGAAGAGAAGAAGACTGCTTGAGACCAGAGTTCAAAAGGTGATAGTTCGTACTGTCATTGTATTCGTTGTAATCCAATCTGCCATCTGCTGCGTCGCCCGTAGGATGAAAGTCTCCCTCAGGAAAAGCGATAGCAACATTGGCATCACGCGCTAAGAGAATGGTATTCAGTTCCTTGAGATGTTCATTGGTAAAGGCGCCCCCTAAGAAAGCTCCCCCAGCATTATCCGCAAGTGCAAACCTGCCAAGAAGCAAATCTTGCCACGCTGCAGCAATCGACTCACCGTCGTTCGTGCTCTCATGCCCATTAGATACATTGTTCTTATTATCAACTTCAAGGGTTGCGTTACTCCTAGCCTTAAGAAGAGCACCAATCAACTCGGCATTGTTATTGAAATCATCTACGTTTAAGTGTGAATTGAAAAAAGATGTGCCGTCGTCAAAGTTATACCACCCGCCAATATCTGGCGTAGTTGTATCGGCTGCCTTTGCTGGCGTTATTCCACAGCAACATAATGTTAGCGCAGAAAAACCGACGAATATGTGCCTAAGAAAGCTCACTGCGTTCCTCTTGCCCTTCTTGCGAGCTATGATGTGATTCATGTTGAGCCTTTCTCCCTTAGCGGATAGCTCCGCTTTTGTTTTGCCTCATCATACAGAGGATATGGAGAAGACAGTGCAGCGATGCGGACGAACGGTATCTATTTGGCGGTGAACGGTATTTTGCGTGGTAAGGCCAATGGATGATTCCGCCGAGATGGGCTTTGACAGAAAAACACCAACAGAACTCAGCCACGCGAAAGACGGAAGAAGGCGGCTAGAAGAAATCAGCTAGTCGTATTGAGATAGTACATCCTTTAGAGGGGGCCGATGAGATTTCCATGTTTGAGTTCTCAGAAAAGAAAGCAACTCTACGGCGAATGTTGTTGAGAGCAAGACCCAGATGTTTCTTTTGAGACATATTAGCTTGGGAGGGGTTAAAGATATCCACGCTATTATTAAGAGCGTTAGCCTCCTCGTTTTTATTTAGGCGCTGCAGCGCCTCCTTTGACATGCCAGCTCCGTCGTCTTGCACCACAAGTATGAGATCCTTGCCATCACGCTTTACTGATAAATCAATGTGCAACGCCTGCCCCGGCACGCGCGCATGCTGAACAGCATTTTCTACTAAGGGCTGAATCATGAAGGGTCGAATCTCTTGATCTTGAAGCTCCTTAGGAAGTGCAATATTGAAAACAATTGCGTCTTCCCCAAAACGTGCCTTTTCAAGCAAAAGATAACGTTCTATCTGCTCAACCTCGGTTTTAATTGGGATGTGTTCTTCTGAATTATCAAGAGAAGCTCTGAAGTAGTCAGAAAAATTGCGCAAGAGTTCTCTTGCTTTCTCTGGATCAGTACGGATGAACGAAATAATGGTATTAAGAGTGTTGAAAAGGAAATGCGGATTAACCTGTGCTTGAAGAGATTTAAATTCTGCATCTGACCGAAGTTGAATTTGCTCTTTAAGCTCAAGCGCCGTAAGCTGGGTTGAAAGAAGATCAGCAAAACCTGTAATAATTGAATACTGGGCAGGATCGATATCGCGATAATTCCGATAATAAAATTTGACCGTTCCAACTGTCCTTTCTTCAATGCGAAGCGGAGCCACGATTCCGCAGAGGATGTCGGGCGAAGAAAATCGTTCGTTCTCCGGCCAGTTTGGCAAATCAACATTGAGGCGGCTAGAGAAAGAAAAGGACTGAACTTCGCCAGTTTTTAAGCACTGGAGCGTTGGCGCTGTCTTAACCTCAGCTCCAACGGGAAAATCCTTTTCGTATTTTCCAACGAACGCCAAAACATTCGTCTCATTTGTCACCGCAACGGCAAGCGCTTCGGTCTGGGGCAAAATGCGCTCGCAGATTGTGTGGAAATGATCAAAGGTGAGCTCGCCCTTAACATTGCGCATGAGTTTTAAGGTCTCATCGGCAGTCCAAAGCATCTCCTGAGAAAACTGTGCGCGAATATATTTTGGTGTTTGCCGATAATAGCTCCACGCAAGAAGGAGAAGGATAATCCCAAACATGGAGAAGACCGTGAGGAACTCGTTCGAAGTCTCAATGGCCCAAGCCAGGATAAGAAGAAGGATAACTATGCAGACAATGGAGAGCACCACGAGGGTGCGTCTAGAAAGGTCTAACGTGCGCGTCGAAATATAACGGGATGCATACTCTTCAAGATGCTTTTGCTTCCGTTTGTTCGATTTCTTCTCGAGCTTTATGTGACGCTCATGCGTAAAATCATGTAGTGTCATTATTACTCCACAGAATTCATAAATTGCTTTAGATTTCCTAGTCTCTATATTTTATGCTTCCAGAACCATTGCATGCAAAAAAATAATGGCCCCCGGTTTGGGAGCCATTATTAGGTGCTCGTTATTTTTTAGAGCTTTAAAGCAAAAACTCTTACTCAATAATCTTGGAAACACGACCGTCAGCAACGGTGTGGCCACCCTCACGGATAGCAAAGCGAAGACCCTCTTCCATTGCAACAGGATAGATGAGTTCACCGGTGATGGTAACGTGATCGCCAGGCATAGCCATCTCGGTACCCTCAGGAAGGGTGATGGTACCAGTAACATCAGTAGTACGGAAGAAGAACTGAGGACGATAGTTGCTGAAGAATGGGGTGTGACGTCCGCCCTCCTCTTTCTTAAGAACGTAAATCTCAGCGGTGAACTTCTTGTGAGGGGTCACAGAACCAGGAGCGGCAAGAACTTGTCCGCGCTCAATGTCCTCACGCTTAGTACCACGGAGAAGAATACCAACGTTATCACCAGCCTCGCAGAAGTCCATGGACTTGCGGAACATCTCGATACCGGTAGCGGTGGTTTTCTCGGTAGGTTTAATACCAACGATCTCAACATCAGTGTTGATGTCAAGGTGACCACGCTCAACACGACCAGTGGCAACCGTACCACGACCAGAAATGGTCATAACGTCTTCGATGGCCATAAGGAAAGGCTTATCAACGTCACGAGCAGGGGTTGGGATGTAGTTGTCAACCTCGGTCATGAGGGAGCGGACAGACTCAACCCACTTCTCGTTGCCTTCAAGGGCACCAAGAGCAGAACCACGGATTATAGGAATATCATCTCCGGGGAAGTCATACTCACTCAGGAGGTCACGGGTCTCCATCTCAACGAGGTCGATGAGCTCTTCATCATCAACCATGTCGCACTTGTTCAGGAAGACGACAATGTAGGGCACGCCAACCTGACGGGCAAGAAGGATGTGCTCACGAGTTTGGGCCATAGGACCATCAGTGGCAGCAATAACGAGAATCGCGCCATCCATCTGAGCAGCACCAGAAATCATGTTCTTGATGTAGTCAGCGTGTCCAGGGCAGTCAACGTGTGCATAGTGACGGGCCTCGGTCTCGTACTCAACGTGAGCAACGGAGATGGTAATACCACGCTCGCGCTCCTCGGGAGCCTTATCGATGTCCTCGAATGCAGTGAAGTCTGCTTTGCAACCAGGGGTCTCAGAAAGAACCTTGGTGATGGCCGCGGTAAGGGTCGTTTTACCGTGGTCAACGTGGCCGATTGTACCAATGTTTACATGTGGCTTGGTACGCTCGAATTTTTCTTTGGCCATGTCATCCTCCTTTAAGGTTTGACCTGCTTGTGCCCGCGTGCCATCCTTTGCTCGTGGCGCGTCGAGCTGTTTTCCTTTTACTATCTCAACGGATTGCATCCGTGAAGATCCTTGGTAGCGGTGACTGGATTTGAACCAGTGACGCCGCGGGTATGAGCCGCGTGCTCTGACCAACTGAGCTACACCGCCAGGTTTGCATTAGCCCCGCTAGGACACGTGTTACCACGCTTGGTTGTGCATGTAACGAGCATGCATAGACCAAGGAAATCCTCCGCATCCTTCGTGAAAAACGTGGAGCCCGCGACCAGGATTGAACTGGTGACCTCTTCGTTACCAACGAAGTGCTCTACCGACTGAGCTACACGGGCAGTGGTGGGGATGCATGGACTCGAACCATGGAACCCAGAGGGAGCGGATTTACAGTCCGCCGCAGTTGCCGCTGTGCCACATCCCCGGTTTCACCTCGTATTTTTCACGAAATCGCAAAGGATGCACATACCTTTGCGGAGTCAGTGCGAGAGCAATAATAGGGTTAGCAAATGTGCGTGTCAACTAATACCCCGTTTCCGGGCGTATCCTCTTCATATTTCCTGCAAAACTGATCCATTATTTGTTAAGATACCTACTAAGCTGAAGTGGCTCAATGGTAGAGCATCTGATTTGTAATCAGACGGTTGTCGGTTCGATTCCGACCTTCAGCTCCAGGAAACGAAAGCCGAGAAGCCCTCCGACTTCTCGGCTTTTTCATCTTCAGTAGGCAGAGAAAAGGTGAAATGATGAGTACAGCAGCCATACTTTTAGCAGACGGATTTGAAACGGTGGAGGCTTTTGGCCCCGTGGATGTTCTTACGCGTGCAGGGGCAGAGGTGATTCGTGTTTCGTGCATGGAGCAACCAACCGTCTTCTCTGCACAGGGAATCCCAACTGTGTGCGATGTGAAGCTTACTGAAATTGAGCTTTCAGATGTTGACTGCCTTATCGTGCCGGGCGGCATGGGTGGCGTTGATAATCTGCGAGAAACGCCAGGTGTAAAAGACGAGCTCAAACGTAGGGTCCAGGCCAACGAGCTCCTCTGTGTCATTTGCGCAGCGCCTATGCTCCTTGCAGAGCTGGGCCTTCTTGAAGGGCGAAACGTCACCTGTTATCCCGGGTGTGACATAGATTTTCCTGCAGGGGTGCGACCCAGCAAAAATGGTGTCTATAAGGATCAAAACCTCATCAGTGCATCAGGGCCAGCCTATGGACTTGCTTTTGGAGTAGAAATAGCAAAGGCTCTTGTAGGCGAACAAGCGGCTCAAGATGTGGCTCAAGGAATGCTTATAAGCTAAGTGGGCTCATAGCCGTGTAGATTGAGCGGTTTAATAGCCGCCTAGATTGGGCCTCTTTAGCTATGGCTCAAGAAATGCTAAGTGATTAAGCGAATTAGGTTAACTTAACCTTAATTAAACTTAACGACTTTGGAAACCGCTTTATAGATATTAGTGGTAAGTACGTCGCCCACCTTGGAGGGAATATTTCCCAGAATCCCCAAAAGAGACCACCGGGCGTGGCGATACATCTTGAGATCAAACTCTTTGAGCTCCACCCATGTCTCGCGGAGCTTCTTTCTGTCCTCCGGTTTACCGGAGAGCTTCGCAAAAACAGTACAGATGGCCATCATGAGAGTAATGTAGCCTAACATGTAGGCGCGGAGTTCCGAAGATTCCACATCGTAGAGGTGATGCGACTTAATCATGATATCTGTTACGCGGAACTGCTGATCAAGGCGCGATATCATCACGGACTCATTGACGGACTGATCTTCTCGGCCAATAAAATAGCGATATAAATTGACGTCGAGGTAATACAGCGTTTTCACGCGAGGAAGCGGCACGTAGGCATAGATGTTATCGACGTAGAAGGTGTGCGCGGGCATAGGCAAACCACCGTCTGCGCGCAAAACGTCCACGCGATAACAGAGAGAATGCATGAGGAGGTTTTGTGTGTAGCCAAAGTGGCCTAGCTGGTCCCAGCCAATAATCTTGTTCTTCTTTATGGCAAAGTTGAAATCAACAACTCTTTGGGAACCGTATGTTTCGTTCTCGTACACGTAGTTGGTAACCACCAAGTCCACGCGTACCTTGCACTCAATAAAGTTCCTAAGCGTGCCTAAGAGCTCCAAAAGCGCCTGTCCGTCATACCAATCATCACTATCACAAATCTTAATGTAGACGCCTTGTGCGTGTTTAAGGGCAGTTTTGACCGCAATGCCGTGGCCGCCGTTTTCCTGATGAATCGCCTTGATGAGGTGCGGGTAGCGCGCTTCCCATTCCTGTGCCTTTTCCCACGTATTGTCCTTGGTGGAGCCGTCATCAACAATGATGACTTCAAGGTCATCGGCAAAATTGGAACCTTCTAAAAGTGAGGAAATAGCATGATCCATGTACTCCGCTGAGTTGTAGCAAGGGATGCCCACAGTGAGCGTCTTGCCGCTTAAAGGCTTGGACTCTTTGAGTGCAGCGCGGGCTTTTTTCTTCTTGGAAGAGCGGAAAGCATCCTTGGCACGATCGCGCTTAGCACGCGGAAGCTCAATGCCCTGGGCGCTCGCGCTCTGTTTGTGTTGCGCTTGCTCGCGAAGAGAAAGGCCCTTGAGCTCCTTATGCAGCTCCTTTTGGGCTTCTTTTTGCGCTTCCTTTTTGCTCGATCTTGCTTTTATAGAGACTTTTTTAGTCGCGGATTTTTTGCACATGCTTTTACGCCTTCTTGTTCTTCTCGAGAAGCTCGTCTGCAAGCTGCAGCGCTGAGTCACAAACAGCATCCATATCATAGTAGCGATACTCTGCAAGTCTACCACGCGGATAGAAATTAGGCACTTGAGCAACGCGCGCTGCGTACTTCTCGTATAGTGCCTTGTTCTGCGGCTCGAGAATGGCATAGTAGGGCGTCATGTTCTCACCACGCACATAAGCCATAGGATATTCGCGCATGATGGTAGTGACACCTTCCTTGACCTGGCCGGTCATATTTTTGAACTCAGTGATGCGTGTAAAATCCTCGCTCGTAGGATAGTTCACCGTTCCCACGGGCTGAAACTGATTGATGGGCAACGTCTCAAACTGCATATCAAGACTGCGATAAGGCAGCTCGCCTAAATCGCAATTGAATAGCTCATCCAAAGGCCCGGTATAGACAACTGTTCCCGCAAACGGCTTGCCTGAAACTTCAACCTTGTCGTCTTGAATAGCAAGAACGTCGCGAGCGTCAGTGTTAAGAAAGACGTCGATAAGCTCATGATCAAGCAGGCTCTCGAAGAGTTTTGTGTAGCCTTGCGCCGGCATCCCCTGCCAGGTAGCTCCCGGAAAGTAGCGGTCATCGTTTCCTATAAAAATAGGAACTCGGGCCGTGATAGCAGGATCAATCTCATCGGGCTTTTTACCCCACTGTTTTTGCGTGTAGTAGAGGAAGATGTTTTTGTAAACGTAGTCTGCAACCTCTTCAAAATCTGGGTCGTCCGTGGCACGTAAATCCATGAGAGGAACTTTAACGTTTTCGCCAAAGGTATCCACGAGCTTGTTGTAAAGTGCTTCTCCGCGTTCCTCGCCAAAAGCAAGCTTCAAACTGGCGTGGTTAAAGGGGACGGGCATGAGTTCGCCATTGACATCCCCAAGCACCCGGTGCTGATAATTGGTCCATTGTGTGAAGCGGCTGAGAAAATCGTTTACGCGTTTGTTTGTGGTGTGGTAAATGTGGGGACCGTAGAGATGGATAAGAATACCGGCATCATCTTCTTTATCAAATGCGTTGCCGGCAATGTGATTACGCGACTCCAAAATAGCCACGCGCCAATCCGCTTCCTCGGCCATGCGACGAGCGACAACGGCTCCCGCATAGCCGGCTCCTACAACAATCATGTCGTAATTGGCAGGATCAAAAGAAGCTTTCTCAAGGCTCTGAAATATGCTCATTGCGTTCCTCTGTTCGTTGAGGGATGCGAAAAAATTACCGCGGCCCTCGTAAGAGATGGATACGACGCTCGTGTCAAAGAATGTGTGCGACGACCGCGATAAAGGGCGGCGCTACTTACGCACTAAAAGAATGACGCGAAGTTCGTACTTTATTTCTAGTTGCATTATACTTTGCGCGTTGGAACAATTCTCTGTCGTACTCATTTTTAATTAAGGAGCATCATGGCTGATTTTCTCGAAAACATGAAGGAACTGGCACGCGCCAACAAGAAAACGATCGTTTTGCCTGAAGGCGAAGACCAGCGTACGCTCGATGCGGCGCAGGCTATCATTGCAGATGGGACGGCTGATTTGGTCATCCTGGGAGATCCGGAAACTATCTCAGTTGAAGGTGCTTCTATTATCAATCCCGCCTCGGCAGAAAAGCACGATGAATACGCCGAAAAACTCGCAGAGCTGCGCGCTCGCAAAGGCATGACGATGCCGCAAGCCCAAGAACTCATGAACGATGCAACCTACTTTGGCACGATGATGGTCAAGATGGGCGACGCTGATGGACTTGTCTCGGGCGCATGCCATTCAACGGCTAATACACTTCGACCAGCACTTCAGATTCTTAAAACCAAGCCCGACACAAAGATTGTCTCGGGCTTTATGGTGATGTGTGTGCCCGACTGCACTTACGGAGAAAACGGTACCTTCATCTTTGCTGATGTGGGACTCAACGAGTACCCGGATGCTGAGCAACTCGCAGAGATTGCAGTGTCTTCCGCTGCGTCATGGAAGGCGCTTATGCAAACCGATCCACACATAGCAATGCTTTCCTATTCAACTCATGGCTCAGCTAAATCTGAGCACGTTGAGAAAGTGACACGTGCGTTTGAGCATGTACGAGAGATTGCTCCGGAACTCAACTGCGATGGCGATTTGCAGCTGGATGCGGCGCTTGATGAAACAGTGGCGCGCATTAAAGCTCCCACGTCATCTGTTGCTGGTAAGGCGAATATCCTCATCTTCCCCAATCTTGATGCCGGAAACATTGGTTACAAATTAGTACAGCGTCTAGGAAAGGCGCAGGCATATGGCCCCCTGCTTCAAGGTATCGCCAAGCCCGTGAACGATCTTTCACGTGGATGCTCGGCAACCGATATTGAAGCGGTCGTTGCCATCACAGCCGTGCAAGCCCAGCTTAATGAATAAATCAGGCTTTCCAAAGAGCAAACTTTTCCGGCTTCTTGGCATCGCTTTTTGGATTGCCCTCTGGGCGATTGCCGCTGCATGCGTTAATAAGCCCCTCGTCTTTGCGGGACCGGTAGAAACGGTTCGCGCCCTTATTGAACTGGGGGGAACTGCTTCCTTTTGGCATGCTTTGGGGATTACCTTCAGTCAAATCCTGGACGGCTTTTTTGTAGCCTTTTTGGGCGCCCTTCTGCTTGGACTTCTTGCGGACCGTTTTCTTTTTCTTCGCGTCATCTTGAATCCCGCTATGAACTTCCTTAAGAGCGTCCCCGTTGTTTGCGTCATTGTCATACTTCTGCTCTGGGTGGGATCAGCTTATGTAGCACCCGTGGTGGTACTCCTCATGGTGCTTCCCGCCTACTATTTCACGATAACCTCCGCCCTTGCCGATAAACGCTCAGAAGAAAGTGGTGTTGCGTGGGCGGCGGAAGCATTGCGCCTCATGGGCGTTGGTCCCGTTAGGCGCTTCTTGAGCGAGGGTTGGGCGCACCTTCTTCCCTATCTCAAAGCAACAAGCTCATCAGTGGTGGGTATGGCATGGAAAGCTGGGGTAGCCGCACAGCTTATTGGTCTCAGCATAGGTACTTTAGGAGAGCAAGTTTTTCAAGCCAAAGCGCTCATAGAGGCTCCTGTTCTGTTTGCTCTCACTATTGCGATTGTGCTTTGCGCTTATATCTGCGAAGAAGTATGCCTTGGCCTTCTAGTTGCATCACGACACATCTTCATAAACCTTGCTCTTCTTCTCCCTACGCAGCAATCCAAAGCTAAGGGCTCTCATCGGAAAGGAACGAGCTTTCACCATTTTTCTGCAGCAAGCTCCGACGTATCCCGTTTTGGAGAAGAACCTAACGCGCCACTCTTTTCGGCAGAGCACGTCTCGGTATGGCGAGGAAAAAAGAAAGTCCTTGATGACATCTCGCTTTCTGTTCCGCCATCAGTTGTAGTCATGGGTGCCTCTGGGCTTGGCAAAACCACACTTTGCGAGACACTTCTTGGTCTCATACAACCTAATGAGGGATGCGTGAAAGCTCCCGCACAGGTAGGTGTTGTCTTTCAGCAACCAACTCTTATCCCTAAGCTCACAGTAAAAGAGAACCTAGCCTTAGTAGCGGGCACAAAAGTCTTAGAAGATGTTTTTTGTGGAAACGAGAATACACTAGGAGCAAAAGCGGAGACACAAAGCTTCAAAGTCCTTTTGAGAGGCATTAAGGATACTCAGAAAGCAGAAGAGCTCTCTGGTGGACAGGCGCGCCGTGTTGAACTTGTACGGGCACTTCTTGCTCCTACGGAGGCTCTTTTGCTGGACGAGCCTTTCACAGGCCTTGACAAACAAATCAAAAAAACTGCTTTGGAGCTTCTTGCAGAATACCTAGAGAGCACAAAGAAGCCGCTTCTTCTTGTCTCTCACGAGAAGACCGACGCTCAATCCCTTGACCTTAACGTTCTGAATCTCTAGTGCGCAGCAGAGGAGCTACGCACTTTAGTACGACTCTAAAATGTTTCCGAGATATAGAAGTGCTCGTCAGGTACGGATCCGCCAATAGATGCCGCATCCATACTCGACAAAACCGTCAAGTAGCCATTGACGGCTCGACGCATATCTTCGTTTCTTGTGCAGGACAGCCCACAATAAGGAATCGCTTTCTTGGCAATCTCTTCGTTTTCCACAATGCCATATTTCGCAACAAGCTTGGCAGTATCACCAATTTGATTCAGCGCCTTTTTGACCGAATCATCCTGATGGCGCACAAACTCTTCGGCGAGCCTCTCGTGCTCTTCCAAGTATTGCTGCCGCAAGACCGTCACGCCGCAAACAAGCCGCGAGCCTTCCGGCGCATATTCTTCCCAAGCACTTTCCAAATCCATCGCAATTTCAAAGCCGGAAACCTTTGTAGGGGCAACCGTTGCAAAAGGCTGTGGCAAGACAGCGATAGCCGCTGGATCATCCGCAAGCGCCTGGATAACTTCAGCTGCCTCTTGTTTGAATTCCACATGAACCGCAGAAGTTAAGCCAGCCTGTTGCAGAAGATAGTTCAAGACGTATTCTGGACTCGTCCCTTTTCCCATTGTGTAGATAGTTTTGCCGGCAACATCAGTAAAACTGGACACTGTACCTACTTGCGCAACGATATCCAGGACGGAGTTGGCGCACACATCCAAAACGCGTACTTCCCCATTGGTCTTGTTGTAGAGGATAGAGGCCATGTTGGCGGGAATGAGCGCTACATCTATCTCGTTTTGGAGAATCTTTTGAGAAATCACATCAGCAGTGGCTTCAATGGAAAAGTCGTATTTCTCAGGAAACTCATTGTTTTTTGCCTTTTCCATCATGTTGAGAAGACCAATTGACGTGGGTCCTTTTAGAGAAGCAACGCGAGTTACGTAATCTGAGTTTTCGTTATCACCTTGGCCCGAACATCCCGAGACGCCCAAAAGTAAGCTTCCCGCAAAGAACGCGGAAACAAGAGCGACACACGCGCGCAGCAACTTATTCGCCAAGTCTAAACGTCGTTGCGGAGCGCTACGTTGTGGAGCGCTACGTTGTGGAGCGCTAGGGTGTGGGGAGGTGACATTAAGCATGCATCTGCTCCTTATCTGATGGGAATACAACGCCAGAGTTGAGGCGAATGTTCTCGATAATACCACAGACAATTTCTGTGATTTGGTTTTCAGGGATGGAAGGGGCGCGGCCTGCTATTTGCGCTTCGCGAACGCGTTTTGCAAAGGCCTCAATTTCAAACTTCATATTGTTAACATCGCCTTTGCTGGCTTTAGAAGTGGGACAGCGAAGTGCCTTTATATTCTCAATGCGCCCGTCGTGATAATGAATAACAACATCGCTTGGCTCAGGGATTTTCGTCCAGCGAAGAGTCCCTTGCTCCCCTTCTATTACGCCACCACCGTAATTCTCACCGTAGGCATCTGTGCACTTGGTCCAAGAACACGTGAAGGTTTTATCTTCATAGGTGAAGATTGCGCTTCCCGAAATATCAATAACAGGAGGAATGGCTCCTTCCTCGATGCTGCATGAAGATACATCGCCTCCGGCCTTCTCTACAAGTTCAGCATTGTTTACGGTCACGGCAAAAGAGGAAACGTCTGACGGTTCGCCAAAAAGCGCGACCATTGCATTGATGGGATAGACGCCGGTATCCATGAGAGCGCCACCGGCCATGCGCGGACAAAAGATGTTTGTGGTGTGTCCTGCCAGGAGCTCATCGTAGCGGCTTGATTTCTTCCCAAACGAAAACGAGCCTCCACGTACGGGACCGATTTTCTTGAGCGCCTCTTGTAGCTGCTCTGTCCCTGAGTCGTACATGAAGCGCATCGCTTCTTGCAAGACCACGTTATTATCGCTCGCAATCTTCACGAGCGCCTTTGCCTCTTGAATAGTAGGCGTCAATGGCTTTTCTAACAGCACGTGTTTATTGGCTTCAAGCGCCTCCTTAGCCTGTGCAAAATGGAACGCGTTGGGGCTTGCTATGTAGAGCGCGTCCACGTCAGCGTCATGCAAAACATCTTCGTAGGTTTCCCATACTTTGTAGGTAGAATGTTCTTTTTGATAGGCTTTTGCTTTCTCCGTATGCCGAGAAAAAACACCGGCAACCTCTGCCAAGGACGTCTGCTCAACCGATTCAATGAAGGTATTGGAAATCATAGAAGTTCCCACGACAGCTATCGTTACGGGAGCTTCATTTACATCGGTGTTCTTTTGAAAAAGCGTATTTTTTTGTTGTAGGCTTTGATCGTTGGCTGTCTGTTTCTCAATCATGTTTGCTCCTGCTGTCTGCCTTGGCGTCTTCACTTACCGCTTCGTGCATGGGGCACATACAGTATAAAGGTCGTTTTCCCATCGGAGCTCATTGCCTCAATGGAACCACCGTGCGCTTGCACAATTTCAGAGGCAATCGAAAGTCCCAATCCTGCTCCTCCTCGCGCTATTTGGCGCGCCTGGTCTTCCCGATAAAAGCGTTCAAAGATGCGTTCTAGATTCTCTTGTGCAATTTCCTTACCATGATTGGTAACAGAAAGACGTACCATTTCGATGGGGGTGCTTGCATCCATTTTGTTGTCCGGGCTGAAATGTAGGTTGCCATCAGCATTGCCAGCTGCGTTGCAATCCGTATCGTCGTCTGGTCCACCACCCTTCATGTCAGCTGCATATGCGTCATGCTCAAGAGTAGCCATTATCTCGATAGCCGATTCCTCGTCAGCGTAGGCTATGGCGTTTTTCACAACGTTTGAGAACGCACGGGCAAATTGCTGCGGATCAACAGCAATCTCAAGCGATTGGTCCACATGCGTTTCGTATCTGAGGTGTTTCTCTTCTGCCAGGGGCCAAAGCTCCTCCAGAACTTGTGCAACAAAAAGTTCCAGATTGACTGGTTTGATAAGAAGGTTATTACCATCAATATTGAGACGCGTTATCTCAAAAAACTCGTTTACCAAATCGTTAAGGCGAAGGCTTTTTTCCCATGCCAAATCTAGATAGTGTTTGCGTTTCTTCCGGCTCGCATCATCTTCAGGCTCCTCTCTCAAGAGATCGAGGTAACCAATGACACTTGTGAGAGGCGTCCTTATATCATGTGCGAGATAAGCAACGAGTTCGTTTTTGCGTTTCTCGGCATCGCGCGCTTCTTCTTCACGGGCAATCTTTTCACTCCGCACTTGCTCAAGGGTTGCCTGCGTTATAGCAAGTTCCGCGGGGAGTAGAACCTCCTGAGTAGGTTCCAGGAGCATTCGTTGGACGGCGAGCGATAGGTCATCAAAATAGAAAAGGACGCGGCGCAAGGACAGAGAAAACAACAGCACTAGAATTCCTAAATATAATGCGATGGCAAACGGGAGACGCAAGGCACGCAACGTATTGACGAGCGTCATATCACGCACAAAGACGCCACCATTGGGAGCGGGCTGAATTTGCACGTCATTGTTCAGACTGTCGTTTTCATCTGGTTCAGTTAGCGCATCAGTTTGATACGCGCTTCGATTAATAAGCCCTCGTTGCTCAAAATAGTCAAGGGGACTCTGGTAATAGGTCCAGGGAGCATAAGTCTGTCCAATTTGGACAATCCATCTATCTACGGGGCCGGTAAAAAAGAGCACAAGCGCAAGATAAACAACGCTAAAGGCAGCAATCTGCATAAGTAGGCGTCCAAGGACATGACGCGTTAATGCTTTTGCCTGCGGGCTTATAGAGTGAAGAAGGTATGCCATGGAAGAAATGTCGCTTTACACATCAATTTTATATCCAGTCCCCCATACCGTCTGAATGGGGTTCACATAGGTTGGATCCGCTGTCTTTACATCCCTTTGTCTTGAGAGACCGGAGTCCGCATCGCCGACCAGTGCACCCTCGTCCATAGCCACGTTCTCAATCTTTTTTCTTAGATTGCGAATATGCACCATAATGGTATTGTGCGCAGAATGATCCGGCTTCTCATTCCAAACGCTTTCATACATGAGTTGAGTGGAAACGGGCTTTCCATGCGCCTCTAGAAGCATACGCAACATGGCAAACTCTTTGGGCGTCAGCTCAAGCTTCCTCCCCCTATAAAAAGCCTCATGCCGGTCGGAGAAAAGTTCGATTTCAGCGCCCCGCATCGCGCTCTTATCTAGGCCATGATGGTAATCTTGTGCGCGACGAAGGTGCGCTTCCACGCGTGCAAGCAGTTCGCGTTTTTTGAAAGGTTTCTCGATATAGTCATCCGCGCCCAGAGAAAACGCAACAACTTTATCGGCCTCCGTTTCTTTGGCCGATAAAAACAAAACGGGGGCGAGCGAAAATTCGCGTACCTTTTGGAGAACCTCCATACCATCAACGTTGGGCATCATGATATCCAAAATAAAAAGGTCAGGCTCTATGCGCCGCGCAAGATCCAGCGCTTCTTCACCGCCATAGGAAGCCTTGGCGTCGTATCCGCCTTGACGGAGAATCTCGACCACTAAATCGGCAATGGCCACCTCATCATCAACAACGAGTACGGTTTGAGGACTATTACTCATAGTGCAATCCTATCTCACTCTCGCTATCCATATCTAGGGGTGTGAGATGATGAGCTGCATTGCTCCGGAAAAAGAAAGCTCTTCAACGAGCCCAGGGCAGATAAAATGATCACCCTTTTTGATGGCAACTGTCTCTTCTTTGGCAGTCATAATGCCCTCCCCTTCGATAACGGAGAGGCAAAGGAACGGATGCTCATTATGCACCACAAACGCATTCTTTTCTGAATCAGCTTCAGAGAGCGAAAGGTGATAAACCGTATACGTCTCGTTCTTTTCAAGAAGGTGTAGGCCGGGCTTGCTCAAATCTGGATGTGCAGTAGTGGGAATTGGAGCAGCGAAATCAATGGTTTCCAGCGATTGCTGAATATGGAGCGGTCTCTTTTTCCCCTCAGCATCAACGCGATCATAGTCGTAGAGACGATAGGTGACATCTGATGACTGTTGCGTCTCTAACACCATCGTGCCACCTTTTATGGCATGTACTGTACCGGGGTCAATCTGGAAAAAATCTCCCGCTGCAAGCGGTATTTCGTTCAATATTTCATGCCAGGCTCCCGCCTCCATGAGACGCTGAAACTCTTCTTTCGAATGCGTCTTCTGTCCAACAATGATGGTAGAACCCGGTTCTGCCGCCAAAATATACCAGCACTCGCGCTTGCCTAGCGAGCCGTTTTCATGCTTGGCGGCATATGCATCATCCGGATGAACCTGAATAGAAAGCTTTTCATGAGCATCAATGATTTTCACCAGCAGCGGAAATGGTTCCTTCTGATGTTGGAGTGCCAATTCTTCGGTTGAAACGGATTCAGCTCCCTGGGGATTTACAAAGAGTTGAGATGCCTTTTTCCAAACTTCCGAAAGACGCATCCCTTTATAGGGTCCGTTTGCAATGATGCAATCGCCGTTGGGATGAGCCGATATGGCCCAACACTCTCCTACGGGACCATCCGGGACGGTATATCCAAAGTTGGTCTCCAGATCTCTGCCGCCCCATATTTTTTCATGGAATATGGGAGTCAAAAAGAGCAGTTCATTTGCCTGTTCTTTAGGTTTAACGTTAGTTCTATCCGTGACCATTTCTGAAGCCTGTGATCTGTCTTGTTCGGTTTGGTTTTGGGTTTTGGTTTGAGCCGATGCTGCAGTTTGGGTTTGCACTGCGAAGGCGGTTTGAGACTGAGTCGGAATTGGACTTGTTTCCGTTTGATTCTCAAATGATTTCATTTCATTCCTCCCTGTCGCGCGCTGCGTGTCTAAAAATCATGTGCGGCATCACTTGCCTCAAATGCCGTAAGAAACGTGCCATATGATCCGGCCAAAATGGCTTCTCGGGCGTCGTTCATGAGATGAATGAGGTAGGTCAGATTATGCACAGAAAGCATCTCTGCAACCAGCATTTCTTTTTGTTTCACAAGATGGTGGAGGTATGCCTTGGAAAAACCTCCCGTGCAAACCGGACAATCACACGCTTCATCCAGGATGGAGGTATCTCGCTCATAGCAAGCGTGCTTAAGGTTAATACGACCTGCGGATGAGAATGCCGTACCCATACGCGCCGTGCGCGTTGGCAAAACGCAATCAAACATATCCACTCCAAGCGCGATTGCACGAACCAGTGTGCGTGGATTTCCCACGCCCATTAAGTAGCGCGGCTTCTCACGGGGCATATAGTTTTGACAGAGTGGCGCAAGCGTTTCAAACATTATTTCGTGATCTTCCCCTACTGAAAACCCACCAATGCCATAGCCCGGAAATCCTCCCGTTGCCTCAAGCGCTTCTATCGACCTTTGACGGAGATCTAGGTGCATACCTCCTTGCACAATACCAAACAGCGCTTGATTTGCCTTAGTATGTGCCTTCCATGCGCGAGCAGCCCAAGATGAAGAGAGTTCCACAGCTCGTTCTACCTCTTCTCGAGGACAGGGGTAAGGTGTGCACACGTCTAATTGCATACAGATGTCTGAACCAAGTGCCTCTTGTATCTCCATGTTTTTCTCGGGAGACCACGACACGTGCGCTCCGTCATAGTCCACTGCTCTAAACGAAATGCCGTCATCTGTGAGCTTCATGTGATCTGCAAGGCTAAAGACCTGAAATCCGCCTGAGTCCGTAAGAATGGGACCATCCCAACACTCAAAAGCATGAATCCCTCCCAGGTCTTTAATGAGTGCGGCACCGGGACGCTGGGAAAGATGATAGGTGTTTGCAAGGATAATCTTTGCCCCCATATCATGGAGTTGCTGGGGCCAAACTCCCTTTACGGTGGCTTTGGTACCAACAGGCATAAAGACGGGCGTTGGGATATTGCCATGTGCGGTTTTAAAGACGCCAGCACGCGCTTGCGTTGTAGCGTCCGTAGCCTCTATGTCATACGTAAAAAGTGTTTCGCTCATACTGGTGATTAATCCGCGGCGCATTATGCAATCAGCATAGCGTCTCCAAAGGAGAGCATCCTATACTCTTTGGCGATGGCCTCTTCGTAAGCATTCATTATATTAGCTTGGCCTGCAAACGCCGATACAAGCATCATCAGCGTTGAGCGGGGCACATGGAAGTTTGTAATCATGGCATCCACTACATGAAACGGAGAGCCTGGAAGCAAAAAGAGATTTGTGGTTGCGTTTTCTTTTGCTGCGAGTTTGCCTCGGGCTTCGTCCCATGCAGACTCGAGCGATCGCACGCTTGTAGTGCCCACAGCGATAACGCGTTTTCCGGCTGCCTTCGTCTGGACAACGGCATCCACTACCTCTTGCGGAACGTGGTAGCGTTCTGTATGCATAACATGCTTTGTGGGATCGTCCTCCTCAACAATGCGGAAGGTATCGATCCCAACTTCCAGCTCGACAAAAACAATGCGCGCACCCTTGTCCTCAATCTTCGCGAGAAGCTCAGGGGTAAAATGAAGTCCTGCTGTAGGAGCGGCAGCACTATGTTCGTCGTTCATCGCATAAACCGTTTGATAGAGACTTGTGTCTCCTGTGTAGTTAGGAATGTAGGGAGGCAAAGGCACCGCGCCAATGGCGTGAATGGCATCGTTGAGGGTTGGGTAGTTCTCTTTTTGGTCCTGAGGTATGGAAAAGCGAACGAGGCGTGCCCCTTTGCTGTTATCCAGAAACCCCTCTATTGTGGCAACAAGTGCCAACTCTTTATTTACGTAGAACTCAATAGCTGCACCCGTCTTGAGGCGTCTTCCGGGATGCACAAGCGCCTCCCAAACGGCTCCTTCTGTGTCAAGGTCTTCTCGGCGGCTTAAAAGGAGGACTTCTGCTTGCGCTCCTGTAGGCTTTGTTCCGCGCAAGCGAGCGGGGAGAACGCGCGTCTTATTGGCAACCAGGAGATCTCCGGATTCAATGAAGTCAATAATGTCCCGAAAGATCCTGTGCTCAGTTTTACCGGTGTCCTTATGGAGCACCATAAGGCGGCAAGCATCGCGCGGTGCTGCGGGCTCCTGCGCAATGCGCTCAGGGGGCAGATCGTAATTAAAGTCCTCAGTTTTCATACTTTTAGACCTTCGTTTCTTTGCTTCTCTTCTCCCCTGCGCATACGTTCTTCCTTGCGAGCGCGCTTCTCCAGCGCTGCTTCTGAGGCGCTAAATCGACAACCGCAGTATTTCTGTCTATACATTCCGAGCTCTCGCGAGCGTTTTGTTGCTTCTGGATAATAGTCCCTAAAATCGCGCCAGACGGGCTCCATTCCGTATTTGGACGCTGCAGCCGCAAGTTCCTCTCCACACTCATCGAAATACTGATAGGGAGAGACAGCAAGAGTCGTAGAGAAATAGTGGAAACCGCGCTTTGCTGCCTCGTCTGCGCTTCTCTCTAGGCGCAGCTTGTAGCACGCTTTGCAACGGTTCGCTCGTAGGGTCTTATCGGAAGTGAGCAATGTGGCCTTAGCTTTTGGTCCTACTTCTGCCTCCCATACCTCCCTCAGTTCAGGAACATCGCAATTAACAGTTTGAATTGCGCTTGCTTGTGCCCACAAAAGAAGCGTTTCTAGGCGTCTATCGTATTCAGCAATTGGCTGAATATTTGGATTAGACCAAAAGATAGTGGGAGCAAACCCTTCCTTTTGTAAAAGGCGCAGAGGTTCGAGCGAGCAAGGCCCGCAGCAAGCGTGGAGAGCGAGTGGTATAGAAGATGAGTTGGTCACAAATGTCTTGTTATGGTCTGTCTGTATTTCTATCACTTCTACGTCTGGTTTTTACACATCTGCTAAGATTTTAAGGCATTTTAAACGCGTTACAGCTACCAAAGAAAGAACGGAACATGGCCTCCACGAGACAGCAATCGCTCCAGGAAACATTCGATAAAAGAGACCTGCCAGTTTTCCCTGGCCGCGCCGTTGTCACGGCGGGAATGCCCTACGGCAACAAAGGGCTTCACTTTGGACACATAGGCGGCGTTTTTGTTCCAGCCGATTTTTATGCACGTTTTTTACGCGATCTTATTGGACCAGAAAATGTCCTCTTTGTCTCAGGCACCGATTGCTACGGTTCACCCATTCTGGAAGGCTATCGAAAAGAGCAGGAAAGCGGGTTTACTGGCACGCTCACGCAATACATCACCAATAACCATATTAAACAGCGTGAGGCACTCAAGAGCTTTGCCATTTCTTGCGACATCTTTTCTGGCTCTGCGCTTGAACCTGCCGCAACTATTCACCAAGACCTAAGCGATAACGTGGTCCAAGCTCTGTTTGAGAATAAGTGTCTGCAAAAGCGTTCAACACTTCAGTTTTACGATACTGAGGCGCACACATATCTAAACGGCCGCCAGGTGCAGGGTTTCTGCCCTATCCGTGGGTGCAAGTCAGAAAAAGCCTATGCAGATGAATGTGACTTAGGCCATCAGTTTGATCCGCAAGACCTCATAAAGCCAATCAGTCAACTCACAGGCACCATACCAGAGCTTCGCCCCGTAGAAAACTGGTACTTTGATCTTCCCTCTTGCGAGCACTACCTCCAAGAACTAAACAATGCATGGGAAGAAGATGCTCAGATCCGCGCCGTTGTAACCAAGACGCTGAAAGAATGGCTCGTTCCTCCCCTCCTCTACATCAAAAATGAGCTGCGCGAAGACGTTGAAGCATTGAAGGGTCAGCTTCCTCACTGCACCATGCACGATGCATCCCGAAGCGCTCAAAGCTTCTCAGTGGAATTCAAAACGTGGCAGGACCGCGATGCGGCCCGAACTGTCTTGGAGCAGAGCAGTATTCGCTATCGTGCCGGCAAGTGTCTCCTGCCCTTCCGTATTTCCGGCAACATTGAATGGGGCGTCAGGGCGCCCGAGTTGGATGGTACGCAAGGACTTACCCTTTGGTGCTGGCCAGAAAGCCTCTGGGCTCCTATCTCCTTCTCGCAAACGCTCTTGGAGAAAGCGCCAGAAGTAGCCGCCCAAGGAGACACGCTCAATACCGATAATCCCATCGATAGCGACAGGCGCTTTTCTTCTCGCGATTGGCGCGATTGGTGGTGCGGTGATGACGAGGCTGTCTTTGCGCTCATCCCCAAAGATACGCATACTCAAAGTGCTAGCAATCCCCTTTCGCAGAACCCTCATTCAGGGAACAAATCAAGCGAAGCTCACAGTAATGCTTCCGCTCAACAAGCGCAAACCCGCGCGCAGGTCTTTCAATTCATTGGACAAGACAATATCTATTTCTATTGCATTGCACAGCCCGCTATCTGGCATGCACTCCAGTGGAATTTGTATCCGGACACTCCTGTAGCCAATTACCACTTGCTCTTCATGAACAAAAAGGCTTCCAGCTCTGGTGCCATCAGGCCGCCAGCTGCAGATCAGCTTCTCAATTCCTACACAGCTGAGGCTTTGCGCTACCACTGGCTTTCTTTCGCTCTTTCCGAGAAGCCCGCAAGCTTTGCGCCTAAGGCTTTTGACACTTCAATTTCTGCAACCAACAAAGAAACGGGCAAGGAGATCCTCGTGAAAGATGATCCCCGTGTGGCTGACCCTGCCCTTAAAGAAAACGCTTTTCTCGCCAACGTCTTTAATAGACTTGCGAGATCTTGTTTTTATGGAGCGCAAAACGCCCTTGCCGGCCGAGCACCTCAGAAGGAGCCGTCTTGTGCCCTTCAAGAGCTAGGACAAAACGCAGCTTTTGAATATCTTTGTGCTATGCACGAAGTAAACCTGCATACTGCCCTAGCCATTGCTGAAGATTTTGGTAGAGAAGCAAATAAGCGTTGGGATGCTCAGAGCAAAGCAGCACGAATGGCAGGAGATGACGAGGCCTATGAGCAAGCGCTTGCTGATGCCTTTTATGCCTTACACATTCTTGCTCTCTGCTTCCATGGGGCCACACCCTTAGGGTGCGAAAAGATCCGTGAGTACACAGATATCTCACGCGAAGTCTTTTGGAACTGGGATACCATTGGGTGCTCCATAACCCAGCTCCTCGAGAAGGATGGCAAAGACTTCTCTATTCATGTCTTTAAGACGCTCCCTCCCAAGACTGACTTTTTCAAGAAAGCTTAAGTAGCTCGTTTATAAGAGAGAAACATTATCCTGCTGGCCGCTAGTGCGATCGATCAATCGCCTAAACGGCTCGTTCACAAGAGAGGAACAAAATGAAAAACACAGATACTTTAAACTTGAAGTCTGATATCTCCCATCAGTCATGTGACACTTCAAGCCAAGCAAATAATGCTCCTTCGCAAAAGCAACTTCTCAGCCCCGGTGCCGAGAGAATCATTCTCGATTGCGATACAGGCCACGATGATGCCGTTGCCATTTTGCTCGCTGTGGGTAATCCCAACATAGATCTTGTAGGCGTCACAACCGTTGGCGGTAACGCTGAACTTGACAAGGTTACCTACAACTCGCGCGCCGTTCTCGAGGAGGCAGAAGCCTTTGACGTTCCCGTTCATCGCGGCTGTGCGCAACCACTTCTCACCCCTCTCCGACCTGCGGCTGCCGTTCACGGCGAGACGGGGCTCGATGGCGTTGAGCTTCCTGAGCCCATCCACGTTCCCCTTCAAAAAGATCATGCCGTAAGGTGGATTATCGATACTGTAATGGAAGCGGATTTTCATACCATCACACTTGTATGCACTGGTCCGCTGACCAATTTGGCACTCGCGGCGCGCATGGAGCCTGCGATCATTAAGCGCGTTAAACGCGTAGTCCTTATGGGAGGAGGCGTTCACGAAGCAAACTCTACGCCGGTTGCAGAATTCAATATTTGGACTGATCCGGACGCCGCAAAAATTGTCTTTGACGCCCCATGGGATGTCACTATGGTTGGCTTAGATACCACTCACCAGGCGCTCTGCACACCCGAAGTTCAAGAGCGCATTGTGAAAAATGGTGGAGAGATTGGTGCGTTCATGAGTGGCTTAATGGATTTCTTTCGCCTTGCTTACCAGGAAAATCAAGATTTTCAAGATCCGCCCGTGCACGATCCTTGCACCATTGCCTACCTCATCGACCCTACAGTGATAAAGACACGCCGTTGTCCGGTGGCAATAGAGAACCAGCCTGGATTGACATTTGGCCAAACCGTCGCCGACATGCGCGGTCCTGAGGACCCCTCCTCACATACACAGGTTACGCTTGATCTTGACTTCAATAAGTTCTGGGGAATCGTCGAGGATGCTATTGTGGCCATCAACAATAAAAAACGGGCCAACTAAAGGTAGCTACTCTAGTTCAAAAGCACCGGTGTAGAGCTGATAATACGTACCACGTTTTGCAATCAACTCTTCGTGCGAACCCCGCTCGATAATGCGGCCATGATCAAGCACGATAATAACGTCTGAGTTTCGCACCGTTGAAAGCCTATGCGCTATAACAAACGTCGTGCGCCCTTGCATGAGGGCATCCATACCGCGCTGCACGATAGCCTCAGTACGCGTGTCAATGGAGCTAGTTGCTTCATCCAAAATCATGACGGGTGGATCGGCAACGGCAGCACGAGCAATAGAGACAAGCTGGCGCTGTCCCTGAGAAAGCTGTGAGCCATTATCGGAAAGTTCTGTGTCATAGCCCTTTGGCAAGCGAACAATAAAATCATGAGCACCAGCAAGCTTGGCTGCGGCAATACACTCTTCGTCACTTGCATCCAGCCGTCCATATCTAATGTTGTCCATGACGGTGCCGCCAAACAGATTAACATCCTGAAGCACAATTCCTAACGATCGGCGCAAATCAGCCTTTTTAATTTTGTTGATGTTGATGCCGTCATAGCGAATCTTGCCGTCAGCGATGGGATAGAAGCGATTAATAAGGTTGGTGATGGTTGTTTTGCCGGCACCCGTAGCTCCCACAAATGCAACCTTCTGCCCAGGACGCGCTTCCAGCGACACATCGTGTAAAACAGTTTGCTCCGGCGTGTACCCAAAATCAACATCGGTGAAGCGAACGTCTCCGGAGACAAGTGTGTAGGTGGTTTTTCCGTCGTGATGCGGATGCTTCCATGCCCAAATGCCAGTTCTCCCCTTTGCTTGAACAAGTTTGCCGTCGTCCATCTCGGCGTTTACAAGCGTGACGTAACCGTGATCTTGCTCCGAAGGTTCATCGATGAGCGAGTACATGCGCTCGGCGCCCGCAAGGCCCATAACGACTGGATTGACCTGTTGTGATACTTGACCAATCTGGGCGGAGAATTGCTTTGTCATAGTGAGGAAGGGGACAAGCACAGCAAGGGAAAAACCCATACCAGAAAGCGATACGTTAGGAATGCCCAAAACGAGAACAAGGCCACAACACAAAGCGACAAGAGCATACGTAACATTGCCTACGTTGATGAGAATGGGTGCAAGGATGTTTGCAAAAGTGTTAGCCCGACCAGAGGCCTGGCAAAGTTGGGCGTTCAATTCATCAAACCCTTCTTGTACTTGTGGCTGATGATTGAACACTTGTACTACGCGCTCACCGTTCATGATTTCCTCAACATAACCCTCTAAACGCGCTATGGATTTTTGCTGCAAAATAAAGTTTTTAGCGGCACGTCCGGCAAACGTTTTAGAAGAAATAATCATGACGGCGACACCAATAAGAACAATAATGGTCATCCACACGGAAAGATAGAGCATGATGACAAAGACGATAGTGAGGACCATGACCGTTTGAGAAATCTGCGGAAGCGACGATAGAATCATCTGAAATAGGGCATCCACGTCGTTCGTGTAATGACTCATGATGGCGCCATGGTAGGTAGTATCAAAAAACTTAACCGGCAGCGTTTCCATCTTCTCAAACATCGTGTCGCGCATTTTATTGAGAACACCGTTCGTAATAATCGCCATAAAGCGATTCCAAAGGAAACTCGCGATAAGCCCTGCCACGGAAACCAAAATGAAGAGGAGCGTAATCTTGGTAATAGGATAGGCGGCAGCTGCCCAATCACCCGTACGCCATGTCTGCTCCACTACCCCTAGGGCCTGTTGCATAAAGATGGCTGGTATGGCGTTTTGAATGGCGCACACAACAAGACAGATGCATACAGCAACAGACATCCCAGGATAGAAGCGGAAGATGTCACGAAGCACACGTAGAAGCGTCTTTGGATTAATTTTCACCTTCTTCTCCATCTTATTGATCTCCGTTTTTCTTAGCCATACGCTCATCGTGCGACTGTTTGTTTTGCGATGTATACACCTCTCGATAGATAGGAGATTTCTCAAGCAATTCATCGTGCGTACCACTATCGACGATCTTGCCATTGTCCATCACAAGAATGCGGTCAGCGTCCTCCACCGATCCCGTCCTTTGCGCAATGATAATTTTCGTTGTCTCGGGCAGATACGTTCTAAATGCTTCGCGAATCCTGGCATCGGTCTTGGTATCAACAGCACTTGTTGAGTCATCCAAAATGAGGATTTTTGGTTTTTTGAGAAGGGCGCGCGCTATACAAAGACGCTGCTTCTGTCCTCCTGAAACATTGGCGCCCCCCTGCTCAATCCAGGTATTGTAGCCTTCGTCAAAAGCCTCAATGAATTCATCTGCCTGCGCAAGACGAGCGGCTTCAATCACTTGATCATCGGTTGCGTCCTCATTCCCCCAACGAAGATTTTCAGCAATTGTTCCCGAGAAAAGCACGTTTTTCTGAAGCACCATTGCTACTGCAGAGCGGAGTGCTTCTACGTCATAATCTCGCACATCGATGCCACCCACTCTAACAGCACCCTTGTTAACATCATAGAGGCGCGGGATGAGTTGTACGAGCGATGACTTAGCAGAGCCGGTTCCGCCAATGATGCCAACTGTTTCGCCAGGAGCAATATGCAGATCGATGTCTTTTAAGGCGACGCGTTCTGCCGTTTCTGAATAAGAAAATGTCACATGATCAAAGTCGATGGACCCATCTTCCACTTCCTGCACCGGATGCTCAGGATTATGAATGGTTGTTTTTGCCTCCAGCACTTCTTGTATGCGGTAACAGGATTCAATGGACATGGCAATCATCGTAAAAATCATCGAGAACATCATGAGGTTCATCAAAATCATGAAGCCAAAGGTGAACATGGTTGAGAATTGACCCACATTAATCTGGATGCCTTGTGTCTGGATGATGGCTTTAGAAACAAAGTAGACGATGGCTACAGAGAATGCAGAGACCGCCAAATTGAGCATTGGCCCATTAAGCGCGAGGATTTTCTCGGCATCCGTAAAGTATCTATTAATGTTGTGGGAAGCGTGCATAAACTTTGATGTTTCAAACTTCTCGCGTACATAGCTCTTGACAACGCGAATACCCTTGATGTTTTCCTCGATAGATTCGTTAAGGGCATCATATTTTTTAAACGCAATTCTGAAACCAGGAAGCGCGCGCCAAATGCAAAGAAAGAGGCCGAGCGCCAAAGGAACCATAATAAAAACGTACATCCAAGCAAGGGGACCCACCATGACAAAGGACATAACGAGAGCAATCGTAATCATGATGGGAGCTCGAAAACCAATGCGCAGAATCATCATGAACGAAGTTTGTACGTTGGTAGCATCCGTTGTCAGGCGTGTAACGAGCGTAGGCGTGGAGAAATTATCAAGGGTGGCAAAAGAAAATGTTTGAATGTTGGCGAACATATCGTGGCGTAAGTTTTTTCCAAATCCCGCTGCCGCATTGGCAGTAGTAATACCGGCTGCCGTTCCAAACGAAAGCGATATGAGCGCGAAAAGCATAAGAACAAGTCCCGTCTGGACGATCTGGAAGAGCTCGGCACCGCGACTGATGGTGTCGATAAGTTCCGCTGTGGTAAAAGGAATGAGCACCTCCAACAGCGTCTCGCCAAAGACCAAGAGAGGCGAAAGTAGGGCGAGCTTTTTGTACTCCCTCAAACTTTTGAGTAGTTCTTTTATCACGTGGTGCTTCCTTACGCTGGTTCCTTAAAAAAGCCCTTTAATGTTACCAGCTGCATCCACATTAATGCTCTCTGCGGCGGGATGCTTAGGCAAACCAGGCATTGTCATAATAGCGCCAGTAAGCATGACGACAAACCCCGCACCTGCCGAAAGCTTTACTTCACGAATGGTAAGAACAAAGTCACGCGGAGCACCGAGGCAATGTGGATCATCAGTAAGTGAGTATTGTGTCTTTGCCATACAAACCAGAAGTTTCCCATAGCCGGCCTTTTCAATTTGAGCAAGTTGCTTTTGTGCGGCAGGGGTAAACTCTACGCTGTTTGCGCGATATATTTTCTGCGCAATAGCAAGCGCCGCCTCCTTGAGATTGGTGCCAGTGGGGTAAGCGTATTTTTTAGGCGCTTTTTCCTCTTTCAAGAGACGCATAATCTCTTTAGCTAGAGCCGTTCCTCCTCGTCCTCCCTTTTCCCAAACTTGAGAGAGACACACATTAGCCCCAGCTCGTTTGCATGCTTTACGTACGAGCTCAATCTCTTCTTTGGTATCCGTAGGAAATTGATTGATGGCAACCACGCAGGGCAGACCATATACCTTAGTCATATTTTCAACGTGCGTGAGGAGGTTAGGAAGACCGGCCTCTAGGGCCTTCAAATTCTTTTTGGTAAGAGCGTCTTTAGAAACGCCGCCGTTATATTTAAGTGCGCGAATGGTGGCCACAACCACAACAGCATCAGCCTTAAAGCCGCCTTCGCGGCACGTTATGTCGAGGAACTTCTCGGCACCGAGATCTGCTCCAAAGCCCGCCTCTGTCACCACAACATCCGCCGTAGCTTGCGCCATGCGCGTGGCAATAACCGAGTTGCAACCATGCGCAATGTTTGCGAACGGACCTCCGTGCACAAATGCAGGTGTGTGCTCCAGCGTCTGGACGAGATTGGGCTTGATAGCATCTTTGAGAAGCGCTGTCATGGCACCTTCTGCTTTGAGGTCTGCGGCAGTGACAGGCTTGCCCTTTCTTGAGTAAGCTATCACCATACGCCCCAAACGCCGCTTGAGATCGGTAAGCGACGTAGCTAGACAGAGCACGGCCATCACTTCACTTGCCACAGTAATATCGAAACCATCTTCGCGCGCAACACCGTCTGCTGCAGCTCCTAGGCCATCAACAACGTGGCGGAGTTGCCGATCGTTCATGTCAACACAGCGTTTCCAGGTGATGCGTTTAAGATCGATATCCAGCTCATTTCCTTGCTTGATGTGGTTGTCGAGCATGGCAGCCAAAAGATTGTTAGCCGCTCCTATGGCGTGAAAATCTCCTGTAAAGTGGAGGTTAATGTCCTCCATGGGCACAACTTGGGCATAGCCTCCTCCGGCCGCGCCCCCTTTGATTCCAAAGACAGGTCCCAGGGACGGCTCGCGGAGCGCGAGCGCAACTTTCACCTTTTGGCGTTTAAGAGCATCGGCAAGTCCTATGGATGTTGTTGTTTTGCCCTCGCCTAAAGGTGTGGGATTGATGGCCGTAACAAGAACGACTTTTCCCTTATGCGCGCCACGGTTCTTATTTGTGCGCAACACCTCAAGGGATACCTTCGCTTTATCCCAGCCGTAGGGCGTAATCTCGGTTTTTTTAATGCCTAAGCTACGTGCAATTTCTTCTATCGGCTTAAGGCGCGCCTTCTGCGCTATTTGGATGTCGGTCAGCATGGTACTCCTAAAATGATTAGCAGTGCTTTCTCGTCGTGAGCGGTCATTTCAAAATGGTATCAGTGATTTCAAAGCTCTAGCGTTGCTTTAAAATGCCAACAATGCCTTGAAGCGCTAGCACTTCTTTTAAAACGTTAGCATTGTTGCTTTTTTGCTTGAATCTCAGCATCCAGATCTTTGAATTCCTTAGGAATTGTATTCCGAGAAACCCCAAAGGCTCCGGCAACTGCGCGCGCCTGTTCGCGACGAAGCTTTGCGGTCTGGGTGTCCCCCGCTTCTCGATAAGCATCGGCAAGGTTTTCAAGCGCGTAGGAAATATAATCCCCCAACGCTTCTCCATTGCCCCCTAGGCGCATCATTGTCACGAAAGACTCCGGATCAAGTGCGAAGAGTGTTGTGGGGTCCATCTCAAGAGCCTCCCCCACAGCTTTTTCAGTCTCCACAATGCCGCGATGATTGCCGGCAATGAGAACAACGCGCAGGGCATGCGCGGCGTTTTTTGAGAATGTCTCTATGATGCGAGTTATGTAATCGCGCTCAAGCATGATTTCCTCTTTCGAAGACCACAAAAACGTTACACGGATCCTCTAGGATCCGGTTTTCAACAGCGCAGAAGAGCTGTCAACAAACAGGTTTTATTGTAGCGTCTCTTCTAGAGAAGAAGCGATGAAAAAGCGCGCGCTAGAACTGCCGTTTCTTGTAAAGCGCACCGGCAAGAAAAGCGGAGATCGCATAGAGCATACAGCTCCCAGCTAGCGCGATGGAACTTGTGATAAGACGTGCCTGCTCATTGTTCATTATTGACACAAATACTTGACTCGGTAGAGCACCATAGGGACCAGAGGGCATAAAGAGCGGAACGATAAGAAGGGAAAGAAGAGCAACCATCCAAGGAAAATATCGAAAGCCCTTTGTAAAGCCAAATTGTGCGAGACAAACGAGCATGAGGGCTCCAATAAGGAGCGCGATAGCAAATATACCAAACGAAAAGACTATCTCGCCCCAAAACCCAAAGGGGATACTATCCTTGCCCTCCAGCAAAAAGATGATCCAAGAAATGAGAGCTGCGAACAATCCAACAAGGTATCCCACCAGCGTAGCAAGAAATATGGAAAGAAAGTGTCCCGCTTGTATAGCCGTTCGTTTTTGCGGAAAAGTCAAACGCAGCAGTTGAAAATTGCCGCTCACCTCATCCGCGGTTCCCAGCTGCATGACAGATCCAAAAAGCCCAACCGCACTCACCGTGCAGATCGAGAAAAATAGTCCCCCTTGCAAGACGTTCACCATCGCCGACAGGGGAATCCAAAGCAGGTAAGTGGTAAGAAGATAGGGTTTTAACAGTTGAAAATCGGTTTTAGTTACTGCAGTTATCTCACGTCTCATGCTTATTTTCTCCCTCGAATCATCAAGTTCATAATTTGGTCGATATGCGGTCTTTCAAAAGTGACTCTTGTTCCTACGATACGCTCTGCCGCGACGATATTGGTTACTAAAACCGTTGTATTCAGCGCGTGGTTCTCTGTATAAACTTCTAGCGAATTTCCTTTCTTCTCGGTAGTATCTTTAACCTCCTTCTTTCTGTTGCCCCCAATCAATTCGCGTTGAACTGCTTGCGTCTCGCGGATCTGTTGGACAACAAGAGCCGCTTCCTTCTTAGGAAGTTGCACGATGCCATAATGGGTCTGAAGATAGTCGAGCGTTTCCGAGAAGACCGTTTTTCCCTCATGAATGCAGGTAACCGTATCGACAATCGCTTCGAGATCTTGCGTGTCATGGCTTGAAATGAGAATCGTGTGCTGCGGATCATCCATGAAGGTACGGAACATTTCAAGTACGTCCTGTGAGGCCATAGGGTCAAGGCCGGCGGTGGGTTCGTCGAGAATAAGAATGTCGGGGTTGTGGGCAAAGGCGAAAGCAAGCTGCAAGCGCATTGACATGCCTCGGGAAAGCTTGTTTGATTTCGCATCCCTATCAATACCTGCTGCCGCTATTTCATCTTGAAAACGCTTGACATCAAAATTGGTGTAATTAGCTCGGCCAATAGCCTCCACGGCAGACACTTTTATTGGACCATAGGGCGCCGTATCAAAGACAAATCCCATGCGCGCCTTGAGGGAACTGTGAACTTCTGCGCCAAACGACATGGGCTGCCCAAACACGCGAACGCTCCCTGTCTCCGGCTTGTAAGCAGCAAAGAGGCTTTTAATTACCGTTGTTTTTCCTGCTCCATTGCTTCCAACAAGGCCAGCAACGTGTCCAGGTGGTACCTCAAGCGAGAAGTTATCCAGGTTGAAATCGCCGTATCGCTTTGAAAGATTATGTATGGAAATGGCTTCTTTCACGTGCTTGTTCCTTTCTATTCTTTCTCAATTGTGTGCGATGCTTTTACGCTCTTCAGTTGCAAGATTCGCATAAGCGAGGCTTCGTTTTAGATGAACCTTTTTCTTGTCATTGCCGCTTAAGATTTAGCAGATAGAGAATCCACATCTTTAATATCTGCGAGGAAGAGAAACTCCTCGTGCGTAAGACCCAGATCTCGCGCGCGGCGAGCGCACGCCTGCACATCTTCCTCTAGCTTCCTTATTTGTTCTTCTCGAATTACGTTGGCAGAGCAGTCTGAAACAAACGTTCCTTTACCGGGAATTTGTGTAATAAAGCCACGTTGCGACAGATCAGCATACGCATGCTTTGTGGTAATGACGCTAATATGAAGCTCATGAGCAAGCTGACGGATAGAAGGCAACTCCTGCCCACCCGTAAGGGTCCCATCCATAATCTGATTTTTGATTTGCTCTGCGATCTGTTGGTAAAACGGAACAGTGCCTGAGTTGTGTAAAACAATGTCCATTGCAGCCCATCCCTTATATTGCTTCTTTTGTCGCCCCGATTATCTTGTGGATCCCCAGACACAATAGGTGTCCTGACGTAAACGTAACCGTTTCCTCTTGTATTCCTCTTGCACTTAAGTGCTTACCTGCTATTTTGTATCTCTGGATTCGTAACTGTATATGTTAGACTATATACAGTATATACACCGTCCCGTGTAAGTCAATACGCCTTTATTTCAAATCAAAGACCTTCTTATACAAGGCAAAACGATTTTCCATATAAGACAATACATCCTGCTACCTAAGCCAACAGCAGTTCTCACCGTGCTATTGAGCAAAGGTCACAATTCACTGTACGATTGAACAAGGGTCACAGAATCTGGTTTAAGGCAATGGGACCAAAAAAGCATTCTTGGGGCGACGTACACGCCACCGAAGCACGCAAACTCCGCCTTAAAATGTTTATAATACCTGCTATAACGATTTAATAATCAGAATAAAGGAATGTCCATGAAATACTACGGAAGGCTCTTTGCAGGAGAGTTTATCGGCACGTTTTTGATGGTGTTTTTTGGCGTTGGAGCCGCAGCGGTTGCAACCCTCTTAGGCACCATGACGGGCAATTACCAGGTGGGCATGGTGTGGGGAATCACAATCGCTATTGCCATCTACGTTTGTCGTCATCTTTCGGGTGCACATTTTAATCCAGCCGTCTCATTTGCCATGGTGGTGGCAAAACGCATGCCTGTTCGTGAGCTTCCTTCCTACCTTCTGGGACAGTTTACTGGCGCTCTTCTTGCGGGTTTTTCCCTCATAGCACTCTTTGATGATTCCATTGTGGGATGGCTTAAAACTAATGGCTCTACCTTTTTGGAGGCATCGTCAGCGTCGAGCGTCTGGGTTGAACAATTCCCCAACAACGTGAATGCTTTTGTTCCAACGTGGGATGCCTTCTTGGCCGAGTTCTTCTGCGTGGTTCTCTTGATTGTGGTGATTTTTTCTCTCACTTCTTCCGATAATACCGGGCGCCCCAACAATCACCTTGCCCCACTCTTCATAGGCCTCACCGTCACTATCATTGTAGGAACTATTGGCCCACTAACGAATGCATGCCTCAATCCTGCGCGTGACTTTGGCCCCCGTATCGCTGGATTTTTTGCTGGTTGGACAACTATTGCTTTCTATCCAGATATGTGGCTCGTTTACTATCTTGCCCCTTTGGCTGGTGGTATAGCAGGTGCCCTTCTCTATACCTATTGCATAGCACCACTACACCATCGCTGTATCAACGATTCCAGTATTCCTTGCGATCCGGATGGACATCTTTGCCAAAACCCCAACTGCGATCGAGAAGAACGAGCACAGTTTGAGCAAAGTGCCTAGACCTCTGCGTTTTCTTCTGTTGGGAGAAGACCCAGATGATCAAAGGCGGCCGGCGTTGCTTGTCGTCCTTGCGGAGTGCGCACAATGAGTCCCTGTTGTAAAAGATAGGGCTCGTAGACATCCTCAATAGTTGCAGCATCCTCCCCTGTAGCACTTGCTAGTGTGGTGAGTCCAACAGGGCGACCCTGAAATGTTTGCGTAAGCGCCTCAAGTATTTTGAGATCCATCCAGTCAAGCCCAATAGCATCAATGGCAAAAAACGTAAGCGCATCGCTTGCAACTTCCCAGTTGATAACAGCTTTCTTTTTAACTTGAGAATAGTCTCTGACACGACGGAGAAGCCTATTGGCCAAACGCGGCGTTCCGCGTGAACGCGAAGCGATTTCTTTAGCCCCCTGTTCATCAAGCTCTACGCCCAAGATAGAAGCGCTGCGCATAAGAATCTGTGCCAGCTCGTCGATAGAGTAGTAATCGAGACGATATGAGATTCCAAACCTATCACGCAACGGACCTGTTAAAAGACCGGTTCTTGTTGTTGCTCCCACAAGGGTAAAGCGAGGAACATCGAGGCGTATGGAACGTGCGGCGGGACCTTTCCCAATAACGATATCAAGAAAGAAATCCTCCATGGCGGGATACAAGATCTCTTCTATAGCATGGTTGAGCCGATGTATTTCATCGATAAAGAGAATGTCTCCCTCGTCCAGATTGGTAAGGATAGCTGCCAAATCGCCAGCTTTTTCAATGGCAGGTCCCGATGTTGTATGAACGGAGGTATGCATCTCATGAGCCAAAATGGTAGAAAGCGTGGTTTTACCAAGCCCTGGAGGTCCCGAGAAGAGCACGTGATCAAGCGATTCTCCTCGAGAGCGTGCGGCATCAATCAGTACCTTTAAGTTCTCCTTGATGCGCGATTGTCCAGCGTATTCATCAAGCGTACGAGGTCGAAGCGATCTGTCTACTTCCAGATCCTCTTCTGTGAAGGTAGTTGCTACAGCCCTATCTTCAGCGTTAGTGGCGCTCATTTCATGCTGGCCATCAACCTTTTTTGGCGCAGGAGAAGATTGCTCACTAAACGCCATGTTTCCAAAGAGATCTTGTGCGTTATCAGCTTCCCACATGATGGCCCCCTCCAAGAATTGTTAGTGCTTCTTTTAATAATTGTTCTACCGTAAGAGCGTCATTATTATCAATATGCTCCTTTAGGACAGTCTGCAAAGCAACATCTGCTTCCTTCGGAGCATAGCCAAGCCCCAACAGCGCCTCTGTGGCCTCCACGAGGGCAGTTGTGAGAGAGGCGTCGTTTGCATTGCCTCCACGAGCAGAGTTTGTAGCAGCCTTACCAGCAAGACCTGCCAGCTTTTGGAATTCTTCGTCCGTAGCAAAAAGTCCCTTAAGCTCAAGCAAAAGGCGTCCAGCCATTTTCTTTCCTACACCAGAAACGCTTTGCATGCGCTTTTCATCTTGGAAGGCAACGATTTGCGCAAGTTCTGCGGGTGTAAAACTTGAAAGAATAGCGAGCGCAACCTTTGGACCTACACCTGAGACCGTCACAAGCTTATCGAAGACAGCACGCTCTTCTTTGGTTGCAAAACCATACAGGTTGATGGCTTGCTCTGTTGGGCGCAAACGACAATAAAGAAGAACGGAAGGCGTTCCTATCTTTGGCAGCGCATTGATGGTTGTTTGAGAAACGCCTAATTCATAGCCAACGCCCGCCACTTCTAAAACGAGTGAGGCGCCAGACATTTCGCGTAAGGTGCCGCAAAGTGATGCAATCATAAAATGCCTTCCAGTCTTTGATCAATTCTGCCCACCACCATGGAACGTTGCATAGAGGATTGCATGGAAGGTTGAGGAGCGCTGCCCGTAGTAGGATGCACAGAAAACGTGTTGAGACGGGAACGCTGTGAAGCTCTCCCCATAGCAGAACAGGACATCGTAAAGTGACAAAGGGCTGCTGCAAGAGCATCCGCGCAATGGTCAGGTTTAGGGTCATGATCTAGGTGCAAAATAGAACGCACCATGTACGTAACCTGGTGTTTATCGGCACTTCCGGTACCCACAACCGCCTGTTTAATCTGCATGGGAGTATACTCGCCAAGTTCTAGGTGAGCCGTACCGCAAGCCACAAGGGCCGCGGCTCTCGCATGAGCAGTACTAATGGCAGACTTGTGATTTTGCCCAAAGAAGATCTTTTCAACAGCAACCGCCTGAGGTTGATAGGAGCGGAGCGCGGCGTTGATATTTTTGGCAATAGTGGCAAGACGCCCATCAAGCGGGACAGTGGTAGATGTAGAAATGCAATCGTAGGCACGAGCCCGCGCGTGCGTTCCTTGTGTTTCAATCACGGCCCAGCCTGTATGAGCGAGACCCGGATCTATTCCCATAATAACCACAGTTTGCCACCAATCATCTTCGTTTTAGCTTCAGTTATATACGTTTGGGTGCGTGCTTGTATATAAACGCAATCACGACGAGGCTTTTACAGCGCGCGTAGCAAACTCACAAATAGCTGGTAGTGCGTGAAGAGCAGCTACGTAATTACCTGTTGCCCGAACGAGTGTTCCCCTAGTGTAGCAGAAAAAACTTGAAGTACTCTTAATGATGAATATGACGAAGCAGGTAATACAAAAGGCTACCAATGTAGCGTGACTCAAATAGTGTGGATCGTTTCTATTTAGTTGCGAGAATAGCCTTTAGGAAGAGGGCGTGTATCTACTTTCCATACATATGAGTTTTCTTGGTCCGGTTGATTGCCTTGCGCAATAATAGTGTCCAGAGGAATTTTCATATACGTTGCCTCAGCGCTCACACACACCGTACCATCAGCCGTCATGAGCTCGCCTTTTCCTTCAAATGTTCGGCTCGTCTCGCGCGTAATTTCTCCTCGACAAACAAGGTTTTCATTAAGAGGCGTGGGTTTTTTGTAGCGCAGATTCATGGTCATGGTTACCCCCCATGCATCTTCATGGTTGGTAAGAAAAGCGCGTCCGATTGTCTCATCGCATATGGCAGCAGCAATGCCTCCATGCAAGCGGCCTGGATATGACATATGTATTTCTTTAGCTACAAAAAACGCTTCAACAACGCCAGGCTTGTTGGATTGAACAAATTGAGCGTGAAGCCCAGCGAAATTATCCACACCACAAACAAAACACATGTCATTAACCATCTGGTTGGTTGGCTTTTCCGATAGTTGCGTTGTCCAGCTGCGCTGATACGATGCCCCAGAAATATTGTTAGGGTTCATACGACCAGTATCATGATTCTGGTGACCTTTATCTCCGGATTGGTTTTTATGCATACTCGTTCTCCCAAGTGGCTAATTCAATTGTAACAGCAGCCACTACATGTCGGTCCATTCTGGGAAAAGAAGGGCACTCTTTACACATGAATAATTGCAGGTGCAGAGCAATTGAAGCTATAGAGCAATTATGCAGTATTTAGAAATCGATATCTTTTAACCAAGGAATAATAGCGCTGGCGAATAATGGTTCAGGCCTTAATTATTTGAAAAGAGCCCTTGATCAAAGAGATCTTCGCCGTTTGCAGAATCCATCATGCCGGTAGAAAACGCATCGTGCAACGATCCCAGCGTCTCTAACACATCATCAATCTTCTCTTGATCGTCTTGGAAAAGCTCTTTGAGTTTGCGCTTAACATCTTCCAGCGCAGCCTGAGAAATCTGCGAAACTCCCTCCTCGCCAAACGGTAAGCCGCCTTCCCTTAGCTGCGCCTTCATCTCCATGGCCTCTTCCAAGTCTTCGTCATCAAGCATTCCAAAAATGCGTTCCATCAACTCCTCATCACCTGAGGTGCCTCTGTTCAGAATAAGTTCTTGTTCTCTTTCATCGGCGGCAAAATGATCCGCCCAAGCGGCGGTGGCCAAAAATCCGCGTTCTCTGAGACTCAACGGAGAAACAATTACGCCAAGAGGCATTGGAACTCGGTATTTCTCGGTAGCGTACAGTTGAGACGCAACGGAGCTGCTCAGAGAAATGTCTGCATCGAGCGCTTCCAATCGGGCTAGCGGCTCTCCCAGATCAATAAGGTGAAAGAGGGTAAAGTCAATAGCCTCCAGATACTTTGCAATATTGCATGTAAGTGGATTTTGACGTGAGACGTTATGTACTACGAGAGCCTCATCAAACTGCTCAGAAGAACCCTTTCTTCCAGCCAAAGAGAGGGGCGCCCCGTTCTCATCAGGGAGCACCGGCGCGCACAGCATTTTAAGAGATTGCGGCGGGATAATTGCATTGAGATTATTGCGGCTATCCGCCATCACGCGAAGTGTTGTTCTATAAACATCCGAGAACGGCGCCCATTGGCAAGAGCGCCAGCCGTCTAAGTCTTGCCCTAACGCAAAAGCAGTTTTGTCGTTTGCCGTAACGCTTGCAAAGTTGCATTCCTCGGCAAATGATAGGGCGAATGCACGAGCGGCTTGGCGAGCGTAAAACGTATCCCCAACGTCTTTATCGGTGGAATCGTAGATACTGTGGTACGTAATGTGCAACGCCTCCGCTATTTTTTTAGCAGCGCGAAGCCCGGCAAGACGCTGCTTAGTATCGCCCGGAGCCCCTGGTGCCAAAACGGCTACAACCTTCTTAGGGCCTAGGGCATCCACGAGATGAACGGCCAAAAGGGACGTCGCTAAATCTCCTGTCATCACAAACGTGGCACCCTCAAATCCAGATTTCACAATATAGTCAGACGTAGCAAGGACAAGCGCGGGATAGGTAAAAACATCTTGCTCGTAATCTTTCTCAAGATGTACGGGATTCTCAAGCGGCCCTTCTGCGCCAAAATCTACATCAATCACTTTTCTTTCACTATCGAAAACAGGGAAGGCCTCTTGCACTTCTCCCCACGGGGTAACGCAATAAGAACCACCGCAAAAGACTTGATCTTCAAAGCCGCCGACACCGTTTACGCAGAGCACCCACGTATCGGTCTGCTGAGCCCACTGACACACCTTTGCATCCTTGAGGCCAGCGGCGCCTGCAGTGAGGCAATCGGTCTTATTGAAGCTGTCAAACGGCAAATACACAAGCGCATCAATTGCAGGCTCGTTCTTTTCGCGCTTGTACTCCAAAAAAAATTGGGTCATTTGACGCTGATCTATCACAAACGAGAAAGACTTCCCTCCAACGTTCAGGACAGGAAAGGGGGCATGCTCTGGAGGCTCGTCGGGCATATCGCGAAGGAACTGCGCAAACGCCTGCATGCGAACGGGAACGAACGTACCATCCTTAAAGTAAAGTAATTCTGGCTGTGATTCATCGCCCGCGGCGCAGAGCGTGGGCAGAATTGTGGGAATTGAGATGCTCGCTGCAATGCGCGCCATGGCAGTTGCTAAATCATACTTGAACGTGGAATGGGCAAGAAGAGGTTCTCCAGCTAGAGGACCAAAAAGCGTTGGCGGATAAATAGCTAGTTCAGCGCCTTCTTTAGCGAATTTCTTATCCGCCTCAATAATCTGGTTAATTTGATTTTGAAAATCACCAAACCAGGTATCTTGCTGAAAAATACCAATTTTCATGCTCTCTCCTTATGGAAGCGCTTCAGCTGTTTTCAAACTGCTGCTATTTTAGAGTTTTCCCGATAAAGAAGGAATGGATTGAACATTTCATTCACTTAGAGTTTTTTCTGATAAAGGAGAAGCGAATTAGCCACTACGCTCACCGAGGAAAGCGCCATGCAAAAACCCGAAATCTCGGGAGCTAAGATACCCGCCATGGCAAGCGGGATCAGCAAGCAATTATAGAGAAGCGCCCAAACAAAGTTTTGGCGAATCTTGCGCATGGTAGCGCGGCTCAACGAAAGGGCTATGGCCGCGTCCACCACCTTATTGTGGGCAAGTACAATCTGCCCGGTTTCAAGCGCTGCGGCACTCCCTGCTCCCATGGCCATGCCAATATCGGCAACCGCAAGAGCCGGTGCATCATTGATGCCGTCGCCCACCATACAAACAACGTGTCCGCTCTGCTTAAGGCGCTCAATATGGCTCACTTTATCAGCAGGAAGTACCTCCGCAATGATGTGTTGAGAGGGGATATTGAGCTCTTTTCCCAGCGCCTCTGCAGCATTTCTGCGATCGCCGGAGAGCATATACGGCGTACAGCCCGTTTTCTCGAGGTGCTTGATAGCTTTAGTTGCCTCTGGCTTGAGATTATCGGTTGCACCAAAAAGGGCAACAGGGTGCTCGTTGGCGATAAGGTACATCACGGTGGCACCTGTTTTCTCTAAAGCCTCTCCGCGTTGTTGCCAGGCAGAGGATTGCAGCTGATCCAGTAGTCTGACGTTTCCCAGGTACATTTGTGTACCGTTGATATCTCCTTTTATACCCTCTCCCGGCAATGCCTTAAAGCCCGTGACGTTCAAAAGGTTCAAGTTCTTCTCTGCGGCTGCCGTCTTGAACGCTTGCGCCAGTGGATGCTCCGAAAGCGCTTCCAAGCTGGCAGCATATTGAAGCGCTCGTACTTCATCCGTACCCGGCAGCTTGGAAGAATCGAGGAGCTCAACAGTAGTGATAGAGGGTTTTCCTTCCGTAAGCGTCCCGGTCTTGTCGAAGACAACGCAGTCAACCTTACCCGCTTTCTCAAGCGCCTCCCCCTCTTTAATGAGAATGCCAAGTTTTGCTCCACGTCCTGTACCAACCATGATGGCAGTAGGCGTTGCAAGCCCCAAAGCGCAGGGGCAGGCCACAACAATAACAGAAACGCCAGCCATCAACGCTGCCTCAAGCGCGCTTTTGGTTGCGCCTCCATCCGTGCCCGCAACAGCAGTTGCAGCATCTCCTGCACCGGCTAGATTTCCCGTTGCGTACGCAAAAATGGTCCATCCCAAAAAGGTAAGAAGTCCCAACAAGAGGATGGTGGGAACAAAAATGCCGCTGATTTTATCGGCAAGACGCTGTACGGGAGGCTTGGCACTTTGAGCCGCTTCCACCATGTCGACGATGTGTGCGAGAACTGTGTCCGAGCCAGCACTGAGCACCTTGAACTGAAAGGGTGCTGTTCCGTTGATAGTGCCCGCAGTTACCGCGTCACCTGGGCGCTTTTCAACATGAAGGGGCTCGCCCGTGAGCATTGATTCATCCACAGAAGTTGTACCCTGCACAACGACGCCGTCTGCTGGGACCTTTTCGCCTGGTAAAACGAGGCAGACATCTCCTTGTGTCACGTCTGCAGCATGGGCGTCGATAAAAGCGTTGCGGTCGAAGGAATCACAGGGGGTGTCTTTTTTCACATGGGCGACGTCGGGCTCTAGCCGAACCAATTCTTCCACGGCCGAGCCGGCTTTGCCCTTGGCACGATACTCCAACATCTTTCCCAAAAGAACAAAGGTGATAAGCATGGCACTCGTTTCAAAAGGCGCCATAGTCGCGGAAAATGCACGGGGGCCAAACGTGATAAAAGTGGCATAGACAAAAGCAATTGTGGTCCCTACTGCAACCAGTGTATCCATGTTGGCGCTCCGTTGCCGCAGAGCCGTAAATGCACCCTTGTAGTAGCGCGCACCACAGAAAAACTGAACTGGAATGCAAAGCACAAAGCACACGATGTTCATGAGGAACATTGCTTGCGCATGCAGGCTTGTGGTCGCGGGGACAAAAACCGTCGCGCCAGAAGCACCAAAGAACGTTTTAGCTAAAAGCATGAAAGCGTCCATACCAAGAGGCGTCATGGAGAGCACCATAATGATGACGGTCAAAACAAGCGCCACTAAAAATGTAGTGAGGTCCTTGCGCTGCTGGACTGCCTCCCTTTTGCGGCGTTTCTCGAGAAAGTCCTTGGAGCTCTCGCCGGTATCGCGCACGGTAGCACCGTAGCCAATTTCGCAGATTGCACCCACAATATCCTCAATGGCCACCTGTGCAGGGTCAAAGGTGACGGTCCCTGTATTGTTGGCAAGATTAACGCGGATAGAATCCACGCCATCGATGCGCGAAACCTCCCGCTCAATAGCAGCCGAGCAATTTGCGCAATGGATTCCTTCAAGGGCTAATTGTTTTGTGGTACGCGTCATAGTAGGATGGTTCATGGGAAAGCGTTATTGAGTCTTACTTAAGTCTGACGAGATGGTGGCGGGATTCCTACGCAGGCTTACTAAAGTTTCTGTGAGAGCGTTGTTAGACTCTCTCGTAGGCCTCACCGAGTTTTCAATAACCCGTCCTATCTTTTAGGCTTTTTCACGTGCAGAAAAACCTGCTTGGGAAATCACTTTACATATATCCTCAACAGATGTCTTCTGAGGATCAAAAACAACTTGCGCATCTTTGTTACGAAGGCTCACAAGAACTCTGCTTACACCGTCAATGCGACTCACCTCTCGCTCAATAGTTTTAGCACAATGCTCGCAATTCATGCCGTCGACAGCAAGATTGATTTCTTTCTCTAGATAGTCTGCTGACATAGCAGCTCCTCTCATTCTTTTACTATTCAGATTTTTCCTACTTATTATTTCCTGCTTATTTTTTTCTACTTATTTTTTGCTATCTACTTGTTCCCACCTGGACTATCTTAATCCAAGAGCTCTTGTTGTAACCTAAGGAACTCCGTGCTTCCATGACGACTACGCCTCTACAACATCCGTGCTTCCATGACGACTAGAAGATGCTGCTGAATTCCCGTTTTTATACATACTAGGCCCCCTCTCTCAAGATAGAAGTCTTGGCCTCTGCTACACTCATATCATGAAGAAGCGAATTCTATTTGTATGCCTGGGCAATATATGCCGCTCCACCATGGCACAGTCGGTGTTTCAGAATCTTGTTAATAGCGCTGATCTCGCTGACCGTTTCTTCATCGACTCTGCCGGAACGTCTAATGAAGAGGAAGGTAATCCTCCCCATCCTGGTACACAGAGAAAGCTTGCCGAGAAACGCATTCCTCTTGTTCCGCATGTCTCTCGTCCCATCAAGTCAAGTGAATTTGAGGACTGGGACCTTATCGTTTACATGGATGGGCAAAACGAAACGCGCCTTAAACAGATTTTTTCAGGGCAACCTGATGATGGAGTTTCAAGCAAACTCCAGCCTCTTCTAGCCTTTGCGCCCTCTTCCTACACCAAGGGTCGTCGCGACGTCGCAGATCCCTGGTGGACCCATGATTTTCAACAGACCTACGAAGATGTAGTCGCTGGGTGCGAGGGCCTTCTTAAATCCCTTTTGAATTCCAAGCAGTAATTCCATCAAACCTTCCAGGCGTAGCATGGAGTGAAAACTACACAATGTGTACTCTTCAAACTGGCGCAAACGTTAATGCAGGCAAAAGAATAAGATAGTTCTTATCAGCAAGAGAAAAAGGGTAAGGCTAGCGGACGAGTTTTTGGACGAAGTCCAAACTGTTCGAAGTCCACGCCTTACCCTTTTCTCTATCCCAGTTACAAGCTCCTAGAAATCCGCGCCTTACCTTTTTCTCATTCCCGACTGCAAGCTCCTCTGCGAAGCCTATATATTCGTCGGTACCCTACCGGTAGCAATGATGCCTTCAAGGTCTTCCTGATTCAAAACAGGTACACCAAGCGTTTCCGCCTTAGCGAGCTTGGAGCCTGCGGCCTCCCCTTCTATTACATAGCTCGTCTTTTTAGAGACCGATCCTGCTACCTTTGCACCATATGCCTTAAGTTCAGCTGCAGCCTCATCACGCGTAATGCCAGTAAGCGCTCCCGTTAAAACAAAGGTCAAGCCCGCGAGTGTTTGTGGTTTTTGTGGTCCGGCTGCCACAGCCTCCATCCGAACGCCTGCTGCGCGTAGACGCTCTATTACAGAGATGTTCTCGGGGATGTGCATAAAATCAACAAAGCTGGCCGCTAAGATCTCCCCTATGCCATCAATTTGAGCAAGCTCAACTTCGGTAACGTTGAGCAGCTGATCCATTGAGGGGTAGCGATCTACGATAAGCTCGGCGATGCTGACGCCTACGTTTTGAATACCAAGTGCATAAACGAGCGCGGAGAGCGGGCGCTCTTTAGAAGCTTCTATTTGCTCCATGATTTTCTCGGCGGTTTTAAGGCCTACAGGGATGGGATCGCCAATTGCGTGGCCTTTAGAGGTTGGTCTGTCTTTTATGGCAGTTGTATAGGTGCGACCGGTAGGAAGGTCAGCAAGTGCAGCCGTAGTGAGGCGATCGTAGAAATCTGCAACGGATTTCACAAGTCCTTCATCAAGCATTTTCTGGATGAGCTCCGGTCCCAGACCATCGATATCCATGGCTTTTCTGCTCATCCAGTGCTCCAGGCGCCCTAAAGCTTGAGCGGGGCACTCTATGGAAATGCAGCGGTACGCCACCTCTCCCAGTTCATGTACCACGGGAGACCCGCAGCTGGGGCAGTGCGTTGGCATCTGAAAGGGACGCGCATCTGCGGGGCGCTTTTTAAGGATAGGCCCTACGATTTCTGGGATGACATCACCTGCCTTATGGACAATGACGGTGTCGCCCACCCGTACATTTTTGCGATTGACCTCGTCAAGGTTGTGAAGCGTTGCACGCGAAACCGTCGATCCCGCCACGCGTACCGGATTGAGTTCTGCCACCGGAGTGAGAATGCCTGTGCGTCCCACAGAGACGGAAATATCACGGAGCAGCGTTTCTTTCTCCTCCGGGGGGAACTTAAAAGCAATTGCCCACCGCGGAGCTCGAGCAGTAAAGCCCAGGCTTGCTTGCTGATCAAAGCGATCAACCTTTACAACAACTCCATCAATATCGTAGTCTAGGTCGTTGCGTTTTTCTAAGGCGCTTTTGCAATAATCGTGCACTTCTTGCGCACTTTTGCAGAGTTGAGCGTGGGGATTTACACTGAAGCCGGCATCTTTAAGGTATGCCAAAAACTCATGCTGGCTATTGACATGCAGAAGGTCTGGTCGCGCGACCGCATACATAAAAGTCTTAAGGTCACGCGTTGCAGTTATTTTGGGATCTTTTTGTCGAAGCGAGCCAGCGGCTGCATTGCGAGGATTTGCAAAAACGGGCTTTCCAGCGTTGTCACGTTCTGTGTTGAGGCGAACAAATGCTTTCTTAGACATGTAGGCCTCACCACGGACTTCAATGGTAGAAGGAATGGGGCGAGCTTGATTACCCGTTGTGCCTGCCGTAAAAAGTGCGCGAGGAATATCTTGGATGGTATTGACGTTAAGCGTTACATCTTCGCCCACCGATCCATCTCCGCGCGTTGCTGCGCGAACATAGCGTCCATCGGTATAGGTTACGGCTAAGCCAAGCCCATCAATCTTGAGCTCGCAAGTATAGGAAACAGGGTTTTCGGCACTTGCGCCCAAGTCTTTATCGGTCTTAGCGAGCCACTCATCAAGTTCCTCCATAGACATGGCGTCGTCGATGGAATACATGCGCTGTGCATGCGTAACGGGGGAAAACTGCGGAGAGACATAGCCTCCCACACGCTGCGTATAAGACTCGGGAACGATAAGGTCAGGATAGGTCTTTTCAATATCTTGCAGTTCATGCAGATAGTCGTCAAATTGTGCATCGCTCAAATCTGGATCATCGAGAGCGTAATAGCGATACGCCGCATCGTCCAGGATGCGGCGTAGTTCGCTAGCACGTGCTTGAGCTTGTTCCTTAGTGAGGCGCTGTGTGTTAGGTGACTTGTCCATGCCCTCCAGTGTAGCGCAACGTGATTGCAAAACCCTATTGCAAGAATTGATTCAGTAAGTCGAACGGGTTTACAGAAAGCGAATTGGAGTTTTGGTTTTGGTTTTGCTGAGACCGTGCGTTGGACTGCGCGTTTTCCTGAGCCGCGGCAGACGTATCCGTTCCCAGTGTCACCTGTACGGTATGCTCGCTGCCACCACGATAATACGTGATGGTTACGGTATCTCCTACGTGATGGGAACGCACTGCCAAGATAAGACCGTCGCCCGAGCTTACTTCTTCATTATCAACTTTGGTAATAACGTCGCCTTGCGCAAGACCAGCCGCTGCGGCAGGAGAGCCCTGCACTACGGAGTCGATATAGGCGCCCTGGTTAACACCTAGGTTGTAGCGCGTTGTGAGCTGCGCTGTGACGCTCATGACGTTGGCTCCTAAGTAAGCATGCTCAACTTGTTTACCAGCCAAAATGGTGTCGGTCACTTCCTTCACGTAGTTGGAAGGAATGGCAAATCCCACGCCAGACGAAGAGCCCGAAGATGACTCGATAATAGAATTAATGCCAACAAGTTCACCCTCAGCGTTTACGAGCGCGCCCCCGGAATTACCAGGATTTATGGCCGCATCGGTTTGGATAAGGTTGGTGTAGATGGTGTTTTGATTGGCATCTTGGAGCATCGTAGAGCGATAGAGACTCGAGACGATACCCTGAGAAACTGACTGATCAAGGCCAAAGGGTGAACCAATGCTCATAACCCACTCACCCACCACGAGCTTGGATGAGTCGCCAAGGGTGGCAGGTACGAGACTCGATGCATCAGCGTTAATCTTGAGAACGGCAAGGTCAGAAGACTCATCAAAACCAATAACCGCTGCGTTATATGTTTGGTTATTAAGGGAGGCTGTGATGGTGGTTGCTCCATTAATAACATGGTAGTTAGTAACGAGATGACCATCGCTGTCGAGAACAACGCCGGAGCCCACACCGCTACTCTGTGCGGTTGTTACATTAATCGTTGCAACAGATGGCAGGCACTTTGCAGCTACCACCTCAGCGGTGCTTGCATCTGCGTCAATGTGGTTGAGGTCAATAACGTTACCTGCGGCAGATTCTTCCGTTTTGGCTGATCCCAGTCCTATGCCGTGCAAAATGCCTGATCCATCAATGGCAAATGCAACGGCGCAGACGATAATTGCTCCGCAAAGTCCGCCGAGAAACCCCTTCCAAAAAGAGGGAATAGGGCGCTTTTGAAGGATGCGTGTCTTTTTAGTTCCGTACCCGTAGGTTCCGGCCGCCTTCGCGTCTACCGAGGTTACGGGTATTTGATTAGCTCCCTGCGTTGTAGCTGCTTGCGCAGAATTCCCAGTGGACTTTTTTGCATCCGACTCCTTTTTCCGCGCGGTCTTAGCCTGGGTAGCCTCTTTTTGACTTGGTTGGGGCTGCTGGGATTGTGAAGCATTTGCGTTTACAGCATTTTGCTCTTGCGCTTCTTGTTTCTTTGGTTGGGGCATAACTCCTCCTTATTGGTACTTGCTCTATCTCTTGCCGCATTCTTTGTAAACAACACGTTCTGCTCGAGAGAAAGAGCCTCATGCATTCCTAAGTTTTAAACAAAATGTGAGAAATAGTATAGAGATTACAGGGGACACCTTTGCGAGCAGAAACGATTCGCACAATTCTTGGTATTTCCTTAAGAATTCTTAACTGGCATTGCGATGCACATTTTTCGCATCCATGAACGCGCGCCCCTTGCAACACGTCATACATTGACTCGCGTTGTATCCGCACGCTCCCTCACAATCCCCTCCACTACTTTCCCCTTTCATACCACCTGCAGCTACTCGTTTGTCAGGGTTTCTTTGTACACAACATTTCTCACAGGAACAATGCCCTTTGCGCCGCAGCATACATAGGAGCACACCACTCACAAGCAAAAGCACACTTACCACGATGATGGTATCAACAGCGTTAGCCATTCTTTTTAATCCAACCTATCCGTATCAGTCCGATAACCTACTTTTTCTGTTCTAGCCGTATTTTTCTGCTCTATGCGCATCAAAAAATAAGCTAACCATACTTGAAGGCGCTCCTATAAGCATCATGTTTTGTTTACGCGCAAGGCCAGTGCAATTGGCTTCTCTCAGATGGTGTGAAGAATTTTTTATTACCAATCCCTCAGATAATGATACAATGGGCGCTTGTGTTTTTTCGAGTGAAAGGACTATGTATGTCGAAGTGGACACAAGAAACTGAAGCAATGAAGGATATGAATGCAAGCAGCACAGAGTCTGAATGCATGATTCTCGTAGAGGGAAACCCCTCCAGCTTCACCACTCCTTGCACCCCTCTTTTTAAATAAGAGAACGTTGCAACGGCTTCAGAACCTGAGCTTTTAACAACGACTGTTTTGCAACAAATGTGACACGTTGAGCTCAAGGATCTGACGCGTGGGCGCTTAAGCTTACGCTCATCATCACGCATTTGGTAGTTGCTCGATACTATCGCAAGCAATTGCCAAATACGTGATTTTTTTTGACTAGGTTTCCATTTCTTTAAGAATCTCATCGAGCTTTCTTGGAAGTGAATTCTTTATCCGCGTACAGAGCAGCAAGCCTTCTTCTTGATAGTGTTTAGGACATCCACCAAAACAAGCGGGTAGAAAAGCACATCGCTTGCATTCTTCGTTTTTCCACATATGGGAGATATCGTATAACGGAGCTTGAGCGTTCTCCTTATTCTGGGATAAATATTCAAACACCGTACCAGAGGATTTTTCTGGTTCGCTTACATCCGACGTACAATCGAATATAAGACCTTTAGGATGAATTGTTTTGCCCGTCACACACACCGCTCCGCACATTCTCTTAGATTCCATCATCTGAGCAAGACTCAGGGTATCCTCATTTTGTTGCCGCAACTGGTCATAGGCATCATCATTTGAATAATGAGTTGCTTTTTCTTTCTTTTGCTGGGGCGATGCATCAAAAAGAATTTCTGCGTAACAGGTGACGCCATCAAGATTGCCTATTTCTTTTTTAACGTCTTCAAACTCGTGAGCATTCTCTTTGTTGACGTTCATTCTCACTCTTACAGAAAAGCCCATCTTGGAAGCTAGGGCAATGTTTCTAATAATGGTGTCATACGTTGGTTTTTTCCCAACTAAATACCGCCGTCTATCATGTGTTTCTCTCGAACCATCAATGGTTATTTGCATCTTCTTAACAGCGTACTTTTTTAGCTGTTTAAGTATTTCTTCATTCAGCAAATAGCCATTGGTGATTATGTCTGCCTCATAAGAGATATCATGCTCCTCTGCAAGGCGCATCAATTTTTCGCTCATGTCATACATAATGCGAGGAGCAAGAGTGGGCTCCCCACCATACCAACAGATGGAAAGCTTTTTCGTTGTTTCGTCAATCTGCGATGCTATGTAATCAATCGTTGCCGCCTGCACCCGCTTATCCATTGGCTGAGACTCACGTTCTTGATAGCAATAGGGGCACGCAAAATTGCAGGCCATAGTTATTGCAATCGTGTAATTGAGCTTCTCACGAGAGGTCTGCATAGCTTGCACAGAACGTGCGAGACGTTCATCTTCGTCCGCCTCATCTGCAAGGAGCATATCCTTTGCCTGAAGGAGATCCAAGACTTCTTTTTTATTGGAAAAAAATGCCGAAAGGTCTGCAGAAACGTTATTCCGAAGAACTTCTACTACTGACTTATCAACCTTAATAGCCGCACTAGAATACAAGTTAGCGACAATACCAGCTGATCCCCTCGTTGTATAAACGTTAAATCGAGAAGCTTTCATGTCTCTCTTGGGTGGCCCCTTAGGAAAACACGTAGAGATTATTTTGCTTTGCCCTGGTTAGCCACAGCATCAATTTTGGCTGCAATTGTCTCAGGATCGCCCACGTATTCCTTATTAATAACGTTGAAGTCCTTGTCGAACGTATAGACCAGAGGAACGGCGGTGGGGATATTAACGTTGATAATCTCTTCGTCTGTAAGCTTATCGAATTGTTTTACAAGCGCGCGAAGAGAATTGCCGTGAGCTGCAATAAGGATGCGTTTTCCCTCGCGCATCTTAGGCTCAACTTCGCTCTCAAACCATGGCCACACGCGGGCAATGGTGTCTTTCAGACACTCAGCCATGGGAACATCTTCTGCATCAACGTTGCGATAGGCAGGTTGCGTGTGAGCGTCGCGCTCATCGCCGGGCTCTAAGGCAGGAGGACGAACATCAAAGGAGCGGCGCCAAATTTTTACTTGGTCTTCCCCGTATTTCTCGGCAGTTTCTGATTTATTGAGGCCTTGAAGTGCGCCGTAATGACGCTCGTTGAGACGCCACGTTTTGGTGACGGGCAACCAATCACGATCGAGCGCGTCAAGCACGAGATTAAGCGTGTGGATAGCGCGCTTGAGGTAGCTTGTATAGCAGAGATCAAAGTCGTAACCAGCGTCTTTAAGGGCAACGCCGCCATTGTAAGCTTCATCACGACCGAGTTCTGAGAGGTCAACGTCGGCCCAACCGGTGAAGAGATTGGCTTTATTCCATTCAGATTCGCCATGGCGAACAAGGACGAGAGTCATGGTATCTGGAGTTGACATAGTGTTCCTTTCTGTTCAAGTCAGAGGAGAGGGTGATTTTCTGGAAAAAGTATAAGCCTTTTTGCTCTCTTTGCCTTTGGTATCTTGCTTCCCTCATAAGGCTTTTCGTTCAAGGTGGTCCACACGGGGATTCGCGCGTAATGCTCCTTGGAGATTCTTTCCTTCGCGATTCGCCGAAAACCGTAAGCAGGCAACTATGCAAGCCCAGAAGATTCAAATAACGCTTAGCCAGACCTGCAGTAAAGCTATTTTTCTGACGGCTTGATTCCTGTCTCTTTCAATTGCGCTTCCGATACGTGCGAGGGCGCTTGCATCATCAGATCAGATCCCGACGTTGTCTTGGGAAACGCCATGACATCGCGTATGGAGGGGGCTCCTGCAAGCAGCATGCAGACGCGGTCCAGACCCAAAGCAAAGCCCCCCATAGGAGGTGCTCCAAAGCTCAGGGCTTCAAGCAAAAAGCCAAACTGCTCTTCTGCAAGGTTTGCGTCATAACCCAAAAGCTCTAAGACTTTAAGCTGCAAATCGCGTTTGTGGATACGGAGGCCTCCCCCGCCAGCCTCAAAACCGTCCATTACGAAATCATAGGTGTACGACCTAACACTTAGGGGGTCGCTCTCAAGCTTCTTAATGTCAGCCTCTACAGGCTGGGTAAAGGGGTGGTGCTCGGGGTCATAACGGCCTGCTTCCTCATCATATTTCACGAGCGGAAAGTCTACGATCCATAAGAAATCATGAGCGGGTGCGATCTCCCCCGAGGGACCTACATACGTTCCCTCTAAGAGCGCCTGCGTGATGCCTAGGGCGTCCGCCATATGAGAGCGCAAGGCACCAAGAATCTCATCCGCTGCACGCCTCTTCGTTGCAGCAAAAAGCAGAAGATCGCCTGGATTGACGTCCGCTTGTTCTTTTAGTTGCAAGAGCTCAGATTCGCTCACAAACTTGGCGATAGGGCTTTGCAGAGAGCCATCCTCTTTAAATGCCATCCAGGCAAGACCCGCGGCGCCATGTTTCTTGGCAACGTCTTCAAGCTTATCAATTTGCGCGCGCGACCAAACCCCTGCACCTTTTGCATTAATACATTTTACGCACTCCCCCGCAGAAGCGGCAGCGCTTGCAAACACCTTAAAAGAAGCGTCCTTGAATATGTTGGTCACATCCACAAGATGCATACCATAGCGCGTGTCGGGCTTATCGGAACCGTAAGTGTCCATGGCCTCCCAGAACGGGATACGCCTTAGCGGTGTGAGGAGCTCCACGCCAACTGCAGCAAAGGCCTTGCGCAAACACAGTTCCAGAATATCAATGACGTCGTCTTGAGTGACAAAGCTAAGCTCAATATCGACCTGCGTAAACTCGGGCTGGCGATCAGCACGCAGATCCTCGTCCCTAAAACAGCGCGCAATTTGGTAATAGCGTTCAATGCCACCAATCATGAGGAGCTGCTTCAAGAGTTGCGGGGACTGCGGCAGCGCGTAAAAGTTTGCGGGCTGCATGCGTGATGGCACAATAAAATCACGAGCACCCTCAGGCGTGGACTTTCCCAAAATAGGCGTCTCAATCTCATAAAAATCCTGATCATGCAAGGCGCTCCGCAGCGCAAAAGCAAAGTCACTTCGCATTTTGAGATTCTTTTGCAGAACCGGTCGGCGCAAATCAAGGTAGCGATAACGAAGGCGCAAGTCTTCGGCCGTCTGTGCCTCATCGTCTAACGGAAAAGGCGGCGTCTCGGAAGTGTTGAGAATCTCCACGCTCTCCACGAGCACTTCAATGTCGCCCGTTGCACGCTCCTTGTTGGCCTGATTATTGGGGCGCTCGCGTACGGTACCCTCAACCATAAGCGGCCATTCCGGACGAATGCTCTCAGCGGTCTTGAAGGCGTCCCCGCCAGCATAGTCTGGGTCAAAAGTAAGCTGCGTAATTCCTGCGCGATCACGCAGATCAATAAAGATGAGGCCCCCTAAATCACGCCGAGAAAAGACCCACCCTGTTAGTACAACGTGTTGGCCAATATCACTTGCACGGAGTTGACCTGCGGTATGCGTATGGTAGCTGTACGTTTTATCATTGCTCATGTCAATCCTTTCGTCATTCTGCCCCGTGTCGGGCGGGCAGCTTATGTAGACGTCCTGGCAGACGGAGACAGCGCCTGTCCAGGCCAAAGCAGCGTAACGGATTCCCTTCACGGGGTTGCGAGAAGATGAAGCGTTGCGCCGTTCTTTATAGTAACCTAAAGCAAGCTAAAAGCCTAAGGGCAAGAAGGGCGCGCGTACGAGTCTTAGCCCCTTAAATAACTCGCACAACAACAATTCCACATGAAAGGAACGTTATGTATCGCTACGTGGTTTTCGATATGGATGGCACAATCTTGGATACCCTCACCGATGTCACCAATTCCCTTAACTGGGCGCTACAGAAACACGGTCTTCCGATGCGTACACAAGACGAAGTGCGGCACATGGTTGGAAACGGCGTTCAACACCTTGTGGAAAGTGCGGTGCCTAAAGGCACACCAAATGACGTTGTGGCTGCGGTTCTCGTCGATAATAAAGCGCATTACACGGCACATTGCAACGATACGACACAACCCTATCCTGGCATTATGGAACTTCTCCGCCATTTAAAAGACGCAGACGTAAAGCTTGCGGTTGTCTCCAATAAGCCCGATAACGCCGTTCAAGATCTTGTGCGCGACGTCTTTAAAGGCATATTTGATGTTGCTTTGGGACAAACAGATAGCATTCCTCGGAAGCCTCATCCTGAAATGGTCCACCTTGCTCTCGAAAGACTTACGGATGACGTTTCAACACATGAGAGTGCAGTAGAAAAAGCAGTTTACATTGGCGACTCTGAAGTTGACATTCAAACAGCTACGAATGCACATCTTCCAGTCCTGCTGGTTCTGTGGGGATTTAGAACAAAAGAGGAGTTAGAAGAGGCGGGGGGTCAAACCTTTTTCTCAGACACGCAAGAATTGGAGCGCACGCTCTTGGGGGATTAACCCGTCCCCTCTCCGTGGGCACGAGCGCGCTCATTGAGCACGCTCGTAAAGAACTTATACGTTATTCGTTAATCAACGAGTTTCTCAAGATCGTCTTTAAGGGGATCATCGGTTGCATCTTGAATGGGTGAGCGCTTTGTGTAAGCCTCAACCTGCACTTGCGACTTCTTAATATCCTGAAGCGTTCCCGCTCCTGCAACACAGCCGCCAGGACATGCCATTCCCTCAAGGAGATAGCCATCGTATTTTCCTTTGGCAGCCTGTTTGAGCATAGCGCGACAAGAATCCAAAGAATCCTCGGCATGAATCTTTACTTCCCTCTCCGGATGTTCTTTGTGAATGGCGTGAGCCACCGCATTAGCAACACCGCCCGCAACCGCATAGCCACGACCATCTGCCGATGCCTTTGAGAAGTCGTTGTCTTCAGGCGTTGGGAGCTGCTTGTAATCGATACCCTTAGCAGCCAGCATGCCTGCAACCTCCTCAAACGTGAGAACAAAATCAACGTCGCTGCGCACGTCTTTTCTCATGGCCTCCAACTTCTTGGCAGAACAGGGCCCCACAAAGACCACCTTTGCGCCAGGATGTTGTTGCTTGATAAAGCGTGCCGTAAGCGTCATGGGCGTAAGGGCCATGGAGATGCACTTGGCTTCATCAGGAAATTCTTGTTTAGCCATAGAAGCCCAAGCAGGACAGCAACTCGTGGCCATAAAGGGAAGCTTAGAGGGCACCTCATCTAAGAAATCTTGTGCCTCTTGAAGCGTAGTGAAATCAGCACCGAGGGCTACCTCTTCAATACCGGCAAAACCTAATTGCGCAAATGCTTCACGCAATTTTCCCACATCTCCCCGGCCTCCATATTGGCCAACAAAGGCCGGTGCCACGGCAGCATAGACCTCATCGTTATGCTGGATGGCACGGATAACCTGGAATATTTGAGACTTATCGGCAATCGCTCCAAAAGGACAATTAATAAGACATTGTCCGCAGCTTACGCACTTTTCGTGATCAATCTCTGCGCGGCCCTCTTCATCAGAATGAATGCAATGCATGCCACATGCCGCCTCGCACGGACGCTCGCGGTGGATGATGGCGGTGTAGGGGCAGACAGCTTTGCAGCGTCCGCACTTGATGCAAAGATCTTGGTCAATGTAGGCACGGTTGTTGACAAAGCTGATAGCGTTTTTGGGACACGACTCAATACAGGGGTGCGCAAGGCATCCCTGGCATTGATTGGTCACGATATAGGAATTCGTGGGGCAGGCGTGACATGCAAATTTGATGACATTTAAGAGCGGTGGCTCATAATACGTCTCCGGGCGCTCGGCGTCTTTAATACCGTCCGAGATGTTGGCGGGTTTATCGACAGGATTGAGATTTAGTCCCAGCGCGAGTCTAATTCTTTCTCCGATAATAGCTCGTTCCAGGAAGATGGACTCACGATATGTTGCCTTGTCACCCGGCAAGATCTGGTAGGGGAGTTTGTCAGCCCAAGAGTAATCTTCTGCTCTGGCGTGCCGAGGAGCGTCGTTTTGGGGGCCAGTGTTGGGAACTGCGTTTGCTCCACTCTTAGCTTCACCTTTACCATTGGCATCGCTGCTTGTGCCGCCGTTTTCGTAGGGGTTGTTGGCATAGGCCACAGAGGCCACAGACTCAAAAACTTTTCGGCGAATTCTTGTAAGGTTGGTAGAAACCCCGCGCATGGTATCTGTCATGGTAAACCCTTCTTTAACCTTTTATTTCTTAACGGATTGGTATGGTTCCTGCGTTTATTGCGTGCTTTTATATCAATTTTTTAAGTATCTCGCATCAGTTCTTTGCGTGCGCTCGTATCAGTTCTCTAAGTAACTCACATCAGTTGAAAAAATCGCATTACAATGCCTTTTGCAGGTTAAAACTTACTGGAATCATTTTTCTCGCTTAGTGAGTTCCTTGCTGTACGGACTTGAGATAGTCTGCCACATCCTTTACGGCAACAGAAGTCTGTTCGTGTGTTTGCATATTACGGACGGTGACGGTATGAGAAGCGACTTCGTCTTCTCCCAATACAAGACATGCGATAGCGTTGAGTTTATCGGCTTGCTTAAATTGCGACTTCAGAGAACGATTTTGGTAATCCGCCTCAGTTCTAAAACCCTCCTTGCGAAGCGCAAGACAAAGATTGAAAACTTCGTCGCGCAAGCTTTCGTTTGTCTTGGCCACGTAGATGCACGAAGGCGCGGGACCAGCCAAATCTATGCCGATTGCATCCAGGGAAAGCATGATGCGCTCAAAACCTACGGCAAAGCCAATCCCTGGAGTGGGCTTGCCTCCTACCAGCTCCATCAAGCCGTCATAGCGGCCTCCGCCCCCAATAGCAGACTGGGCACCAACACCAGAGGTAGCCTCCACTTCAAATACCGTACGGCCATAGTAGTCGAGCCCTCTAACGAGGGTAGGATCTTCCACATAGGCAATATTTGCCTCATCGAGATAGCACTTAACAGCTGCATAGTGCGCGGCGCACTCATCGCAAAGCATGCCGCTTATGAGCGGGGCGTCTTGCATGATTTCTCTACAATGCGGATTCTTGCAATCAAAAGCACGGAGGGGGTTAGTATCTGCGCGCTTTTTGCACTCAGGGCACATATCACTTTCATGCGCCTCAATAAAAGCCGCAACCTTATCGCGATAGCGAGGTCTACAGGATGCATCGCCCATACTGTTAAGCTTTAATACCATGTCATTTTTGGTGAGGCCAAGCTCGCCAAAGAACTGCATGAGCATGATGATAACTTCAGCATCGAGGGCAGGCTCTTCTGCTCCTAAGACCTCAACGCCTATTTGATGAAACTCGCGCAGGCGGCCTTTTTGCACATCCTCGCCACGAAACATAGGACCAGCGTAGTACATCTTGCAGGGTGCGCCACCTTGGGGAACAAAGGTATTCTCTATAGCTGCGCGAGCAAATCCTGCCGTGCCTTCTGGACGAAGTGCTAAACGCTGAGCCGCTTTGAGCCCTTCATCGCTTCCTTCTTCTAAGGCGCGCATAAGGTTTGCGCCAGAAAAGACGCGGAACATCTCTTTTCTCACGACATCAGTAGAGGTACCAATGCCATGTGTGAAGACATCCACCTGTTCCATTGTGGGTGTTTCAATTAAGTCAAACCCGTACCTACCAAAGATTTTGGCCGCTATACGCTGCATGTTGGTCCATGCACGCATGCTCTTGCCAAAAAGATCCTCTGTGCCTTTTGGTTTGTGTAAATCCATCATGAAATAACCGTTTCTATAAAGGCAAGCACATCGTCATAGACGAGATTATTGTCTGTTTCATTCAAGATCTCATGACGCATGCGCGGATAGAGCTTGCCTTCCACCTTTTCATAGCCGCGCTCGCGCAGGAAGTTTTGTGCCATGAGCCACTTCTTTTTACCACCGGTAACAGGATCTTCTTCGCCGGCGATAAAAAGGATGGGGAGCTGGGGATTTCCCATCTCCCAACCTTCGGTAGTATAGGTATCACGCATGAGCGCAAACAAGTTGGCAAAGCCATTGTTGCTAAATGCAAAACCACACCCCTCGTCACTCTCATACGCCAAAACGTTTTCTTCGTTTCTAGAAAGCCAACGCAGGGGGTGCGTACCTTCCAAGCCGTCAGCAAAATGCTTGGCAATAAGCGTGCCAAAAAAGGTGCTCTCTTTCTTTTCGCCCCTCAGTGCCCCCAATACGTGCGCCAGATAGTAGCCAAACGGTGCAGAGAGATTTTTTCCAGGCGCACCGCACACGATGAGGCCAGAAAGCGCGCGATCATATTTTTTAAGATAAGTACGCGCAACGAGCGACCCCATAGAGTGGCCAAAAAGAATGAGCGGCACGTTTGGGTAATTGGAAACGGCAATTATTTGCACCTGACGCGTGTCCTCAATAATCCCGCGGCCGGTTTTGTCGTAAAAAAAGCCACGATCTTTTTTCTTACGGATTGATTTCCCGTGGCCTCGATGATCGTTAATGATGCTCGCTATTCCATGTTCTGCTAAAAACTCCATAAACGGTTCGTAGCGTTCTTTATGCTCTTGCATACCGTGAGCAAATTGAACAACTGCACGAACGCGATCTGGGTGGGAAAAGCCACCGCGCGGAGCAATCTCGAGGATAGAAAGTGGGCATTCGTCAAAGTTGGAGCGAACGGTGTATTCGCGCCTATCAAAACGACCACTGTATTCGCTCTCTTTTTCTTTTGTGTTATGCGTTTTCATAGACTTCCTCGCCCGCGATATACGTATGTAAAAGATTAAGGTCTTTATCGAGCACGATAAAATCAGCCGCACGCCCCGGCGCAATTGAGCCGCACGTGGTATCAATATTGTTGGCAGCGGCAGGAACCGTACTCGCCATGCGAAGTGCGTCAAAACGATCCACCATGCCCCAAGCTACAACATTTTTTACCGCTTGGATAAGCCCAATGGTTGAGCCCGCAAGCGAGCCACCTTCCGCAAGGCGTGCCTCGCCATCTTTTACGATGACATCTAGTTCTCCCAGCTTGGAAGGACCATCGGGCAGACCACCGGCGCGAATACAATCGCTGATGAGAACGATATGCTGCGCCCCCTTGGCGGCTAAGAGAATCTTTGCGGCAAGCGGGTGAACATGATGGCCATCGCATATGAGTTCACCGTAGGTAGTATCTGCGGTAATGAGTGCAGCACTGACCACTCCGGGAACGCGATGATGATGACCACTCATGCCATTATACGTATGAATGAAAATGGAAGCTCCCGCGTCGATGCAAGCAAGCGCTTCATCTGCGGTTGCATTAGTATGGGCGAGCCCTACAACAACGCCGTTATCTACGGCTTTCTGTGTGAACGGGAGCGCTTCTTCATATTCGGGCGCGATGGCAATTTTCTTAATAATGCCACGAGCGGCCTCTTGCCAGGTTTGAAGCTTTTCAAACGAGGGTGGACAAAGAAAATCAGGGTTTTGCGCACCCTTGTGTTTTTCCGTGAAAAATGGCCCCTCTAAAAACACGCCTTCAATGCGCGCCTCCTTAAGCGTACCAATACTTGCTTGCGACGTTTGTTCATCGCGATAATCAGCTGCTGCAGCGCACGCCAGACTGAGGCGCTCAGTTGGTTCTGTGAGGGTTGTGGAAAGCCAACTTGTTACCCCTTGCTTGGGCAAATCCGCCGATATCTGTTTAAGCGCGGAGATATCGCAGTCCATCACATCGCACCCCACGCGCCCGTGAATGTGCGTATCAACAAGGCCGGGAGCGATAAGGGCGTCCGGGCAGTCTATGATTTCATAGTCTGACGAGGGTTTCTCGGCAGTCCACTCTGCAAAAGCGCCGTCCTCTATAAGGAGATAGCCATCACGCGTAACGTCATTGGAAAGAAGGAACTCTTTTGCATGTACTGCTTTTTTAATCATGGCTTATTCTCCGCTCGCATCGTCAAAGGGATGAATGGTGACACCCTTAACCACGCGGTTGACAGTGCCTGTGGGGCTGGGAGTGTCGGGAGTGTTCTTAACCTTGATAGAGTTCTTGAGGGCAACGGCCTGGGCGACCATGATGTAAGGAAGCGCCAGGTAGACATCGGGCAGAGCCGTAAAGCCTTCAAATGTAAAGGCATCGCCCTCATAGTTTTTCAGGGAGGTAGCGTCCTGCTGGATGGCAATCGTACGGAGAGCAATGTCATCTCCTGCAATCTCATGCAAGATGTCCAAATCGTAATGGCGCGTATAGACGTTGTTGGAAACAAAAATGAACACGAGCGTCTTGTCGTCCACAAACGATTTTGGCCCATGGCGGTAACCCATCGATGAATCCCAGGAAGTGGCGATAAGCCCATGAGCAAGCTCCAATATCTTAAGCTGGGCCTCTTGCGCAAGCCGAGCAAAGCACCCAGAGCCCAAGAATGTGACGCGCGTATAGTCATCACTCAGCCACTGCGCAATTTGAGACTCACCCGCAAGCACGGCTTGGCCCATGCTGGCAGCCGTCTCCACAAAGAGCGCTTTGTTTTCATCGGGAGTCGTATCAAAAATGAGCGTGGCAAGAAGGGCCATGCAACTAAACGATCCTGTCATGGCAAAGCCCTTGTCATTCGCGCGCGGAATGAGGAGCGTGTAAGCACGCTTATCCTTGGCACCTTCCTGCGCAAGTGCACCTTCTGGCGCACAGGTGATGTGGAGAAAGCGCACATGGTGGATGATTTTTCCCGCAAGCTCCACGGCTGCGAGCGACTCAGGTGAATTGCCAGAGCGGGCAAAGCTCACAAAAACGCACGGCTCATCAGGATTGAGGTAATTGAGCGGCGCGCTTACGATGTCGGTAGAAGGAATGGAGCTAAAGGTGTAAACGTCCCTCTCTCCCATCTCGTTGAGGTAAGGAGCGATGATGCCTCCCACATAATCCGAGGTGCCTGCTCCCGTGAAGACAACGCGTATAGGACGTGTGATACCACTTTGCGCAAGTTCTTCTTGGAATTCCTTGAGAAAGCTGTGAACGGCTGCCTTGTGCTCGTTGTAAATGGCAAGCGTCTCCTGCCAGAGTTCAGGCTGCTGAGCAATCTCTGCCGTTGTGATATGAGCGCCCATTTTCTCGAGTTCTTCTTGAGCGGTGTGAAATAATTCAATCATGCGTTCTCTCCGTTGGTTCTTCTGCAGTTCCCTTATTGATTTTCTGATATTTCTCTGTCTCTTCTTCTACAGTTTCTTTGTTGTTTTCCTACTGTCTTATCGGCTCTAGAAGCGTCTTATTTACTCTTGAACTGTGTGTGGCTTGGCAAAACGCGCCACCAAATCTTGTAGCACGTCCACGTTTTTCTCAAGTGATGGTACAGGAATAAATTCGCGCCGAGAATGGCATTCGTAACCCCCGGTTCCAATGTTGGGGCACGGAAGTCCGCGGAAGGTAAGCTGTGCGCCATCGGTGCCACCGCGACATGGAATCACCTGCGGCTCCACGCCGTTGGCCTTATCGGCAGCGACAACCTCATCAATGAGAAATTCCATTCCGTGGAGTTTCTCGGCCATATTGCGGTAGTCTTCCTTAATCCGAATGGCCATGACTTCGTAGCCATACTTCTCGTTGATAGTGGCGACAGCATCATGCAAGAGCTGCTTTCTTGCTTCAAAATTATCTGCGTCAAAATCGCGGATAAGGTAGTTTACGTGGCAAAAATCGGGCTTGCCTTTCATGCGATAGCAATGAAAATAGCCCTCATACCCCTCCGTGTGCTCGGGCCGCTCGTCTTGCGGAACCATCCTGTCAAACTCGCGCCAGATAGTGAGGGCATTTACCATTTTGTCCTTAGCGATGCCGGGATGCACGACGGTGCCTTCAATATCAATGGCAACGTCTGCCGCATTGAAACACTCGTAATTAAGCTCGCCCAGCGCCTCACCGTCAACGGTGTACCCCCAAGAGGCCCCAAAGGATTCCAGATCTAAGAGCTCCGCACCGTGTCCAATTTCTTCGTCCGGTACGAAGGCAATTTTTAGCGTTGGATGCGGTAATGTTGGGTCTGCCGCAATGCGGGCTACAAGCGCCATAATCTCAGCCATTCCCGCCTTATCATCAGCCGAGAGAAGCGTCGTTCCGTCTGCCGTGACAATCTGCTGACCCTTGAACTTCTCGAGGTCTGGAACGTTTTCTGGATCTACGTAGATACGGTGGCCCCGATTCATACCAATGTCCAGATTGCCACCGGTATAGGTGATAATTTGCGGTTTAATACCAGCTGCAGGAGCGTCTGGAGAAGAGTCCATATGAGCAATAAGCGCAAGAGCGGGAAGATTCTTGGCATCCTCCGAGGCAGGAAGCGTAGCCGTAACATAAGAATGAGCGTCAACTTCGACGTCGTCGGCCCCCAACTGACGCAATTCGTGCGCCAGGAGGTGTGCCATATCAAACTCTTGTGGATTGGAGGGAACGTCTTGCGCATTCAGCGGGTCAGATTGAGAATCTACCTGGACATATCTGCAAAAACGCTGAACGACATCGCTCAGATCTTGAGATTGCTCTATTTCTTCGGTACTCATCACGAGTGCCATGGATACTCCTTTTAGTCGTGCACGTTAGCTCAAGCCTTACGCTCTGTGGCGACGGTCTTGCGCTCTGCGGCAGCGGCCTTCGCCTGCTCAATCATATGCATTTGCGCATCTGACAATTGTAGGGCTTCTGCCTCTGTTTCCTTTGCAGAAAGGTGCGAAGCGCACATATTAGTGGCCTGCTTTCTAGCCTCTGCAGCAAGCGCTTCCTGTTGTATGCGCGCGCGGCGCACATAGGAAGTATCGCCCGCGCTTGAGGCGTTCTTGGCAGCGTCGATAAGCCCGGGGTTCTTATGCGCAAACGCCCGATCTGCGGCTTCAGCGCTATTCTCCTTAGCAACACTCATCATAAGCTTGATGCGATTGAGCTGGTTTACCTCGCTCGCACCTGGGTCGTAGTCAACAGCCACAATATTGGACATAGGGTAAAGCTCCTTAAGGCGCTTGATGACCGACTTTCCCACCACGTGGTTGGGCAGGCACGCAAAGGGAGACGCTACGATGATGTTAGGCACACCTGCCTCAATGAGTTCCACCATCTCAGCGGTTAAAAGCCAGCCCTCTCCCATCGTATTGCACAAGGAAAGAACTTTCTTGGCAGACTGTGCAAGCTCAAAAATGCGAGGGTAAGGATTGAATCTTTCGGTCTCCTTAAGCATCTCATTAATCGGAGCACGCAAGCTTTCAATGTAGCTTATGGCCGTGTTGAAACCTAAGCGCTTTGTCCACTTTGTGCCAAGTTCGTCCTTCATATTCTCTGGACTCGTGAGACCAAAGAGAAAGAAATCCACCAGACCTGGAACGTGGGCCTCACATCCTTCACGTTCAATGAGATCTACCACCTGGTTATTTGCCGTGGGATGAAACTTCACAAGAATCTCTCCCACAACGCCTACGCGCGGCTTGGACCTATCGTTTTTGAGCGGCAAAATTTCAAACGCATCGATGGCGCGTTGGCAAAGCTTATAGAAATCCTTGCGCGATATTTCTGGTATAAGATTTTGCGCCTCCGCCATAATCTGCTCAAACAGCTCGTTGGCAGATCCTGGAATCTCCTCGTAGGGGCGTGTGCGATATAAAAGCTGCATCATCAAATCGCCAAACATAAGGGCAAAAATAGCGCGAGGAAGAAGCATGGGATGCTTGAGGAAGTTTTTAGGCTTCACTAAATCAAAGCCGGGATTATCTTCGTCAAGACCGCCTGCAACAGAGATGGAAATAACCGGAATCTCTGGATGACCCGCATCTTTAAGCGCCTTCCTGATGAGCGCGATGTAGTTGGTTGCGCGACAGCCACCTCCCGTCTGAGAAATGAGCACGGCTGTCTTAGCGAGATCGTACTCACCCGACTCGATAGCCTCCATAATTTGCCCGGTTACAAGAATAGAGGGATAGCAAATATCGTTATTAACGTACTTAAGCCCGGCATCCACGGCACCTTTATCAACGCTGGGAAGGAGCACCAGGTTATATCCGTATTCGCGAATAAGGGGAGCTACCAGGGAGAAATGGATAGGGGCCATCTGCGGGCATAGGATGGTATAGCCGGCTTCCTGCATCTCTTTGGTATAGCGCACTTTTTCAAACGCTGCCGAGACAGGACCGGTCGTAATCGCTTGGTTCTCTTCTCTTTTCTCCTCATCGTTCAAGGCTGCCAAAAGCGAGCGCAATCGAATGCGTGCAGCGCCCAAATTGGAAACTTCATCAATCTTGAGCGTTGTGCAAATCTTGTCGTTGGCCTCTAATATCTCTTGCACCTGATCAGTTGTGAGAGCATCTAAACCACACCCAAAGGAGTTAAGTTGCACCAAGTTGAGGTCTTTGCGCGTGGCAACAAAGCGAGCAGCTCTATAAAGACGCGAGTGGTACATCCACTGGTCTACGACACGAATAGGACGCTCGGGGCGCATATGATGCGCAACGGAATCCTCTGTGAGCACCGCAAAATCGAAACTTGCAATAAGGTCAGGAAGGGCGTGGTTTATCTCGGGATCAATGTGATAGGGACGGCCGGCCAAGACAATTCCACGCTTGCCATGTTTCTCTATCCAGGCCAGAGCTGCATCGCCCTTTTCTTGCATCCTCTTCTTAAAGCGCCTGTCAGATTCCCACGCACTTTTAAGGGCATGCTTAATCTCTGTACGCGTGAGGAGCGGCAAGTGTTCCTTGGCAAGATAATCGTTTAGCACCTCATGCAGGCGGCGCGCCAACTCACGCGAATTGTCGTAAGGAACAAACGGTGCCATGTAGGTAACGTCTTTGGCCGCCAGCTCCTCCATGTTGAGCTCAAGCGATTGTGGGTAACTCATAACGATGGGGCAATTGTAGTGATTGCCAGCTGTTTCATCTTCCGTACGCTCCCAGCGCACGCACGGCATCCAAATGGCACGGACGCCCTTCTGAAGCAGATTCATGATGTGGCCATGGCTTAACTTTGCCGGATAACAGACCGACTCAGAGGGCATTGATTCAATGCCTGCCTCGTACGTTTTTTTGGTGGAGGGATCGCTCAGCACGACCGAGAAACCCAGCTCTGTGAAGAGCGTATGCCAAAAAGGGTAGTTTTCGTACATGTTAAGTGCGCGGGGAATGCCAATGGTTTTGCGCGGGGCGGTTTGTGGGTTGAGAGAAGATCGGTCAAAAAGGAGCGTTTCCTTTTCCTTAAACAGGTTAGGAACATCGAGCTTGTTCGTTTTCTTCTTTCCGCCACTGGCGCCCTTTTCGCAACGATTGCCAGTGATAAAGCGACGACCCTTGCCAAAATCATTAATGGTGAGGAGACACGCATTAGAGCAGCCTTTACAAGTCACCTTAGTAATACGCGGGCTGAGTGCTTCAATCTCTGCTGCCGATAACATCGCCGAGCGTTCTTGACCCGCAAACTCCGCGCGCTCTCGTGCTAAAAGAGCTGCGCCGTATGCCCCCATAACGCCAGAAATATCTGGACGAATAGCATCCTTGCCCAGGAACTTCTCGAAAGCGCGAAGCGTAGCATCGCTTAAAAAGGTTCCTCCCTGCACCACGATGTGCTGACCCACCTCTTCCTTATCGCGGAGCTTGATTACCTTAAAGAGCGCATTCTTGATAACAGAATAGGAAAGACCTGCGGCTATATCGCCTACCGTTGCGCCCTCCTTTTGCGCCTGCTTAACGCGGCTGTTCATAAACACAGTGCAACGGCTCCCAAGGTCAACGGGATTTTTTGCAAAGAGAGCCTCGCGAGCAAACTGCTTCACGTCCATGTTCATGGCGTTGGCAAATGATTCGATAAAGGAACCACATCCTGAAGAACACGCCTCGTTGAGCATGATGGAATGAATGACGCCGTCACGGATGTGCAGGCACTTCATGTCCTGACCGCCAATATCAAGAATAAATTCAACGTCCGGCACAAAAGCTTGCGCGCCGCGCAGATGCGCTACCGTTTCAATCTCACCGGAGTCTGCTTTGAGTGCTTCTTTTAAGAGTGCTTCGCCGTAACCAGTGGTGGTGGCATGGGCAATCCAGGCATCAGCGGGGATAACGCTGTAAAAGAGCTTCATGATCTTTTTTGCGGTGCCCAGCACATCGCCATTGTTATTGCCGTACCACGTATAGAGGAGCTCGCCAGAACTTCCCACCATCGCTGCCTTCATCGTAGTAGAACCGGCATCAATCCCCAAGTAAATAGGTCCTTTATAGGTGTTAATATCGCCTTTAGGAACGACCTCTTGATCATGGCGCGCTCTAAAAAAGTCAAAGTCTTCCTGGTCTTTAAAGAGTGGATCGAGACGCTCCACCTCAGACCCTTGCGTCTCCCCCAACTCATCAAGGCGGCCAATAAGTAGAGCAAGCGTCTGTGACGAGCGAGCATCTTCAAAAGCAGCATCCTTCGCAGCCAGAGCGGCTCCGGTTGCTACAAACAGGTGTGCGTCCTGAGGCACAATGCGGTGCTCTTCGTCTAAGTTGAGCGTGGTATAAAAACGCTCGCGGAGTTGATCGAGATACTGGAGAGGACCTCCCAGGAAGGCCACGTGCCCTCTGATGGGATGACCACACGCAAGACCGGATACCGTTTGGTTGGCCACCGCCTGAAAAATGGAAGCGGCAATATCCTCTTGGGCAGCGCCTTCATTAAGGAGCGGCTGCACATCCGTTTTTGCAAAGACTCCGCAGCGGCTTGCAATGGGATAAATGTGCGTTGCGGCGCGCGCAAGCTCATTCAGGCCAGAAGCATCCGTGTGCAGCAGCGCAGCCATCTGGTCAATAAAGGCGCCGGTTCCTCCCGCGCACGTTCCATTCATGCGCTGCTCAACTCCGGAATCAAAGTAGATGATTTTTGCATCTTCTCCGCCCAGCTCAATGGCAACATCGGTCTGGGGAATGAGGGTCTCTACGGCTCGCTTAGAGGCAATAACTTCCTGTACAAACGTCAAATCGAGCCATTGTGCGAGCAGAAGTCCCCCCGACCCTGTAATAGTGACAAAAAGTGGCGCATCACCGATCACTTTTTGCGCATCCGCAAAAAGGGCACGAGCCGTTGCCTTAATATCAGTGTGGTGACGCTCATAGTTTTGATAGACAACGTTTCTCGCCTCATCCAAAACGACGAGCTTCACCGTGGTAGAGCCAACGTCAATACCAAGATAAAGCAACCCGGAAGGCGCGGTTGAGTGATTGGAAGTGTTTTTAGTTGGACTCATATACTTCGCAGTTAAGAACGTTTCTAGGCACCTGCTGGAAGCTTTGGATTGTCGAATCCCATCCAAGGTGATAAAGGCATTTTGACGGGAAAATTATCGCATAGAGGCACTACCGTTTGCAATACCAGCGAAGAGCCGCAATAATTAGAGAACGACACGCAACAGGATTCGTCTAAGAACAACACACAACAAGGTTTCGTTTAAGAATAACGCACAAGATAATTCGTGAAAGAACAACACGCAACAGGATTCGTCTACATTAGAGATCTTCTACACAAGGAATCCTCTACACACGATATGGCAAGTGATTGTATGAGCGATAAAGAATCACAACGAGCAACATCTGGCACACGCCAAGCATCTCAATCCCCTCGTATGCCCCGTACGCCTCGTGCGTCACAAAGCACAGGCAGGGCACGGTGCACAAAAAGTATAAGAAGCAAAAGGTACGAAGGAGAGCGCTACAAAAACACAAAGGAGAAAGACGCCAATAAAAGCACGGGAACCCTAGGAGACGCAGGGATTAGAGGCAAAACACGCAATATTTCCCTCACCAACCCTCATAAGGTCCCGCGGAGACATCACGAAGTTGAGCAACCAACAGCGCTTGAGGTTCATAATGTTCTTCACACCACTCAATCCAAAGCAAAAGGCAGCGCGGCAGCTGGTTCACTCCTGTTCTCTCGTCTCCGTTCCTCGAGGAGATTGCAAGTAGCACTCACCTGTCTTGTCAGTGCAACGGTACTACTAGGCGTCTTAGGAATCGTAAACTTCTGTGCCAACTTTACGGAGAGCTCCCTCTCTTCCCAGGAAGTCGTAACAAACGATAGTTCTGCCCAAAACGTCATGGCAAAAAAACTAAGTGGCATTGCTCAAGAGATTGCCACTATCTCTCAAACCGTCAACACCATCCAGGCTAAGGGCTACCACGTTGGTTTCACCACTCAGTCCCTCCAGGGAGGCGCCACATTGGGGATTGAGGAAAACCGTCTCTTTTACAGCGCTTCTTCTATAAAAGGACCTTATATTCTTGCGGCGCTTGAGAATCGCGGCTCTATTCCAGCCTCTCAGGAAGGCAACATTGAAGCGGCCATTGTTGATTCCGATAATGACGCCTATTTTCGACTTGTCCAAAGCTTTGGCATTGAACCCATAAACGCAGAGCTAGCTTCCGTAGGCTCCTCCGATCGTCTCAATTCCAGCGATTACTTTGTCCACATAACTCCGTGCCAACTCTGCAGTTTATGGAAGATTTCGGCGTCCTATTTAGATTCTGGAACTGATGACACGACGTGGCTGCAAACTCTATTTGCGCAGACCATCAATAGCGAAATTGCACAGATCACGGGTGCCACAACGTCATCTAAAGCGGGCTGGATTGTGGATGAAGATGAGTCGTATAACGCAACGGTAGACGCAGGTATAGTATCGCGAGACAATCTCAACTACGCAATGGCGATAATGTGCGATAAGGGCGAAGACTTCGATATGATTGCACCGTTAGTAAAAAGCCTCGACGCTCTTCAGCAGTACTTTAGCTAAAAATTTCCCAAGAACTGGATTTCTGTTTCCAAGTCCACCCCAAACTGGCGGCGAACTTCGTCTTGAATATGACGCACCAGTTTATAGACATCACTTGCTGTAGCATCCCCAACCTTAACCAAGAAACCGTTGTGTTTCTCCGAAACCTGAATGCCTCCTACCTGGTAACCAGAGAGTCCAGCGTCGCCCACAAGCTTGCCCGCAAAGTACCCTGCTGGACGCTTAAAGGCCGAACCAGCGCTAGGCAACTCGAGCGGCTGTTTTGAAGATCTGCGCTCCGTAAAATCTTGCATTGCAGTGCGGATTGTCTCGGGCTCGCAAGGAGTCAGTTGGAATGTGGCACTCAAAACGGTGAGTTTCTCGGCGCGGACTTTGCTCATGCGATAACCAAAATCTAGCTCTTCCGCCGACAAAGTCTTGATTATTCCATCTTGAAACCGCACGCGCGCGCTCTTGATTACATCGGAAATAGTTCCTCCGTAGGCACCGGCATTCATATACACCGCTCCCCCTACAGTACCTGGAATCCCACAGGCAAACTCAAGTCCAGAAAGGGAGAGCGCCGCTGCCATCTCAGAAAGATCGATAAGCGAGACGCCCGCCTGAGCCATCAGATTATCGCCGTCTACCTCCACATCAGTGAGGCCTTGCGACAAATCAACAACGACTCCCGGAAAGCCCTCATCGCTCACCACCAAATCAGAACCGCGTCCCAGCACAAAGTAGGGCACTTGCTTAAATGTGAGAAAGTCCAGAAGCTCTTCGGTCTGATTCTGGCCAACAGGCACAACGAAGAATTGTGCAGGGCCCCCCACCTCAAAGGTGGTATGACGGGCCATGGGTTCACCAATTAGAACCTGCTCTTTGCCGACAATATCGGTAAGTTCTTGAAAGAGCGTTTCTTTTGGGCTAGTACTATTCACGGGTCTATAGGCAGGGCTATCAATGGGTATTCAATGCAGAGCTGTCCACAATCTATCTTTTGATATGAAATGATGTACCGATGTTAATTAACCACTAAAAGAGCAGTGGAAGAGCGTGTGAGTCTCTTCTTCATTACGCCCAGCCCCAACGTGGCGTAGAGCCACCAGCGGAGTAATAGTTAATCCAAGTATCGAGGCTACCTGTGTGAATATAGCCAATATTATCGCGTACTTGGCCGTTTCCAATATAAATGCCCACGTGACCATAAATCCTACCCGCTGCATCATAAGGGCTGGAAGGAACGGCAATAATCATACCGGGTTGCAGGTCAGCGCGATTCGAACTGCTGCAATAGCGATAGTACATATCCACTGCATTGCCACCGGGATATCCGCAACCTGCGGCGTAATAAACACGGCTCACCCATGCAGCGCAATAACCCGCGCCCGGGGAGGGAACGCGAAGTGTTGCCTCAACAATTGCCTGGCCCTTATCGGAAGGAGCAGGCGAGGGACCAGGAGTTGGAGCAGGACCAGGAGCGTCACCGCCACCACCGTCGATAATTCCAGCATCTTGTTGAGCTATCATTTCGCGGACCTCAGCGGAGAGACCGTTGATGATGGACTGGACCTCGTTTTGCTTTGCCTGAATATCTTCAAGCTGCGCTTGCTGTTCTGTCTGGAGTGCATCGAGTTCCGTTTTAGTTTGTTCAAGACTCTCCTTCGCAGAAGCAACTTCGTTGATGAGATTGGCATCTGAAGAGGCTATTTTGGCAAAGTAATAGAGATTTGAGGCCAGTTCCTCAAACGAAGTAGACGAAAGCAGAACGTCTAGGATGTTTGTGGACCCGCCCTTGTAATCAGCGTTCATACGTTTAGCCAGCACGGCACGCTTAGCTTCAAGTTCCTGCTCTTTTTGAGCAATCTCAGCGTTTACCTCATCACTCTGCGTCATGGTTGCACTGAGGTTATTGGAGGCTGCTTGAGTTTGCTCTGCGATGGCAGCGATACTTGCCTCCGCTCGCGCCAGCTCAGCCTGTGCAGATTCCAGCGTTTGAGCGTGCGCTGCAGCGGGGCTCAAAAAACAGGTAAACCCCATCACGAAAGACAGAACGCCCACCATCGCGCGGGAACACGCTGTTTTAATAGGGGCCAAGCGGTCTGGACTCATAGCGGACACCTTTGTTTTAAAAGAGTTGAGACGCATAATGGATACCTTGGGATGTGAGTAGTTGCTCTTATGACCTCGCGAGGACGGTCTTGGTTGACGACGCTCCTGCAGACGTGTCTGTTGGAGGTTTTTTGAAAGTTCACGTACTGGGTGCGTCCCTAGAGACTGCGCCCATCCGGGGTGCTGTTGGTTCATTTTTGCTCCTTTTTTCAGCCCGTATATACTAGCAAGATGCGCAGCGAATTACAAAGATTTCTTCACAAAAAGAACACAAGAATTGTTACATACGCTCCAGCAGCTCCAACGAGAAGAACATCCCTTAGCCTGAAGTAAAAGGGGCAGAGCTGTGTTCGTTTCTCCCCTGGCTCATAGCCGCGAGAATCGAGTGCCAGGGAAAGATGTTCTGCATGGCGAAGCATCCCAACGATAAGCGCGATGAAACGCGAGGATATTTGATCCAGCCTGTGTAAAGGCCGTCTCGAGCTCTTTGAAAGCGTGCTTCCGCGAATGATCTCTGCCTCTCTCAATATGGAATACTCTCGCGCCAAAAGCGGCATAAAACGAAGCGATAGCACCACGACATCTGCAAGCGCATCAAGCTGAATACGAAAGTAAGCAAGCGGAGACAAGAGTTTTTGGATGGCACGCGCAGTAAGCGAGGCACTCAGTCCTTCCAACAGTGCGGCTCCATAAAGCACCATGAGACAGAGGCGCGTGGCAAAGAGAAGAAACGCTTCCAGGCCACCTGTATAGATCTGTACCCATCCAAGTTGAAAGATGAGATCTCCCTCGTGATTAGTAAAAAGGTTGAACGCGGCTATTATGAGGAAGAAAAGACAAAGCCGCCATGCTCGTTTGAGGCAACTAATTGGATTTGCGCGCAGGCACCAGCAAAGACCCATCCATCCAACCGCAGCAACGAGCAATTGCAACGGACGGACGATCAACAAAGTCCCCGCCATACAAAGAATGATGGCGCAAACAAGTACGGGTGGATTAAATCTTGTTTTCACAGACGGTGCTTTTCTATCTTTTAGGTTGCACACGTTTGGCGATTTCATCGGCCAGGGCCAGGATTGAAGCTGGGAAGAACGTATTTGGCAGATTGAGCTTCCTGGAGAATTCGAGTGCCCAAGGAAGCGTAACGCCAAACGCTTGAAGCTGGTCAGCATGGGAAAAGAAAGAAGGAGCCGATGCGCTCTCTTGTATCGTTTTTTCCGCGAGAAGAACAACACGTGAAGCGCGTGCGGCTTCATCCATATCATGGGTGGTGAAAAGGACCGTGTGCTGCTGCTCTACAAGGGAAGCAAGAAGTTCTCTCAAAGCGTTGCTCGCACGTTCATCAAGGCCGGCAAACGGCTCGTCCATAAGCAGGAGCGGCGCGTTCATTGCAGTAATGCCCGCAATCGCTACCAGGCGAGCTTGTCCGCCTGAGAGTTCAAAAGGAGATGCTTGAGCAAGATGGGCAATGCCCAATACCTCTAAGGCGTTGAGCGCTTGCTTGCGCGCAGCTTCCAAAGATAATCCTAGGTTCTTTGGTCCATAAGAAACATCCTCTAGAACTGTTTGAGCAAAGAGTTGACGCTCTGGCGCTTGCATTACATAACCAACGTGGCGAGAGAGCATATTATTTCGACGAGGTCGTTTTAGGAGCCACGTGTACTCAACAGGGCAAATGCCATCACATGCTATCTCCCCTTCAAAATTTGTGAGAAGTCCCGAAAGAATTCGTAAAAGCGTCGTTTTCCCTGTCCCTGCCTCCCCAATAAGTGCACAGAGATCGCCATTTGGCAGTGACAAAGAGAGGTCCTCTAGGACGGGAGTTTGTTCATAGGCGAATGAAAGATGATGGATGGAAAGAGCTTCAGGAGCCTGAAGTGCTCCTTCTTTAACAGCTTCACCCTGCTGTGCAAATTCACCTAGCATCTCTTGGCTGCTCAACCTCATCTTCACATTCTGGCATAAGCTTTCCTCATTCAGAGTAAACGGAAGCGATACGCCCCTTTCTTGCAATTCCTGCTGCAAAACAAGCTGTGGAGGCATGGCTATATTCCAAGAGGCCACCTGCTGAGATGAAGAAAAAACGGTTTGCGGAGTCCCTTCCGCTACTAAAGACCCCTCTTTCAGAACAAGAATACGGTCTGCTCGAAGAGCGTCAACCAGGTCATGCGTGATGTAAACGAGCGTGCATGCGCCTTCCTGCGTATGTTGAAAGAGTTCACTAAAGAGATGATGCCGCGCAGCCACATCAAGATGCGCCGCCGCCTCATCAAGTACTAAAAGCTGCGGCTCCATGGCAAGAGCAGAAGCAAGCACCAGTTTTTGTTGCTGGCCACCAGAGAGATCGTTGGGATTCACGTCCTCTAGGCCGCTCAGACCAAACCTTTCTACTTCGCGATGGACAATTTCTTGAATACGCTTATCGGGAAAATGCAAGTTTTCTGGCCCAAAGGCAATATCCTCTGCAACGCTGAGGCCTAAGATTTGGTCAGCTGCTTCCTGAAAGACCATCGCTGTTTTTTTGCGAGCATCTGCATAAGCATCTGGGTTCAGGCCTTCACTGTTTTTGCACGTCTTCCCAAAGAGCTTTACGGTGCCTTTATCGGGAGCTTCAAGTCCCGCAATAAGACGTGCGAGCGTTGATTTGCCCGACCCATTCGCCCCCAAGATGGCAACGCTCTCGCCCTTCTGAACGGAGAGAGAAACATCACGCAACGCCCACTTCTCGGCTGAAGGATGCGATGCTTCATAGGCGTAGGAGATGTGTTCAATTTCTATGATGCTATCCATGCTGGCATGTTCCTACTGCCCTATCAGGCGGCTCAAAGGTTTATACATAATAAAGGTAACACTAGCGTTTAGTATGGCCTTCACCACGTTAAACGGAAGGAGAAAGGGAAGTACCAGAGCGCAGACCGCCTCAAAGCTGATTCCTGTATACAGAGGTGTTAGCCAAAGGTTAAGCAAGAGCGCTAATACCACCTGCACGAAACCTCCTACAACAAGGGCGAGCACGCCCTGGACCTTAGTTCTGTGAAGCGCATACAGCCAAGCCGTCACAAGCGTTACGCAAAGTGCCGTGATCATCGCGATAAAAGCACCCACCGGCTCAATAAAAAGATGGACGCACCACGGCAAGACAGCAACAACAGCCCCAGTGGCCGGACCAAAGGCGAGCCCTGCAACAAGAGCCATGATGGTACTTGGATCATATTTAAGAAAGGGTGCGGCCGGGATAAGAGGGATTTCCACAAAACTCAATAGGAGCGCCGCGGCACAAAAAAGTGCGCAAAGAGAAACGCGCATGGAATTCCAATAGAGCGTTGTTCCCTCTTTGGTGGAGTGGCGATTAGGCTTGAAGTTCTGCACGATTGGATTCAATAAGTGAGCATGTGGCGTTGGTTTCCGCAACCTACTACACGCTCTTGGGGAGAAGCGGGGCAAACGCGCTACAGATGGCATCGAGAATAAGCCCTGCAAGCATTTGTGCATCGGCGTTGGTAAAAGAACCCTCCAAATTGGCTTTCTCGGAAGGCAATTGCACCACAATTTTTGTTGGCTTTTCCCGAGAAGACATAGCAGCAGTATGCAAGCGTTTTGCAAGATCTGCACCCACTTCATCCATTGCTACAAACGAAAAGCCAATTGTTTCTTCCGGCGCCTGAGACGTAAGATCAAGGAGCACCTTAATCTCATCGGTCGAATCGTCCTCGTCCTCGTCCATGAGGATGAGCTTGGAATCCTGATTAGTAGCAGATGCGAGATTCCATATGCGCGCGGCAACGTTGCGGGCAATAGCATCTTCAGCCAAAAGCCCCAACGGGATTTCGTTCAACACAGCGACAGCGCGAGCAAAGCCCATAGGATGCTCTGTGGGGGCTTCTACTTTGCTTTCATCAGACCAAACGTGACGCATGCGTTTGATGGCGTCAAAGGTATCAGGGAAGCATATGCCGTCTGGCATCATCCCAACGTTTTCTTGGAATTGCTTAACGGCAGCCTCAGTATGCGGACCAAAATAACCATCGCGCTCGCAAGTAAAACCAAGAATGTTGAGGGCTTTTTGCAGCATCGAAACATCATGTCCATGAAAGTTAGGCAAGCGCAAGTAAAGCGTTCGATCTCCTAGTTTGTAGCCCTCGTCCACCAGAGTTGACCAGGTAATTGCATCAATTTGTTTGCCAAAGGCAAGGCCGTGGTCTTCTCTAAAGCGTGCAACCGCATTCTCAGTTGCTGGGCCAAAGGATTTCTCGGTCTTCTCCGCGGCGTCAATGGCATAGCCCAGCGCTTCAAGACGCGTCTGAACATCCTCGACGGCGGCTCCTGTTTGTCCTTTTCCTATTGGCTCCATGATGGCTTTCTTTTGCGCGGTCGCTAGTACGTGCGGCCGGTTATATACGGTGCTAAAGATTCTAACGCGTTTTTTGCCTCACCGGCACTCAGTTGCGCATCGTCCAAGGATTTCTCTGCGCGCGTCAAAAGGTCGTTGGCAGTTGTATTCGCGTGTGTAAACGCTCCGCTGCTTTCAATGAGGTCCACTCCCCTTGCCAACACGGAAGCATCAGTTGTGTGTGCCGAGAGAATCTCTAAAAGCTCGTGCTTCTGAGTAGTACCCAACTGTTGTAACGCATACGTAGTGAGAAGCGTCCGCTTCCCTTCCGTAAGATCAGATCTGAAGTCCTTACCTAAAGCCGCAGAATCCCCTTTGAGATTAAGGACATCATCAACAATTTGAAAAGCGAGACCAAGATTGAGTCCATAGGTGCGGAGTGCTTCAAGACGGGAGGATGCATCGCCAAAGAGCGCACCTAGGACAAGAGGAGAGGCAACGGTATACCATGCCGTTTTTAGCGTCGCCATACGAAGATAATCTTCTGGGGTTACATCCCAATTGTTTTCACGCACCCAACCAAGGTCAAGCGCTTGCCCCTCGGCCGTGTGGCGCTCCATGCGGCAAAGCTCTTGTATGAGCGCAATAGCAAGGTCTGGCGCCATATCCTCGTTTTCAGCCACGCTTGCAAACGATTCGATTAAAGCCAAATCTCCCTGGTTCAGAGCCATACCCGTGCCTTCTTGCAGATAGAGACAAGGGAGGCCACGTCGTGACTGTGATTGATCGGCAATATCATCATGAATGAGAGCCGCAGTTTGGAAGAGTTCAAGAGACGCCGCTACCGGGAGCGCATCATAGGGATTGGCACCACATACTTCAGCCCCAAGACAAACAAGCACTGGACGCAGGCGTTTACCACCAGCAGCGATAAAGTTTTCTAGAGGCCGATAAAGGAATGCTTTCTCTTCCTGGGGAACGGGGAGCGCAAAGGTGCCAATCAAGGCACTGTCAATAGGATCGCGCATGCGAGAAGCATAACGCAAAAATGCATTGTCCTCTTGCTCCCCCCATTGCTCGCGTATTCTGTTTTTAGCTTGCTTCATAGAGATAATCCAGAAGCTACCTAGTCCGAGAGACCTTCGGGATTCTTAGATTGGAAGCGCCAGGAGTCCTTCACCATATCGTCAAGTGATCTCTTCGCCTTCCATCCTAGAATCTTCTGAGCCTTTGAAGCATCGGCGTAGTTTTGCGCGATATCGCCCGAGCGGCGCTCCTCAACAACGAAAGGAATTTCTTTTCCGACCGCTGAGCCGTACGCCTTAATAACCTCAAGAACGCTAGATCCGGCACCCGTACCCAAATTGAAAATCTCCACGCCAGTCTTGCCCTGCATCCACTTGAGCGCGGCCACGTGCCCGGCTGCCAAATCCACTACATGGATATAGTCGCGGACGCCTGTACCATCGGGTGTGTCGTAATCGTTGCCAAAAACGTGCACCTCACTGCGCTTTCCCACGGCGGTCTGTGCAATGTAAGGCACAAGATTGTTTGGAATACCCTTGGGGTCCTCGCCTATCAGGCCAGACTCATGCGCACCAATGGGGTTGAAATAGCGAAGAAGAACAACGTCCCAGCTGTTATCGGCAACGTAGAGATCGGTAAGAATTTGCTCAATCATCCACTTGGTCCAGCCGTAAGGATTAGTGGCAGGTTTTTTTGGTGAAAGCTCCGTAAGGGGCAGTTCGTCCGGATCTCCGTAAACCGTAGAGGAGCTAGAGAAAATAATAGACTTACAGCCGTTTTCGCTCATGACGCGACAGAGGGTAGTGGTACCTGCAATGTTGTTATCGTAGTACTCTAGCGGTTTTTGAACGGATTCACCCACGGCCTTAAAGCCCGCAAAATGGATGACACTCTTTATGGCGTGTTCGCTGAAAACTTTCTTGAGCTCTTCTGCGTCACGAATGTCTACATCGTAAAAAGAAAGATTCTCATAAGGACCGTCACCAACGATTTCTTTGACGCGATCCAAAACCTTAATGCTTGAGTTGGAGAGATTGTCCACAATTACAACGGAGTAACCGTTTTCTAGAAGGTCGACCACCGTGTGCGAACCAATGAATCCAGTTCCTCCGGTTACGAGAACCTCGCCATTAAGTTTTTTTGCCCCTGAGAAAATTCTTTTGAGTGAAGTAAGCATGGCACCTTCTTTTTTGTAAATAGAATAGGAAATGGAGCCAGTTGTCAGGATTGAACTGACGACCTCCGCTTTACGAGAGCGGCGCTCTACCAACTGAGCTAAACTGGCACACTTACTATGAACCTGAGCAACGCGCTACGTGCGGGCACGCTAAGAGCAATCGCACAGGGCGATACGCTAGGGTGCGAAGATACACAAGAAGCGACGCGCTAAGCCCCCCAATCCTATCACAAAGCACTTGCCCGGAAAGGTTTATTTAGAGGATTGCTTCGCCAATGCGGACCTGGCAGTTTTTTAAGACGTCATTCACAAAATCATTCCAGGTGTTCGCAGCCGCAGCGCTCTCAGACTGATATTTTTCTGATGCGATGCTATAGGCCATAGATGCCTGCTCATACGTTGCAGCATCGGGATTAAAGGCGCTTCCGCCAAGAGACTCGTAATAGTCATTATCTTCATTGGCCCAGGAATTATCTTGCGCATCCCAATTGTCTCCAAGGAGGTTCAAAATGTAGCCCTTATAGGAAGCGGCATCCAGGCCCTGCTCAGGCGCGGTTGGGGCAAGCTGATCAGCTACGCCCGTGATTTCCTGACGCAATTTGTTAATACCAACAGCCTGACGGACAAAGGTTTGAACACTGGCTTCATCGAGCCCATAATAATTTGCAATGTGGGAATAATCCGAGGTACCTAGTTGTTGCTCGGCATATTCCTTCATATCTTCGTCAGAAATGGTAATACCGCGTGCGGCCACCTCTCCATTCAACACAGCGGTCCTTACGGCCGCAAGCACTTCTTCTGCTGTTGGATAGGTATACGAGCCGTCCTCTTGAAGAGACTGGGAGAGACCGTTGCCAGAATCGAGCACCTCGCGCGCAGAGATAAAGTTTGGGACCCCATTAATGATATAGATTCCAACTGGCTGATCAAGCTCAGCCTCTGAAATGGAGGTCCTTCCTACCATTGTGAAGCCGGACCCCAAAAGATAAAAACCAACTATGAGACCAATAAAGATGCAAACAACGCCAGTCACAACGCACGTTGTGACAGTGCAATGCTTACTGTGGAGCGTGTCGCGTTTTTTACTGGCCGCATTTTTACCAGGCGCATTCTTGATGTCGCGGGTCTTACTGCTTGTACTGCTCTTGCTGTTTGCGCTATTTGTGTAGGTTTTGTTGCTTTTGCCCGAGACCGATGTGGCTGCATTCTTACCGGGCGCAATCCTTTTTTCCTTACGGGCTGTCGTGGTCGTTCTTGGTCTACTAGCCGCCACGGTTTTAGTCTTAGTTATGGTTTTGGCAGTAGTTTTTTTCGTTCCAGTTTTGCTTTTTGCCGTTGCTTTTTTGATAGTTTTTCCCGCTGAGCTTTGAGTTTTACTTGATGAGCTTTGAGTCTTTCTCGCCGGACTTTGAGTATGAGTATTGCTTGTTGCCATAGGTTTTCTCCCTGTGTTCATCCTTTACTTTTTCAAACGATTAACGCGATTTCTTAGAAGTAAGCTTCTTGAGTGCCTGAGCGGCCTTTGATCCTGCAATTCTCGTCTTCGCTTTTTTAGTTGCGGATTGCTTTTTCACCGCTCCGGTCTTTTTAGTCTGAGGCGCCGCTTTGGAACCACTCGTCTTTTTGGACGTTTTACTTTGCTTTGTCGCAGAAGCCGTCCGAGAAGAACTGCTCTTTTTTGATGAGGCTGCCTTCTTGTTTGCCGTTGCCTTTTTAGTGGCAACTTTATTGGTAGCCGTCTTTTTAGCAGCAGCCGTTTTGACTGTCTTTTTTGCGGCAGTCTTTTTGGTAGCGACCGTTTGAGTCGCCGTCTTAGTTGCTTTTTTGGTATTGGTTTTCTTCGTAGCAACTTTTTTGGCAGCAGGTTTTTTAGCAGCAGTTTTCTTTGCTTGCGATGACTTTGAAGAAGCCTTCTTGGCCCCGTTGGCCGTTTTAGAAGCAGTAGTCTTCTTGGCCCCACGTGTAGTCTGAGACGCAGAAGTCTTTTTGTTTGTGGTGCTCTTTTTTGAAGGAGAGCTTACTTTAGTCGTGCTCTTCTTCTCGGCAGTAGAAGACTGTTTGGTGTGTGCGTTCGTTTTCTGTTGTCCTTTTTGTTGCACTTTTTGGCCGCGGGCAGCCTTCAGGACATCGTTTGCAAGATGCTTAATGATGGGCATCGTAGAGTTTTTTGCATCAAATTTAATGCGTGCAACAACGGCTTTTTTAATATCAGGATCGATGGGTGCGGCAACGAATTCTGTGATGGCCATAAGCATTTCTCGGTATTGCGGATCGCCATGGTAAACCTGGATTGACTCCTCCAGCATAGGCCAGACCTTTTTGGAAAGCGCCTTGGTCTGCGCACCAACTGCCGTAATAAAACGAAACGATGCCAAGCGCACGGTGGATGAATCTTCATCAAAAAGCGAGGGTTCGGCAAAATGAACGGCCGGTGCCAGCGCGCGCGTGTTTCCATCAACAATCATTGTGAGGGAATTGAGAAGCTCCCACCTCGTTTGCGCCTCCGGGCGCTCCAAGGCATCAAAGATGTCGTCGGTGAAGGATAAGATGTTTTGAGGTTTCTCCAACATACTTTCTGCAATGGCATGTGCCGCCTCCTGCCGCTTGCGACGCGAAGGAGAAGACAAGTCGTCAACAGCTTTAGCAAGTTCTTTCTTATTCATGGATATCCTCCGATGCATTCTTATTACTCACGCGCTTTTTCCGCGTGCTTTTGCTGTGAGTGCCTTGCTCGTCGTCATCGTTATTGGCAGCTTTTTGAGCGATGGCGCTCGTAGTTCTTATACGCTTCGTAACAGGGCGCGCGTTGCTTTGTTCCGTTTTTTCCGAACCTGCGCGCTTTGTTTGTGTCGTCTTTTTTGCCGTAGATTTGCCAAGGCCTTTCTCGAGAAGATCTTCGTAGAAGAGAAACTCGTCGCAGTTATCAGAAAGGAGAGAGCTCGTGGAAGCTTGCATTCCTACGCCAATTACATATTTTCCGTACTCCTTCAGTTTAGAAACTACCGGCGAAAAATCCGAGTCTCCAGAGAGAATGGCAAACGTATCGATGGGTTCGCGCGTAAGGCACATTTCAACAGCGTCCACGGCCAAACGGATATCGGCCGAATTCTTTCCCGTCACTGCGCGATCAGGGATTTCGATAAGTTCAATGCCCAGCTCGTGAAGGGACGTAACAGCATCTTGGAATCGGTTCCAGTCGCAGTAAGCTTTCTTTGAAACGATGCGCCCGCACTTGAGAAGTTCACTCAAAACAAGCTTCATATCAGGGCGGGGACCTGCGTTTTGATGAAGACCTGGAACCTTTTTGGTAGGCTTGCCCGTCCCCAGTGCAAGGTTTTCATAATCGATAAGCACCGCGATCGATTTTTTATGGAGCGCTGGATGCGTTGCGTTGTTTCTATTTATCAAGAGATTTCTTCTTTCTTATTTTTTCTGTGGACGCTCTTTATCTGCTACTTCTTGAGCTTTTTTATGCGGCGTATCAGCCAAATCTTGGGGCTCTCTTTGTTTTTCATCGGCAGCGTCTTGAGGCTTATTTCGCTTTTTTCCGACAAAATCGTGCGCAACCTTAAAGGGTCCAATCATCTTTCCGTATTCCAGCGTAAGACCAGCAATAAGACCGCCAATGGCGCCAAACATGAGAACGCTTAGCACAAGGTAGCCCGTCATGCATACCACCGCTGTAAATAGAATGGCAAACCCGTACGCAATTGCGCATTTTTGGAGGTATTCTTTCTTTGTTTTGGTGTTCTTTGCGAGCTGCGTGCCCAACTGGAAACCTACGATGATGCCAAAAACGGCCAAAAGAAGAGCAACGATAATCATCGCAGTAGCATCATACCCTTGGATGTCTGTGGTATCTGGCATCTTATTTCTTAGCAATCCCTAGTTTGGCAGAGGTTGATCCTGTAGGGGCCTTCGTTTTGCGCATGTCGGTTCCCCAGAAAATAAGCGCAACCATTCCTGGTCCTACGTGTGAGCCAATCACGGGTCCCACAGAAGAACGAATGATAGGAATATCCTCGCATCCTTCAACTTTACGAAGGGCCATCTCAAGCCAATCGCCGTCGTGTTCGGCATCGGCCGTTACAATCGCCATAGGCGAAATGCGCTCATCGCCAGACTCGGCAATAAAGTCGTTAATGATTGCCTTGAGAGCCTTCTTACGACCACGACACATGCGCTTGAGGGAAAGAGCGCCTGTCTCATCGTAAGAAAGCTCAGGCTTGATATCTAGTTTTCCTCCAAGAGAAGCCGCCACTGCGGGAATGCGACCGCCGCGCGCAAGCCAATCCAGACTCTCCAGCGTAAAGAGCCCACGCACATAATAGCGCGCCTCCCTTATCCATTCCACAAGTTCCTTTGCGTTCATTCCCAGGTTGGCCTGATGAACGGCTTCAATTGCAAGCAGCTGCGCTGGTGCACAAGGAAGATGATCGTCAACTACATAGAGTTCAAAATCTGGATACTCTTCCAAAATCATATCGCGCGCCTGGCGAGCATGGTCCACAGACGAAGAGAGTGCACGAGGAAAAGCAAGGTAGATAGTGGGCACACCACGCTCTGCTGCTTCTCTAAAGGCTTCGTAGTAACGCCCCGGCGTAACGGCACTCGTAGTGGGATTTGAGCCCTTGCGCATAGCGTTGTAAAACTCCGTTGCACTCATAGACTGAAACATGTCGTCTAGGTGCTCTTCTCCATCCATCATGTAAGGGAAGCTAATCATGGAGACGCCGAGCGCTTTAACGATATCTGGGTTGAAGTCACCAGGGCTATCGACAATGATGTGAACGTTGGGATTGCCCAGAAAGCTCTTACGACGCGCACCACCGGTGCTTGCCGTTGATATCATTTCGTCAACCGTCTCATGCTTGACTTGAGCGGCCTTCGCTGACTTGGTTGGCTTCTGTGCCTTCTTTTCTTTTGTTGCTTTAGATGCTCGTTTGTTAGATTGAGCTTTGGTTTTAACCTCTGCGGGAGTTTTCTCAGCAGCAGTCTTTGCCATAAAAACGACGCTCCTCGTTCTTCCTAGCGCTTAGATTCTCCGTAGCGCTTCTACTGTCCTAGCGCTTAGGTTTTCCTTGCGCTTTTTCTGTGCCTAGCACTTAAACTAGCGCTTCTTCTGCGTTCTGCGCTTTGCACTTGCTTCTTGCTTACGCCTCTTCCGTGTCCGGTTTCAAAATTCCGTAACCACCGTTCTTACGTCTATACACAACGTGCACATTGCCCGTTTGCATATCCTCAAATACGAAGAAGTCGTGACCGATAAGATCAGTCTGAACCAGCGCTTCTTCCTCAGTAAGTTTGGTGTAAGGAATGTATTTTGTGCGTACAAGGAGATCGTCTTCAGCAATCTCATCCTCATCAGTCAAAACCTGCTGCTCCATGGCGCTTCCAGCTTGAATATCTTCAAGCCCGTTCTGTTTAGCAGCACGTTTATGCTTGTCAATCATTTTCGTCTTAAATTTGCGCAACTGACGTGTTGCCATTCTAGAGGCTTCATCAATAGCGGCGTACATGTCTTCTTTCGTTGCCGAGACGCGCACCACGTAACCCTTAAGACGAATCGTGAACTCAGCCGTGAACTGGTCTTTTTGGTTCTTGTAGATTTGCGGGCGCAGGACAACGTCAACGGAGGTTGGCTCTGACTCAATAACCTTGAGAGCGTCTTCAACCTTGGCGAGAGAATGCTCGCGCAAACCCTCGGTTACCTGCATTTTTCTTCCACTTACTTGAATGTCCATCTTTCTACATCCTTTCTCACTCAAAGGTAGCGCTTAGAGACTTTGCAAAGCTCCTGTTCCAGCTGTGGATCCGTCGCCGCTATTCTCGGTCGTAGAACGAGAATTATTAGATAGGGGCGAGCCGGTAGATGTTGATGAGTCGCCAAACACACCGGTGGTAGTAGCCGTTGTGGTGAAATTTGCAAGTCCTTCGCCACCTAGCTCCATTTCAATTCCCATCCATCTGTAATCAATGATGCTAAGCACGCCATTGTCCGAGATGTTGTCAAGTGCCTGCTCTACGGCATCTATAAGCTTTGTGTTGTCCGCTTCTACTCCTATACCCACCTTTTGGGGAGCTGATAGCTCGCACACGTAGTGAATATCGTCGTAGTCAACAGCCAGGGCGGCTCCGGGATAAGCTGGTGCGGCAACGTATTGCACTTTACCGTCTTGTAGGCCTTTAAAAGCATCGTCCAGAGTAGTAAACGTAAGTTGCTGCACCTGCAGGTTTGATGCGGTTACAATGGCTTCTGTAGTGGATCCTTTGACGTAGCCAACCGTTTTTCCAACCAAATCCTGCACGCTTTCTATCTCTGCGTCATCCTTCGAGAAAAGCGCTACGCCAGATTCAAGGTACGAGGAGACAACGGTAAGTCCCTCAGCCGTCTCTTCTGTAACTCCCATGACCATGTCAAGCGATTGCGTAGTGATAGCCGCTGCTGAAGTAACGGGGACGAGCTCCAAACTTAAACCCAGTTCATCGGCAACGGCGGCTGCGACATCAATATCAAGCCCTGTAGGCTCTCCGTTTTCATCACCCTCATATTGGGGAACACCAGCTTTTTCCATGTAACCCACTTTAAGTGTCCCAGCTTGTGAAATTGTAGGGACAGAGAGTGTTGAGCGCAGTGTATTCCTGTGGGCAGCAACCGCATCCGCGTAGCTCGTGAAACAGAGTCCCGCGCATCCAGAAAGCGGCAAGATCAAAAGACACGAGGCGAACACAGCAAGGCAGGCGACCCCTTTTTTGGATAGACCTGTTTCTTTTGTGCGTGCGTTATGCAAAGTGCTTTCCTTTTTCATCTTGATCCTGCACTCTCTTCTGCTGAATGTTTGCACCGTCATCTCATCCTCTCTTCTTTTCCCTCTTTTATTAGGCTCAATACCTAAGCATTTCTCGCCTGGCTCAATTGGCTCAAACCAAAGCGGTTCTTGTCGGCTGACCTGGTCTTTGACCCCACACTCGCGTGCTGGGAAAACCTCTCCTTCCGCAGCTTATGCTGCTCTCAAGAAGGGCACGACTTACGTCTAGAACGAGCCATGATAGCGCTGAGCCTCATCTCCAGAACCTCAGCGTTTACGTGGGTCCCTTTGGCCTCGTCTACCTTGGACTAAAACCTTTCCTCCCGCTCAAGATCTTCCTGAACGCAGAGGTTGCGCCACATGGGCGCACAAGGTTCGCAACCACAGACCCGACTGAGAACCAGCTTCTTATTCTACCAGGTTCTGCACACACTTGCCCCACTCACAGAGCATGCTCCTCTCTCCAAAAGGGCACGCGTGGCCTCACGCACAGAGGCTCCCGTTGTTATGACATCATCAACAAGGAGGATATGTGCTCCTCGCACCTCTTCAACCACACGAAACGTGCCCCGCGTGTTTTCTATGCGCTCGGCGCGATTGAGGGCTCGTTGGTCCTGTGCCGTCCCTCGCATAAGTGCATCTACCACGGGCAATCCCAATAGTGCTCCCAACTTTCGCGCAACGTCCTCCATGTGATCAAATCCACGCCTAAGGTACGCTTCTTGGGTGGCCGGTATAAAACATAGAGCGTCTAAGTTGTTTTCCGAGAAACGCCCTTCGCCTCTATGGCGTGTCCTCAGGTGTTTAATTTCACGTGCCTCTGCTGGGGTACAGCCGCGCGCAGGTTTGGTTGCGGTTTGCCAACTAGAGGATTCGTCGAGAGCGCAAGCAATGCTTGCCGCCAGAACACCAGCAAGACGCCTTTCGTTCTCGTCTTTGTAGACGCTTACCAGGCGCGCCGCTGGTCCATCAAAAATGAATGCCGAAACGCAAGACCGCAGTTCCCAATCGTTGCGACACTCCGTGCAAGTAAGCCAACCATAGGGAGCGCCACAGACAGGACACGCCCAGCGCTGCAAAATCCACGAAAGGCTCTTTTCGCACGAAGAACAGAGAAGCGGGCCAGTTTTATCACAGCCAATGCAGCGCGTGGGCCATGCCATCTCAAGAGCCGTACGTTTTAGCTCGTCAAATACACTTGCCACGGAATTTTATCGCCTTATCCTAGGGCAGATGACATGAAGAGAGAGCAATTATAGCCCTGTGATCAAGGCGTATTGGTAAGGTTTGAGGGCGCTTTACGAGAAAGATTACGAGGGGACGGTTTTACGAGGACGGTATAGGAGTTGCTTTGCAGAGAAGGTTAAGGAGAGCGACTTCGCGAGGAAGGCGTTCCAGGAGTTTGCGAGGAAGGTTTACGAGAGTGAATCTACGAGAGTAGAAAGGCGAATAAAAACATCCGTTGTGAGCTTCTCGGCACGAACGCTGGGATCAAGATCCAGGCGTTCCATAGCTTGCAGAGCCTTTTCCTTATCATAACCAGAGGCGCACAAAGCGTTAATCATTTTTTTCCTGCGCTGAGAAAACGCACCCTCTACAAACTGTGCTACGTGCCATCGCTCCTCTGGTGTAAGCGATTGCGCAAGCTCAGAAGCTGGTCTTGCTGCAAGATGCACGACGGCAGAATCCACATGGGGAGGAGGCAAGAAATTGTTGCGTGAGACAAAAAACGAATCGATCGCGCTTGCCCAGAGGCTTAGCTTAACGGTGTAAGCACCGTAAATTTTGCTTCCCGGAGCAGCGCGCATACGGTCAGCAACTTCCTTCTGCACCATGATGGTTGCGGATGAAAGTGTGGGCACGCGTTGGAAAATTTCCAGCACAACACTCGCTGCTATTTGATAAGGCAAATTGGCGACGAGCTTGGTGATGGGAGCGCCGCTTCCTTCTGCGAGATGCGCAAGCTGAGCATAATCCGTGGTAAGGGCATCCTCCGTGCGGAGAGTAAACTTTTCCAAATTTTTAGAAAGGGCCTCTCTGGAGTGGAGGGTGCCCCTCTCGATATCTTTGGTAGGAGCGTCGCTGGCGTAAAGGGTGTTCTGCTCTACCTCTTGTGTCTCTTGGAATAGCGCTTTGTGAACATTTTGCCCAAGCGCTGGCAAGAGGGAAACGTCACGCTCAATTGCGATGAGATGTTGTACGTGCGGCAGCAGTGCCACCGTCAATGTGCCTATTCCAGGGCCAATTTCCAGCACGGTGTCTTGAGGGCTCAGCTGGGCCACATCAAGAATATGCTGAATGGTCGCGTCACTAATAAGGAAATTCTGTCCCAAGGCATGCGTGAGTGAAATCCCCTCACGACGCAACACTTCCTTAGTTGCTGTAGGGTTCGCGAGAAAAGAGGCGCTCATGTTATGCTTTGGTGTATTCGCGAGAAAAGACGCCCATATTACGCATTGATATCTAAGCGCGGGAAGAGCGCATCACCTTTTACCACCGGCTGTTCCAGGAGAAGGTTGCCCCATGCAACCGCCTCATCCAGGGTCTTATCGACAAGACTTTCAGTCCCTTCCTGGCCAAAACGCTGAAGTGCCTCCTGAGAGGTCTGCGGCATCACGGGAGAGAGCAGAAGCGCTGCAATGCGAATAGCCTCCAACAAATTGAGAATCACCTCTTGAAGCTGCGGCTTTGTTTCTTCGCTTTTGGCAAGCGCCCAAGGTTCCATTTCCTCAATGTAGTGGTTTGCAGCGTGGATGAGCTCAAAAACCTCCGCCAGCGCCTTGTCGTATGCAAACGTATAGAGGGCGTGGGTGTATCTATCTACGAGCCCGCAGGCGATATCCTTAAGCGGATTGGAATTATCGGGCCACCCAGCAACGGGGCCAGGAACCTTATTCTCAAAGTATTTAGCGCTCATATTCAACGTGCGTGAAACGAGGTTGCCCCATGAATTTGCAAGGTCGGTGTTGTAAACCTGTGCCATGCGGTCCCAGCTAATAGATCCATCGGCACCAGGCTTAATGTTGCTCATGAAGAAGTATCTAAAGCCATCAACACCAATAAGGTCCACCACCGATTGCGGCGTAATAACGTTTCCCAAGCTCTTGCTCATTTTCGTCTCGTCGCCTGTCTTGTCGTCTTTCATAAGCAAAAAGCCATGCACAAAGACCTCATCGGAAACCTCAATGTCGGCGGCCATAAGCATGGCTGGCCAGATAACGCAGTGAAAGCGCAGGATGTCTTTACCTATAAGCTGGGCGTTTGCGGGCCAGCGATAAGCAAACTCTTCAGAATCACTTCCAAATCCGGCGGCAGTAAGGTAGTTGATAAGCGCATCAAACCATACGTACGTGATATGTTTTTCTGCAAAAGGAAGCGGAATGCCCCAATCAAACGAAGTGCGGGATACCGATAAATCCTTCAAGCCTCCCTTAACAAAACTTACGACCTCGTTGCGCCTAATCTCTGGCTCGATAAAATGCGGATTTGTTTCATAAAGCTTCAAGAGCGGTTCCTGAAAAGCGGAAAGCTTAAAGAACCAGCTCTCCTCCTGCACGCGTTCAAGAGGACGACCGCAATCCGGACAAAGGTGTGCACCCTTTTGGCCGCGCTTTTCGTCGGCATGTGCCACTTGAGTCTCGGTGAAATAGGTCTCCTCTGGCACACAATACCAGCCATCGTACGTATCTTTGTAGAGGTAGCCACGCTCTTTGAGCACCTCCCACAACTTTTGCACCGCTTGGATGTGGCGCTCTTGAGTGGTCCGAATGAAGTCGTCGTTTGTGATGTTTAAGAGGTCAAGAAGTGTCTTAAACGCGGGAACCTGCGCGTCACACCACTCCTGTGGAGTCATATTGTGCTCAGCAGCTGCCTTGGCAACCTTCTCTCCGTGCTCATCGGTGCCGGTGAGAAACAGAACATCAAAACCCATCGCCCGGCGAAGGCGCGCTTGGACGTCGGCCATGACGGAAGTATACGCGTGACCAAGATGTGGTTCTGCATTAACGTAGTAAATGGGGGTCGTGATGTAGTAGCTGGGTTTTGTCTTCATTGCCCTATCCTATTTCTTATAGCTGCCTCTCTTATAGGAGCATGTCGGCTTCGTTGTTATGGTTGTATCTTTAATAAAAGCACATATGCTTCATTGCGCGAAATACCCGTTTGTTTTGCGAGCTTCTTGGCAAGGTTGGAAATGGATTCGTCCTCTCTCAGCAGTCGCTCGGCCTCCGATTTAATCTCTTCATGCGTCCAGGTCTTAGTAGCTTCCTCGGAACTTGCAGCCTCACTCACAACGAGAACACATTCGCCCCGCACTTCCTGATTCTTATAGTGCTTGACAAGTTCAGCTGCAGGTGCGCGCACCACTTCTTCGTGAAGTTTAGTGAGCTCGCGACAAAGCGCAATCATGCGCCCAGGATAAACGTGGGCAAGGTCGCGAAGAGTCTTCGCCACACGGTGGGGCGACTCGTAAAAAATGAGGGCACCAGGAATGGCCGCCATACTCTCAAGCACTTTAAGGCGCTCACCATCTTTGCGCGGTAAAAATCCGTAAAAGTAAAAATGGTTGCACGCAATCCCAGAAGCCGCAAGCGCTGTCACCGCAGCCGTGGGTCCAGGAATTACTTCCACGCGTACCCCCGCAAGAAGAGCCGCGTCCACCAGCTTTTGACCAGGATCAGAGATAGCGGGCATGCCCGCGTCCGAAACAAACGCAACGTTCACTCCGCCCTCAAGCTCTTGCAAGATATGCGGTATTTTATTGGTCAGGATGTTTTCATCAGCACGTTCCAGAGGAACGTGGATGGAAAGCGCGTTCAAAAGCTTCTTGGTAACGCGTGTATCTTCGCAGTAGATCTTTGTGACTGCCGCAAGCGTTGCGCGCGCCCGCTCGCTCACATCAGCGAGGTTTCCAATGGGTGTTGCCACCACAAATAACGTGCCTTTGCAATCAGCGTCAGCAGACGCCCTTTCCATCTGGGCACACATACGAGCTTCTCCCACCTCTCACCAGCCCGTTTGCGAAAAGAATGAGCGTTCAAAACTGGAAAGCGCCAGACGAGCATCCCAGGCTGAAAGCTTTGTCTCCGTCTTCCATGTCTGGAAAAACCATCCCTGCGTTTTCTTGAACGAAGCTATTTGGGCAGAGGCGTAAATGCGCTCCTGCGCAACCCTCCCCTCCAGCGTAGGCGAAGTAACGCTCACGGGAAGCGCCGCAGACCACTCGCCCACGAGCACGGGTTTTTTTGAACGAAACGCTTTGTTGAGCTCTTTTTTGGACCCGCGCACAATATGGCGAATCATGCTGGCATCACGCGTATCATTCTGATCGCCATAGTGGTACATATGCATATCTAAATAAACATTCACATAGCAATCTTGATGCATAAAGTGGCACCATGCTCCGGGCGCACCTGCCACCGAGAAAACCACGGCCACCTTCCCCGGGGATACCTTGCGAATCACCTCGTAACAGTCGTGATAGAAATTCTTGAGAATGCGGAGGGGAATACCAGGTTGCACGGAAAACCCTATCCACCGCTCAGCGATGGGTTCATCGAGCGGCTCAATCCCAAAGAAAGCATCGTGCCCCTTGTAGCGCTCGGTAAGCATCCGGATAACTTCAAGGCCAGGTGCCCTAAAAGCGCCGGTTGGTCCCAGAAGGAGCTCTTGATCCTCGCGCGCACCGTTGCCGGAAGGCGTATTAGCCATGCAGAGAAGCACTTTTAAATTGTGTGCCTTTGCCCAATCAAGGGCAGCGTCAACATAGGAAATGGAAGCTAAACGGACACCAGGACGGGGGCCATCCTTACCAAAAACGGACCAGGCGATGGGCAGTCGAACTGCGTTGAAGCCACGCGCCTCAATTGCCGCAAAGTCTTCCTCGGTGATAAAGGTATCGCGATGATGCCTAATGAGGGCTTCAAATTTTTCTGAACCAAGAGAAGAGGCAAGATTAAGCTCGTCAAACGTGCCAGTAGAAGCAAAAAGCGAAGGGGTGACCCACGGCTCCAACACGAGCCATCCTGCAAGATTTACGCCACGGAGCTTTTCTTCCAACATGCCTCAACCTCAAAACGAGCCTCAAAAGCGAGAAAAATGGTGGCTAGACTTGGAATCGAACCAAGGACACGAGGCTTTTCAGGCCTCTGCTCTACCGACTGAGCTATCTAGCCACTGAACGCTATGAGAGTATAGCAAAGGGACGAGAGTACGCCAAGACAAAAATGGGATTTAGCCTCAAGATTCAAGCGATTTCTCAAAAATGGCGCAGGAGAGGGCAGGTTTATCTCTTATAATCGTTTTTCGACTAAAGAATAAGGATACGGTAAAGAATGCATGGAATAAAAGGAGTTTGCATGCCATCCCAATCAATCAATGATACCTTCCACAATAACAATCAAAATTCCCCTACAGCGCAAGTTACCCATGATAGTGCCCAGAAAGGTGCCGAGAAAACCGCGCACTCAAGTACTCCTATCAAAAGGACCAAAATTGTATGCACCATGGGGCCTTCCACCGAAGATGATGACGTCATCCGCGGGCTTATCAAGGCTGGGATGAACGTTGCTCGCTTCAATTTCTCCCACGGATCTCACGAATACCACAAGGCTGGCATGGAGCGCGTACGCCGCATTTCTGCGGAGTTGGGCGCAAACGTAGCTCTTATGCTGGATACGAAAGGCCCTGAAATTAGAACGGGTCTTTTGGAAAACGGCAAGCCTGTGATGTTGAGCGAGGGTTCTCAAGTCGTTATCACAACCCAAGATTGCAAGGGAACGGCTGAGAAGTTTTCACTCGATTACAAGGAGCTTCCCTCCCAAGTTAAACCGGGCTATGAAATTCTTGTTGACGATGGTCTCATTGTGCTGGAAGTTGCCTCCGTTGAAGGTGATGAAATTACCTGCACTGTTATTAGCGGCGGTGAACTTGGCGAGCACAAAGGCGTTAATGTTCCTGGCGTTGACGTTGGCCTTCCCGCCATTACTGAGCAAGACAAGAAGGACATTATTTTTGGTTGCGAAAATGGCATTGATGCTGTTGCTGCCTCATTTATTCGTGATGGCGCAGGTGTGCAAGAGATTCGCGACCTTTGCACCGCTCAAGGATGCCCCCGCGTGAGCGTCTACCCCAAAATTGAGTGTCAAAAAGCTGTAGAAAACATCGATGAGATAGTGGAAGTTGCCTCCGGCGTCATGGTGGCGCGCGGTGATTTGGGCGTTGAAGTGCCCCCCGCCAAAGTTCCTCACATCCAAAAAGAAATCATTCACAAATGTAACGAAGCTTACAAGCCCGCCATCACCGCGACGCAAATGCTCGATTCCATGATCCGGCATCCCCGTCCAACACGTGCAGAAGCAACCGATGTTGCCAACGCCGTGCTTGATGGTTCTGACTGCGTCATGCTCTCAGGTGAGACTGCCGCTGGAAAATACCCGGTAGAGGCCGTAAAGATGATGGCGGATATCTGCATAGAGACCGAGCACTTCCTGGAGGAGCGCTCTCGCTACTACGATCGCGGCGGCATCAGGAATATCAATGGAGCTATTGGCTTTGCCTCCGTCACCACAGCCGATCGCTGCGACGCAAGCGCCATTGTTGTTCCCACAGCGCATGGTCGCACAGCACGCATTATCGCTAACTTCCGACCCAAGCTGCCCATCTATGCCATCAGCCCATCGGATATTACCATCCGTAAATGCTCGTTTTACTGGGGCGTTGAAGCGCTTGGATCTACAACGCAAAATTCTTTCTCGGACACTATTTATGACGCGCTTACGGTTGCTAAAGCTGCCAATAAAGTCCAGCCTGGGGAGCTCGTCATTGTGACGGCCGGCGATCCTGCTACTTCACCTACGCAAGGCGATTTCATCACTTCTACCAACATGATGATGGTGGCGCAAATTCCTTCGTAAGAGACGCCACAGGTAGGATTAACGCAAGGTGCAGCTATGATACAAAGCGACACGCCCATCTCTGAAACAGAACGTAAAGAGCTCCAGGAGCGCGCAGCACATATCAAGATAGGGTTTTTTGATATCGACGGTACGTTGCTTTCATTCAAGACGCACGAGATTCCGCCTTCAACCCTAAACGCCTTGGTTCAGCTGCACGAGCGCGGCGTCCTCCTCTATATTGCAAGTGGCAGAGCACCGTTTCAGCTACCAAAAATCATTCTCCATGGCGAAGGTGATTTCAAAGGGTTTGATGGTTTTCTTTGTAACTCGGGTCAAATTTGCATGGATATGCGCGGTGTCTTTAGAAAAGTCCCTCTCGACCCTGACGATGTTGCAATTGCTAAAGCTAACGCCCAGAAACACGGTTTTGATCTCTCCGCTATGACTGACTCATCACTTCACGTAAATCACATGGGCCCGCGTGTAAAAAAGCTTCAAGAAGATGCCAAGGTTACCTACGATGGGGGCGATTTAGAGGCCATTGGAGACCGTCCCATTTTTCAGATGAACGCCTTCGTTGATCCTCAAGACGAGCCCCTCATCTTGGAAGGTACCAAACACACACAGGCAGTTCGCTGGTGCGATGAATTTACCGACCTTATCCCCGCTGAAGGCGGCAAGGACGTTGGCATTAAAGCGGTCCTTGACCACTACGGCTTTACTCAGGAAGAATCCGTAGCTTTTGGCGATGGTGGCAACGATGCAACGATGCTTGCTTTTACAGGCTTGGGGATTGCCATGGGAAACGCCGATTTCCGCGCAAAAGACGTCGCCAATATCATCACAGCTGACATTGAAGACAATGGTGTCTATAAAGCGTGCGTGGCGCTCGGTCTTATTAAAGATGAGCTCAATCTGTGCGCTGATATCATCATCACAAAGACCGAACGTGCAGGCCACAACGTATATCTCATACAATAACGCTCGGAGACGAATATGACAGCACCAAAGACGCTTGACGAAGAACCACAAGCAACTTCAGACCAACAGCCGCGTAAGGTTAATATCATTGGCCACAAAAATCCGGACACGGATTCTATTTGTTCAGCCATCGCCTACGCCTATCTTAAAAATGAGATTGGTCCTCGCATTTATGAGGCCCGTCGCGCAGGATCCATCAACCGTGAGACGGCTTTTGTTCTCAACCACTTTGACGTTGAAGAGCCTGATCTCATTACCTCCGTACGGCCGCAGATCAAAGACCTCGTCTACGAGAAACAGGAGGGCATTGACGCCTCAATGTCTCTTTTGGCGGCCTGGACGTGTATACAAGAGCACAAACAAGACACGCTCTGTATTACCAAAAACCACGAGCTCAAGGGACTTGTTACCGTTAAGGACATTGCCAATGCAAACATGTCCATTTTTGAGAAGGACCAGCTCTCCAGAGCAAAGACGCCCTACAAAAACATCCTGGAGACCCTGAAAGGCACCATGGTAGTGGGCAACGAGGATGCTTCTATTACTCAAGGAAGACTCGCGGTAGGCACAAGCGCTGACATCATGGAGGACGTCCTCTCCCCCGGCGATATCGTGCTTGTCTCGGACAAATATGAGATTCAAAATTTTGCCATAGAAGCGGGTGCGTCCTGCCTCATTATCTGCTGCGATGCCCCTGTCTCAAAAGCACTTATTGCAAACGCGAAGGCTCACAAGTGCACCATCATCTCAACCCCCTACGAAACCTACTCCGCCACGCGCATCATTTCTATGTCCGTTCCTGTTTCCTCGGTTATGCTTGGGGAAAATATCGTGTCGTTTTCAGTTAACACCACCGTTGAGGAGGCGCGCAAGATTATGAGTTCGTCTCGGCATCGCTACTTCCCCGTAGTGAATGAAGACGGCACATTTTCTGGCGTAATGAGCTCGGCAAACCTTATCAACGTCAAGTCAAAGTCGGTCATTCTCGTTGACCACAACGAGGCTTCGCAAGCGGTGGACGGTCTTGAGCAAGCTCATATTGCCGAGATAATCGATCATCATCGCATTGGCAACATTGAAACCACGATGCCGGCATTTTTCAGAAACGAACCGGTGGGCTGCACAAGCACCGTCATCTATAAGATGTTTGAAGAAGCCCGCGTTACCATCCCTCCAAAAATCGCTGGCATCATGCTCTCCGCCATTCTTTCTGACACGCTGGCCTTTCGCTCCCCCACGTGCACCCCGCGCGATGAGGAAGCGGCACGGGCACTTGCAAAGATTGCGGGCGTTGATTGCAAGACATATGCTGACGAAATGTTTGAAGCAGGGGCAAGTGTTAAGGACCGCACGCCCGAAGAAGTTTTCAAGGGCGACTTCAAGGTCTTTAGCCGCGGCTCAGCGCGCTTTGGTATTGGACAGGGCTCCTACATGACAAAGCGGAGCCGCCTTGCTGCTGAAGAGCTCATTGGTCCTTATCTAGAAACCGCCGCGTACGAAGAAGAAGTTCCCCTTATCTTCTATCTCTTCACCGATATCAAAAGGGGCGAGAGCGACCTTCTCTATTTTGGCGAAAACGCCGAGGAGCTCATCCGCATTGGCTTTGATGTCATCCCCCAAGACGGCAAGGCCGTGCTTCCCGGGGTGGTTTCAAGAAAGAAGCAAGTGGTGCCCGCACTCATGAGTGCGCTGCAATACGTCCTGGCCGAGCACGAAGAAGCATAAGCGTTATAGAAGCTTATGAACCACCACGTCTGCTTTTAGTTTCTCCACGGCCGTCTTATCGGGAGCTTGAGTTCCTGCCTGCATGACAGAGGCTGCCGCCGTTGCCATGCTGAGTTTAATGGCCGCCTCCATCTCCATCTGGTGCTGACGCGCATACGCCATGCCCGCAACAAGTGCATCGCCCGCCCCCACCGTAGATCCCACTTCCACAGAAAGCGCCGGTGCACTGTAGGCACTATTCTGCGTGATAAAAAGAGCTCCTTCTGCACCGCGCGACACAATAAGGCACTCAATCCCTTTATCCAAAAGGTCTTGCGCTGTCTCTAGAATTTCTTCTGTTGAACTAAGCTCTTTTTGCGCATACTGAGAAAGCTCATGCACATTGGGCTTCACCAGGTAGGGACGCGCCTGGATACCTTGTTTAAACGCCTCTCCATCGGCGTCCAAAAAGGTACAGACACCCTTTTCACGCAGAGCCTCAATCCACGTCTTATAGATTGCGCTGTCCGCTCCCTGTGGCAATGAACCGGAAAGAATAACGATGTCTGTGGGCTCAACAATCCGCAGCAAAAGCGTAAGCATGTTGTCAATAATCTCTTGCTTCACGCTGGGGCCCCCGATGTTAATATCCGTATTGATGCGCGCCTTCTCGTCTACGATCTTCGTATTGGTGCGCGTTTCACCTTCAATATAAAACGGCCAGCAATCCACCTTCAACGTAGCGAGCTGTTTTTCAATCTGTTTGCCTACTGATCCTCCCAGAAGCGCCAGAGCAAGGGATTCACAATCAAAAACATTGAGCGTTTTAGAAACATTAATTCCTTTTCCGCCGGCGTCGCTTCTGTCGCGATTTGCACGATTAACTTCGCCGAGCGAAAAATCATCAACATAGACGGTGCGGTCGAGCGCCGGATTAAGGGTAACGGTGTAAATCATGTTTCCGCTTTCCTAGAATGGTAATACAAGAGCCTGAGCGTCTAAAATAGACTGCGTAGGGTAAAAAAGTGTAACGTCTATTAACCATTGAGTAAAGGAGTATCCATGGCAGACGAGAAGAAATATACGTTTCGTTGCACGGTTTGTGGTTATGAAATCACCATCGATGAGCCCGAGCTTCCAGAAGATTTTGTTTGCCCCGTGTGCGGAGTAGGAAGAGAATTCTTTGAGCTGGTTGAAGACTAAGCCCGCTTCCTCAGAAAAAGAGAGCGCCCCTCTCCGCATGGAGGAGGGGCGTTTTTTTATGGATTATGGGAGGGCCAGCGCCAAATATGTGTGCAACCCGTAATCTTGATATTTCAGTAAAATCTTCACTGGGCTCTAGGGAAAAGCATCAATACCAAGAATGCGTCGTATATAAAAAGGCGGATCACACAACATGGTCCGCCTTATTGCTATCTGGTGGAGGCGCGGAGAATCGAACTCCGGTCCTACATAACTCCCTGGCAGGCATCTACAAGCTTAGCTACCTTTAATAAAGCGAAGTTGGTAAGGCAGCAGACCTTCTTCGCCTTTGCCGCATCCATCTTTTCGCTTGGCTTGCGCGGCGCATCCAAACGAGCACCTTTTGTAACCGACGCTCATTAACAAACCAAAAGGAAATTCGTTAGGAGCGTGCTGCTTTTAAATTAAGCAGCAAGGGCATAACGCCCATTGAAGGAAGTGTTGTCAATTAATTTTGACAGTACCCCTGTTTTACGTGGCGAGGAGACCACGACTTGCTTCCTACCTTAGAGCCATCTAGTCGAAACCAGTCGCCCCCAATTAACGTTTTCCTTCAAAACGTTAGGGTGCGTATATTACCAAATATCCTGAAATAAAACCAAGTAGGGGCTCTGATTTACTGCCAAGAGGCCGAGAAAAGCGCAGCCATGCGATGGTAATAGGACAAATGTGGTTGTGTTTTGCGGCCAAAATGCCAAAATACTGGTTCATTTTGCGGTCAAAATGGACAAATACGGGTTGTGTTTTGCGACTAAATTAGTCAATAACAGGTTGTGTTTTGCGACCAAAATGGCCAAATTGGGGTTGTGTTTTGCGATAATACCTGCTAAGGTGGTCAATACTAGAACGATGCTAATGAGCTTACTACTCCTTGCCTTAGGGAAAAAGAACCTCAGACCTCACACCAAGGAATGCGACTAAATCGCCCACCAGCATCTAAGAGACACCAGGCTTTAAAAGGATAGCCATGCTAAAACGAAAAATTACCCAGAAGTTTATCGAATGGAAAGAGAGCAAAACTTCCCAGGCTTTGCTCGTGATGGGCGCACGCCAAGTTGGAAAAACTACCTCTATTCGTACCTTTGGCCTCTCCCATTACGAAAATGTTGCAGAGGTTAATTTCTTTCAAAATACAAGCGCCGTTGAAACCATCGCCGCTGCTCAAGACGCCGCAGATTTGCTGTTGCGTATCTCAGCGCTTTCAAGAACTGAAATGAAGGAAGGCTCCACGCTCATCTTTCTCGACGAAATACAAGAATGCGAGAACCTCCTCACGCTTTTAAAATTCTTGATGGAAGAGACCTCTTACGACGTCATCATGAGCGGCTCACTACTTGGGCTCGACAATTTTCCCGCGCGCTCTCTACCCGTTGGCTTCCTGCAAACGGTTACACTTTATCCTCTCGATTTTGAAGAATTCTGCATGGCACGAGCAGTCCCCGGGGAGGTTATGCAAGTAGCAAGAGATTGCTTTAAACGACAGAGCCCCGTACCAGATTATGTACACGACATGCTCATGCGTGAGTTTTACCTCTACCTTCTTGTTGGAGGCATGCCTGATGCAACTCAGGCATTTATCGAAACAAACACGCTGGGAAAAACGCGCAATGCACAAAAAGGCATCGTGGATATTTATGAATACGACATAACTAAATACGTTGCCGATAAGACAGAGCGCCGGCAGATCGAAATGGTATATGAAGCAATTCCCAAGCAGCTGAGCGCGGAGAATAAACGGTTCAAGTACACGCGTCTAAGCAAGAATCTGCGCTATTCCAACATAGAAACCGCATTCGACTGGTTGGCCTGCTCTGGGATAGCTTTGCTCACTGAACGTATCACCGAGCCACTTTACCCCCTCAAAGCAAGCGCAAATCCTAGCAACGTGAAGATTTTCATGAACGATGTTGGACTTCTTACTTCACAGCTCATGGGTGATGTAGACATCGATATACTCAATCGTCGAGCTTCCATGAATTACGGGTCAATATTTGAGAATGTCTGCGCGCAGGAGCTGAGAGCACATGGATACAATCTCTACTACTATCACTCTAGCAAGCAAGGTGAAGTTGATTTCGTCCTTGAGGACAAAAGAGGCGACATAAGTCTTTGCGAGATTAAATCGGGCAAGGATTACAAGCGACACAATGCGCTCAACAATCTCCTCTCTACCCCCAATTACTCCTTCGCCAAGTCGTACGTATTTTGCGATGGCAATCTTCACGAAGAAAAAAACGCTTTATATCTTCCAATCTATATGATTGATTTTTTGCACTACGAGCAGAATTATTCAGAAGCGCTATAACTGGAGGCCTTTGGCGGCGTTTTCCCCTTGAGAACGTTGTGGTAGTAGTCGTACGTGAGAGGCTTCTGGGAGGAGAGATGTTTTGCCGCTTCCACGCGCGCAAGAAAAATTGAGTGCGTCCCAGCATCGATAACCTGCTCCACTTTGCAAGCCATCACGCCGCAGCTGTGTTCAGGCGTATAGACATCTCCAAGACTGTCTGTGGCCGTTTCAATGCCTTCAAATTTGTTAAAGTCGAGAGAACTTCTAAATCCAAAACGCCCGATAAATACCATGTCAGCTGTTTGATCCAAAATGGAAAGGGCAAAACGACCCGTTTGTTTAATGACCTTACAGGTTTCATTTTCATTGTTGCAAGCAATGGTAATTTGAATGGGGTTTGATGTGACCTGAGTAGCGGTGTTGATGATGCATCCAGCAGAAAACGGCTCATTGCCTGCGGAGTCTTTCAGGGTGCTGGAAACAATATAGAGCCCGTACGTCTGCTTAAACATAACGGTAGAATCAACGTTTTCAGCCATTTTTACTCCTTCTACGCGAGTACCGCGCCTCTTTAAAGCACTCTATTTGGTAGGACACTCCATAATTTGCTAGAGCGCTCGTTGTCTATTAAAGCGCCCATTGCTACGTTTCTTCTGGCTCGCGCGCCAGTCGCCTATCAGACTCACGCCTCGCCTCTGGCACGCGTTTAGAGCGCCCGGTTGTTGCGTTCCTTAAGCTCGCGCGCCAGTCGCCTATCAGACTCACGCTTTGCCTCTGATGCGCGTTTGTCGAAAAGCTTTTTACCCTTTGCAAGAGCAATTTTCACTTTTACGCGACTGTTCTTATCGAAGTAAAGCTCTAAGGCAATGATAGCCATACCCTTTGGCTCCGTTTTTTTCTCCAGATATCTGATCTGCTTCTTGTGCAGCAAGAGCCGACGCTTGCGATCGGGGTTTTTATTGGCAAAACTTCCATGCGAAAAAGGAGCAATATGCAAACCATGCAGCCAAGCTTGACCGTCACGGATAAGCACAAAGGACTCAGTAATCTGCGCCGAACGCTCGCGGAGACTGCGAACTTCCGTTCCCGAAAGCTCTATGCCTGCCTCAAAGGTTTCCTCAATCTCGTACTCATAGTGGGCGGTACGATTCTTCGCAAGCATATCCTTTCCGGGCGTTTTGGCTTTCTTATCTTTACTGGACTTACTGTTCATCGCTTTCCTTAATAAGAGCAAGGAGCGCCTCGCAAGCTTTCTGCCCCACTAGAGCGCGTGCTGCCTTAATGTAGGCTTTTGCCAACTTTTCATTGGCGCCGTTCACGTCATCAGTTGCACACAGTAACAAACAAACCGCAATTTCAGCATTGGCACCTTCCGGCAAACCTTCCGCCTCCACAAGAGGTCCTGCCTCTGCCATCGTCAAGGTCTGTGGGTCTTTGTCAGCGCCCGCCCACGCCGAGCAAAGCTCAGCAACAACGGGGTCATCAACGTCAAAGTTGAGAGCACACCTGAGAGCAGCAGCTGCGGCCAAATCCTTGCCAGTACTCTCAAAATAGCTCGCGAAGTTTGCGTACGCACGCACAAGATGGCGAGCCTCACTTGCGCGTGAAAATACGCTAAACGAGAGCCCCAGCCATTCTTTCAAATCCCCCGCTGTTCTGCGTACTTCGGCCAGATCGAGACGCACAGCACAATTCATAGGGTTCCAGCGAATTGCCTGCATAAGCGCCTTGTCCGCCGCCGCATAATCCCCCAGACCCACCAGCGCATAACCTAAATCAGCATAGAGCTGATCCAGATGCTCCTCCAGATTAATTATCTGTCGCGGGTCCTTCTCGACGCGGCGGTACGCAAGTTGATAGAAGAGGGAAGGAAACGAAAAGTACTGTATCTCGTCGGTCGTTTGGCAATTGCGGTCAACGTATTCCTCTGCATCCTCTGCAAGCGCCGATAAAAGTCCCGCAGCTTCCTCTAGTTTTTGCTCACCAAGAAGCGCCTCTGCCTCTTGCAAGCGTTGATTGAGCCGAGAAAAGTCTGGTTTTTTATCGTTGTTCATAGTGTTACTTGAATCTTTCTTGTACGTTCACGATGTCACATTTTCACCGTGCTGCATTAGTCTTTCTTGTACGATCGAGATGTCGCGCTTTCACCGTATTGCGTTAGTCCTTCTTCTGCGGTGGCAAATCAAAATTTACATGGCCGCGTACAACATTCACGGATTCAACACGCACCTTAATCTTTTGCCCAATTTCATAGGTAATGTTTGTATCTTCGCCTCGCAGTGCCATATGCTTTTCATCATACACAAACCAATCATTCGCCGCATTGCCGCAAGAGAGATAACGAATGGGCAAAAGCCCCTGAGCGCCGGTTTCTGCAAGCTCAACAAAACACCCAAAATCCTCCACGCCAACAATTACACCGTCCTCCACGTTACCAATGCGGGGCAGATAGAACTCCGCCATCTTGACATCGTCAGAGGCGCGTTCCGCATCAACGGCGCGCTTCTCACCCTCTGAACACGCATTACACATGGCGCTCAAATTGTTCACCTGCAGTTGATAATTCTTGGAACGCATTGTATTGCCCAAGAGCGCCTTGACTGTGCGATGAACAAGAATGTCTGGATAACGGCGAATGGGAGAAGTGAAGTGAAGATACGCCGGCGCCTGCAAAGCATAGTGCCCCTCATTCTCTGGTAGATAGATGGCTTTCTTTTGTGCACGTAACAGTAATTGCGAGACGAGAAAGCTATACGGCGTCTTTTTGGCGCGTTCCAAAACGGACTCGATGGCGTGTGGATTTGCTGCTAAGATTTGCTCATCGTCTCCGGGTTCTAAAAGCCCAAACTCACGCAGAAGAACGACATCTTCCTCCAGGCATTCTTGTTTAGGCGCTTGATGAACGCGGTAAGCAGTCTTAAGGTCGCGCTCTGCCAGGAGTTTTGCCACGCATTCATTTGCCAGCAGCATTGCTTCTTCCACCATGCGTGTAGCGGGCGTTGGTAGGCGCTTCTGAATCTTGATGGGAACGCCTTCCTTGTTAAAGACAAACTTGAGCTCTTGGCTCTCAAACTCCAAGGCACCAGCGGTGGCTCTGCGTGCGCGGCGTTTCTCGGCAATTTCTGCGCAGGCCAAAATGGAATGGGCAATTATGGATAAGAGTTCATTCTTCTGCGCACTGAGGATCTCATCGGATGCATCCTGAGTCTCGATTACTCCCCCGGCCAAGATGCTGATGTCGCTTGGGCGCTTCAAGAATGCCTCAACCGTTTCATACGAAAAGCGTCCCCTTGAATGAATGATGGAGGGAAAAACGTCGACGTGGAAGACTTCAGCCTCTTCGCTAAGCTCAATCTCCACCGTCATGGCAAGCCTATCTTTCCCCGGAACAAGCGAGCAGATATCGTCAGATAGCGCGAAGGGCAACATGGGAATGACCTGGTTAGCAAGGTACACTGAGCAAGTGCGCCGAAGCGCCTCTTTGTCAAGCGGGGTGCCCGGCTCCACGTAATGGGAAACATCGGCTATGTTGACGGAGAGAAAGTACGTGCCATCCGCGCGTTTCTCGGCGTATACGGCATCGTCAAAGTCCTTAGCATCCGCTGGGTCAACCGTAATGCAGCAGGTATCGCGTCTATCTTGGCGGAGCGCATCTTCAGCAAAAAGTGCCTCAGCATCAAAGGAGTTTGGAATAGAGCGGGCGGCTTGTGTGACTTTTTCTGGAAAAGACTTGGGCAGCTTATAGCGACTAAAAATCTCTGCTATGCCTTTTTCGCCCGGGCTGAGACGCTTTTGAAACTTCGAACGCGATGGTCTTCCGTGAGGATTTTTGCCAAGGCTATAACGCTTTTTTTTGCGCGCTAGAGGTAGGCGCTTTTTATCGCCCTTTGCAGCCGGAGTTGCTTTGCGCCCCTTACGAGAAGAAGGGCCCCGCTTGGAACCCTTCTTATTAACGCTTGCATGTGTTTTTCTCTTAGCCACTCTTGTTACGCTTTTATACTTTAAGGTACCGGCGCATGGCGATTGCTGAGCCAAACAGACCCAACAGAATACCTATCACAAGAAGCGCAACGTAGGTGATGAAGACAATGACCGGATCAACCTCAAAACTTAAGAACTGCAAACTCTCCTCAAGCCTCGGCATTACAAACCCCATCAGCAACTGAAGCGTCACGATAGCTAAAACAGAGCCAAAGAAGGCTTCCAGGGCACCTTCCATCAAAAACGGTCCGCGAATGAAGCCGTTAGAAGCGCCTACAAGACGCATGATAGCGATCTCACGACGGCGTGCAGCAATAGCAAGGCGGACGGTGTTGTTAATGAAGATAAAGGCAGCAAACGTAAGGAGCAGGACAAGAACCACACCACCAATGCGAATATAGTTTGTGATGGTGAAGAGTCGCTCTACCGTTTCCTGGCCATACTGGACAGAATCCGCTGGATCATCGGGGTCATCGCAGATGGTTTTAAACGTAGAATCGTTGGCGAGTTTCTGGGCTGTGGATTGTACGAGCTTGGGATCGTTTAACTTTATGACAAGCGACGCCGGCACCGGATTCTGACCATCCAGGGCATCCACGGCAGCAGAGGCATTGCGGTTTGTCATCGTTGAACGATACTCTTCCAGCGCCTGTTCCTTCGATTTGTATGTAACAGACTCTACGTTGTTCCATTTTTGAATAGTGGCCTGCATTTGATCAACGGTGTTTTTATCGGCGGAATCTGCAAGAAATGCCTGGATAGTAACCTTATCCTCAACCGATCCCACCATACGAGAAACCACTGCAGAACCTAAGATAAAAAGGCCAATGATAAAGAGGGACAAAAACATTGTGACAACCGCTCCCAAAGCAGTTGACCAGTTGCGACGGAAGTGCAAAAAGGCTTCGCGCAGCGAATAACGAAGATTAGAGAGCACCATAATAGCCGTAACCTCCTTCTTCTTGATCGCGAATAATGTGACCTGCTTCCAGGGCAATAACGCGCTTCTTCATGGAGTCGACCATCTCGCGATCGTGCGTTGCCATGACGACGGTTGTGCCCGTGCGATTAATGCGCTCCAGCAGCTTCATGATGCCTAGAGAAATAGCAGGATCGAGATTTCCTGTGGGCTCATCGCATACAAGAAGCGGTGGGCGATTCACCATGGCACGCGCAACGCTCACACGCTGTTGCTCACCACCGGAAAGCTGATCTGGATACATGTCCGTTTTCTCGGCAAGACCCACAAGACGCAAAACCTCAGGAACCTGCGTGCGTACAACAGAACGCGGTTTACCGATGCATTCCAATGAGAACGCAACATTTTCGTAGGTAGTTTTGTCCGGAAGCAGCTTAAAGTCCTGGAAGACACAGCCAATCTGACGACGCAGATACGGAACCTTCCAATTGCGCATGCGACCCAGCTCCTGACCGGCCACCATAACGTGCCCATCGGTGGCTATAATCTCGCGCGTGAGGAGCTTCAAAAACGTTGACTTGCCTGAGCCCGAATGTCCAACCAAAAAGACAAACTCGCCTGGATAGACGTCGAGTGAAACATCCTCTAAGGCTGGCTCATTGGGGCGCGCAGGATAAACAACGGTCACATTTCGCATTGAAATCGTAGGTGTACCCGTGCGTTGGACCTTCTTTTGAGGACCCTTAGGCGCAAGCGAAGAAAAGACAGACTGGTAGGTCTCGGCGTCTTGTGTTTGCGTTTGTTGAGTGCCATTAGGAATAGACGTTGTGAGCTTTTCCCGCGTAGCAGCGGCGGAATTAGCCGTATGCAATGCAGGATTTGCGGGATTTGCAACGGGTGGGGGAACCGGCATAGCGTCTGCCAGCGTATGGCTAGCTGCCGTCGTTTTTGCTGTTTGAGGCACAACTGCATCAAACCCCTGGAAGGCCACCTCTTCAGAGTTTTTTGGTTTGGATGACTTAGAAAAGGTGTGTGCCTTCTTTTTAGTGTGCGCACTTTTTCTACTTGCTTTGGTGCTTTTGGCGCCCTTGGCAGTATGCGCCCCGCGTGATCCGGTACTCGAGGCTTGTGCGCCGCCTTCCTCATCTCCTGCGATGTTGGGCAGGCGACCAGCGTCAATTTTAGCCACACATACTCCTTTGATGTACGTTTCCATGGCAAATAAGCAGCGTACCCGTATGCAGCAGCATAAGGCACGCGCAAATTTTCAGATGCTTATTTTACCAGTTTAAGCTCTTTAATTTCATTCCGAGAAAAGAAGATGGTTGGAGTATGGAGATGAAAGGGCTTCAAACCTTGGAGGCGGGATAGAGAAAAAGGGTAAGGCGCGGACAATGAGGAGCTTGCAGCCGGGATAGAGAAAAAGGGTAAGGCGCGGACTTCAAACAGTTTGGACTACGTCCAAAA
>CAJTTF010000005.1 GCA_910579165.1 uncultured Atopobiaceae bacterium
GGACGCTTGAAACATGCTTTTCATAGACGTTACGTCTTGCGTATCAATGTTGGCGAGCCCTTCAATGTTTGGCAACGCGTAAAACCAATAGGCGGTGCTTGTTGGTTTATAGGCCGAGAAACTCTGATCGATGATGACCTTTGTTACCGCGCTTGAGCTCCAGCCCGGGGCTTCACTATACCCACTAACTATCCTCCACCAGTCGGTACCTTCTGTGCCTGCGGGTTGCTCGCTATATTGAAAGGTGAGGATAGTATCTGAACCTTGAGTAGATTTAACAACGTAGGGAGCTAGGGCGTTTTGAGAGGCGTCCGTACCTTGAGTGCCATCACTTGTGGCATTTGTGTCCGTGTCTGAGGGGAGAGATGCATCTTCTTCAGGTATATAGTTTGCAAGTTGGGAAGCTCCCTCTTGCACTGCTTGAGCAATGCCATCAAACACACCAAGAGCAGCATCTCCTACAGTACTGACCGCTCCTGTTACGGCCCCCGTCACAGCCTCTGTAAGGGGCTCAGAGTTGAGCTGCTCTAGCTTGTCTTTTGCTTGCGCCAGAGCTGGCGTGGAGAAGGTGGTTGCCACCATGAGAAGAGAGCTTAAGGCCACAACAAGTGAGGTGCCCAGAGAGCTTCCCACACTTTTTTGGTGACTTTTGTTCTTTTGGAACTTCCGTTTTAGCAACGTAAAACGACGGTTAACGTGCTGAATGAACGCAATGTTACCTGAACTCATGTAATCTCCTCATATTGGTTCCAAAGGCAAAACAGACAAACCTGTCCAATTTTGCAGGCTCTAAGGATAACGCCCCCCCCCCTTTTTTTTCAAGGGTTTTTGCAAAAAATCCGCAAAAATGTGACCTGAACCCTGAAGTGGACTTTGAAGTGGACCCCGTTTTCCGCACACTTCTTCTTCGTGTAAGAAAGTAGGCACCTTTATAGAAAATGAGTATTAGGTTTAAGACGGTCTCTATTTTCTGGGGTCCAAATCGGGTATGATGAGTGTTCGCCTAAAGCGCATCATCCTTGTTGTTGCCATGTTCCGCAGGTATTTTCTACATTGCGCAGGCGAAACGCCTTAGAAACACTTTATGATACTGGACACACTACATAGCCCCCAAGATCTCCGCACGCTAAACCAAGAGCAGCTGCTTGCTCTTGCAAAAGAGATTAGACAGGCTATACTGCAAAAAACTTCCCAGGTAGGAGGACACGTAGGGCCTAACCTTGGTGTTGTTGAGCTCACGTTGGCCCTCCATTATGTCTTTTCATCACCAAAGGACAAACTTGTCTTTGATGTGTCGCACCAAACCTATACACATAAAATCCTCACAGGCCGAGCACAAGCTTTTTTGCAGAAAGACCATTTTCACGATATTTCTGGGTTCTCCTCTCCTGTCGAGTCTGAACACGACACCTTTACTGTGGGCCACACTTCCACCTCTGTAGCATTAGCGCTTGGACTTGCTCGCGCACGCGACCTACAAAAGCAAAAACACCATGTTGTGGCTATTATTGGCGATGGAGCACTCTCTGGCGGAGAAGCGTTTGAGGGACTGGATAACGCAGGTGCTTATGCAGGCAATCTTACGATTGTGCTCAACGACAACAATTTCTCCATTGCACCCAATCAAGGTGGTCTCTATGCCAACCTTAAGGCGCTCCGCGAAAGCAAGGGCACGTGTGAGCAAAACTACTTCAAAGATCTTGGTTTGGACTATGTCTATGTAGAAGACGGTCATAATCTTGATGCCCTTATTGAAACCTTTACATCCGTCAAGGAATCAGAAAAACCAGTTGTGGTGCACGTTCGCACACAAAAGGGGAAAGGCTATGCCCCAGCCCAGGAGAACCCTGAGCTCTTTCACTCCCTCTCCGGTTTTGATCTGGAGACCGGTGAGCCTGCTCAGACTGGGCAGATAACAGATGCCGCCGCTTTATTTGGACGGGATACCCACCGCATCATTCAAGCTGCCCTCCAGCAAAATGACAAGATCATTGCGCTCAATGCAGCTACTCCGGGAATGATGGGGTTTGGTCCCCGTGAGCGCGCGGAGGCAGGTGAACATTTTCTCGACGTTGGCATTGCTGAGCCGGCGGCAGTCTCTGTTGCAGCGGGCCTTGCCAGAGGCGGAGCACAGCCAGTCTTTGCAGTTCGCTCGTCCTTCGCCCAGCGTGCCTACGACCAAATTGCCCAAGACGTTTGTATCGATTCCTTGCCTGTCACCATCGTTGTTTTCACCGGCTCCCTTTACGCCATGCACGATGTAACGCATCAGGGGCTTGGGGATATTCCTCTCCTGTCCTCTATTCCTAACCTTGCCTACCTGTGCCCCGCTACGCCAAAAGAGTATGAGGCAATGCTCACCTGGTCACTTTCTCAGCGTGAGGTTCCCGTTGCCATTAAGCTGCCGGGAGTGTATGAGGAAGTCTATGGAGAACAAGCGGGTGCAAAAGCTTTGGCTCAAAAGCAGAATGAAAACGACTTAGATGCAAACGTGCCTTCAAAGGCGCCGGGCCACCCTGCAACACCGTTTTCAACGTATCAAGTTATTGATGCGGGCTCGCGCGTTGCGTTTTTAGGTCTGGGAACGTTTTTAGGTCTTGCGCAAAAGGCAGCTTCTCTTCTAGAAAAGGAAACGGGCATTCGCAGCACCGTCATCAATCCTCGTTGTGCCTCAGGAGTTGACGGGGAATGTCTTGAGCAGCTCAAGAAGGACCATGAGCTGATCGTCACGCTTGAAGACGGACGAGTTGAAGGCGGTTTTGGGCAGAAGGTTGCCGCATTTTATGGAACCGACGACATGCAAGTACTGGTGCGCGGGCTCTCGCAAGAGCTTCTGAGGAAGTATTGCGTAGAGGACCTTCTTAAGCAGAACGGGCTTACGGCACCGCAACTGGTTTCATCTATTCAAGAAATTCTTTAACGGAGCGGACGATACCGTCAGCATCCAGACCAAAGTGCTTGAGGAGCACATCGCCCGGCGCGCTGGTGCCAAACGTTTCCATTCCAAGACGTTTGCAGGGCATGGGGCAATTCTCGGAAAGAACTTCTTCCACGGCCGAACCAAGGCCTCCATTAATGGAGTGCTCTTCAATGGTCATCACCTTGCCGCTCTTTTTTGCAGCCGCAACGATTACGTCCTTGTTGATGGGCTTTATGCAGTAAACATCCACCACGGTGGCAGAAATACCCTCTTCCGCGAGTTTATTGGCAGCTACGAGCGCTTCTGCAACTTCCACGCCACACGCGAAGAGTGTGATGTCTGAAGTGTTGGGATTGGGGTTGGTGTTGGGGCTGGGGTTGGGATTGGGGCTGGAGTTCGTGTCTTGTGCCATTGTGCCATCATGCAAAATGTTTGCGCCTTCAAAACAGGCCTCAACATCTGCGGGATAGACATCCTCTACAGGAAAGCGTCCCATGCGAACATACACAGGACCCCATTCGCGTGCGGCAAGCTTCAAGCAGGCGCGCGTAGCAGATGCATCCGCCGGCACAAGAACGCGCATAGTAGGAAGACCGCGCATGAGCGAAATATCCTCAAGCATCTGATGCGTTGCGCCGTCTTCTCCCACCGTGATACCGGCGTGGGTAGGGCAGATTTTGACGTTGAGATTGGCATCAGCCACGATGTTTCTAATTTGATCGTAGCAGCGCCCCGTCCCAAAAACAGCAAACGAGGCGGTAAAGGGTATGCGACCGGTAACGGAAAGGCCGGCGGCTACGCCGACCATGTTTTGCTCGGCAATGCCTACGTCTATCAAACGCGATGGATCATAAGCGCCTAACTTTGCAAGCGTTGTTGAGCCTGCAAGGTCTGCATCCACCGCTACGATATCCATTCCCTCCTGGCAGAGCTCCACCAAAGTCTCTCCAAAAACTGCTCGCGTTGCTTGCTTTGCCATGTTAATCCTCCTTGGGCGTTGCTGAGAACAGCGGCGCATCTGCGGCAATTCCGTAACGTTGTGTGAGCTCTGTGGCTGCCTTATCCAATTCCTCAAGCGCTTGAGCTGCCTGCTCTGCGTTAGGTGCCGTGCCGTGCCACTTGGCTTGGTTTTCCATAAAGGAAACGCCTTTGCCTTTAATGGTGTCGCAAATAATCATGGTTGGTTTGTCGCTCACCGTGCGTGCTTCTTTAAGCGCCGAAACAATCTCGCCTATAGCGTGCCCGTTCACATGGATGACGTGAAAGCCAAACGCGCGGACCTTGGCATCAATATCTCCCAGTGAGTTCACTTCTGTCACGAACCCATCAATTTGGAGATTGTTGAGGTCGAGGATGGCCGTAAGGTTGTGCAGCTTATGGTGCGCCGCAAACATCATTGCTTCCCAGTTTGAGCCTTCTTGCATCTCGCCGTCTCCCAAGAGAACCCAAACGTGCGTAGGCTCTGTTGCGGATTGTGAAGCGGATTGTGCTGCAGATTGTGACGTGGATTGTGCTGCGGATTTCTGGGCGTCCATGAGAAAACCGAGCGCCTCACCGGCTGCAACGGAAAGGCCTTGACCCAACGAGCCCGCACAGACATCAACACCCTGGAGGGCGTGAGAATCCGGATGGCCCTGAAGCTTGGAGCCAAGTTGACGAAGAGTCATGAGGTCCTCGTCTGATATCCAGCCCATTTGGTGATAGAGGGCATAGAGAACGGGCGCTGCATGACCCTTGGAAAGCAAGAAGTGATCGCGCTCTTCCCAGGTAGGAGAAGCGGGATCATAATTCATCTGACCAGAGCTAAAGAGCGCAGCAACAATGTCTGATGCACTAAGCGAGCCACCGGGATGGCCGGACTTGGATTGCGCGAGCATGCGAATGATGTCGTGACGCATGCGGTTTGCGAGAAGCGCTGCGTGACCTTCATCTAAGGATGGGGCGCGCCACTCTCTTTCTGTTTTAGAAGTTACTGCAACCATAATAACCTTTACTTTTGTGAATTGATTACCTTTACTTTTATAGGTTGTCTACATTCATTTTTGTGGGTTGATTACGAATTAGTTTTGAGCTGTTTTCCAACGAAGATAACTTAGCACGAATGCATCTAGATCTCCGTCTAAAACATCATCAATTTTTGCCGTTTCACACTCTGTACGAGTATCTTTCACCAATTGATAGGGATAGAAGACGTAGTTTCTAATTTGCGAGCCAAACGAGATTTCATTTTTTGGTCCGCGCAATTCATTGAGCTCATCGGCACGTTTTTTTTGTTCAAGCTCATAGAGTTTTGCGCGAAGGATCTCCATGGCCTGCGCTTTATTCTGAAGCTGACTTCTCTCATTTTGGCACGTTACAACGATGCCTGTGGGAAGATGGGTGAGACGTACGGCTGAGTCTGTGGTGTTAACGCCCTGACCGCCTGGACCCGATGCATGATAAACATCCACGCGCAGATCCCCAGGATTAATCTCTACTTCAATATGCTCAGGAAGAATAGGGAGAACCTCAACACCGGCGAAGGTAGTATGTCGCCTTTTCTTGGCATCGGTTGATGAGATGCGCACCATTCTGTGGACGCCTTGTTCGCCGCGAAGCATGCCATATGCGTTTTTACCGCTCACCTTAAACGTTGCGCGATCAAGTCCAATACCTTCAGCCACGGGGGCATCCAAAACCTCCACCTTCCAACGATGACGTTCGGCAAAGCGCGTGTACATTCTAAAAAGCATCTCCACCCAATCCTGCGCCTCAAGACCGCCTTGCCCCGGTGTCACGCTGACGATGGCATCGCCTCCATCAAAGGGTCCCGTGAACCAAGAGGACAGTTCAAGCTGTGTAAGAAGAGAGGCCAGTGATGCCATGGACGATGCAGCTTCTTCATTGAAAGCCTCGTCCTGCGTTTCTTCAAACAAATCAAGTGCGGCTTGTGCATCTTCCAGCTGTTGCTGCGCCGTTGTAAAGGTTTCTATCACCTCATTGGCCGATGTGAGCTCCTCCATAGTTTTGCTAGCAAACTCTTGATTGTTCCAGAAATCTCGCGCTGCAGACTGCTCCTCTAGCTGGGATTTGCGCTCGATGAGCTCAGTGATATGAAGGAAATCTGCGGCCGCGTTGAGGCGATCTAGGAGCCCTTTGATGTCGTGGGATTCATCCATATGAGCGTTGATTGCAGCCAATCTTTGGCAAGTGTTGCGGTTGATATTGTGGCCAGTATTGCGGGTATTGTTCCTTTTGCTATTGCGCGGGCATCTGCGGGAACTAGTGTTGGGTGCGCTCGCGAGATGATAGGCGTGCGGCTACACGGCTGCTCATGTACGCATGTGTATGCACGCCCTAGCTGGGGCAGAAGCAAAAAACCTTAGGAGCGCTTCCCGTGGCAGTTCTTGAATTTCTTACCAGATCCACAGGGGCAAGGATCGTTGCGCCCCACATCTGCAAATGGGTTATCCGAGTCTGCCTTTACATACGGACGCGGTTTTCCATTGGCGTCCGATGCGCGAAGCGGGATATTGCTTGGCATGCCCAGTGACGCGTCAAAGCCTGCGGGAGCTTTGGTGATCGTAGGCATTGCTTGAGCAGAGGACTTCGTGCCGGGTTTAGCGTCTCCCGACCTTGCTCCAGACTTGGCAGCGCTCTTTACGCCATCTTTAGCGCCGGCAGCTTTGTTTTGTTTTTTATCGGCGTTGATGAGTTTGTCGTTTGCGCCATTGCCTGCTTTTTGCTTATTAAGGCGGCCAAACAGACCCTTTTTCTCGGAGTCCTTTTCCTTCTTTTTGGCGCCTTTGTCTTGTTTGCCCTTTATATTGGCATCGTCTTTTTTGGATTTTGTGCCCTTCTTGCTTGCAACGGCTTTGCCAGAAGCACTTTGATCTCCATCAATCTCTGCAGGTCCTGAAAGCGTGAGCGTACCGCGCTCAGAGGACTCCTCTTGCACGGGCGCGGTTTGAGCCACTTGAATGCGCAGAATTGTCTGAATAAAGTCCTCATACATGGCACCTACAAGCAATTCAAAAGCGGCAAAGGCTTCATGCTTATACTCAACGAGAGGATCGCGCTGGCCGTACCCACGGAGTCCGATGCCCTCTTTGAGGTAGTCCATCTCCTGCAAGTAAGTCATCCAACGCGCATCAATCACGCGAAGCATAATTTGCTGAGAAAGCTGCGTCATGATGTCATGACCCAACTTGTCTGCCTTGCGATCGTAGAGCTGGGTGACGTATTCCATCAGGATTTTTGCAATTTCTCCTGTGGACATTTTCTCGTCGAACGCAGGCACATCATGGCGTCCCGTCAACTCTTCCATCCACTTTTTGAGGCCTGGGATATCCCAATCAGACACCTTCACTTCCGTAGAGCAATACTGGTGCACAGCTGCCTCAACAGTTTTATTAAGCACATCGTGAATATGGTTCACAAGAGTAGAGCCGCCGTCCAGGATGCGATTGCGCTCTTCATAGACAACTTTGCGCTGCTCGTTCATAACGTCGTCGTAGTCCAAAACGTTTTTACGCGTACCAAAGTTGATTTCCTCAATCTTGCGCTGGGCATTTTCTACCGCCTTAGAGACAAGCTTCGTCTTGAGGGGCATGTCGTCTGGCATCTCTACCTTTTGCATCATCCTGCTGATACGATCCATGCGGTCGCCACCAAAAAGGCGCATCAACCGGTCATCAAGAGAGAGGTAGAACTGTGTCTCACCCGGATCACCCTGGCGTCCAGAACGTCCGCGCAGCTGATTGTCAATACGACGCGATTCGTGACGCTCGGTACCAATAACGGTAAGACCACCCGCTTTAATAACGTGCTCGCGCTCTTTCTCCGTAATCTTTTTTGCTTCCTTGAGCGCTTGCTTACGTTGAGCTGGCGTGGCCTCTGCGGGCTCAATGCCTTTCTGGGCAAGGATGTCTTCAGCCAGGACCTGTGGGTTACCACCCAACAAGATATCGGTACCACGACCAGCCATATTGGTAGCAATGGTCACAGCTCCTTCGCGCCCGGCCTGGGCAACAATTTGCGCCTCTGCCTCGTGGTACTTAGCGTTTAAGACAGAGTGCTTAATGCCGCGCTTATCAAGGAGGTGCGAGAGTTTCTCAGAATTTTCAATGGTGACGGTACCCACCAAAACCGGCTGGCCCTTTTTGTGGCGGCGAGCAATGTCGTCTGCCACTGCATTAAACTTGGCGTCCTCCGTGCGGTAGACCTCGTCTGTTTGGTCCTTGCGGGCGAGCGGCTTGTTAGAGGGAATCTCCTGAACGGGAAGTTTGTAGATCTCGCGGAACTCGCCGTCCTCTGTGAGAGCGGTACCCGTCATGCCGGAGAGCTTCTCGTAGAGACGGAAGTAATTTTGGAGGGTGATGGTTGCCAGCGTTTGGTTTTCCTCCAGGACAGGCACGCCTTCCTTGGCCTCAATAGCCTGGTGGAGACCTTCAGAGTAACGGCGGCCTTCCATAATGCGGCCGGTGAACTCATCGACAATCTTGACTTCGCCATCGACTACCACATACTGCTGGTTTCTGTGGAACATGTACTCAGCTTTGAGGGCCTGCTGGAGGTGGTTGACGAGCACGCCTGCGCGGTCGCCGTAGATGTTGAGACCAAGCGCGCGCTCAATTTTTGTCAGACCGGTCTCTGTTGCCATGATGGTGTGTTTTGCCTCGTCCATGTCGTAATCGACATCTTCTGTGAGGCCGCGCACTGCTTGGGCGAATTCGCGATAGGTATCTGCAGATTTGGTACCCGCTCCGCTGATGATAAGGGGGGTACGGGCTTCATCGATAAGGATGGAGTCCACCTCGTCCACGATGGCGTAGTGATGGCCGCGCTGGACGCGCTGCTCCGCACGCACCACCATGTTGTCGCGGAGGTAGTCAAAGCCAAACTCAGAGTTGGTGCCGTACGTGACGTCCGCGTCATAAGCGGGATGTTTCAGATCAAGCGGCATGTTGTTTTGCAAAAGACCCACGGACATACCCATGGCTTTATAGAGCGCACCCATCCACTCGCTATCACGTTTTGCCAGGTAATCATTGACGGTGACAATATGGACGCCCTTTCCCTCTAGGGCATTGAGATAACCTGCCAGGGTGGAGACGAGCGTTTTGCCCTCACCGGTTTTCATCTCGGCAATCATGCCGGCATTGAGCGCCATCGCACCTACAATTTGCACGTCGAAGTGGCGCATGCCAATGGTGCGCTCACTCATTTCACGAACCGCGGCGAATGCCTCGGGGAGGAGGGAATCAAGCTTTTCGCCCTTCTCTAGGCGCTCCTTAAACTTGGGCGTCATCCCGGCGATATCCGCATCGCTCATTTTCTTGAACTTGTCGGCAAGCTTATTGACCTCTTCAGCCTGTTTTTGGAACTTGCGCAGCTCTTTTTCTGAGCCAACAGTAAACACTTTTGATAGAAGGCTAGCCATGGATATCCTCTCAGCTATGTTCGCGGTATTTCAAACGGTGTTTCAAACGTCATTTTTGCATTGTTTCATGCGGCATTGTTCGTTTTGCTTTAAACATTGTTTTGTACGGCGTTGCTCGGGTTATTTTGAGCGTTGCTTCATGCGCCGTTTTCAAGCTAATTTGCAACCGTTTATTATAAGGCAAAGCAGGCATTTTGCACGCGGCATTCCACGTAATACCGCACCGGACATAACGCAGGGCATCTCTCAGCATATGGAGCGCACTATATCCTGGATTATCTCGAGCGTTGTTCGAGGTATGTTGCGCGCGCGTTTGTGCGGTAGCCCGCTTCAATACCCTGTGCTTTATTCCCCTGCTAAAACGCTTAGGCTACCAGTTTCATCTGTTCTTCTGAACTCAAAGGAACCAAGGTTTTAACGGACGATTTTTCCCTAGAGATAAACGACTGGTAGAGGCGCTTAATCTCGCCTTCAGGCTCTGTTCCATAGAGCTTTTTGCAATGGTTTTGAAAGACCCTATACATACGGTGCACTTCTTCTATCTTTCCCATATCGATAAGCATCTTTAGGGCGTCGGCGACGATATCCTCTTGCAATTGCGATGCTGCTACTGCTGCGAGGGCAAGCTTCGTCGCATCCCTAAAATAGCCCATCCGCCACGCCGCAAGTGCGCCTTCAATAGAGGCGCCAGCAAACTCGCGCGCAAGCTGATTCTTCAGATACTCCGCCTCCGACATCTGCGAAAAGCCACGGGGGAATTTGGGGCCGCGCCCAAACAGAATGAGGAGCTCCAGCGCGTTCATGCGTTTTACAGAATCCGAAGTAGCAGGGTGCGCCACTTTCTTTGTTGCGCTAAAGAGGGCATCAACATCTACGTCTACTATCTGCGTATTTAAGCTAAGCATCCCATGGCGGGAAATAATATAAGGGACGTTGCGCCGTTTTTGATTGTCGCGAATCGTCAGCACTTTACGAAGGTCCGAAAGCGCCGTATAAAGATTATTTGCATGCGCTAGATAGTCGAGATTTGGCCAGAGCTTGCGGAACAACACCTGTCTTGAGAGGGTGTGCCCTGCAGCTGCTGCCAGGAGAATAAGCAGATTCTTTGAGCTCTCTCTGCGCCACGCAGTATCAGGCAGGCTCATGTCGCCGAGGCGTATAGAAAAATTGTCGAGAAGGGAAATGTGCAGAATGGGGTAAGCGGAAAGAGCTGTATGGGGTTTTGTCGAGGCGGTCTTACTCCTTACCTCGCACGCTAATCGAGAAGATAAAGATTGCGCTTCAACTCCTCCTGGGAAGATTAATAGGCCGGCAGCTTTTCTGGCGCCTCTCTCCTCCTGACGCCTTTTAAAGCCGCGACTCTTCTCAACGAGAACGTTTCGCCACTGCACGGGGAGCTCAGGAAAGAGTTCTGCGCCAACGTCTTCAACTTTCTCAATGATGAGATGCAAAACACCTGCCCAGAGGCCGTTCAGCACAAATGGCGCAGCCACAATGGAGGGAGGCAGTTCATCGAGAGAAGCGCCTTCAGAAAAAGACATTTCGCGCTTTAGGAGCATCTTGCGCTTTGTTTGGCGCAGGATGAAGCGGATGAGCTCAGGCGTTGAACCTATCGTAAGAGCATGCGCTCGACCGTTCACGCCATTAGTTGCTGGACCCTTGGCCGCAGACCCATAAAGCGCTTGGGCTTCACGCTCCGGGTCTTCTTGGATTTTCCCATTCATATCCTCTGTCTTTTCTAATGCTTGAGCAGGTATCAGGGCTTCTTCCAGTACACTCGCAATCTCCTCAAGGAGCGGTATGTGGGTTTTCTTCGCCAAGAATCCAGCTTCTTCAATGGCGCCTAAGCTCATTTGGGGATGCCCCGACAGCAGATTGTTATAGGCAAGCGCGCAAAGCGTAACTGTGACCATAACATCGTCTTTGTTCTTCACACTGATGCATTGCAGCTCGCGAACGCCATTTGCAAGCCTATCCGATCCCACGAAGTTAAGAAACAACTCAAGAAAACATCGCTCATATTTGTAGACCGTCTCGTAACCTGGGCGATGTAAAAACTCCAGCGCGCTCTTTACCTCAAAAGGAATCTCATCCAGATTGCCCGGGGATACATCGTCTGCAGAAGGCACCGTTTCAAGCAGGTCAACCTCAAAGAGAGCCAGGGTTAAAAGCGCTCCCGAAAAGCTCGTATGATTGCAATCTACCCGCGCAATTTCTGCTCGCTGAGCAGCTCGTTCCAGATCATTTTGTAGAAAGGCGCGCCGAATAAAGAGAAAGGACGCAAGGGAGCGGAGTTCCTGTGGCAACGCCGCATCATAGTGTTCAAGCGACGCATAACTATCAGACGCAACGCACATGCTCTGCCGCACGGATTTATACTGATGCGCAACCTCGTAGAGCAGGATGAGATGTTGCAGGTGCGCACGCTTCCCAGCTTCAGACGATGTGAGAAATTTCGCGTTAATGCAGCTCTCCAGCAACCAACGCCGCGTTCTCTTTTTGGAGAGAGCGCGCGTAATCTTCAGAAACTCTAATTCGCTTCTGCTCAGCGCCTTTCCGCGATCCTCGAGAAATGCCCCCACCTGGAAGAGAAGATCCGCCCCTCCCTTCTCATAAAGAGTGCTTGCATGCTCCAGTATGTAGCGCTGGACCTTCCTGTGGCGCGCAGTGGCTTTAAGGAATTCGTATGCCTGGGGCGCACCCTCGCCATTCAAGAGCTTTGTGGTGACGGCAAAGAATGTGTCTTCAAACTCTTCAAGACAAAACTGCACAATCTCAACTGGACACGTGATGATTTGAGGCAACACAAACGAGCTACTCTGACAGGTGTATTCGCCCGGATCGTCACCCCACAGCCCTGTCCTTTCCTCGCTTGACGATGAGTCCAAAGGCACTTCAGTGCCAAAAATGGGAGCGTCACGCGCAAGCTCAGCGAGCGTTTCTGACGCAACCTTAAGTCCCACCTCCTTGAGGTCAGCAACCGACCCATTCCGCAGAAGGGCGAGAGCACAGCGTAATTGCTGCTCTTCTCTGAGTTCTGTGTTCTGCACAGACGTTACCAGCAGGCTCGCGCTAGAAAGAACCTCTGCCTTGGCATGTTTTGCGCCGGCAGTATGGGTGCTTGTTCTCAAGCTCTCATTGCTGCTCCCATTCTTTGCAGAAGCTTTCCCCGTCCTCGCGCCCTTACGTGCAGCACCTGAATTAACTTTAGTCTTTCGCGCCCCAAAAGCTGCCGTTTGATAGCGCTTTTCGGCAAGGGAAACAATGCCATTAGTGGCTCGCAAAAATTCTTGGTAGGTCTCTTCATCCCTCAGCGCAAAATATTTGTACTCGTCTTCACCCACAAGCAAATCCTGTGCAAAAAAGGTTGCATGAGCACGCAGGTGGTCCTGCAGCATTTCGTTAAGAAGGAACAGCCTGGAAGAGCCCACTATACACAGGCGCGCGCACTTTTGAAGTTTTTTAAGGGCATCAAGGGCTTCGGTTATCTCATTCTCGTGCGGCGCAGGGAAATCGAGCAGGAAAAGGTAGTTCTTCTCTTTTGACTCTACGCGTTGTATCAGGCCTTTTAAGGAAATAGTAATCTCCTTGTCTGTCACAGATGAGAAGTTATAGAGCAGCACTCTGTGCTTGTGCGTCTTAAGATAAACGGCAGCCTCCCGCGCGAGACTCTTGGCACCATAACCTGAGTCCGCACAGAGGGTAACAAGACCGCCCTCTCTGAGAGCTTGAACGAGACGCTTACGGAGATCTGTCCGAGAAACGCGCGGAACATGCGCCAAACTGGCTGTAGAAGATAGGTTAGAAGTTGTTGTTTTTGTTTTGGTTTTGGTCGCTTCCATGGCCTCTCCTTTGAAATTTGCGGTAAGGGAAAAAAGAGTAGATCCAAAGAGGCGGAGAGCGCTCGATGATTTTTTGGGAGGGTTGCTTGCTGAAAAACCTTACCAACTGTTTGGTAAGGATGTGGCTATTTGCTTGTGAACGCATCGCTCTGAGCAGCCAGAATGTGGAAAAAAATAGTTCGTGTAAGAAATCTTACCAAACAAGTGGTAAGGGAATGTTTGGAGTCCGTGCAAATACTCCTGTTTCGAGAAAACTAGTTTTTCTTATTGTCTCGCAATAGATCAACAATACCTAACAATTCAATGATCTGTTTATAAATTTTTAATAAAACCGTCCAATGAAATCAGCACTTTTGTGCTATTCTCACAGTACTCCAAAATTAAGTCACAAAACGTGAGGCGGGTGATGCATTATGACGAGGGCGCTTATTCCCAGACCACATGCGATGGAATGGCTTCAAAGATGGCGCAACGAGGAGCCCATAAAGGTCATCACTGGCATGCGCCGATGTGGCAAATCGAGCGTATTGCGGCTTTTTCAAGAATACCTTAAGGAGCAAGGAACTCCTTCTTCCAATATCGTGGCCATCAATTTTGAAAGCATGGATACGGTCCACCCTACGGAACCCCAGGCCCTCTATAACTATCTGGTGGAGCGTTTCCAGCCAGGAATGAACTATGTCTTTCTCGACGAGATACAACGCATCCCCTCCTTTGAGCGAACGGTCAATGCGCTTGCCTTGCGCGATGATACGGACCTGTATGTGACTGGCTCTAATGCGTTCATTCTCTCGAGCGAATTGGCTACCCTTATCACAGGTCGCTACGTTGAACTTCAGATGCACCCATTCTCCTTTGCCGAATACAAGATCGCCCATCCCTCACAGAAAGACACGGAAGCTCTCTTTAATAGATATCTCATGTATGGCGGACTGCCCTACACGGCGCATTTGGACAACGACCAGAGCATTGCTGATTATTTGGGTGGAGTTTTTAACACGATAGTGATGAGCGATGTGGCAAGCAGGCATCCACGCATGGATATGCTCGCCTTCCAGCGCACAATGGATTTTCTCACGGATAACATTGGAAATATCTCTTCCCTCAAGCGCATTTCAAACGCTCTTAAAAACGCCGGGAAGGCTGTATCTGTGGGCGCCATTAATGAGTATGTCTCTGCGCTCATTGAAAACTATCTGCTTTACAAAGTGCCGCGGTATAACATTAAAGGTCACGAATATTTAGAGACTCTCGAGAAGTACTACTTGGCCGATCTTGGCTTTAGATACTGGCTGCTGGGAAAAACTCAAAACGACATAGGTCACCGGCTAGAAAACGTAGTCTACCTGGAGTTGCTCAGGCGCTATGATGTAGTAAACGTGGGAAAAATTAACCAGTTTGAAGTTGATTTTGTGGCACTTGCCAACGGCATCCCAACCTACGTTCAGGTTGCGCAAAGCATCGTGGACCCGAAGGTGCAGGAGAGAGAGTTTGGTCCGCTGCGGGCTATTAAGGACAATTATCCTAAGCTTGTGCTGAGTCTCGATAAGATTGGAGTTGGCGACTACGCAGGTATTGAACAGCGAAATATAATTGATTGGCTGCTTGAAAAGTAAGGCCAGATATAGTTTGGAACCACAAGGGGGTAAAAGTTGTCATTTTTGCACACTTTTACCCCCTTAACTTACGTAGATCGCTTGTTTTTAAGCCTGCACCCTATGGGAGAATGAAGCAAGCTTGATTTTCAACCAGTCGGGTTAAATAAGAGAAAAAGGGTAAGGCTAGCGGACGAGTTTTTGGACGTAGTCCAAACTGTTTGAAGTCCGCGCGTTTCCCTTTTTCTCGTCCCAGCTTCAGACCAGTAATCTTCGACTTGAGTTAGTAGAAGGAAAAGGGTAAGGCTAGCGGACGAGTTTTTGGACGTAATCCAAACTGTTTGAAGTCCGTGCGTTACCCTTTTTCTCGTCCCAGCTCCAGACCAGTAATCTTCGACTTGAGTTAGTAGAAGGAAAAGGGTAAGGCTAGCGGACGAGTTTTTGGACGTAGTCCAAACTGTTTGAAGTCCGCGCGTTACCCTTTTCCTTCTTCACAGCTCCAAGTAGCTCATAAAAACATGCCTGCGCTAAAACAAAAGGGAGCCCAGGCATATAGCCAAGGCTCCCTTTATGTTCCGTGCCCATTGCAGGTCGGCGACGTCCTGCTCTTCCATCGGCTAACCCGACAGTACCATCGGCGCGGGAGGGCTTAACTTCTGGGTTCGGAATGGAACCAGGTGTGCCCCCTCTACTATGGCCGCCGACCAGCGACAGGCGCGGGGTTCCAGGGGTTTCTCGGCGTACCCTGAGGGCCACATAGCGTAGCGTATAACATTTCAAAAAAGATAAAACCCATAAGGCTCGCATCTAAAGTTCTTTACAAAAGAAAAAGAGCTCGGCCTATTAGTACTGCTCAGCTAAAACGCTCACACGCCTTACACCTGCAGCCTATCAACCTTGTCGTCTACAAGGGGCCTTACCAAAAGGAAAACTCATCTTGAAACTGGCTTCCCGCTTAGATGCTTTCAGCGGTTATCCAAACCGGACACAGCTACCGGGCAATGCTGTTGGTCAACAACCCGTACACCGGAGGTCCGTCCGTCCCGGTCCTCTCGTACTAGGGACAGCCTTTCTCAATTTTCCTACGCCCACGGAGGATAGGGACCGAACTGTCTCACGACGTTCTGAACCCAGCTCGCGTACCGCTTTAAATGGCGAACAGCCATACCCTTGGGACCTGCTCCAGCCCCAGGATGCGATGAGCCGACATCGAGGTGCCAAACCTTCCCGTCGATGTGGACTCTTGGGGAAGATCAGCCTGTTATCCCCGGAGTACCTTTTATCCGTTGAGCGACGGCCCTTCCACGAGGAGCCGCCGGATCACTAGAACCTGGTTTCCCATCTGCTCGGCTTGTAGGCCTCGCAGTTAAGCCTGCTTATGCTCTTGCACTCAAAAGAATGGTTGCCGACCATTCTGAGCAGACCTTATGTGCGCCTCCGTTACATTTTAGGAGGCGACCGCCCCAGTCAAACTACCCACCAGACACGGTCCCCAAGCCGGATAACGGTCTTGGGTTAGACTGTCGAAGCGACGAGGGTGGTATTCCAAGGGCGACTCCCCACCGGCTGGCGCCGATGGTTCAAAGTCTCCCACCTATCCTCTACACGTCGAACCGGCAGTCAATGTCTAGCTGCAGTAAAGGTTCACGGGGTCTTTCCGTCCTTCCGCGGGTAAGTCGCATCTTCACGACTAGTGCAATTTCACCGAGTCCATGGTTGAGACAGCGCCCAAATCGTTACGCCTTTCGTGCAGGTCGGAACTTACCCGACAAGGAATTTCGCTACCTTAGGACCGTTATAGTTACGGCCGCCGTTTACTGGGGCTTAGATTCGCTGCTTCGCTAAAAGCTAACAGCTCCTCGTGACCTTCCAGCACCGGGCAGGCGTCAGACCCTATACGTCGTCTTACGACTTCAGCAGAGTCCTGTGTTTTTGGTAAACAGTCGTTTGGGCCTCTTCACTGCGGGCGCCCTCAGCTCGCCAAGTAAATTGGCTCACCAAAAGCGTCACCCCTTCTCCCGAAGTTACGGGGCTATTTTGCCGAGTTCCTTAACCATGGTTGTCTCGATCGCCTTGGTATGTTCTACCCATCCACCTGTGTCGGTTTGCGGTACGGGCTCCAACAAGTCTTCCTAGAGGTTTTTCTTGGAAGCATGGGCTCACTCACTTCACTAATGCTTCGTCGTCTGCCTCAGTTTAAACACACGGCGCATTTCACAACCGTGCTACCTACGCAGATTCACGGGGACGTCCAGAACCCCGCCAAGCTACCCTTCTCCGTCACCCCATTGGTATAGCGTCTTGTCAGAGGTGCAGGAATGTCTACCTGCTGTGCATCGACTACGCCTTCCGGCCTCGCCTTAGCTCCCGACTGACCCTGGGAGGATTAGCCTTGCCCAGGAAACCTTGGATTTACGGCGGCGGCGTTTCCCACGCCGCTCTCGTTACTCATGCCAGCATTCTCACTTCTTATCGCTCCACCTGAGGTTATCCTCAAGCTTCACCGCAATAAGAACGCTCCCCTACCACTATCAAAGATAGTCCGCTGCTTCGGTATTATGCTTAGCCCCGTATATTGTCGGCGCATGTCCACTCGACCAGTGAGCTATTACGCACTCTTTAAATGAATGGCTGCTTCTAAGCCAACATCCTGGTTGTCTGAGCAAACGCACATCCTTTGCCACTTAACATAAATTTAGGGACCTTAGCAGGCGGTCTGGGCTGTTTCCCTTTCGAACGTGCAGCTTAGCCCACGCGTTCTGACTCCCGGTCTCTAGACCTAACGCCATTCGGAGTTCAGTTGGGATTGGTAGGCGGTGAGGCCCCCGTACCCATCTGGTGCTCTACCTGCGTAGGTAAACGACCGAGGCTAGCCCTAAAGCTATTTCGGGGAGAACGAGATATCTCCGAGTTTGATTAGCCTTTCACTCCGATCCACAGGTCATCCCCTCAGTTTTCAACCTAAGTGGGTTCGGCCCTCCACGGGGTCTTACCCCCGCTTCAGCCTGCCCATGGATAGCTCACTCGGCTTCGCGTCTGCGGCATGCGACTAAACGCCCTATTCAGACTCGCTTTCGCTGCGGCTCGGTTAGAACCTTAACCTTGCCACATACCGCAACTCGCTGGCTCATTCTACAAAAGGCACGCCGTCACACCTAAAGGTGCTCCGACTGCTTGTAGGCACACGGTTTCAGGTACTATTTCACTCCCCTCCCGGGGTGCTTTTCACCTTTCCCTCACGGTACTTGTTCACTATCGGTCACAGGAGAGTATTTAGGATTGGAGGGTGGTCCCCCCAGATTCCCACCGGGTTTCACGTGTCCGGCGGTACTCAGGAACCATCTCGCAGCTCTCGCTCTTTCGCTTACGGAACTCTAATCCTCTTTGGTTGGCCTTCCCAGACCATTCAGCTAGAACGAAAGTTTGTAACTGCAAAGAGATGGCCCTACAACCCCAGACAGGGCAAATGCTCCTGCTGGTTTGTCCTAGGTCCCCGTTCGCTCGCCACTACTAGGGGAATCTCGGTTGATTTCTTCTCCTCGGGGTACTTAGATGTTTCAGTTCTCCCGGTTAGCCCCTCTAAAACTATGTGTTCATCTTAGAGGTAATCAGGCATGATCCTGATTGGGTTCACCCATTCGGAAATCCACGGGTCGAAGGCTATGTGCGCCTCACCGTGGCTTATCGCAGCTTGTCACGTCCTTCATCGGCTTCCTGTGCCAAGGCATCCACCGTGCGCCCTTACTATCTTTTTCAACTTTATAGAACTTAAAAAGAGTGGCTTTTGTGTGGTCTTGCGCAAACGAATCTGCAGCAAAATCACGCAAACGCTCATCTTTTATGTGCTTAAAAAGAAGTAAAGAACAAATTGGTATATTGCATGAGTTTTAACAACTCTCAAAAATCTTTTTACGGTGCCGAGAAAAACCACGTTACAAGAAACGCTTCTTTCCCTGCGTTGCAAAGCAATTTATGAGAGATCAAAACATATTTATGCGATCAGATGCAATCTTATGCTTATCTTTTAAGAAAATTAATCTTATACGCTATGCGGCTCTCAAGGTACACCAGAGACGGGCCCTGGGGACCGGACACTGTGATAAATACCTGGTAGTTAGCATGACATTCGGTCGAGTAAACCGTGACTGACTCAAAAAGTTAATTAATCTTCTAGCGAAGTTTATTCTCCCTAGAAAGGAGGTGATCCAGCCCCACCTTCCGGTAGGGCTACCTTGTTACGACTTCACCCCCCTTACCCTCCACACCTTAGGCGCCTCCCTCACGAGGTTGGGCCAGCGACTTTGGGTGCAGACGACTCGGGTGGTGTGACGGGCGGTGTGTACAAGACCCGGGAACGCATTCACCGCGGCGTGCTGATCCGCGATTACTAGCAACTCCGGCTTCGTGGAGGCGGGTTGCAGCCTCCAGTCCGAACTGGGGCCGGCTTTAAGGGATTCGCTACTGCTCGCGCAGTTGCAGCCCGTTGTGCCGGCCATTGTAGCACGTGTGCAGCCCAGGACATAAGGGGCATGATGACTTGACGTCGTCCCCACCTTCCTCCGGCTTAACGCCGGCGGTCTCATATGAGTGCCCAACTGAATGCTGGCAACATATAACAGGGGTTGCGCTCGTTGCGGGACTTAACCCAACATCTCACGACACGAGCTGACGACAGCCATGCACCACCTGTATAGGCTCCTTTCGGCCACCGTGTTTCCACGGCTTCACCTATATGTCAAGCCCTGGTAAGGTTCTTCGCGTTGCTTCGAATTAAGCCACATGCTCCGCTGCTTGTGCGGGTCCCCGTCAATTCCTTTGAGTTTTAGCCTTGCGGCCGTACTCCCCAGGCGGGATGCTTAATGCGTTAGCGACGGCACGGAGAGAGTTTCTCCCCACACCTAGCATCCATCGTTTACAGCTAGGACTACCAGGGTATCTAATCCTGTTTGCTCCCCTAGCTTTCGCGCCTCAGCGTCAGTGATGGCCCAGAAGGCCGCCTTCGCCGCTGGTGTTCTTCCCAATATCTGCGCATTCCACCGCTACACTGGGAATTCCACCTTCCTCTACCACACTCAAGCCTGCCGGTATCGGAGGCGTGCCGAGGTTGAGCCTCGGTCTTTAACCTCCGACCTAACAAGCCGCCTACGCGCGCTTTACGCCCAATGAATCCGGATAACGCTCGCCCCCTACGTATTACCGCGGCTGCTGGCACGTAGTTAGCCGGGGCTTCTTCTGCAGGTACCGTCACCTTGCGGCCTCGTCCCTGCTGAAAGCGGTTTACAACCCGAAGGCCTTCATCCCGCACGCGGCGTCGCTGCGTCAGGCTTTCGCCCATTGCGCAATATTCCCCACTGCTGCCTCCCGTAGGAGTCTGGGCCGTGTCTCAGTCCCAATCTGGCCGGTCGGTCTCTCAACCCGGCTACCCATAATGGCCTTGGTGAGCCGTTACCTCACCAACAAGCTAACAGGCCGCGAGTCCATCCTTCTCCGCCGGAGCTTTCCTAGCTTCTGGATGTCCAGATGCCAGAGTATTTGGTATTAACCCCGGTTTCCCGAGGCTATCCCAATGAGAAGGGCAGGTTACTCACGTGTTACTCAGCCGTTCGCCACTATCCACAGGACCGAAGTCCTGCTTCTCGTTCGACTTGCATGTGTTAAGCGCGCCGCCAGCGTTCATCCTGAGCCAGGATCGAACTCTCCGTTCAAACGTATTTGAAATGAACCGTCTATATATTAGTGAGGTTGCAAATAGGGCCAAAGGCCTAGAAAAGCTTCCTGAGAGGAGGCTTTCTGCATCCCCTATATATAAAGTGGGTTCATCCTCAATTACTTAGTTGCACGATTTGTTTAATCTTGACCGAACGCTGATCGAATTATCAAATGACAATCGTATCCGCTGGATCCATTTGGTAGTAGTTTCGTCATGTGAAATTGACATGTCAAAGAACCACTAAAATGGTCTGTCATGCGTAAATCTACCTAAGTAGATCACAGTATCCAGTTCTCAAGGTCCACCGCCGAAAATATCGCTAAGATGGTTGTTACAAGAGGATTCAATACTGAATCTTTGCTCAACGCGGCGCGAGGAAAGATAATACACTCCTCAGGAGCGTTTTTGCTCGAGATTTTTTCGGCGAGCAAAAATTCACAATTCCTCCACAATTCTTATAGCGGCGTCGCTTCTACCAGGTGCTTTTTTTTCCGATAAAAACGCAAAATAAAACGTTTGCGCATATCTTTTAGGAATACAATACAGGCGGAAAGATAAGCAAATACCGGACCAGCTGAACTGGATGAGCTAAACCTTGACCAGATAAACTGCAACTGAACTGGACGTAGTAAACCTAGACTGGACGCACAACAACTGAGCTAGATAAACTAAAACTGAACTAGATGTAGGAGAAAAGCTAACGAGGAGTGCCCCCATGCTCACAAAAGCAATAAAAAACGCTTACCTGTCCATCCTCAAGGAGGAACTTGTTCCTGCTATGGGCTGCACCGAGCCTATCGCCGTTGCCTACGCTGCGGCGCGAGTGCGTGCCCTTTTAGGCGATGTACCTGATGAGATGGTCGCAGAGGTATCGGGCAATATCATCAAAAACGTCAAAAGCGTGGTTGTTCCCAATACCGGCGGTTTGCGCGGTCTTGAAGCGGCCATTGCAGCCGGGGCCATTGGCGGTGATGCCAGCAAGAAGCTGGAGGTTATAAGTGCGCTTCCCAAGAATCAAAAGGCAGTGATTAAGCGGTTTATTCATGAGGTCCCTATAAAAATTGTATGTGCAGACACACCGCATCTCCTTGACATAAAGATTACCGGCAAAACAAACGGTACCGGAGCCAATAAGGGACACACTGCCACGGTGCGCATTGCCAATAACCACTCTAACATTGTGCTCGAAGAGCTGGATGGAAAGGTGCTTTTTGAGCAACCTCTTACCTTGAGTTCAGAAGACAACCTTACCGATAAGAGCGTGCTCAACGTGAAGGACATTCTTGCCTTTGTCAAAAAAGTCTCACTGGAAGAGCTAAAGCCGCTGGTAGGAGTACAAATTGCCTGCAACGTAGCGATTGCAAAAGAAGGCCTTGTAGGTGATTGGGGCGCAAATATTGGCAGCGTACTTCTCGCGGAGGGCAGTACCAATATAAGAAATATCATGAAGGCTTGGGCCGCAGCGGGAAGTGATGCGCGCATGAGCGGTTGCGAGTTACCCGTGGTCATCTTGTCGGGATCTGGCAATCAAGGCATTACGGCAAGCGTACCCGTGGTGAAACTTGCGGAAAGTCTGGGTGCAGACGAAGAACAAACTATGCGCGCCGTGGCGCTCAGCGATCTTATCGCCATTGAACAAAAGCGCGGGATTGGACGCCTTTCTGCCTATTGCGGTGCTGTGAGTGCCGGCGTGGGCGTAGGTGCAGCGGCCGCATACCTTCTGGACGGCAGCTACAAAGCCATAGCTCATAGCATTGTGAATGCGGTCGCTATTATCAGCGGTACTATCTGCGACGGCGCGAAGCCGTCGTGTGCAGCCAAGATTGCCGAGAGTATCGATGCGGGCGTTTTGGGTTGCGAGATGTGGCTCCACCATCAACAGTTCCTGGGTGGTGACGGTATTGTCACCAAGGGCGTGGATGAAACCATTGCAAATATTGGCATCCTTGCGCAAGAAGGCATGCAAGTCACGGACAAGAAGATTCTCGAAATTATGACCGAGCGCTGCTAGGCACGACCTAAAAGAAGTTTGGATGCGGAATAGAGGAAAAGGGTAACGCGCGAACTTCAAACAGTTTGGGCTACGCCCAAATACTCGTTCGCTAGCTTTACCCTTTTCCTCCTCCCTACCAGCGAGCGCAACCCCCAGGGTTTCTCGGGAAGAATGCGCAAGGGCGCACCACCATACTAAAGGAGGTTTTATGAAGGCTTTGCGACCATCGTATAAGGCAACGCTTCTCCTGATTTGCCTTCTCTTCTTAATGTGGGGTTTGGCAATGAACCTCATGAATTCTCTCAATACTTCTGTTGCCTACTATCTCAACCTTGACGGCACCAATGCTGCGCTGATGCAGCTCTTTTATTACCTTGCTTATGCCGCAGCGGCAATACCTGCCGCCCTCATCTCGCATCGGTTTGGATTTAAGGGCGGCATCATCAGCTCTCTCGCCATTTTTGCCATTGGTTGCCTTTTAGCAATTCCTGCTGCAAATACTGCAAGAACGTACACGAGCATTGGGTTTTGTATTTTCCTTCTTGCGCTTTTCGTGATGTCGCTAGGTTCAGCGGGCCTTGAGGCAAACTGCAATCCTTATGTGACGCGTTTGGGAGATGCAAAAAGTGAGGCGGGGCGCATCAATCTGGCAAATGCTTTTAATGGGCTGGGTTCTATTTTGGGCCCCATCCTGTTGAGCTTCTTTGTGACCGCTGTTGCTTCTGACCCCTATCAAGCAACGCATGCCGCGGGACAATTCCTTGAAGACAAGCTGCAATTTTTAGGGAGCCTTAAGGTGATATACGGAGGCATGGCAGGGACACTCGTGCTTCTCGCTATCGTTTTCTTATGCATTAAACTGCCACACTTACCCTGCGAGATAGATGCAACCCCTGAAGAGCGCCGCGCGCGTACCTCCTTCATAGCGCCTTTCCGCCACCCGCATTACGTACTGGGAATATTTGCACTCTTCCTCTATTGCGGCATTCAGCTATCGGGGATGACTTTTGTAGGCTGGTTTGCACAAGAGGAAGTTGGCGTGAGCTTAGGGGCCTCCGCGTTTTTGGTAGGTATTAGTTCGCTTGCCCTTACTGCCGGACGTTTTGTAAGCGTGCTTCTTTTGCGACGCATGAGCGAGTATAAACTGCTCTCCGGGTTTATGTGCTGCGCTGCGCTCTTTTTTGCTCTGGCCTGTATTCTGGGACTTGCGGGCTTAGGAATGATTGGCTTGACGTGCTATATCTGCGCCTTTTTCTTCTGTTCTGTAGCCTACGCAACCATCTTTTCCATAGCGCTGCGGGGACTTCATAAATCCGAGCTCAAAATTGCGGGCGCTCTTCTCGTTACCTGTATGTTGGGAGGCGGCGTCTTCACCGTCGTTCTCTCTGTGTTCGCATCTCTTACCAACTACGCCATTGTGCTGCTTGCATACGTCCCTGCCCTACTCTATATCTCATGGTATGCAAAGCGGGGATCAAAAATTGGCGTTGCTCAGGAAGACATTGACCCCGAACTTGTTGTCGATCCTCTCTAAGCGAGAAGGGCGCGGAGTCTTGCTGGGGGAAGCCAAGAATGAGAAATGGGACAAGACGCAGTAAGCTCTCTGCCTCCTTCTTCCAATGTATTTTCTGAAAATTTTCATTGACAGCGTGGAGTGAAACGGTCATCATGAGTCTCCCCAATAACCGAACATATGTTCTACTATGGCACCCAGCTAAGAACACGGAGTCTTATTTACAGTTTGGAGATACTAATGCGCGACCGAGCAATCTTGCATATTGATATGAATGCCTTTTACGCAAGCGTTGCGCAACACCGCGATCCTGCTCTCCGCCGCAAAGCTATTGCAGTAGCTGGGGATCCAAAACGGCGCAACGGTATCATTCTAGCTAAATCGCGCGAGGCAAAAGCAGCTGGTGTCAAGACGGGAGAGGCCATTTGGCAGGCGCAGCAAAAGTGTCCTCAGCTCATCATTGTGCCGCCTGACTACCAAGCCTACAAGCGATATTCCAAGCTGGCACGAATGCTCTATTACGAATACACCAATCAGGTGGAGCCTTTTGGTCTGGACGAATCTTGGATTGATGTGACGGGGTCGCTTCATTTGTTTGGTGGCACGCAACCTTATAGGGAGACCCACCAGACTGGCGCGCCGCCCTATAGGCAGACCCACCAGACTGGAGCTTCAGCTTATACGCACCCACTAGAAACCAAAGCATCAACACGCTCTCTTGAAAGCGCCTATAGGGTTGCGCAGGAAATTTCTGAACGCATCAAGGCTGAGCTTGGCCTCACCGTTTCCATAGGCGTCTCCTGGAACAAGGTTTTTGCCAAGCTGGGCAGCGACACGGATTCAGGCGATGGCATCCTCTGCATCACGCGCGACAATTACCGCCAACTTGCCTGGCCCATGCCAGCCGCCAGCATGATCTACATAGGACCTGTCACGGCGCGCAAACTTGCGGCAAATGGCTTCTATACCATTGGTGATGTTGCGCACGCTAGCGACACTTTCCTCCAAACGCGCTTTGGAAAAATTGGCTTTATGCTGCGTTCTTTTGCGCGCGGAGAGGACCGCAGCCAGGTCCGCGTGATGGACCCCGCCAAGGCAGACGTTGACTACGTTATTAAAGGCATTGGCAACGGCCTTACTGCTCCGCACGATCTTGTCACCGAGAAAGACGTAGAAGCGCTGGTGTGGCTGCTTTCTGAATCTGTTGGACAACGCCTCCGAGAAGCCCACTTTAGATGCAGAACCGTCTCTGTAGCCGCGCGCCGCGCGGGCGATCTCTCGGGGTATTCTCGGCAAACAACACTAAGCCAGCCAACGTGTCTTACGCGTGACATTGCGCGACTGGCGATGGGCCTTTTGCGTGCGAATCAGCCCTTTGACCGCGCGCATGCGCTGCGCGCAATTCATGTGCGGGCAACAAATTTGGCGGCGTTGGAAGGTCCGCGGCAGCTCGATTTGTTTGGCGAGGAGCAGGCAACGTGGCGCCAGGAGCGCTTGGATTTAGCAATTGATGAGTTGCGTCGGCGCTTTGGCAATAACTGCGTACGGCGTGTGGTTGAGCTCAGCGACGAAGCGATGCGGCAGGTAGATATTAAGCGCGACAACACAGTGCATCCCATTGGATTCTTGCGGTGAGGATTATTGTCATGAAGGGGATTTCAAATAGGGTGAAGCGGTATGTCTCGGTGGTGGCGCGCATGGATGAGGATGGGCGCGTGCGGCCACTTTCGGTGCAGTGGTACAACGGCGAGACCTATGCCATTGATGAGGTGCGCTCTGTGCGGCGCTCCGCAGCACGGCGGGTGGGTGGCGACGGCATCTGTTACACCGTACGTATTGGACGCACTATTACATCGCTTTACTACGAGAACCCCCGCTGGTTTGTCGAGGAGATTGCAAACGAGGGGCGCGCGATCTAGCTTATTGAGAAGGTTGCAGACGAGGTGGTCATCCATCGTTCGTTCATAAGACTGCAAGCGAGGGGCGCAAGTTATAAGCTTATTGAGGAAGTTCCAGACCAGGAGCGCGAGCTGCAAACGGTTTCGTAAATTCCTTTTTAGTGCTCGCCGAATTGGCGGTTGGCGTCCAGGAGCAGGTCGCACCACTGCATCTTCTGCTCAAAATACACACGACGTGAATCTTGCTTGGGGAGCTTATTAAGTTCTACTTCCGCGTCCTGTTTGGTTTGATTCACTACATCAGGATAGATGTCGTTAACGTTGCGAGCGTGGTCGGCAAGGACGATGACCTCGTCTTCCGTAATCTCTGCGTAGCCCCCAAATATGGCAATGCGCGTAGTGGTGTTGCCATCATCATCAGGCTCGTGTTCAATGCGACAAATGCCTTTACCTAGCGCGCATATCTCTTTAGCGTGACCCGGAAGTACGCCAATCTCTCCCGTGCGAGCCACAAAGGTTATAGCAGTAGCATCACCTTGGTGAAGCAACTTATCCGGTCTTACTATTTGGTAGCCTAACGTATGCATACGAAAATTTCATTTCCTTTAGGACACTAACTTGTCATCCACGCTCTGAATTACTGAGCGCCTTACCTTCAGTCTTGCTATCTCTATCTCGTCTAAGCAGTCGCAATGCTTAAAGCACCATCCATCAGCTACGCTGCGCAACGCGTGCGCTGTAAGCACTACTTGTTTGTCTTGAGTTTCTCGGCACGCTTTTTAACGTCCTCAATGGTGCTTGCAAAGCGGAAGCATTGCTCGGGAATGTCGTCAACCTCGCCGTCCACAATGGCAGCAAACGAACGAACCGTGTCTTCAACCTTAACGTAGACGCCGGGGTTGCCCGTGAACTGCTCGGCAACGTGGAACGATTGCGAGAGGAACTGCTGAATCTTGCGCGCGCGCATAACGGTGTTGCGCTGCTCGTCAGAGAGCTCGTCCATACCCAGAATGGCAATGATATCCTGCAAGTCTGAATAGGCCTGGAGCGCTTCTTGAACGGCCATGGCCACACGATAATGCTCCTTGCCAACCACTGTGGCATCCAACGCATCCGATGAAGACGCCAACGGGTCAATTGCCGGATAGATACCAAGATCTGAAATGGCACGCGACAAAACGGTGGTGGCATCCAAGTGCGTAAAGGTTGTTGCAGGCGCAGGGTCCGTGAGGTCGTCCGCGGGAACGTAGACGGCTTGAACGGACGTGATGGAGCCCTCCTTGGTGGAGGCAATGCGCTCCTGCAAATCACCCATCTCCGTGGCAAGCGTGGGCTGGTATCCTACGGCAGACGGCATGCGGCCCAGCAGGGCGGATACCTCAGAGCCGGCTTGCGAAAAACGGAAGATATTATCGATAAAGAGGAGCACGTCCTGGCCCTGATCGCGGAAGTACTCAGCCTCCGTAAGGCCAGCAAGCGCTACGCGCAAACGCGCTCCTGGCGGCTCGTTCATCTGGCCGTATACCAGACAGGTTTTCTTAATAACGCCAGACTCTGTCATCTCCAGATAGAGGTCGGTACCCTCGCGGGTGCGCTCGCCCACGCCGGTGAAGACAGACGTACCGCCGTGCTCAAGTGCGAGGTTGTTGATGAGCTCTTGAATGAGAACCGTCTTGCCCACGCCAGCTCCGCCAAAAAGACCGGTCTTACCGCCGCGGATATAGGGTTCGAGAAGATCAATGGCTTTGATACCCGTCTCAAAAATCTCTACGTTGGTAGTGAGATCGTCAAAAGCGGGTGCGGGATGATGAATGGGATAGTACTTAACGTCCTTGGGCATAGGTTTGCCATCTACGGGCTCGCCCAGTACGTTCCATACGCGACCCATGGTGTCCATGCCAACCGGCATTTCCATGGGCTTTCCTGTGTCGACCGCACGAAGGCCGCGTTGCATACCATCGGTAGAGCTCATGGCAACCGTACGCACCACGCCGCCCGGTAACTGTGATTCCACTTCCAGTACTACGTGAATAGGACCAAAGGGCGTCTTGGCGTCAACATGCAAGGCGTTATAGATGGCGGGCATGTAGCCTTCAAATTGCACATCCACAACAGGGCCCACAATACGCACGACGGTGCCCACGTGTTGCCCTGCTGCGGCATGCTCTTGTGTCTGTTCTTGCACGTGCGCTTTTGCCGCTTCTTTTGACTTCGTTTCTGTGGCCATTACATCTCCTCTAGAGCCGCCGCTCCACCTACGATTTCATTAAGCTCAGTGGTAATGGAGGACTGGCGGATTCGGTTGTATTGACGTGAAAGGGTTTGAATAATTTCTGTCGCATTTTCTGTAGCGGCCTGCATGGCGCGGCGGCGAGCCCCGTGCTCTGCAGCGGCCGAATCAATCAACGCGTGATATATAACGGTTCTAATATAGGCCGGAATCAAAAATCCCAACACCTCGCGCGCAGACGGTTCGAATTCAAAATCCAGCACTTGGTTCGCGTCAACGGACGATTGATCGTGCACCGAGGAAGACGCTTCCTTAGAACGTGGGTCGTTTGGTAGACGCAAATTTTTAGGTGCCACCGGGAGCAAAACCTCATGAGTAAGGGTCTGTTCAACACGGCTTTTTGCGTGCTGATAAAACATTTCCACGCGATCAAGGTGGTGCGAAGTGAAAGCATCCATAAGGTACGAAGAAATCTGATTGGCTTCCACTAGCGTAGGATCGGCAGAGATGCCTTCAAACGACAGAATGGGTTTTCTCTTCCTCGCGAGAAAGAACTCGGTTGGTTTTTTTCCCGCTGTAATCACTTCTGTCTTGATGCCTTGGCGCTCAAACTCTGCAAGGCGCTTGGCTGCCGCACGCTCCACTTGTACGTTGAATCCTCCCGCAAGTCCGCGATCTGAAGCAACCACAATGACAAGTGCGGTTTCAATCTTCTCGGGGTCATAGAGGAGCGGCACGTTCTCTCCGGTGCTTGCGGCGGAAACGTTGGCGAGCATGGAAGTCATCGCATTTTTATAAGGAGCAGCTTCCATGGCACGCGTAAGGGCGCGCATGATTTTGGTGGTAGAAACCATCTCCATCGTGTGCGTGATTTGCTTCGTGGAAGAAACCGAACGAATACGACGCTTTATGTCCCGCAGATTGGCCATTTCAATATCTCAAGTAATCAGACGTTAATCAGCATGTCATGAGCAATTAATCAGCTGTTTCTTGGGGCTCCACGGGGGCGGACTCGGACGCATCCATCAGCGTTCCGTCGCTGGTTCCGGCAGAATCTGGCAGTTCCGTCTGGTCAGCGCCAATCACAGCGCCTGCCTCCACAACATCTTCTTCCGCCTGGGCGCGCGACAAGTCTGTGTGGCCCGCTACAAAACGATCCTTATAGGTTTGAATGGCTGCCTTAAGTTTCTCGGCAGTTTCATCAGAAATACGGCCCTGCTGAATCTTTGTGCGCAGCTCCTTTTGGTGCGTCTGCAAATACTGCACCAGTCCATCTCTAAACTCAATGACGTGCGCAACGGGCAGATCGTCTAAAAAGCCGTTGTTGCCGGCAAAGATAATGGCAACTTGGTCTGCCACGTGCAATGCCGAGAAGCGCTGCTGACGCAAGATTTCCGTCATGCGTGCGCCTCGATTGAGCTGTTGCTGAGTGGCATCATCCAAATCCGATCCAAACTGCGCAAAGCTCTGGAGCTCTGCATAGCTTGCTAGATCCAAACGCAGGTTGCCGGCCACTTGCTTCATGGCTTTGATCTGTGCGCCACCGCCTACGCGAGAAACGGAAATGCCCACGTCAACGGCAGGGCGCTGGCCTTGGAAGAAGAGGTTGGATTGAAGATAGATCTGGCCATCGGTGATAGAGATAACGTTAGTAGGGATATAGGCTGAAACATCGCCCTCTTGCGTCTCGATGATGGGAAGAGCCGTCATGGAACCTGCGCCGTGCTCTTCATCCAGCTTGCAGGCACGCTCCAAAAGGCGCGAGTGGAGGTAGAAAATATCGCCTGGATAGGCCTCGCGTCCGGGGGGACGATGCAGCGTGAGCGACATTTGACGATAAGCCACAGCCTGCTTAGATAAATCATCGTAGACAACTAAGACAGACCGGCCGGGATTGTTCTTATTGGCTTCCTTGCCATCAGCGCCGGTGTACATAAAGTACTCGCCAATAGCTGCTCCTGCCATAGGAGCAATGAACTGCAGCGGCGCAGAGTCAGATGCGGTGGCTGCCACAATGATGGTCTTATTAAGGACGCCGTGCTCCTCTAAGGTCTTTTTGATGGTGGCTACGGTAGAGGCCTTCTGACCAATGGCAACATAGATACAAATCATGTCAGAATCGGCTTGATTGATGATGGTATCAATGGCAATGGCAGTCTTACCGGTTTTGCGATCACCAATGATGAGCTCACGCTGACCGCGGCCTACAGGAATCATGGCATCGATGGCGATAAGCCCAGACTGAACAGGCTCGCACACGGGCATGCGGGCCATAATGCCAGGCGCCTTAAACTCAATAGGGCGCGATGCAACCGGCTCAATGGGGGCAAGGCCATCAATTGCTTCGCCAAGCGGATTCACCACGCGGCCCAGCATGTCTGGACCCACGGGGATATCCATAACACGTCCCGTTGTGCGAACCTCGTCGCCCTCACGGATGGAACCCGCATCGCCAAAGAGAACGGCGCCCACTTCTGTCTCATCCAGATTTTGAGCGAGTCCGTAGACGTGCTTGCCGGTGAGCGAAGAGGTAAACTCCAGCATCTCGCCAGCCATAGCGGACTTAAGACCAGCGATACGCGCTACGCCATCGCCAATTTCGATAACGGTGGATACATCTTGCGTGTCAATTGGATTGGCAAGATCTTGCAACTTGGTGCGGAGGACATGGCTGATAGAGTCTGCATTAATAACAACGTCTTTGAGCGCAGCATCAACGGCTTGCTCGCGTTTGAGGTCCTTTTCAGGCTGCGTTGTTTCTTTTGCGGAGGCGGCGGGTTTATCGGCAAGGGTTGCCTGCTGCTTCTCTGTTTGTTTTTTCTGCGCCATCTAATCCACCCCCTTTTCTTTAAGAGATCTGCGGATGAGCTCAAGGCGGGTGCGAACGGAAGCGTCACGGCGAATGCCACGCGCGTAAAAAATAATGCCGCCTATGATGGAGGGATCCACATGCTCAACCATATAAATAGGTTTCTTATATTCAGCCTCAAGGTGCTTTTGTACGCTCGCGCGCAGAGCGTCATCAAGCGGCACGGCCGTCGTTACATCAACGGCGACAACGTCGGGTTCTTCGCGGAAGAGCTCTGCGTAGTAGTGAGCAATCTGCGGCAGGAGATCTTCATCGCCCTCATCGATGAGAACGTGAAGCGTATCGGTTACCTCAGAGAGCATGCCCGAAAGCGCATCGAGCGTCTTAAGATCCTTGAGCTCGCGACCTTCAGCCTTTGCAGCTTCCAGCAGCGTATGGGCATACATCTGCGCTTTTTGCGTGCGCACGTGGCTAGTTTGAGGCATCAGCGCCTCCCGTAGAGCCGGTAGCTTCCTTGAGCGACTCTTCTATCAGCTTCTTCTGAACGTTGGCGTCAAGGTTCTCGCCAATGATTTCGCTCGCCAAATCCACCGCAAGATCAGCCATCTGATCTTGCAGCCCAACCATTGCAGCATTCTTTTTGGCTTCAATGTTTTCAAGTACTTTTTGATTAATGCGCTCAGCGTCCGCGTTGGCCTTCTTGATGATGCTTTCACGGGTTGCTTCGGCGTCGTGCTCTGCCTCGCTGATGATGTCTTCAGCCTTGGCTTGCGCATCCTCAATAGAGGCTTGAGCTTTTTCATAAGCGCGCGCTGTTTCAATCTTGTTTTTCTCGGCAGCGTCTAGGTTGTCCTGAATCGTTTTTTGGCGGGCATCCAGGGTTTTAAGCACGGATGGCCACACAAACTTGTACAGAACAAACCAGATAACAAGAAATGAGATGAGCGCCGGGAAGAACTCCTCGGGTTTGGGCACGAGGATGTCAAAGGCAGATGGCATGCTCTGCGCGGCATCTTTTGCTGCTTCTGCGGCAGCGTCTGCGGCGCCTGCAGCACTGGCGGCTGCATTTGCGGCCTCATCAGCAAACGCCATGATGGGTGCCGAGAAAAGCACCGCAGCAGCAAAAGTTGCGGTTGCGGCTGCGGCAACGCCAGCGACGGCTCTCGTGCCGGCGACGCTCAGCTTAGCTCTCACGGCGCCAGCGCTGGCACCGCTCAGCTTGGGCCCCAAGGCGCCTGCCGCAGACGGCAATGCAAGCGTTTTCTTTTTCATAACGCGCGCCTTCTAACCCAGAAGCGAAACGACAAAGCCAATCAGAGCCAGTGCCTCAACAAAGGCCGAAGCCAGAATAAAGACAGTGAACAAACGGCCTTGCACCTCAGGCTGGCGTGCCATAGAAGTCGTGGCGCCGTAAGCGGCAATGCCAATACCAAGACCGGCTCCAATAACACCAATTCCGTATCCAATAACTCCCACGATTCCTCCTTTGTCTGGTTGCGTGGTTAGTGAGATTTTCTCGGCGAGAAAACCTTTTTCTTCTAAAACCGTCTTCTTCTTATTCTTTCTATTCTTCCTCTTCAGCAAGCTGAATGTAGACGGCTGATAGTAGCGAGAAGACGTAGGCCTGAATAGCGGCCACGAGCATCTCGACGGCGTAAATGGCGATAAGAACGAGCAGCCACAGAAGCGAAACGCCTGCTCCTGTGAAGGCCTCGAACGTGACGCCTTGGCCTATGCGCTCAATAAAGAGCGATGCCAAAATGGCGAAGGTTCCCATAACAATGTGGCCAGCGAACATGTTGCAGAACAGACGCACAGCAAGTGTAATGAGACGCAAGAAGGTAGAAAAAATTTCAATAACCCAGACGAGCCAATTCATCGGGAAAGGCACGCCTTTAGGTTTGAGTGACATGAGATAACCAAAGCCGCCATCTTTCTTAACGCCGGTGTAAATGAAGTAGAAAAATGAGATAAGTGCCAGCGCAAAAGTAACGCCCATGGTGCCGGTCCCAGGATGGAAACCGGGGATAAGGCCAATGAGGTTATTGATAAGAATAAAGAAGAAAATGGTAGCTATGAAGGGGAAGTGCTTTCTCCATGTGCTACCCAACATGTCTTGCACCAGGTCTTTGCGGGCAAATTCAATAAGGAATTCCACTGCATTTACAAAGCGGCCTTGCGGGACAAGTGAGGCCGCCTGCTTTTTCCTAAAGCGGAAGAACACGATGCACAAAATCACGATAGCAATGAACATAGCCAGGGAATACTGTGTTATAGGAAAGTGTCCTTCGCCCAGAATGGGTTCGGATATAAACGAGTTAACTAGTTCGTTAACTTTTTCTGGAAGTTTATCAAACTCTTCCACGCTTATCTCCTTGCGTGAGTTGCCTTGTGCTGGCGTTAGGGGGACGCCGTCGCGGTTCGATTGGCAGCTTCAACCTGCTTAATCCTCGCGCCGCTTCGCCGGTTTCGACAGTCCCATCCCAGGCCGGAGCACCGCCGTTGCGACGCGCTCTATAGTATCAGAGTTCGCTCTCGCTATCCTGCTTAAGCCTGTTTTTTACCGATTCATCCACCGGTAGGCGCAGATGGCCTCCACAACAAAGGAAGCAAGAAAGCTCCCCATGCAAATGACGGCAAAAATGATGAATTGATCTGGCGCTAGTTTGAATGCCGCAAAGAGTGCCGCTGAAAAAAACAAAAACGAAACCAAAAGCACTACAAATGCCGCCCCCATATTGGCATAGGAGCGTCTGCGCGCCATGCGGCAGAGTAAAAGCGCAGGTAAATTGCCGATAAACCCCACGGTAACGCCCACAAGCATGGTAATAACAAGATCCATCGTCATCGTTGTTTTGCTCGCTTGCTCAATTCGCTTACGCTTCGCGTTGACTCATATGTGCGAAGAGAACGTGGTCTAGTCCTCTAGTCCGACAAGAGAATCTCTGCGGCAAAATTATTAGAATGTGCCGAAGATTCTATCGCCTGCATCGCCGAGGCCAGGCAAGATGTATGCGTTCTCGTTGAGCTGCCTGTCAAGCGACGTGGCATAGATGCGCACGTCTGAATCGTGGTCCAGAACAGCGTTGACACCTTCCGGAGCAGCGTCAATCACTAAGAAGCGGATGTCTTTTACGCCCGCTTTGCGCAGATAATCAAGGGCTGCATTGGCCGAGCCGCCCGTCGCTAACATGGGGTCAACCAAAAGAACGGTGCGGGACTCAATATCGCCCGGCAACTTGCAGTAGTAAGGTTGTGGCTCTTTAGTCTTGGGGTCACGAAACATCCCAATATGTCCCACACGCGCGGAAGGTAATAATTCCAAAAGGCCATCCACCATGCCCAGACCTGCGCGCAGAATAGGAACGATGGCAACCTTTTTACCTGCAATTTGCTTGGCGCTCGTAGTTTCCAAGGGCGTTGTGACCTCGATGTCTTCAAGAGGAAAATCGCGAGTGGCTTCGTATCCTTCAAAGAGGGCAAGCTCACGGATGAGCTCTCTGAACTGCTTGGTTCCTGTCTCCGTGCGCCGCAGGATAGCCATTTTGTGCTGGACAAGGGGATGGTCTAGCACGTGAACACGATCTGTATCAACAATTGGTTCTGACATACCTACTCCTTAAGCAACTCCTGCTGTAAGACCTACCGTAACTATTGACGGAACTCCTGCCTTAAGTCCTAGCGTAGCTCCTACCGTACTATCTACCGGTCCTTTAGTGTAGCTACTAGCGTTTGTCCTCTTCCATGATTTTTTGTACGCGCACGGCATGACGTCCACCCGCAAAATCAGTCGTCATGAACTCTTTTACAACTTCTTCATTCACTTCAGGATCTACAAAACGTCCCGAAAGACACACGACATTAGCATCGTTGTGCTCGCGCGCCAGGCGTGCAAACTCTGGCGTTTGGACAGCTACGGCTCTAATGCCAGGAACTTTATCGGCAGTAAGTGCCATCCCTAGGCCTGTTCCACACAGGAGAACACCGCGGTCTGCCTTACCTGAAGCAACGGCGCGCGCTACCTTATCGGCGTAGTCTGGATAATCAACGCGCTCTTCGTCTCCAGGGCCAAAATCTTCGACCTCAGCGCCCAGTGAGCACAGGTAAGCGATGATATGGTCCTTTTGGCAAAAGCCCGCGTGGTCTGAAGCTACAGCAACTTTCATCATTTATTCCTTTTCCCCTTTGCAAGCTTTTCTCCCGCTACGTACCCTTTTCATCAAGCTACGTTCTTTCTTCATTAGGGCTCGCGACGTCCTTTTTTACTACTCACGGCTCATCATACTACACAGCCGCAAGAATAAGCGTACGAGAATGAAGAGTTGCTATGTGTTCCATGAATGAGCGTGCGACATAACGGCGGTACAAAAAACGGGTTCCCGCAGGAACCCGTTTTTATTGCTTTGCGCTAGGCATATGCGCTGCAGCAATTCAACTGTAGTTTCAGCCGTGTTGTTGCACCTACATGTCTACAGTCGCGCGGCTAAGACATTAATACATGCCGCCACCAGCACCGCCTTGAGCAGCTGCCGCAGAGATAGCCTCCTCAATAGAGGTGTTCTTTGGCTCATCAGATACAGTAGCCTCAGTAATAAGAATGAGGCTTGCAACCGACGCTGCATTTTGAAGGGTGGTACGGCAGACCTTAACAGGATCAAGAACTCCCATGTCAATCATGTCGCCATACTTGCCCGTAGCTGAATCCAGGCCATGGCCATTTTTGAGTCCACGGATCTTCTCGGCAACGACAGCGCCTTCATAGCCTGCATTATTAGCAATGGTTTTAACGGGCGCAACCAGCGCGCTTGCCACGATATCAACGCCCACCTTCTCGTCAGGATCATCTGTCGTGAGCTTGTTCAGCGAAGCGCTTGCGTCGAGGAAGGCAACGCCGCCACCAGCAACGATACCTTCTTCCACCGCTGCGCGCGTGGCCTGCAGAGCATCCTCAATGCGGTGCTTAATTTCGCGAAGTTCAACCTCCGTTGCTGCGCCAACACGAATCACTGCAACACCACCAGAGAGCTTAGCCAAGCGCTCCTGCAACTTCTCCTTGTCAAAGTCAGAGTCTGTGTGCTCAATTTCACCGCGAATCTGGTTGATGCGGTCTGCAATGGCAGCCTTTTTACCAGCGCCATCAACGATGGTTGTTTCATCCTTAGTAATCTTGACGGACTTAGCGCGACCCAGCATATCGGCGGTTGTATCGGCAAGCTTAAGACCCAGCTCCTCCATGGCAACCTGGCCGCCCGTAACAGCAGCGATGTCCTCAAGCATGCGCTTTCTGCGGTCGCCATAGCCAGGGGCCTTAACAGCGCAAACCTGCAGCGTTCCGCGAAGCTTGTTCAAAATAAGGGTTGCAAGCGCTTCGCCGTCAACATCTTCAGCAATGATGAGGAGAGAGGCCGCTTGCTTTTGAACCGCCTCAAGAACAGGAAGAATGTCCTGGATATTGGTGACTTTTTGATCGGTCATAAGGATGTAAGGATCCTTGAGATCACAAACCATTGTCTCGTTATCGGTGGCAAAGTAAGGGGAAATGTAGCCCTTATCAAACTGCATACCCTCCACTGTTTCAATATCAATGCCAAAGGTCTGCGATTCCTCAACGGTGATGACGCCGTCCTTGCCCACATCCTCCATGGCATCTGCGATCTTCTCGCCAATAACGTGGTCTGCTGCGGAAATGGTACCTACACTAGCAATTTGCTCTTTGGTAGAGACCTTTTTTGCCGACTTTTTCATAGCTTCAACAACCGTGCTGACAGCCTTGTCAATTCCGCGACGAATGGCAAGCGGATTTGCACCAGCGGCCACATTGCGGAGACCTTCATTTACGATTACCTGTGCAAGAAGCGTTGCAGTTGTGGTGCCGTCTCCCACCGTGTCGTTTGTCTTGGTGGCAACCTCTTTCACGAGTTGTGCACCCATGTTTTCAATGGGATCTTTAAGCTCAATCTCTTTTGCAACGGACACACCATCGTTGGTGATAGTGGGGGATCCGTAAGATTTTTGCAGCGCAACATAGCGGCCTTTGGGGCCCATAGTTGTGGTAACAGCATCAGCAAGCGTGTTAACACCGCGAGCAAGGAGCTCGCGCGCATCAGTTCCAAACGTTATATCTTTAGCCATAATGTCTCCTAAGTTCTTTCTACTTTTGCTCTTTCGGCCTTTGTTGCCCTATTTCTCGATAATGGCATACACGTCATCAGAGCGAAGCAGGAGATAATCTTCCCCATCTATCTTGATGTCATTGCCGCCAAATTTGCCGTAAAAGACCTCATCGCCCTTTTTGACATCAAGCGGAATGCGGTTACCTGATTCGTCCAGGCGTCCAGCGCCAACCGCAACAACAGTGCCTTTCTGCGGTTTCTCCTGAGCTCCTGATGATATATAAAGACCGGTTGCGGTCTTTTCTTCTTTAGGGGCTGGCTTCACTAAAACGCGATCGCCTAAAGGTTTCAACTTCATACTCTCTCCTTTTATCGTCTTGCGTTATGCGCAACGCACTATAATTGTGCGTTATGCGCAATGTTTCTTCTTATGCCCAATGAAGCGAGCAGTACTCTACATAGTACTGCAATTTGCCAACAAAATCTACTATGAAGGGACTTAGATTTATTTGAGCTCTTATTTTAGCTCTTCTAGATTACACGTAAGCTCTTCCAGCCAAGCATCCACTTGCGCATCGCTTGGCATTTCAAAACCCGAGCGTGGGCTAAGCGAAAATGCTACGACCTGGGGTCCATCAACAGCACAGCTTCTTTTGAACTGCTGCGAGAAAAACCGTTTCAAAAAGATGCGAAGCCAGGAGAGGACCGTCTCTGGCTTGGTTTGCGGAAATGCCGCACACGCATGTTTATATATCCCTGCTGGCGACTCGTGTAGATAAACAAAGTGATAGAGGAAAAAATCATGCAGCTCGTACGGACCTACCACGTCCTCCGTCTTCTGTTGTATGACGTCTGCCTGAGAAGGTGGCAAGAGCTCTGGCGAGATGGGTGTGTCGAGAATTGCTCGCAAAGTATGCGCCACGGAATTTGGCAGGCTGTCTGGTCGCTGGCTGTTTTCTTCCAGGTTATCTGCGACCGTTGCCACAATAGCTTTCACCAACGTTTTTGGAACTCCCGCATTTACGTTGTACATGGACATATGGTCCCCATTAAAGGTGGCCCACCCGAGCGCCGCTTCAGACATGTCGCCCGTGCCTACGACAAAACCGTTCAGGTCGTTAGCAAAATCCATGAGAATCTGCGTTCTCTCGCGCGCTTGTGCATTCTCGTACGCGGCATTTTGAACTGCTGGATTATGGCCTATGTCCTTGAAGTGTTGTGCAACCGCTTCCGCAATGGAAATCTCCAGATATGAAGCGCCGAGGTTCTCCGCAAGAAGTTTCGCATTTGATCTTGTCTTCTGTGTGGTGCCCAAGCCAGGCATACTTATGGCATAGATATCCTGGCGCGGAAAACCTAGTTGGTCGAAGGCGTTGCAGCATACAAGGAGCGCAAGTGTTGAATCGAGTCCTCCAGAAATGCCAACAACTACCTTCTGAATGTGCGTTGCCTTAAGCCTCTGAACAAGAGCTTTTGTCTGTATTGCAAGCGCTTCTTCTGATACACGAACGACAGTATCGGGATCTGAGGTTGTGAAAGGCTGCGGGGATCGACTCGTTTGCATCGCTTCCTGCCAAGCTTTCAGATTGTACACACAGTTGATTTCTTGTTGAGCAAAGCTTGCGGCGTCTTGAACAGAGCTACTGTCTGCTTGAATAAGATTGACTTCCTCTTGAGCCAGGATGACGTTTTTCTTTGGCACGTTAACGTTTTTTAAGCCATCTGCTTCAAATACAAAACAGGAGCCATTAAGTACACAGTCCGTGGTGGACTCCCCCTCGCCTGCCCCAGCACGCACGATTGGAAGACTTCTTTCACACGCGACTGACTGGACAAAGGCCTCCAAAGAAAGCGGAGCGGCAATGGCAGGCGTGGCGTGCGGATTAGCAATGCATGTATGAGAGGTTTCCGGGCTGGAACCTGTGCAGCAATGGCCATCCCAAACAGCGTCAAAAAAGTAATCGTTTCCAATGGTGACTATCAGGGAGTGGGGATCCGCTTCTTCTGCTCCCGGGATTTCAAATGCGAGATGAGGGCCACAGGGCACGTTTTGCTCGCAAATTGTTATCGTTGTATCGATATGAGCACCGTTGGAAAACCACCGCCGCTCATGTTGGATACGTTGTTTGTATTGCGCTAGCAACTCATGCTGAGCGTACTGCTCATATTGAGTGCGCCGCTCATGCTGCGCGCGTAACTCGTGTTGGGAGCTTAGCTCGTTGCGGTAATCCTGTTGAAGAAGCTGCTCGCCGCATTCTCCATAAACTTTAGGGACGATTCCAAGAATTTGTCCTTTATGCAACACTGCTGCGGCATTATAAAGATGACTCTTACACAGCAGAGGAAGCCCTACCACGAGCACTGCTGGCAATTCTTTTGTATCTTGCGTCAGCTTGATAAGCTCGCGTTGAGCAGACGCAATAAGAAGGTCTTGGAAAAAGAGATCGCCGCACGTTGCCCCCGTAAGGGCAAGTTCGGGGAAAACAATGAGGCGTGCGCCTTGCGCTGCCGCTTTTTTTGCTTCATCGAGTATTGCTTGAGCGCATGCTGCGGGATTTGCTAGATGCACCTGTTGTGAGATAGCAGCTACAGGGAGGATTGGTTTGTTTTCCACGATGTCCTCAACTCTGCTCATATAGAGACTCTCTCGCCATTTTGAGTACTCCTTGCCACCCAGATTCTCCTCAAGCTGTCAACCAGATTATCTTCAAATCTGCGCAGGGTGCTTGTGAGTGCCTTGCTGTCCCTTGGCCAAGAGGCAAAAGCAATCTATTAACTTGTTGCCCTTTACTCTTTACTGGAAGACTTTTGGTTGGCAAGTTCTTCCATCTTTTTATTTGGCGTATCAACGAGAGGTGTTTCTTGAGTTTCCTCTATATGCTCTTGAGCAGCTTCTTTCATTTCACGATTATGCATTCGGAAGAAAGATAAAAAGGTAAGGAGTGTCTGAATGATTACGAGGTACCAAAGAGACGGATATACGGCGATGGTGGCAATGTACATAACGCATGAGGCGAGGTTCCACCAGCTGCGCCCCTGAAACGTAGCAAGTGCGTTAAGGATATAAGCGGCGGCAAGACAAATCAAGACCGGAGCCATGTAATAGATGAGAGTTTGGAGTGGGATAAGGTCGTAGTTAATTGCCTCAGCAAACATGTCCAGCACAACGAGAAGAATGTAGCCCGATGTAATAATGAAGGCCACAACAGAAAGAACTCTGTTGGAGATGACGTTAGTCTCCTGCGTACTTTTGGAATCATTCAGGGACGGGCTCGGGGTTTCTGCCTGTGGTTTGGTGGGTTTCTCGGCCATAGTTTCTCCTTCTGATTCTCAATGAGAGAAGCGCGGATCTTGGTAGCCCCAAGGGGAATCGAACCCCTGTTTTCGCCGTGAAAGGGCGATGTCCTAGGCCACTAGACGATGGGGCCAAGCGGCTTTTTGCACGATGTGCGGCGTAAAAGTATACAAGACCTTGGCCACTCGCGCAATGAAAACATGTGCTTTCTCCCCTGCGGCGAAAGCAAAAGGCAGGTTTTGTAATGCAGCTTGGTTTTTAATAAGGCATCTTAGTTAAAGTTCCCAAAAAGGCATAAGTGCCCTGACGTTTGCTAGGCCAGGCGAGAAGTTACACGCAACCCAAAAAGCCCCTGCGCTCTGCTGGAGAGTCGCAGGGGCTTTCATGAATCTGGAGAATCAATTATTACTTGCGGTGCTTGAGCGTGTGCGTGTTCAATGCTCGGGCAATCGCCGCCGCTCCAAGAAGAGCAATGGCGTTCGTGACAAGTAGAGTGGCCGCTGTGCTCGGTAAATCCCCTGTCGCTGGAAGAGGAGCATCGTCAGATGCAGGAGTAGGATCTGGGGTTGGTTCTGGAGAGGGACCTGGCTCTGGTGTAGGAACGTAGGGTTCATGTCCCACCTTGACATAGGTGGTTGGTCCCCAGCCCTTTGCCTTAGCGCTGGCTTGATATGCCGTTAACTCATCTTCTGAGGAAAGTGTTGCCTGGATTTCACCGTTGTAATACGCATTCCAGCCGTCTGAATAAGGGAAGCGGGAATCGACTGAAGGGAGAAAATCATTTCCCATCGTAATTTGGTACAGATTTGGCAAGGAGCCGTCCATTTGTCCCGTTGAGGCGTCTCCTACGGCAAACATGGCATACATACTATTTGTCGTCCAATTGGTTGATTCCCAGTTGGAAATATCAAGGACCTCGAGCGAAGTGCAATTAAAGAAGGTGGCCTGAGAACCCCCGCACTCTGAGGTGTCTGCATCTTTCAATGCATCAAAGACTTTCATCGTTGAACAATTCAGAAACGTAGAGGGGACGAGCAAAAGGCTTTTCTCTTGCGAAATCCAGCTTTTTAAGAAATCCCAGTTTTCAATGGACTCACAATATGCAAATGTTCCTGCAAGGAAAAAACCTTCTGATCCTGATGATTCAAACATCTCCTCTGGAAAGACCCAATCCTTTAAAGAAGTCACCTCTTTCAATTGCGTACAACCGTAAAAAAAACTTATGAGAGTTCCGTCCGAATAATAATCCAAGAGGGTACCAAATGTGAAATTACCTTTGATAGTTGTGAGCTTGGAATTAAACGAATCCACTCCTGACGTAAAGACAGGATTACCTTGGAATCCGTCCCCCGTTATCAACGTATGTCCTTCTCCAAAATCGAACACCTCCATTTCATCCACATGATTCATAATATCTGCGTGAAGCTCTCCTACGGTCGCATCTTTATTCATGGTAAGCGTCTTTGTGGCTGCATCCCACGTGGTGACCGTGTCGGCGTTAGATTGAGCGTCTGCTTGAATGCTTTCGTCTTCTGTTTGCACCTGCTGATTCAAAGGATTGTTGGTTAGGATCTCAAAACTATCCCTGACTTCTGCAAGTGCAGAGGAAGTAAATGCGGTTGCAAGAAGCACGATGCTACTAGCACCTGCCAAAGCATATTTTGCCCACTTACTAATTGCTGCTGTATTCCTCACTTTTTTCTCCTTCTTTATGAGGGATAGAACCATTCATAGCAGATTCAAATTATAAATGAAAAATAAAAATGAGCAAATTACCAGGTAGATAGCTATGTTTTGGGAGGGTTTAGCAGCTTGACATTTAATTTCAGCTGGTTTCAGCGGGATTGAAAGCGCCCCTCGCTGTTAAATGAAAAAGAGAAGACATGAAAAGAATAAATGGCGGGGAGAAAGAGATTCGAACTCTTGAGACACCGCAAGGCGCCTAACGGTTTTCAAGACCGCCGCATTCAACCGCTCTGCCATCTCCCCTTAGACCTAGTATCCTAACGCAACGCACGCGGAAAAAGAAGCATAATTGCCTTTTAAAGATTGCATCTCTAAGATAGAGCGCTATGGAAACAAGGCAACCACTAGACAATATCAACAAAACTGATGAAACCTACATGGAGCTCGCTCTCGCAGAGGCGAAAAAAGCTGCCGAGAAAGGCGAGGTCCCGGTGGGCGCCGTTGTGGTGTGCGATGGGCGCATTGTTGCGCAGGCACACAATCTTCGCGAGGCAAACGCGGATCCTGCTGCTCATGCAGAGTTTATCGCCATAGAGAAGGCCGCTCAAGAGCTCGGCCGCTGGCGCTTATCGGACTGCACCGTTTATGTAACGCTAGAGCCGTGCGCCATGTGCGCTGGCCTCATGATTAACAGTAGAATTGGACGCTGCGTCTTTGGGACAAGCGATCCCAAGGCGGGCGCGGTAGGAACAATCTTTTCTCTTCATGATGACGCTCGTCTCAATCACCGTTTTGAAGTAAGGTCCGGAGTGCTCGCCGATAAAAGCGCAGAGCTGCTGAGGACCTTCTTCCAAAAACGCCGGTCATAGATAGAGCAGCGCTTCAAATTCCTGATTTGCGTACACCATGTTCACGAAAAGGGAAATTTTGTGTACATCATGTACACAAAATTGGAAACTGATGTGTACTTGGCGTATACATAAGAGGTGAGTATCGAGGGCATCATGCCCATGCATTGGTAGGGGCGGTGGGACTCGAACCCACATGAGCAAGCTCGGCGGATTTTAAGTCCGCTGCGTCTGCCAATTCCGCCACGCCCCCAAAAGGCCTTCTTATAGTAGCAAAACACGGCGCTCCTCGATGCCTTCAAACGTTGCTGTTTAGACGCGCGCCCTTTTAGCCGCATGTTGAAAGGAAACTCAGCCTATCCTTTGTGATAGAGGAAGATGAAGTCGAGTATCTGAACGTAAAAGGGATCGGGCTCGTCCAAAACCGCCTGCTCGATTTCTTTGGGGATGGGACTGGAATCACTGCTGTCTGCTTCATCCTTATCGCTTGGCAAACCCTCCACAGTCACGGGATATTCGCCTTTATCAACATAGCCTCGCTCGCGCGCTTCTTCTTTAATCCCTTCATCAGACTTGAGTGTGTCGCCGCGTTCTTGCAGCTCTGCATTATTCTGCTCGTAACGCGTCTTTTCTTCCTGATAAATCTGACCATCACGAGCAGCTGCATACCAAATACACACGGGCTGATAGATGAAGTAAAGAAACAGCCCGCATGCTGCAACTATGATGAGAATCCTTTGAGGAAGCGAGAACGAAGAAAAGCGCCCGTTGCCAGACCGCTTCACGGAAGCTTTTTTCGTTGTATTCTTCGTATTCTTAGTCTTCTTCATCATCGCCCCCTATCTCCTCAAGAATCTGCAGCGCTTTTTGCAATACCGGGTTTTCTTGTGCTCGATATTTTAACGTATTGCACTGAGCGTCAGATTTAGTTGCACCCTCATTCTCGTGTTGCGCTCCTACATCGTGCCCACCGCCAACGCCCGTGTCGTCGCCAATACCAACGTCCGCTCCAGCGCCCGCGTTTGCTTTAAGATGCAGGCCCATCGTCAACTTATGTGTTTTTGGGAAGATCGTTGCTCCCTGTGTGCGCAGTTTTGGCACAACGGAGCGCGGCACCTCCACCCCGTCTATCGTAAGCTTTCCTTTGACGTAACTAATAGTCGTCACGCCCAAACGTTCTGCCCGGATGCGCAGCGCTTGTCGCGCAAACAGATTGAGTCCCGCCTCCTCCAACGGACCATATTCCTTCTCGAATTCTTCTCGCAAGTCCTCAAGCTGGAAAAGCTCAGCAGCCCCCGCAATCTGTCTATACGCCAACACACGCTTGTCAATCTCGGGCATATAGTCTTCCGAAAAATAGTAGTTGGCGTCAATGTTGATAGTAACGTCATGTGCTGCCACATCCGGCACGCTCCCTTTGGCCTCCTCCACCGCCTGACCCAACATGTTCGTGAAAAGATCAAAACCAACGCTGGAAAGGTTGCCATGTTGCTCGGCACCCACCAAAGAACCCGCCCCCCTGATCTCCAAGTCGCGCATGGCTATCCGGATACCGCTGCCTAGCTCTTGATGCTCGTTGATAGCAGAGAGACGCTCCGTAGCCTCCTCGGTCAAAGGCTCTGTGGCCGGGAACATAAAGTACGCATATGCCTGCGTGTGACCACGACCAACTCTGCCTTTCAGCTGATAGAGCTGAGCCAAACCTAAACGTTGAGAATCTTCAATGATGAGGGTGTTTGTGCGTGGATTATCAAGACCAGACTCAATAATGGTAGTGGCAATTAGGACATCAATTTCCTGATTGTGAAACTTAAGCATGACGTCCTCAATTTGACGCGGACTCATCTTGCCGTGAGCCACTCCTATGCGCGCCTCGGGAACAGCCGAGCAAACGTGCTCCATGGCCTCGTCAATCGTTTTAACACGGTTGGAGACGTAGTACACCTGTCCTCCGCGAGCAATTTCTGCGCGAATAGCATCAGTTACCGTATCCTCATCGTACTCATGCACCACCACTTTCACGGGAAGACGACCCGTGGGGGGCGTCATGATAAGGCTCATGTCACGGACGCCGCTGATGCTCATTTGCATGGTGCGCGGTATGGGCGTTGCAGATAGCGTCAACACGTCCACCTGTTCGCGCATGTTCTTTAAGTGCTCTTTTGCCGCAACACCAAAGCGCTGTTCTTCGTCAACAATGACTAATCCCAGGTTTTTTGGATTGACGTCTGCCGAAAGAAGCCGATGCGTGCCAATGAGAATATCCACATTACCCTCTGCAAAATCCCTGAGCGTTTTAGCTTGCTCCGCGGCAGTACGCATGCGACTCAAAACAGCAACGCGCACATTGAAGGGGGCCAAGCGGTTCTCGAACGTATCAAAGTGCTGCTGCGCCAAGATAGTGGTGGGGGCTAAAAGGACAACCTGAGTCTTATCCTGTACAGCTTTATAGGCAGCGCGCAAAGCAACTTCTGTCTTACCAAATCCCACGTCTCCCGAGAGAAGCCGGTCCATGGGGCGCGCGGACTCCATGTCGGCCTTAATTTCCGACAGAGCGCGGGCTTGGTCTGTGGTGAGCTCATAAGGGAAGGCCGCTTCCATTTCTTTCATGTGGGCCGTATCAGGAGAAAACGCGTGCCCCTGTGTTGCGGCGCGACGCGTATAAAGGTCAACCAGATCAAAGGCGAGCTTTTTTGCATTCTTGCGAGCGCGATTAGTGGCTCGCGTCCAGTCGGCGGTACCAAGGCGCGTCAGACGCGGATTTTGCCCATCCGGTCCAACGTAGCGCGTAATGTAATCCACGCGCTCAAGAGGTACAAAGAGCTTGTCGCCACCGGCGTAGAGAAGCAGGAAGTAATCACGCTCATACTCGTCGAGTGTGCGGCGCACGACTCCGTCAAACTTGGCAATTCCGTGGTTGGCATGCACCACATAATCGCCCGGCTTGAAGGGAAACGTAATCTTCGTGACATCAATGCGCGTCCGACGATTGCGCTTGTCATGGCGTTGCGCGAGGTCGCCTATCGAGAATATGGCGAGCTTTACCGAGGGGATAATGGTTCCAGCGGGAATTGGGTCACTGAAGAAGGTCACGATTCCGCGTTGCAGCTTTTGGCTGGTGGCGTCTGTTACGCGCTCAAAAGAAATGTGCTCATCGAGGAGCGTCTCCTCCAAATGATCACGCGCGCCCTTATCGGGAACGGCAAATGCCATACGGAAGTTCTCGTTTGCAAACTGGCGAAGGCGCCCAACGAAGCGCTCATGCGAGCCTGCAATATGAGGGACTCGCGTCACGAGTTCAGCGTCCACGCGGGTATTGGCCCTAATCAGTGCTGAGAGATCCCAGCGCTGAAAGCCCTCAAAGGTCATCTGGCGCAAGGGCGTGAAGAGCGCAGCAAGGTCTTCTTGGGAAACATGTGCTGCACGCGCTGCCGACTCTATTTCTTCTGCAGCGCGCAAACAATCATCAAACAGCGAGCGAGGCTCATTCAATACGAGGAGCGTTGAGGGCGCTATGTGATCCAGAGGGCTCGCGGTGTCCCCATAGAGCGCTCCCAGATAGCGTTGGGTTCGGTCGTTGGGAACCCCTGCTTCTATGGCCTCTAAATCTGCTGCTATCTCTTGGTCATCTTGCGCTACTTCCCAGAGGTGCTTTTTTGCATGAGCGATGGTGTCCGGCGTAAGCGAAAATTCTGCCGCGGGCAGAATCTCCATCTGGGTCATGTCGGCAATCGTTTGGTTGGTTCCTGTCACCATTGCGCGGATGCGATCGATTTCATCGCCAAAATACTCAAAGCGAACCGGGTGCGTGGCCTGTGCTGGAAAGACATCAATGGTATCTCCATGCACGCGAAACTCACCGGGCCGCTGTGCTTCACCGGTGTTCACATATCCCATAGCGAGAAGATCTTCGGGTAATTTTTCAAACGGGATCTCTTCTCCCTTGTGCAGAATGATGGACTGGAAGAAACGACTCCCCACCGGAGGAAGCCGACGCATGAGCGCGCGAGCTGAACACACCACCACCACATTCTTACCATCAGCCAAGGCAGCAAGAGCCTGCGTTCGTTGTCCAATGGTTCCAAAAGCTTCGGCGGTGGTGGCAGACGGAGTAGACGGAACAGATGCGACAGGCGTGGCCCTTTTTGCACGAAATGGCTGGTCGTTTAAATACGGGTAGTGAAAAACACGCGAGCCACCCAACCACGCTGTGAGCGTACGAGCAGCATAGATTGCCGCCTCTTCGCCTGAAACCACGTAGAGAATAGGTCGGTCATGAAGCGCTGCATAAGACGCAACCAAGAGTGAGCGTGCCGACTGACCCACTCCAAGCGATGCATCCTCGCCGGACTCAAGTTTACTGACGACGTGCTCTAACTCTTTATCGGAAAAAAGAACCGGAGCAAGCGTTTCTATAAAGTGCGTATCAGACATGGTGCTTTGTTTAGGAGCTCTTTTTTGCGCGAGGACGAGACGTTGTGGCAGGCTTGAAGCTGCTTGTTATAAAGAGATAGAAGCAACCAAGTACAGCTGCTACTACCGAACAGGAGAGAATAGCGCACTTAGCAGCGAGTATCTGGGTCTCGTCCGTAAAGGCGAGGTTGGCAATAAGGATGGACATGGTAAAACCAAGACCGCCCATAATGCCCACGCCAACAATCTGATGCCAATTCACGCCCTTGGGCAGGCGCGCAAACCCAATTCTCACCAACATGACGGTCACCACGATTATGCCAATAGGCTTGCCGATAAACGCCCCCAAAAACGCACCGTCTGCCACGGGACTTTGTAAAACGCTCACCGGATCAACCCCTATAAATCTCACCTGCGCGTTCACAAAAGCAAAAAGCGGCAGGATGCCAAAGTTAACTAGAGTGGAAATATTGCGCTCAACCCGTTGCAGGGGTGGCGTCACGTGATCCATCACCTTCTCGATACCAGCAGCAATCTGGGTGAAGTGGTGTTGCCCCAGAACGCTCATCTCTTCGTCATAAGCGGAAGATAGCTCCTTCGATTTTTTCTCAAGCCACGGACGAAGGGCGCTCAGACGAATATCTGACGAAGCGGGAAGGAACAACGCAACAATAACACCGGCAAGCGTGGCATGGATGCCGGAGTTAAACATACAAAACCAGAGGATGGCACCCACAATAATGTATTGCGAAGAGTAGTAGACGCGAGCGCGATTGAGCGCAAACAGAACTACAACGCACACGGCACTGGCAGCAAGCCAGGGAATAGAAGGCGCCGTCCCATAGAAAAGCGCAATGACCACTATGGCTAGGATATCGTCGGCAATGGCCAGGGTTGAGAAAAAAACCTTGGTTGCAGGTGAAACCCGGTCTCCAAGCAACGACATGACACCTAGCGCAAAAGCAATATCGGTTGCCATTGGAATTGCCCACCCGCCCATGCTCTCCTTGCCAAAGTTAAAAGCTATGTAAATAACTGCTGGCACGACCACTCCTCCTACAGCCGCGAGCATAGGAAGTGCTGCCTGTCGTGGCTTCCTCAACTCCCCAACTGTCATTTCATATTTCAGCTCAATTCCCACGAGCAAAAAGAAAATGGCCATCAAAAAGTCGTTAACAAAAACTTCTACGGAGAGATGTCCCTGCAGAAAGCCTAAATCAAACGCGTGTGGTTCTAAGCAAAACGTATGTACGGCGTAATAGGCGTCTGTATTGGCTACAAGGATGGCTATGAGCGCGGCCAGTACCATGGCGGCAGCTGCAAGTGTGCCGTTAGAGAAGAGACGCTGGCGTTTTGCTCGTCGAGCGCGACGCTTAACAACTTTTGGGTCAGCGATGATGGCGGGGCTTTTCAAGCTCTTGGTGCTCCTGGCGCTCCTGGCGCTCCTGGTGCTCCTGGTGCTCTTGGTCCCTTTTGTGTTTTTTAAGCTCGCTGTGCTCTTTGCACTTGCCATGTTGTTTGAGCTTGTGGCGATTTTGCTGCTTTTCGTGCTTGGCATGGATTGTCCGTTTCTCTTTTTTTATATCAGTATCCTAGCGAATACTCCGCTAGACTGTAAGTGCAGTACTATTTGTTCCCAACGAGGTTGTGCAAAACCTTAGAAAATGGGAAATAAACACTGGGAAACCAATGCAAAGCACCAAAGCGAGGGCGTATGAATAAGCAAAAAATAGCCATTATTACAGACTCTGGAACCAACGTTCCCGCTGCTTTTGCAAAGCACTATGACGTGAAGATTCTTCCTCTTCAAATCACCTATCATGATGAGTCGTTTTTATCGGGTGTTGATATTACTTCTGAAGAAGTAGTAAAGCGCCTGGAAACAGAAATACCTACAACATCACTTCCAGCCCCTCACTCCATTAAGGAGGTTCTGGAATCCTGCAAGAAAGAAGGTTACGAGAAAGCAGTTATCGTCACCATTAGCTCAGGTCTGTCCGCAACGTTCCAAACGTGCCAACTCATCGCGGAACAAATAGAGGACTTTCCCTGCGCGGTTGTTGATACCAAAAGCATTGGCGTGGCCGCAGGTCTTACGGTTATGAATGCAGCACTCATGGCAGACGCTGACACAACACCGTTTGAAGAGCTGCCAGCTCGTCTTGAAGCCCTTGCCGAGAATACGCTCGTTCTGTTTGCCGTCAAGACGCTTGAACTATTGCATAAGGGCGGTCGCATCACTGAATCCCAATTTCGCCTGGGCTCTATTCTTAACATCAAACCCATTTTTGAGTGCGATCAAAATGGCAGATACAATACGGTCAAGAAGGTACGCGGTTGGGAAAAGACCGTCACCACCATGCAGCATCTCATTGCCGAGAAAGCCAAGGAATTTGCTGACGTTGTAGTTGGTTATTGCGCCGGCGAGAAAACCGCTCCCATGAAACAATGGGGCAGCGAACTTAAGAAGCTCGTGCCTCATTGCAAAGGTCTTATTATGAGCGGCGTCACCCCTGATTTATTGGTTCACACAGGTCCTTCACTTATAGGTTTCTGCGTCCAGCCACTTACTCCAGAAATGCAGGTTTACCTGGATCAACACAAAGGTATTGTTGATGCCTTTAGCGCCTAATTGCAGTGACCAATGCCCTTGTTTGCGTTCCAGACGTTCTAATCCAGTCGTTCATTAAACAATGTAATCAGCATTTTGAAGACTTCTGACCACGAGGTCAGTGGCGTTGGCAAACGTGATGCCTTCTTTCACATGAAAGTACACCGTTGCGTTAATGCCCGTACCCGAAATGCCCGTGAGACGCACGACCGTCTCGGCAGGACCTTTATGACTCCCAAGCGATGTGTCTACTGTTTGAATGAGCTCCTTACAGACGGCGTCCGTATTGACATCTGGCTTTAGGACAAGGTCAAGTGAGGTTTCATGCGCAAGCACTTTCGTAAGCAGCGTGATAGCTGATTTATTGAGGACCGAATTAGGAATAACCTCGGTATTACCCACGCGATCCTGCACGGTGGTTGAGCGCCACGTTACATCTTGGACGCGCCCCGTGATGCCATTTACCGTTATGTAGTCGCCGGGCTTTACGATCTTATTAACCATGAGTGCAAGGCCGCCAATAAGATTGGAAATGGTATCTTGCAGACCAAGCGAGATGGCAATGGAAGCTGCGCCCAGCGTCGTAATAAGCGCGTTGGGGCTAATGTTGAAGACGGGTTGTAAGACGCAAAGAATGGCCACTATCCAAACTGCGGCTTTGGTGAGGTTACTAAAAATGGTTGCATCTGGAACCTGCGAGCGATCAAGTGCCTTATCCACAAGGCGAGCAAGCCAACGCGACAACAACCAGCCCACCACAAGAGCGATGAGGAGAATGAGGAACTTATCAACCCATTCTTTTATATCGATGCCGTTATATTGAATATCAAACATGCGCTTCCTCACTTCTCAAGTTTTACCAACGGCGCAAAGCCAAGCAGGAGGTGCTTTGTCTTATTCCCCTGCTCAAAATGAATAGTTACCTCATCGCCCTGTACAGCCGTCACCACGCCGTTGCCAAAAATTTTATGATGGACCGTGTCCCCTATTTCAAATTTCTCCTGTTTGCGCTTTTCCTGAGGTGCCCGGCTTCCTCCTCCAAATACCGCTCCGCCGTCTGAGCCGTAGAGGTTGCCTCCGGTGCCGTACATACCATGACGGTCTCCTCGCTTTTCCCATCCTAATCCCGAGAAACCCGCAGAACCTACTCCTACCAGTTCAATATCGTCTTCGGGAATCTCGTCGACAAACCTACTGCGACTATTTGCCGTGGTTGAGCCGTAGGTGCGCCGCGTGGAGGCATACGTAAGGTAGAGATTCTCGCGCGCGCGCGTGATTGCGACATAGGCAAGACGGCGCTCTTCTTCAAGCTTGGTGGGATCAGAGTCAAAAAGCAGATTGGGGAAAAGTCCCTCCTCAAGGCCCGCAACGAAAACTACAGGGAACTCCAGGCCCTTTGCTGAATGGATGGTCATTAACGTTACGGCCGTTGTCTGCCCCGCCAGGGCATCCAAATCGCTCCTGAGAGCAAGCCATTCCATAAACGCGGGGAGTTTATCGGCAGCAATTGTAAAATTCGCGTAGTCTTCCTGGGGGACTGGACCTTGATTTTGTTCAGGCGCCCCTGAGGGGGAGGACGCCGTGGTATCTGACTCCTCTTGGATCCTTCTATCATAGGACGCTTCCCCGGGATCTTGTTGTTCAGGCCCAAGGGCGCCGTCCTGTCTCAACTGAGCAAGCGACTCCAGCTGAGAAATGACATCGTCATGGCTCTCATCAAATTCGCGCGCGATCAGAAGAAACTCTTGGATGTTTTCAAGGCGAGCCTGTGCGTCTGGACCCAGCTGATGCTCAAGCGCATCAATAATGCCGGCCTTTTCAATGATCATTTCTATAACATCAGCCAGGTCTCCAGTATAGCGGCGCGCGGCTTCAATGTTTGATGTCCATGTAGCAAGCGATTCTCGCACTTTTGGAGAGAGCATGTCCTTTTCTGCAATGCTTGCCACGCACGCCTCAAAAAAGCTCATGCTATTTTGAGCAGCATAGGCAGCAATCTTATCGATAGAAGTGGCGCCAATACCGCGGCGTGGCACATTGATAATGCGGCGCGCTGAAACGTCGTCAGCGGGATTAAGAACCAGCTTGAGGTATGCCATGACATCGCGAATCTCTGCGCGATCAAAAAAGCGCGTACCTCCCACAATCTTGTATGGGACACCCGCACGCAAAAACATGTCTTCTAGCACGCGGCTTTGCACATTGGTCCGGTAAAACACCGCCATATCATCGTACGAGATGCCCTCGCGGTTGAGCTTCTCGGCCTCAGAGGCAATCCAGCGCCCTTCATCGCGCTCATCGGAAGCCTGGTAGGCAGCGATGCGGTTCCCGTCTCCTTGCGTGGTAAATAGCTCCTTTTTACGACGACCAAAATTGTTGGTAACAACGGCGTTGGCGGCTTTTAGGATGTGGCCGGTTGAGCGGTAGTTCTGCTCCAACTTAATAACGGTTGCTTGAGGATAGTCCTTCTCAAAATCGAGGATGTTTTGAATATCAGCTCCACGCCATGAATAAATGGACTGATCATCATCGCCCACTACCATGAGGTTGCGTCGCTCGCCTGCAAGCATATTGGTGAGCGCGTATTGCACGTGGTTAGTGTCCTGATACTCATCAATACTGATATAGGCAAAGCGGTCTTGGTAAGTTTTGAGAACATCAGAGAACTTGGTGAAGAGATAGTGCGTGTTGACCAGCAGATCATCAAAGTCCATCGCGTTTTGGCGGCGGAGACGTTCTTGGAGTTCCTCGTAGACCTTGGCGGCTGCTTCTTCCAACGGCGAGGAGGCGGTGTCTGCGTATTGCGCGGGGGTGAAAAGCTTGTTTTTAGCATCGCTTATGCGCGTGCGGATAGAGGATACGTCAAACGTTTTGGGATCGATGGAGAGGTCGGCCATGATGGACTTCACCAGCCGTTTTGAATCGTCATCGTCGTAGATGGTGAAGCTGGAAGTGTAGCCCAGGCGTTCTGCTTCGTCGCGAAGAATTCGCACGCACATGGCATGAAAAGTACAAACCCACATACCGCGTGCATGACTTCCTAGGAGTGACTGAAGGCGTTCACGCATCTCTGCGGCAGCCTTGTTGGTAAAAGTAATGGCTAGGATTTGGTAGGGTTCCACGTTGCGCGCGGCAATCATGTAAGCAATGCGCGTTGTAAGAACGCGCGTTTTGCCAGAGCCGGCTCCCGCGAGCACAAGCAAGGGACCTTCGGTGCAGAGGACGGCCTCACGCTGCTGAGGATTAAGCGTATTAAGGCCAAGGGATTCTATAAGTCCCGGGGAAATAAAGGCCTGCTCGCTTTTATGCCGCAGAGAACTAGTGCTGAGGGCATCTGAGCTCGTTGTGTTTGAGTTCTTGAAAGTCGTAGGTGTCTTCTCTTTATTTGGTTTTGGCATGCAAACTCCCCCAAATATCTTGTTCTGCAATGCTGCCTATCCTTAAGATGCGTGCGCCTGAAAGCGGTTCTTTTCGTGGAGCGTTGGCTCCCTTCTGGATTTCCCCATCATGGAAAGTCTGGGCTATTTCTTTGCGCACATCCACTATTGTGGAGGCTTGCTGTTCTTTTGTTCTGCCTCCATCAATGGCGATGTCAACGGTTTCGAGCAATACCTCATCCAAATCTTCTAGGCACGCCGCCGCATCCTTGGTATGGATATTGGCGCTGGTGGTAGCAAGAGGGCCTATCTTCTTTATCAGTACCTGCGCAAAAGCAGAATCTGGGACGCGAAGAGCAACAGACCCATCTTCCTCCATTAGTTCATAAGGAAGGGCGTCCGATGCCTCAACAACGAGTGTAAGAGCACCGGGCCAAAACGCGTTGGCAAGGGAGCGCGCAGCAACTGTAACGTTTTGCGCGTAGATATCCAAATCATCCGCAGCGCTTATAAGCAAAGGAAATTTCTGCGTAAGGGGCCTTCCCTTGAGTATGCAGATTTTCTCGGCAGCGAGAGGGGTGGTTGCTGCAAAACCGTAAACGGAATCAGTAGGGATGCAAGCTATGCCTCCTGCCATCAAAACTTGAGCACACTCATCCACAGCCAAGTTAAAAGCGGCATTGGTTGGTTCAAGCTCTTTTATGTTAAGTATACGTGGCAAAATAGCTTTCTGATTCAGTCGTTTTTAATAATTCGGTAGTTTGTAGCAAAGGCGCGCGACTAAAGGCGCGCAATTGGATCCTCATGTAATTCTGGGCTTTTGTGCCCAACGTGCGCTCTAGCGAGCAAAGGGAATCTTATTGTAGCGGGCAACCAGAATTAGCAAAGGCACATTGCGCAGAAAGGATCCGCGGACGGTCCGTTAGATCTCGTGTTACCCGTACCTTTTTCCAGTACCCTGAGTTCTCTAAATACTCCGCGGCTATCTCTACGTTCTCATCGCCCAATTCCACAAAAAGCCAACCGCCTTTTTTCAGCCATTTTGGAGCTTGGACCTGCAGGCGTCTGAAAACATCGAGGCCATCAGCACCGCCTGCAAGTGCCAAATCTGGTTCGTAGTCTCTGACCTCCGCAGGGAGCATCGTCTCCATAATTTCGTCAGAAAGGTACGGCGGATTGCTAAAGATGGCATCAAAGGATCCTTGGAGTTCCTTAGGATAATCTGCCAGGAGATCACTTTTAAGGAGGAAAAAGCGTTGATTATCCTGAACAATCTTGGCGTTTTCTTCTGCCAGCGAAAGTGCCTGAGGAGAGATGTCCGATGCATACACGGTTGCGCACTGGCTTTTTTTTGAAAGCTCTTGCAACAGAGAGAGCGCGATGTTGCCCGTTCCCGTGCCAACATCGGCAATGCGAAGCGTCTCTTGCAATGAAGCGGCCTCCTGTGAAGTGGTGCTCGCAGGGCGCTCATCAAGAAGACGCGCAAGGCCTACCTCCACGAGCATCTCAGTTTCGGGTCGGGGGATAAGAGCGGCAGGAGTTGCCTTGAGCATCAGATGGCGAAAAGGTGCCTCTCCCACAATGTACTGCAGTGGCTCTCCTAAGGCGCGCCTCTCAATGCCCTGTTCAAAGGAGGTCTTGACTTCTAAAGAAAGTGGTTCCTCCTGCATTACGGAAAGCTGCGTTTTCTCTACCCCCAAAAGAGCCGCCAAAAGCGTTGTTGCTTCAGAAGCTGCTATGTCAATTTCGGAATTTATTGCAGTGCAAGAGGAGGAATTACTCGGAGCAAAACCTTGCGGGGTGCTCTTGCCAACAAGCACATCTTTTGAATCCTGCGGGGTACTCTTACCGAGACACGCGTCTTTTGGATTCTGCGGAGCACTCTTGTCAACAAGCGCGTCTTTTGAGGAACGCATGTCATCGCTCATAGCTGAGCTTTTGCTGCGGCGCAACGTATCTACTGCTTTGCCAAGAGCAGTACGCACTGTCCATTCTGAATGTTCATCTTTATGCATCTACGATGTTCCGTCAGTGTCAGTATTTAAAAAGTGGGACAACAACCAGAAGCCATTGCATTATTCAGCAAGGCTATGCTTCGCAAGAGCAATGAGACTCGTTGGTGGCATGAGCCTTCAACATAAGCCTTATATAAACGCTGGCTCTATTCGACAGCGTTGGCGAGGCGCTCTGCCCTATCTGCGGCAGCAAGTGCTTCAATAATTGCCTGCAGGCCATCGCCATTCAAAACGCCGTTATACGTGCCGTTAAAGCCAACGCGATGGTCAGTTACACGATCTTGCTGCTGGTTGTACGTGCGGATTTTCTCGGAACGATCACCATGACCTATTTGAGAAAGCCTTTTGGCACCCTCTTCCTCCTGCTGGCGCTCAAGCTCTTTCTCATACAAGCGAGCGCGCAACATGGCCATGCAAACCTCGCGATTTTGAATCTGCGAGCGCTGATCTTGTGACTGCACAACCGTGTTGGTTGGAAGATGAGTGATGCGCACTGCCGAGTAGGTCGTATTGACGCCCTGACCACCCGGGCCAGAGGAACAATAGGTGTCGATGCGCAGCTCGGAAGGGTCAATTTGAATATCGATTTCATCGGCCTCAGGCATGACGGAGACCGTGGCGGTTGAAGTTTGGATGCGTCCTTGCGACTCCGTTTTAGGCACACGCTGCACGCGATGCACGCCCGATTCATACTTCATTACGGAATACACTTTGTTGCCCAGGACTTTAAACTCGATCGTCTTAAAGCCACCCGCATCTGAAGGGCTTGCCGATAAAATCTCTATCTTCCAGCCCTTTTCCTCAGCAAAGCGCTCATACATCTTGAATAGGTCACCAGCAAAAATAGCCGCCTCATCACCTCCTGCTGCTCCCCGGATGGACACGATGGTATCCTTCTCATCCATGGGGTCTCCGGGGATGAGCATAATCTTTATCTCATCCTCTAAGCTGGGAAGCTTTTCCTCGTTAGCAGCAATCTCCTCTTGCAGCAAGGCTTTTGCATCCGGATCGCTCTCCTCTTTTAGCAGCTCTTTCGCCGCTTGAATATCGTCGAGCGCGTTTAAGTAGGCCTGCGCTTTTACCACCAAATCTTCTTGGTTAGCGTATTCCTTGGCGAGGCGTGCATATTCCTTTTGGTCCGAGTAGACCGCAGGATCCTGCAACTTTTTTCCAAGCTCTTCGTAGGCTTTGAGGAGTGCTTTCAGTTTCTCTGGCATAGTGGGTGACGTTGTTAGTTTTTATCGGAGGATGCGTTTTGTTCTGTGGGGGTATTTTCTTCATGCGAGTGAGGAGGCTGGGCTGCGTGACGCGGAGCATAGTTTGCTTTTGCTGCCTTGCGCTTGGAATATAAAAGAAACCCAACGATAATCGCAATAATGATGGCTGCTATGACGAAGAGCCAGGGCAGGTAGCTAATAATGAGATCCCCCGTATGAGGAAGAGCAGAAAATGCTTTTATATTCATGAAGTTCTCCTTTGCGTTGCGGCTTTCTCGGTTGCTTTCACAGCGCTGTTGCCAGCGCCCTTCAGGATTTACCTATCGTTTCTCTTACGCTCTTAGTCTGTTCTCAATCTCTTCTTAATCTATTCTTTATCTATTCTTGCGCTTTTGTGGAATAAACATTTTTGCAAACATCCACTAGTATAAAAGATAATATGCTGAATGATAGATATTGAGAACAAAAGGAGCCCTCATGGCACATAAAGATCAGGAACAAAGTAAAAACACTTCTACAAAAAAGAAAGTGAACGAAAGCTCAAAGAGCGCCGCTAAAGAAGCCTCCCATGCTGCGGCTGCAGACAAAGATGCCAAGCAAAACGAGAAGCTAGAGGCAAGGGAGCAGTCCGAGCTCAAGAGAAAGCCCGTGGCACTTCGAGTTGGCGACCACTATCACTACACGCTTTCCAGCTACGACCCCGTGGCGGTCACTGTACATGTTCCCAGCGTGGGCGACGTGGACGTGGAGTTCATGATGGAAAACATGGCACATGCAAACCACACAACACTCGCCAAGATTGATGATGCATGGGTTGAGAAGAATCTTGAGGGGCTCAAAACTGTTGAGGACTTCAAGAAGGCTATGCGTGCTCAGGCAGAGCACCTCAATGCCCACTATACTGAAGATCAAAAAACGGGTGCGGTGCTTGAGGCTCTTGCCCGCCGCCTTGAGCAGGAAGTACCTCTCGACGAGATTGCGCGCTACAGAGATCAGCTCTATCAAGCCATGAAGTTTGATGCAGAGAAGCAAGGAACCACCTTGGAGCATATGCTTTCCCATATGGGAGTGGGGGAAGCGGGGCTCGATGCAATGCTCGATGAGCGTGCCGCCCAGACTGCTGGTCAAGACGCCGCTCTTGCGGCTTATGCCGAGCACAAGAAACTCAAGGTGCCTACAGAGGAAATACCAGCGATTTTGCACCTACCTCCCCAACAGGGCGAAGAAGTAATTGAACAAGCACAAAAGGCGGGACAAATGGCTCAGCTTGAGCGCACGTGCAGAAACGCCAAAGCGGCTCAGCTTGTAGTAGGTGAGGCAGACGTAACCTATTCTCACGATACCCCCGAGCAAACCAAAGCTCGCGAAGAACACATGCGCGGATTGCTCCAACAGATACGCGCCATGGACCAAGCCTCGGTTGTAGAAGGCAATAAGGAAAAGAAAGACCAGGGCAACAAAAAAGACGGAAAAAAGGATGAGGGCAATGGTAAAGGCGACGGGACAAAGCCATCCGGCTTCAAAGTTGTCTAAGTTCTCCTTTCTACTAAGCGCGGGAGGCGTGGGAGACCATGCTTCCCGCGTTTCTTATAGGCGTTTAGGAGAAGGCGATTGTGTGGAAGTGTGGGGCGAGCCTTATACCATTGCCTTTGAAATCGTCCAGACGCCTGTGCATTTTCCCCATCACTTAAACGAGAACGAAGCGCGCTTCGTGGAACGTGTGGATGAGGTGCGCCTTGAGAAAGATAACGGGCATCTTGTTTTTGTCCTCACGGATTGCATTGCCAACAACAAGCAACATTCAGCGTGTGTGAGGCGTATTGCTTTTGAGAACTTTTTGAAAAAGGAAGTTGTTGCGCGCTTGGAGACCATCGTCCCGCAGGCAGAGCGAGCATTGCAGGCCAAGACGCAACACTGGACCGTACGTACAATGAAAAGTCGCTGGGGTTCATGCCGATATGAGCGTGGCAAAATTTCAATCACAACCGATTTGGCCACGCATCGCCCCATCTATCTCACACTAATAGCTTTTCATGAGGTGGCTCATATGCACGCACACAATCATGGAGTGGAATTCAAAGCCTTGATGGACAAAAACATCCCCAGTTGGCGTCAGCTCCAGAAAGATTTAGACGCCCAGGGGATGCGAATGTATCTCAATTAGAGGGTTGGTGATGCTATGCGCCTAGAGGAAGAGCGTTAACAACCTATTACGCGAGATAAGCGCGTGTCACGCAAATAACTAGTTCTCTTCCGCAGCTTCTTGGGTGGGCACATCGTCTGTTTTGACATCGCCGGCTGCATCAGCGGTGGCCTCAGCCGCCTCTGTTGCGGTTGCCTCTACAGCTTGGCCATCTGCAGTCTCAGCGACCTCGGTGACAGTAGCGGTTGCTGTAGCCTCTGCATCTTGACCGGCCTCTTCAGCCACATTCTCAGCCACAACTTGAGCTGCTTCTTCTGCGTTCTCTTGCGCTTGTTCCTCAGCGGCCTTCTCAGCCTCTTTTGCAGCCTGAGCAGCGTATTTCTCGGCACGCTTTGCCTTTTCAGCGGCCTTTGCTTGAGCTTTCTCAGCACGAGCTGCCGCCTCTTTCTCGGCCTCTTTTGCGCGGGCCTCTTTAGCTGCGGCGGCCTTCTCAAGAGCTGCCTTGGAAGCATCTCCAAACTTGCCGCTAAAGCGCTGTACGCGACCACCAGTATCAACAAGTTTTTGGTTGCCTGTATAGAACGGGTGACACTTATCGCAAAGATCGAGGGTGAGGGTAGGGACGGTTGACATGGTGGTCCAAGTGTTGCCGCATGAGCAGCGGACTTGGCATTCCATGTACTCTGGATGTACTTCTTTTTTCATAATAATTCTCCTTTGTATGCCTTGGTTTCCGACCAAAGCGGGGTCCAATCCTATCATGAACGCATTTGTGGCGCAAACGTTTTATGCCTCTAGCTCATCCTTCAATTCTTCGTAGGTGCCATCACGGACGACCTTGCCATCCTCTAAAAGGATTACGCGATCGCATTTTTTGATGGTGGAGAGTCGGTGAGCTATTACAAGACGCGTAGCGTTGAGATCCGCCAAGTTGTCACTAATCTTTTGCTGCGTGGCATTATCTAACGCGCTCGTTGCCTCATCCAGGAAGAGAATCTTTGGCTTGCTCACGATGGCGCGGGCAATGGTGAGGCGCTGAATTTGCCCACCCGAGAGCCCTCCACCGTTATCGTCCATAAGGGTATGCATGCCCATAGGCAGTTCTCTAATGTCATCAGCTATACAAGCAAGTTCCGCAGCTTCCCACGCTTCATCCATCGACGCAAGTGGATTTGAAATCACAATATTTGAATAAATATCACCAGGGAACAACTTATCGTTTTGCATCACGATACCAATCCGGCGGCGCAAAGTACGCGCGTCGATCGTGCTTATATCGTGTCCATCAATAGCAATGACACCCGTCTCTGGCTGTTCAAAGCCCAGGAGAAGACGGAGAAGGGTCGTTTTTCCAACGCCCGTTTTTCCTACAAGAGCCACATATTCACCAGGCTTTAGAGTGAGAGATAAGTTCCTAAAAACGTAGGGTTGCTGCTTCGAATAGCGGAATGAGACGTCACTGAGCGTTATCTCCCCTTCGATGCTTTTAATGGGGCGCCTATCTGCACTAATCTCAGGCACCTCCTCCAAAAGAGGGTTAAGAAGCTTTAGTGCTGAAGAAATTGAGGCGAGCGAACTTGCAATGGACGGAAACGCCGCAAAGGCGCCAGAGACCATACCGTACGTGGCAACAAAGGCGTAAAAATCTCCTGTGGAAACACCGCTCATGCTGGCGCAGGCATACAGCAAAATCCAGCCGGTGCTTGTCAAGAAAGCTTGCAACGTGGAGCCATATTTAACCAAGAAAGGAAGGCGGTTCTGCCGTTGAAGTACCTTGCCAAAGTTGTGACCCCAGCGACTAAAAGCGCGTTTCTCGGCGCCAACAAGTTTAATCTTGCGCACACCCGAAATGGTTTCAAGTTCAGTACCGGCGTTTTGCGAGGTCTGCTCTTGGATTCGGAACTGAGAGCGCGCGCCATATACCACCTGAAACGTAGAGAGCGCCGTCATTAAGCTCAATATAACCAGGGATGGGATGACAAGCGGGGGAGCATAGAGGAAAAGCTGCGCGATATAAACAAAGGACGCAAAAAAGCTGAGCGTAGAGGTTGACGCTAGGTTGAGGGTCTCAGACCAAATGCGTTCAATGTTAGTCGTGAGATAGTTAAGCTGACCGGCATTATGCTTTTTGAAAAAGGAAGCAGGAAGCGCCATGACGCGTGCCATAAGCGAGGCTCGAATGGTAATCTCCCCTTCTTGCGTAAGACGCGCGACGGATATTGACTGCATCGTCGTGAAGAATTTTTGCCCTATTAAAACGCAAACGAGAAAAATACCGGCACCAATGAGGAGAGCGCCGCGCCCAAGGCCCACCGCATCGCCCGTAATAATGCGGGTGAGTGCGGGAGAAAGCATACCAATTAACGTGCCGATAAGCGCGATTGCCACAGTACCCAAAATGCCCGTAAGCGGCATGGAACGGATGATGAAGAGGGGCATCGTCTTAAAGGTGAAACCATCAAGGGCAAGCGGGGGATAAAAACAGAGGGCTTCCGTATCGAAGAGATCTTCGTTCTTTCTTGAAACGCGCACAAACTTGCTCTTTGCTGTGTCCCAAAAGACGTAAACACCGCCACGACGCACCAAAGCAACAGGTGAACCAGAACTCTTAAACGCTCCCAGGTAGACTCCTATAGCATTTTTATACCAGCCCTTGGTGAGATCAACGCTTCGACGCATCACGCCTTCCGGCTCCAAGAGATAATCAATCTGCTCGTTGATGTCAGTAACGTCATCAGGAATCTCAACGGGCTTTACATGAAGTGCAGTAGCAACTTGAAAGAGCGCGGAACGCGCTGCCTCAGGATTGTTCTCAAGGGAGTGGGAGAGTTTTTTGCCTAGAGCACCTGCGGCAATGTCTGCATACGCTTCTTGACAAGCGGCTGCATCAGCGCGTTCGCGATAGAGCAGGCGCTCAGAAAAATCTTCAAACTCGCGCTCCTTCGCTTCTTTCTGCGCAAGAGTAAGCGGCTTTCCTGTCTTGCCTTGTCTCTTTTTGGGAGTTGGCGCTTTGCCTGCCATTATTCGCCCTCCACCAGTTGTGCATAGGACCCACCAAGTTTAAGAAGTTCTTCGTGCGTTCCCGACTCCGCTATAGCGCCATCTTTAATCACAATAATGCGATCGCAATGCTTAATAGTGGAAAGGCGGTGCGCAACAAGAATGGCCGTTGCCTTACGTGCGCGTATTGCGTCCATGACTTTCCGTTCCGTCTTGTTATCGAGCGAGCTTGTGGCCTCATCCAACACAATAATGGAAGGGTTCTGGGCAAAAATGCGTGCTATCTCCAAGCGCTGGCGCTGACCGCCAGAAAGGTCGGACCCATTAGCAGTAATACGCCTTTGATAGCCACCTTCGCGCTCAATGACTTCTTCATTGATACAGGCATCCTTGGCGGCCTTCGTAATGTCCATATTGGAAATGGTTGTATCCCACATAGTAATGTTGTTAGCCACCGTATCGGCAAAGAGGAATGGTTCTTGATCCACTGCGCTTACACAGGAGAAAAAGACCGACTGGTTAATGTCTTTTGACATTTTGCCGTCATAGGTGATGCTGCCTTCCCACGGCTCAAGAATTGCCATCAAAAGCTTCACGATTGTAGATTTCCCGCATCCTGAGTCGCCGACAAAAGCTATGTGCTCACCAGGATGAATCTCCAGATTGAAGTCTTTTATCAGGGGCTCTTCCAGGGGTGAGTATCCAAAGGTAACGTGATCGAATTTAATGTGACCTGAAAGCTGCTCAGCCGTGGCAAGTTTTACATCATCTTGCGAAAATGCGTTTTGCTCAGGGAAATTCATGACATCTTGGATGCGTTCAATTTGTGCGCGCATTTCTGTCATTGTCTGAGAGGCCGCAGTGAGCTGCGAGGCGGGTGACATAAATTGCGACAAGAATCCTTGGAAGGCCATCACCATACCTAACAGAAAATCGCCCTGGATAACAAACCAGCATCCCAGCACCAAGACGAGCGTGTTAGCAAGACTCGAAGCAAGTGTTGCAGGTATCGATAAAAGCGCCGATTCGTAATTGATTTTTATTTGAGAATTCACGGCGTTTGCCAAGCATCCAGACCAGCGGGAGAAGAAGCCATTCTCGGCACCCGATGCTTTAATCGTCTCCATCATCTGGAAACCAGAAGCACTGGTAGCGCTCTCAAGTGCTTGCAAGCGCTGATTGGCACGGATGAGGTCTCGACGGCGACGCGCCACAAGCTGCGAAGCCACAATACTCACAAAAGTGCAGATGAGACCTATGATAGCGAGAGGAACATTGTAGAGGAACATGACCACCAAATAGATGCAAGCAGTCACAGCATTAAAAGCGATGGGTGAAAGCGTGTTTACAATCTGCAGTGCGATACTGTCATTTGAGCGCATGCGTGCAATCAAATCACCTGCGGAACGTTGCGAGAAAAACTCGATGGGGAGCTTAAGAAGATGCATCATGTATTCACTGCTGGCTATGGCGGTGAAAGAAAGGCGCGTCTTCAGGTCAAAAAGGAAACGCAACACGCCCAAAACAGCCGTTGTTATTGCAGAAAACGCCATTATGCAAAGAAGCGGCACGAGCCATGCCCGCGTGGGAGCATTAAGGACGTGATCGATAAAAACGCGACTAAAGACGGGAGGAAAAATTCCCACGACCGTGGCGAGAATGGAAAGCACAATGGTGATGATAATGACAAGTGCAGCACCGCTCAGCCGTGAGAGCGCAAAGGCGCGAACGCTGGTTTTGTGTCCATCGGCAACAAATGCTTCGGTAGGTTCAAAGGTCATCACGATGCCTGTAAATGACCTATCAAATTCGTCCATCTCGACGGTATAGGCACCACGAGCAGGATCGGTAATGTAGGCTTTACCCCTCCTAAAACCACGAAGAACGACAAAATGATCCATGTTCCAATGAATGATGCAAGGGAACAGAACGTTTCCTACAAGCTCGTCGGGTTCAAATCGATAGCCATGCGCTTCAAGCCCGTACGTTCGGGCGGCCTTAATGATATTGAGCGCCCTTGCACCATCGCGCGATACACCGCAAGCTTCTCTCACCTTCTCCAGAGGAACCCATTTACCCCAATAAGCAAGAAGCATCGTGAGGCAAGCGGCGCCGCATTCGAGCGACTCCATTTGCATGACGAGAGGAACGCGAACGGGACGTGCGTGAGAACCTTTATGCTTTCTTCTAAGAAACATGGGGTGGTGCTATCCAAAAAGAAAATCGATGGGCGATCCAGAGTGCACCACTATCGTTACCGCGTAAGAACCGTTGGGAAGAAGCGCCCGCGCAAATCCTTCGCAATAGGGACTATTCCAATCAAAGTCTGGAATGCCGTTTTGATCAACATCGGGCCAGACACCCTGACGAATAGTGGTATCTACTGAATCCACAACGCTTGTTGCTTTGGTGTTCTTAAAAAAGATAGACATGCCGGGCTGAATCGCTTGTGCCTGGTCAGGCGTGAAGTAAAGGTAGGCGTTGCCGTCCTGGACGGTAGCGAGGGCATCAACGTGCGTGTCAATCTGAGAGAACACCGCCCATGCCCAAAACCCACCTATGAAGAGAACGAGCGATATGATGCCAAGAAATAGGCCACGATCACTCCGTCGCAGATAAGCGCGCAGCTCTTGGGAACTCCCAATACTCTCCATGCTTTCCTTGCGAAAAATGCTCTTGGTGGATTCGTGGGACCTAGGCTGATCCTGATCTGTAATCTCGCCCTTTTCCGGCAGCGGAACCTGGTCCTTAGTTGGCTTCTGATCATTGCTCTTCGCCAACTTCTGGGTCTTGTTCACAGGCGACTGCTGAACCTTTTTCTTGTGCTTCTTTTGGCCCTGGATCCCGCCGCTCTGTGTATCTAGTTTTTGATCATGTTTGTTATTGGTCTTAACCATGATTGCCTCTCATAATGTGCGCATAAGTATGGCACAATAACACCTCACTATAATAGAAAAACATACTGCAAAATGACAAGCGTAGCCCGAACATATGCAGGAGAGACGCCACACAAAAAGCATCCTCCCGCCAATACAAGGCCTGAAGCAAAGGCACCTATCGTGCTCATGGTCTCAGGCGGTGCTGACTCCATAGCACTCCTTCTTATGGCTACACGCGTACCGCTCAACCTGGATGACGGAAGAGGCGAAGTGCGCATTGCTAAGGAACGGCTTCATGTTTTGCACGTCAATCACGGCCTTAGGGGTCTTGACGCTCAAGAAGACGAGGAGCTAGTTAGAAATACCGCCAGCCACCTGGGAATCCCTTGCACTGTTGTCTCGGTTGATGTCCCCGCGCTCACAGCCGCTACTCCGGGGGAGTCCTTTGAGTCCGTGGCACGCAAAGTACGCTACGAGGCTGCCGATAAACTTGCAAACGATTTATCAAAGGCCGCAGGCACCCCTAGGAGCGCTGCGCGCATTGTGACGGCGCATACGGCTGACGACAGGGCTGAGACCTTTTTTATGAATGCTATTAAGGGAGCTGGTCCTGCGGGACTTTCATCAATTCCTTTCAGAAGAAATCGGATTGTTCGTCCGCTTCTTTATAAGACCCACCGTGAACTTTGTGACTATCTGCGGTTACACAATGTCCTTTGGGCAGAAGACGTCACTAACGAAGATACCTCTTATCTTCGCAATTTTGTCCGCAAAAAAATTCTTCCGCTTGCTAAGGAGAAAAACGATCAGCTCGTTGCCACGCTTGCATCCACCTGCGATGTTCTCAATGACGAAGACGCCTTTCTCTCGAACATTGCGCAACGTGAATACCGAAGCCTCCTCCAATCCTCTTCCCCGGGGGTGAGAAGCCTCAACGCGCACAAACTTGCTGCAACCGATGTGGCCATAGGGCGCCGCATTGTGCGAACCGCACTTCTTGATTTAGAGCCGCAAGCTCGCCTGGAGGCAAACGATGTGGCCGCAATTCTGAAAGCTGTTGCCAAACAATCCGGTTCGTTTCACGTAACGTATGGCATACATGCCAAGATTGAAAACGGCACGCTTACTCTGCGCACACGTGCAGCGCAAGGTCCGCAAAAATCATTTCATGCCCAGTGGCTCTCGGTGCCAGGATCCCTTCCTCTAACCAATGGGATACTTACGGCAGACATCATCCATGTCACACCTGCCGATTCGCCACTGGCGCTAGCAAAGGAACTGGGAGAGAAGTCTGAAGGAAACGCGGTTTTTCTCGATATGAAGGCGTTGCAAACGGATACCGAGGATATACAGCTGTGGGTTGCGCCGCCCTCTCCTGGCGATATTCTTTGCCCGCTCGGAATGCACGGTCAGTCAAAAAAGCTCTCTGACGTGCTCTCTGGCGCGCACATACCACTAACTGAGCGCGCAGGTGTCCCGGTAGTAAGCGTTGCTCCTGGTCGCGAGATTGTATGGGTTGCAGGAGTGCGACCGGATACAAGATTTGCAGTCACCGCGGGTTCCCGTGCGCTATTGTATATGTGTTACCAAAAGGAACGTCATGTATAAACCAGATACAAAAGGGACAAAGATGCAGCCTCCCCATCCTGACATTGCAGAAGTTGTCCTCACTCCAGGTCAGATTGAGGAAATAGTACAGGCCCTAGGGGCGCGCATTACTCAAGATTACGAGGACACCCAGCCCCTTCTCGTCTGTATTCTAAAGGGTGCATCTCCTTTTATGAGCGATCTTATGCGCTCCATTGCGTTGGACATAGACATTGATTTTATGTCCGTCTCCAGCTACGGAAATGCTACGACGACGTCAGGTACTGTCAAGATTCTAAAAGACCTGGATACACCTATTAAAGACCGCGATGTCATAATCGTCGAGGACATCGTCGATTCAGGGCTGACTCTTGCACGTCTCACTGCTGAACTCGCAAAGAGAGAACCGCGCTCTATAGAAATTGCTACCTTCTTGCTAAAAGACGTTCAAGCCCCGCGGAAGGTAGACATCAAGCCGCGTTATGCCGGCTTTACTATTGATAATCGTTTTGTTGTGGGCTTCGGACTTGATTACGCCGAGAAATACCGCAACCTGCCTTATGTAGGCGTCCTAAAAAGAGAAGTTTACGAAAACAACAAATAAGACAAGGAACCGCATGGCCGAAAAACAACCCCCAAAAAAACTGGGAAACACTCCCGCGTCTCCCGATAAGAACAACAAAGGGCGTGCAACAAACAAGAAGCAAGATTTGAAGAAACCCCAGCGTTCATCCAGTGGAAATTCTAAAAGAAATTCCTCTATGCGCCGCGCTCTCCTCTATTTACTCCTTGTTGTTGTTTGTGCTGGAGCCATCTATTGGCAAGTGGGCCTCCACGGACAAGATCCATTTTCCTACGTGGTGCAAGAACAGGCGCAAGCAGCAAAACCCTCTGACGCTGCTCAGGGGGATACGGGTGCGACACCTGCAGAAGGAGCACAAACTGCAACGCCTGATAATCCCACAAACACAGCGCCCCAGGGAGAATCGGCAAACGCAGCACAACCTGCAGATACCGCAACGCCGGCAGCCGCAGCACAACCAGCGCCTGCAACAAATCCTATTGAGCTTTCAACCTCAGAGTTTGCTTCTGCAGTAGAGGATGGCCGCGTTAAAGAAGTCACCTGGAAACAGGAAGATGGTTCCTTATCGGGAACGTACTGGGCACAAAAAGACCAGGTAGGTCAGGACGATACGCTTTCGCATTTCACATCAAACTACATCGGCTCGGACTCTTTAGAACAGCTCATGCTTGCCCACCCAGAGACCAACTTTAATATTGACACCAACAACGATATGTTTGGGATTGATTTTCTCCTCTCCCTCATCCCTACGCTCCTGCTCGTCGGTGTGATGTTTTTCTTTATGCGCGGGATTGCCGCCCAGAATGCAAACGCTATGAAGTTTGGCAGCATGCGCAATAAAAACGCCAACGAAGAGCGTCCCAAAACCAAATTTAGCGATGTAGCCGGCATAGATGAGGCCGTGGAAGAGATTAGGGAAGTAAAGGATTTTCTCACCCAACCCAAGCGTTTTGAAAAGATGGGCGCCAAGATTCCACACGGTGTGCTTTTGATGGGGCCTCCAGGCACAGGAAAGACCCTTCTGGCAAAGGCAGTAGCGGGAGAAGCAAAAGTTCCCTTCTTTTCTCTTTCCGGATCTGATTTTGTGGAGATGTTTGTTGGCGTTGGCGCAAGCCGTGTACGCGATCTTTTTAAGCAGGCAAAGGCGCAGGCACCCGCAATCATCTTTATCGATGAGATTGATGCTGTGGGGAGACAACGCGGTGCTGGGCTTGGTGGCGGCCATGACGAACGCGAACAGACGCTCAACGCCATGCTCGTGGAGATGGACGGCTTTGATGACAACTCTTCCGTTATCTTGATTGCAGCAACCAATCGCCCGGATGTTCTAGACCCAGCCCTCCTGCGCCCCGGTCGTTTTGATAGACAGATTACCGTTGATCGTCCTGACGTAAAAGGACGCGAACAGATTCTCAAAGTACACGCTAAGGGTAAGCCAATTTCAAAAGATGTTTCCTTTGACAAGCTTGCTAAACTCACCCCGGGATTTACCGGCGCCGATCTTGCAAATCTTATGAACGAGGCCGCTCTTTTGGCTGCGCGGCGAAACAAGCAAGAGATCACCCAACCCGAAATTGAGGAAGCTATGGAGCGCGTTATCGCTGGCCCTGAACGTAAAAGCCGCGTAATCAACGAGAAAGAGCGTAAAACGATTGCTTTCCATGAAGCCGGCCATGCGCTTGTAGGACACACGCTTAACAATGCTGACCCCGTCCACAAAATTACCATTATCCCGCGTGGCCAAGCACTTGGCTACACGCTCAGCCTACCGGAAGAGGATAAGTTCCTCGAATCCAAATCAGCCATGCTTGATCAAATTGCAGTGCTTATGGGTGGGCGTGTCTCAGAAGAACTCTTTTGCGATGACATTACCACGGGAGCTTCAAACGATATTGAGAGAGCAACAAAGCTCGCACGGCAAATGGTCACCCGTTACGGTATGAGCGACGAGTTGGGCGCGCAAGTCTTTGGCGAGGCGCAGCATGAAGTCTTTCTTGGACGCGACCTTGCTGACAAGCAAGACTACTCTCCAGAAACCGCCCAGAAAATCGATGAAGAAGTGACGCGCATTATGAACGAAGCACATGAACGTGCGCGCGCCATTCTCGCAAAGAACGCAAAGCATATGGAAACGATGGCAGAGGTTCTCCTTGAGCGTGAAACGGTCGATGGAGACGCGGCACGTGCACTTTTGGACGGAAAATGGGAAGAATACATCGAGCAGCATCCCAATGACCGCGCCGAGAAGACCACGGGTGCTAAAAAGCCAAAAAACGCTGTAAAAAAGGACTCGTCCTCTAAAATCGCAAAGGCTGGGAAGGAAAAGGGGAGAAGCCCCAAAAGCGCGAAAAGAAAGGACTAACAATGAAAAAATATGTTTCATGGAACGTCAACGGACTTCGCGCCATTCTCGCTAAAGATTTTTTGCCCTTCTTCAAAGCGCAGAAAGCCGATTGCTTTGGGGTTCAGGAGATTAAATGTCAAGAAGGTCAGGTTGAACTCGAACTGCCCGGTTACTATCAATCTTGGTCATACGCGGAAAAAAGGGGATATGCTGGTACTGCAATCTTTTCTAAAGAAAAGCCCCTCCAGGTTCTTCATGGCATTGGCCTTGAAGAGGTCGACAAGGAAGGGCGGATTTGCGCAGCAGAGTTTGAAGACTGTTGGTTTATTTCACTCTACTCCATCAATTCTCAGGAAGGTCTTGCGCGCCTAGGGCTCCGAGAAGAATGGGACGCCAAGCTTACGGCATTTCTCGATGAGCTTGCAAAGAATAAACCCGTTATCGTGGGCGGTGATTTTAATGTGGCCCATGAAGCAATAGATTTGGCTCACCCCAAAGAGAATGAGGGAAAGACCGGCTATACGGAAGTGGAACGCAATGACTTTTCGCGTCTCCTGGCCTCTGGGTTTATCGATACGTTTCGCTATCTCTACCCCAACAAGACCGATGTTTATACATGGTGGAGCTATCGCGAACGTGCGCGCCTCACCAATGCTGGTTGGCGACTTGACTACTTTTTAGTCTCGGATGCTTTAAAAGATAAGATACAAGAAGCTACTATCCTTGATTCCGTTGAGGGTTCGGATCACGCACCTATCACGCTCACACTTTCGTAATGCTTTTAGGAATTGACATTGGAGGCACAACCATAAAGGTTGGTCTTATTCTCCCCACGGGGAAGCTGCTCGCGCGAGAAACGATTGATACTCCTAAGGACATCTCTCCCCAGAAAGCTCGCGTCCTTGCAGACACCATACAGGCTTTTGTTGGGAAAGGTGAGGTTAAGCATATAGAAGCCATAGGCATTACCGTTCCCGGTATTGTTGATGCTAGGGATAACGTGCGCATGGCGCCTAATGTGAATCTCGATCTCCCCGCGCTCCTTCAGGAACTCCAACGCAACTTCCCACTAGCCACGCTTGCTGTCCTCAATGATGCAAACGCAGCAGCCCTAGGCGAGCAAAAATTTGGCGCGGGAGATGGCGCGAATCACATGATCTTTATCACGCTAGGGACCGGTGTTGGTGGCGGCGTTATTGTTGACGGGAATCTTGTGCTTGGCCGCTGTGGTGCCACTGGCGAGATTGGACATATTACCGTTGATGAAAATGGCAAACCTTGTGGTTGCGGAAGACGAGGCTGCTTAGAGCTTTATTGTTCGTCTCGGGGCGTTGTAGATCTTTACAAGAAAGCGTATAAGGGAGATATAAATTCAACAGCGGCTCCGCTTGTGTTTGAGCACGATGCAGAGGCGAAGCCCGTTTTTGATGCGGCGCGGGAGGGAAATGAGGCAGCCAAGATTGCTTTGGACAATACGACGCGGTATCTTGCTTCCGCGCTCGCCACGATGGCATGCGTATTGGATTGCGATGCTTTTGTGATAGGAGGAGGCCTGAGTGCCAGTTTTGATCTGCTGGAACCAACTCTTGTTGCCCACTATCAGAGTATGGCACTGCCAGCGCAGGCAGACATTTCCATTAGAAAGGCACAATTGGGAAATGATGCCGGTATGCTTGGGGCTGCCGTGTATGCTCTTGAGAAGACTCTGGAACATGCGTAAGAGCATACCAACAACCATGGTTATGAAGAAACAGCGATCTACGCAAGAATGCAAGGCAAACTTTTTACTTGCAACTAAATCCATTGAGGAACTAAGGAAAGAAAAACATGACGCATTTTAATAAGCAACAAATTGAAGATGGCGTACGGCTCATTCTGGGAGGCCTGGGCGAGGACTTAGACCGCGAAGGATTAAGAGACACGCCCAAACGCGTGGCGAATGCCTTTGAAGAAGTATGCGGCGGCCTCAACAAAGATGCCGATGAGCTCTTTAGCACAACGTTTGACGCAGACTGTCATGATATTGTTATCGTTAAGGACATTCCTTTTTATTCACTTTGCGAGCATCATCTTCTCCCCTTCTTTGGGCACGCCCACATTGCCTACATTCCCAACACGGATGGGCGTGTATGCGGAATTTCTAAGCTTGCCCGCGTCGTCGAAGTTTTTGCTCGTCGCCCGCAACTGCAAGAGCGCCTCTGCGATGAAGTGGCCAGCTCCATTGTCAAGAATCTGCAACCGTTGGGCGTTCTCGTCATCATGGAGGCAGAGCATCTTTGTATGACCATGCGCGGCGTGCAAAAACCTGGTGCCATTACCACCACTTCAAGCGTCCACGGTGCCTTTAAAGCAAATCCCAGCACCCGTCAAGAAGCTCTCAACCTTATCTATCACCAATAGAAATTTCTTTATCGCCAATTGATACGTATCTATCGCTGATAAAACCACGTGGAGGAGCGCTCTCGTATACTTTTAGTTGCACTCAGCGCAAAACTGCCCTTTGTCTTGCTCGTTTTACGATGAGCTTACTGATGAGGAAATAAGATCATGTCGGAAAATAACGTGGAAGAAAGTTCAAAAAACACCGCTTTGAAGCCTGCTTCAAATGGCGCTTATCCTCCTAGATGTGCACCTATCCTGAGATGCGCTTCCGTCCGGGGATGTGCGCCCGCCGTTATGGGAATCCTAAACGTCACTCCTGATTCCTTCTCTGATGGAGGGTCCTATCCCACCGTTGAGGCGGCCGTGGAGGCCGCAAAGAGCATGTGCGCAGCAGGCGCGTCCATCATTGATGTTGGTGGTGAATCCACGCGTCCTGGCTTTACTGAAGTAAGCGAAGCAGAAGAGATTTCTCGCACCGTAGGGGTAATCACTCGTCTAACAGCAGAAGGTATCACAGTGTCAATTGATACTCGACATCCGCGCGTTGCAGAAGCTGCCTTAGAAGCTGGTGCACACATCCTAAATGACGTTGATGGTTTCCGCGATCCCAAAATGATACGCGTAGCGGCTGATACGGGATGCGTTTGCATCGTCATGAGCAACGCTTCTCACGCAACCGAGATTGCATCTTTTTGGAACGATCAAACTAATAAGCTCCTCGCAGCGGGAATATCGCGTGATTGCATCATCGTTGATCCTGGTTTTGGCTTTGGGAAAGACGCTCAAGAAAACGCTCAGCTTATGCGAGATCTTCCACAACTCGTCCAAGACTGTGCCTTCCCTGTCCTTGTAGGGGTTTCTAGGAAACGCTGGATTGGTAAGACGGCAGGTATTACGGATGCTTCCCAGAGAGACGCTGCAACTCTAGGGGCAGATCTCTTTGCCACAAGTGCAGGAGCTGCTTACTTGCGCGTGCATAACGTAGCAGAAACCATAGAGGGACTTGCAACATATTGGTCCCTCGCTTCTTCAGATCCCAAGCGAGCACTCATAGCCCTGGGCTCTGAAGTGGGCGCGGTATCTCTGGAGCGTGAGAAGACAGTTGGTGTGGCCGGAGACGCCGAGACAAAGCTAGCAAATATGAAGCGAGTAAATGCGGAACGAGCAAAAGAACAGACAGAAGAAAAAGATACGGGAACGAAGGCGCACTTCGATCCTGCATCCTTTAAGAACAAATCGTTCGATGAGTTGCAGTACGCTTCATCTCTCTCCCATCTAAAAGAAGCTCTCAAGGCAATTGAGGCACTCCCGTTTACTTCAATGGTGAAAGCGAGTTCCATCTATGTTTCTGAGGGCGCACTAGGAGTAAAGAATCCTGTTTTAAATGCCGTTATCGAAGTGAAGACTTCGCTGTTGCCGTTTGCGTTGCTGCAGAATCTGCTTCAGATTGAAGCATCTCTTGGAAGAGGGCGCCCGCAACCACGCACTATCGATTTGGATCTTTTGTGGATGGAAGGTCATGTCCAACAGACCCCAACACTGACGCTTCCTCACCCAGGAATTGGAATGCGACACTTTGTCTTACGTCCGCTTGCAGAAGTGATTGGCCCTCCTTGTCACTTTCTTAAGGATATTGGCATAGAACTAGCCCCTAAAGAGGAGCGCATAGGCCCCATAATCAAGAAACTGGCAGTACCTCTTTCATAGGCCCTACGCAGTCTAGTTGTGCTTTAAATCGTAGAGATAGCGAATTCCACGAATGGTGAGATCTGCATCAAGATGGGTAAAGCAATGCGCCGCGTCGCTCATAAGAGACATGAGTCCACCCGTTCCAATCACGGCGCACTGCGCATTCTCGTCAAGCCCCAATTCATCTTTTATACGCGCAACGAGTCCGTCAACCATACCCGCCCAGCCCAGTACAAGACCCGCCTGTAGATTTTCCTCGCTTGTTGTGCCAATAGCGTGAGCGGGCATCTGAATAGGAGTATCGCTCAACATACCGGCTCTCTCAAAAAGAGCGCCAGCAGAGAGCATGAGGCCGGGAGAAATGGAGCCGCCTACAAAGTAGCCTTGATTGTCAACAACATCAATATTTGTAGCCGTTCCAAAATCAACAACGATGGCCGGTGATCCGTAGGTGCGCCTTGCTTCTGCTGCGTTAGCCAGACGATCGGCACCTATGGTTTCTGGAGCAGCGATGTCTGGGGCAATGAGGCCGGTGGAAAGGTAATCTGTTGCACGGATAAGGTCTCCCTTGAGATTCAGGCGATCAAGCGCCGTTGTCCATGCATGAAAAAGACTGGGCACAACACAGGAAACGCCCACAGCATCTACGTCTGCAAGACTATACGGACTGCAGGCAAAGAGTTCATGCAGCTTAATAGCCAGCTCATCAGCCGTGTCATTTTTAAACGTTTGTGTGCGCCAGAGCTTTACAACTTCTTCGAGTGGAAGAACTTTTTTCCCAGCGCTCTGTTGCCCAGTACCGCTCCCCGACTGTTGGGGCACTGCTCCCTCGCATTGTTGCAAGGCGTTGCAATCGCTTATGGGGGTTGCACTGTCCTCAATCTTATCGGCGATGAGACCATATGTTGTTTGTGTATTTCCAACATCTAAGGCTAAAAACATGCGCAGTCCTTTTCGTTGTTCATTCCTTGCTTTCCAGATTAATCTTTAAACAGGATAGGAACCAGGAGTATTATATGGAATTATGAATTCATACTTCTTTACAAATCAAAAAGGGAAAGAATACACGGCGCCGTCTGCGCTTGCTCCCCTAGCGGATACACACACCCATCTTTTCCTTGGAAAGAATCTTTCCGATCTTGAGCTTATAGAACATGCCGCTGCGGCCGGAGTAGAGCTTCTTGGGGTCCCCATTGATCCTGTCGATCTACAAGACGGACGCTTCCAGTTTATACAAGAGAGCGTCGATACTCATGAAGAGAGCGTGCTGGATCAAGAAAAACTTCAAAATCACCAGACCAACCCGGAAAGTCTCATTTCTTTTCTTGAAGACACCTGGCGGGGCTGGCAGCAAGCGCTCCCTCAGGCAAGTATTCTCTCTAAAACATCCTTTGTATGCGGGGTACACCCTTTTGGTGCTGCGCATTTTTCGGCAAGCATCCATGCACAGTTAGAAGAGGCTCTTGCTTCGCCCCTTGTGCGGGCCGTAGGAGAAATAGGCTTGGACTACACCTGTGATATAGAGCCTGAAGTTCAGCAAAGAGTTTTTGTTACCCAGCTTAAGATGGCGCAAGAGGCGCATATGCCTGTAGAGCTTCACATTCGCGATGCGCGCGATGACACAAGCTTCCAAGCGCATGCAGATGCCCTCTCACTTCTCGAGAAGTACGGTGTACCACCAGCAGGAGCTGACCTTCACTGTTTCACAGGGAACACTGAAATGCTCCTTCCCTATCTAGAACTTGGATGTATGGTGGCGTTTGGAGGTGCGGCAACTTTCGCAAAGGATGATGCCATTCGCGAAGCCGCCTGCGTATGTCCCGCTGACAGGATCTTATCGGAAACGGATAGTCCTTTTATGGCACCCGTGCCTCTACGCGGAACCGAATGCGAACCCGCTATGGTTTGCTTTGTGGCAGCATGCCTTGCACAGGTAAGAGAGGACGCGGGCGTAGCTACCAAACAAGAAACCTACGATGCTCTTTGGAACAACGCCGTTCGTTTTTTTGGATTTGAGTAACGAAATCTATCTCGATAAGGAAAGGCACAACGTGGATCCTATAAAAGTAATTGAGGTCAAGCAAGACGTTCTAGGACAAAATGACAAGCGCGCAGAAGAAGTTCGTCGCCAACTTAAAGCTGACGGCACCTTTCTGCTCAACATAATGAGCTCACCTGGCAGTGGTAAGACAACTACGCTTTTGGGAACTGCGAAAAGATTACCGCCAGATGTTCATATGGCCGTGATGGAAGCTGATATTGATTCAACGGTGGATGCGGCCGCCATGGCGGAGGCAGGCATCGATACCATTCAGGTTCACACGGGCGGTATGTGCCATCTTGATGCAGCTATGACGCTTCAAGGACTCGAGGAAGTTGGCTACAAAGATTATGATCTTGTAGTCCTGGAAAACGTGGGAAACCTCGTCTGCCCGGCAGAGTTTGATACGGGCGCTTCTAAAAATGTCGCCATTCTTAGTGTGCCGGAAGGTGATGATAAGCCGCTGAAGTATCCTCTTATGTTTGAAGTTGCCAATTGTGTCCTCATCAATAAGATTGACGCGGCATCGCTCTTTGATTTTGACCTTGCTGTAGCAGAGAAGAACATTCATATGAGAAACCCAGACGCAAAAGTGTTTCCTATTTCTGCAAAGACTGGCGAAGGAATGGACGCGTGGGTGAGATGGCTTACAACAGAAATGAAGACCTGGAAAGAGGATGACCATGAGTGAAACTGCCTTCCCCTTAAATGAAGAAAAGCTCCCCTTTGCTATTCCGCGCGGAGGAGCAAAGCGCGAAAAGCTGGCCAAGCTCGCACGCATGATCACCGATCGCGTGCCCGCTAAGATCAAAGGCATTGACATAGATGACCCCGAGTATTGGGGATTGGCAAGCTGCGTTACCGACGAGATGTGCGACGTAGCTCTTAAGATGAAAGTTCGCAAGCCAAAAACCTTCAAACAAATCCAGAAACTCACCAAGATTGACCCTGACCACCTTCAGGAACTTCTCGATCAGATGAGCTGGGTAGGCCTCATTGAGTACAACTGGGAAAACCTTGATGGAAAAAACCCTCAACACGAAAAGCGCTACGTTCTGCCCGCTTTTGTGCCGGGCTCAGCTGAGTTTTTCAATATGCGCCAATCACAAATAGACGAGCACCCTGAGGTGGGCGCTTTCTTTGAGCGCATGACCTTTCTGCCATTGGAGCACATCACTCCCATGGTCCCTCCCGGCGGAGCTGGTATTGGCATGCACGTCATTCCCGTGGAGCGCGAGGTCAGCATGGAGAATGAGGCCATCAGCCTGGAAAAGATTAGTTATTGGCTCGATAAATACGAGGGAAAATACGCGGCTAGCATGTGCTCCTGTCGCGCTAGTCGCGCAAAGATGGGCGAAGGATCCGGTGACGATGCCGAGGACTGGTGTATTGCCGTAGGCGATATGGCAGACTACGTTGTGGAAACAGAACGAGGCCGTTACATCACCAAAGAAGAAGCGCTCGATATTTTTCGCCGTGCCGAGAAAAACGGTTACGTGCACCAAATCACCAACATTGACGGTGAGCAAAAGATTTTTGCTATCTGCAACTGCAACGTCAACATTTGCAACGCCCTTAGAACCTCCCAGCTTTTCAATACGCCAAACATGAGTCGCAGTGCCTACGTCGCCCATGTCGACAAGAATAAATGCGTTGCTTGCGGTCAGTGTGTGGAAGTCTGTCCTGCAGGAGCCATAAAGCTGGGACAAAAGCTTTGCCTGGCAGATGGAACCTCGCCTACCTATCCCAAACAGGAATTGCCTGATGAGATTGAGTGGGGGCCACAGAAATGGGCCATTGATTATCGCGATAAGAATAGGATCAATACACATGAATCAGGAACAGCGCCTTGCAAGTCTGCTTGCCCGGCCCACGTAGCCGTCCAAGGCTATCTCAAGCTCGCTGCACAAGGCGAGTTTACAAAGGCGCTCGAGCTCATCAAAAAGGAGAACCCGCTTCCTGCTGTGTGTGGGCGAATCTGTAATCGTAGGTGCGAAGATGCTTGCACGCGCGCAACGATTGATCAAGCTGTTGCTATAGACGAAGTAAAGAAGTACATTGCTCAGCTTGATCTGGACGCCAAGACTCGCTTCATCCCCGAGAAGGTCATTCCCAAAGTTCAAGGTGGCTTTGACGAAAAGATTGCCATTATTGGAGCAGGTCCATCTGGTCTCACGTGCGCCTACTACCTCGCGCTCAAGGGCTACAGCCCTGTTGTCTTTGATAAAAATGAAGCGCCGGGCGGCATGCTGCGCTACGGCATTCCTTCCTACAAGCTTGACCCCGCTATCATCGATGCTGAGGTAGAAATTATGAAGGAGCTGGGGGTTGCTTTTAAGTTTGGCGTGGAGGTAGGGAAAGACGTCTCACTTGATGATTTAAGGAGCGAAGGCTTTAAAGCCTTTTATGTTGCCATTGGGTGTCAGGGTTCACGCCTGCCAGGCATTGAAGGGGAAGGTAGCGAAGGGTGTTGGACTGCCGTTGACTTCCTGCACGCAGCTAAAGAACAGAACGCAGACAACAGACCGTACCTCTCGGGCGATTGCGTTGTGGTGGGTGGCGGCAATGTCGCCATTGATGCAGCACGCTCAGCAAAGCGTCTTGGCGCTCAGCATGTCTCCATGGTTTGCTTGGAGCCAGCTGATGGCATGCTTGCTTCTCCAGAAGAAATAGCGGAGGCAGAAGAGGAAGGTATTGCCATCTATAACGAATGGGGACCTGCCCGTGTCGCCGCTTCTCAAGACGCCTCTTCCGCCGTCAGCGGTATAGATTTCAAGAAATGTGTCTCCCTCCGGGACAAAGAGGGCCGTTTTGCCCCCACTTATGACGAGAGCGAGATCATGCATCTGGATTGCTCTACGATCATTTTTTCAATAGGGCAAACGCCACAATGGAATGGTCTTCTCGGGGAGAAAGACAAGAAGAAAGAAAAGGTTGAACTCACACCGCAAGGATATGCCATAGCGGATAAGAAAACCTACCAAACAGCGCAACCGGATGTATTTGTGGGCGGTGACATCTTGACCGGGCCGCGCTTTGCTATTGACGCCATTTCGCAGGGAAAAGAAGCAGCAATGTCGCTCCATCGTTTTGTACAACCAAACGCTTCCCTCACCATTGGGCGTGATGCGCGCTACTTCAAGGAGCTTGATAAAGAGAACATCTCCGTTGGAGAGTACGACACCGCAAAGCGGCAGATTGCTCATATGGAAAATAAAGAAGAATGGAAGCATACGTTTACCGAAGCAAAGGCGCTGTTTACGGCTGAGCAAGTTAAAACAGAAACGGCGCGCTGCCTTGGATGCGGAGCGGCTATTGTCGACGAGAATAAATGTATAGGTTGCGGTTTATGCACTACGCGCTGCAATTTTGACGCTATTCACCTGCATCGCGATAGACCGGAGTGTTCCACTATGTATAAGAGCGAAGACAAGCTCAAGGCAATACTGCCCTACATGGTCAAACGCACCATTAAAGTGAAGCGTGCTAAGAAGAGATACACGAAGCAAACCAAACAGGACAACCTCCAAACAGCGGCGAAGCAATAAAGGCGTGCCGTTAATACAACGAGCAAAGCAATCAGCGCGCATAGGAACGCAATCTGATGCATGAGCTAGGAATCGTTTTTCACATACAAGATATTGCGCGCGAAGTTGCTCAAGAGAATGAGCTTACCCAACTGCAGGAAGTTGTTCTAGAGCTGGGCGAGGTTAGTGGGGTCATTCCTAGCTATCTTACGGACTGCTGGAAATGGGCTTGCAAGAAGGAGAATTTCTTTGAGGACTGTGGTCTCAGCGTTGAAGAAATACCAGCGCGTACGCATTGCGATGGCTGTGGACGTGAGTACGGCACCGTCTCACATGGCAAGATTTGCCCCCATTGCGGTTCAAAGAATACCTGGCTTTTAACGGGCAACGAAGTTTCCATCAAGGAAATCTCAGGCTCTTAGCTTTTAGATATCATTTTCAGACTTTTTCTCTTGCGGCTATATAGTATGTTGATATACAATGACCTCTATATATTGGATATCAACAAGAAAGACCAATGAGAACGCCCTATGCAAACTCTGGTCAATATGATTCCAAGCGAAGCTTAAATAGACCCCGGGTCGCTGACCAAAAAGCACATCTACCCATGCGCTCTTCTGCTCAAGTTTTTGCCCAGCAGAGCGCTCAGGACTCCTCTCTCAAAAGAAATTCTCACTACTTCAACCAGAGCGTACGTCCTAACGAAAGGACGCGCTCCCACCAAAGATTATCCAGCAATCCGAGAGAACGGTCTATCAGTCCTACTGGCGCACTTCCTTTTAACCCCCATGCAGGTGCTGACAAGAATCAGGCCGATAAGTTCTTTCCCGAAGCGGCTGCTTCCAGACATTCCGCGTCCTATGAGCACACCGCTCTATTTGAGGCGAGCGCACCTAGTACCAGCATGTCTTACGAACGCGGTCATGAAACCGATTATAGACGCGGCTATGAATCCGGTAACTCTCACAACACTGCGGCTTATTCCGATGCATCCTACGAAAGCTCTTGGTATGGTCAGCAAGACGGATACGCCCAGGGTTATAGCCGTGCATACGGCGCTCCCTCTGCTGCCGTAGCCGTGCCTCGTCCAGCGCGTACACCCGCAGGCTATATGCCTTATACGCAAACAACAAACATGGGGAAGAACGACCAGGCATCAGGTGCTTCAGGATCCTCCAGTACAACTCATAAATCTCAACCACCCATTAGCTTTATTGATGATGATTTTCCCGCAGGCTCTGGTGGCTCAGCCATGGCACCGGACGTTTACCCCCCTGACTTTGATCAAGACGTAGCGGGAGCAGGCGTCGATACAGAGATAACCCCTCTTGATAAGAAGCGAAAAGCAGACAATCCGCAAAAAGATCGCTTTAGAAAAAACCTCAAGTATGGAGAGTATCTCAGCGTTCCACAGGGAAAGAAAGCAATCTTCACCGATAACAGCGAAAGCCACAACCGCACCCTTCTTTGGATGGGTATCATCCTCGTGGTCCTAATTGTGACTGCTATTGCCGTTTGGACGTTCGTCTAGTCACTCACCTCATCGGGCTCTATGGCCTCGCCCTCTACAGTTTCGGCATCCATGGAAGGCGTTGCGGAAATCTCCGGCTCTGCCTCTCCATCCACCGCAGTCTCCTCAATTTCAGCAGTAGCGTTTGTGGAACCACGACCAGTCGTCTTGGACGTCTTAGTCACCTTAGAGCTACCGCTCTTTTTCGCATCTTTTTTGGCACGAGAACTCGGATGGTTTCCTTCACGTGCAGAAGCGTCTTCTTTCTCGGCATAAAACTCGTTGCTCTCGTTCACATCCACGCGAACCGTATCCCCCTCGCCTATCTTTCCATCAATCACGAGTGTGGCCACGTTGTCCACAACCTGTCGCTGAATGAGACGCTTCAGGGGACGCGCGCCATACAGAGGATCGAGACCCTCCAAAGAAAGCGCTTCAATGGCCGAAGGCGTCAAATCCAGAGAGATGCGGTTAGCACTCAAGCGCTCTCTCAAACCACGCAACTGAATGTCGACAATCTTCTCGATGTCGTTAAGCATAAGAGCGTGAAAAACAACAACATCATCAATACGGTTGAGGAATTCGGGCTTAAAGGTTGCGCGCAGTGCTTCATTTACCTTCTGCTCTACCTCTTCTGGGTGGTCAATCGCCGCTGCTGAGGCAATGAACTCTGATCCCACGTTGCTCGTCATAATAATGATGGTGTTCTTGAAGGAAACCACGCGGCCCTGACCGTCTGTCAAACGACCATCATCCAACACTTGCAAAAGAATGTTAAAGACATCAGGATGCGCCTTTTCCATCTCGTCCAAGAGAATAACGGAGTAGGGGCGCCGACGAACCGCTTCCGTAAGCTGTCCGCCCTCATCGTAGCCGACAAACCCTGGAGGAGCACCAATGAGGCGTTGCACGGAGAACTTCTCCATGTATTCACTCATATCTATGCGGACAAGAGCGTGTTCATCATCAAAGAGATACTCTGCCAACGCTTTTGCAAGCTCTGTTTTGCCAACACCGGTGGGACCAAGGAAGAAGAAGGAACCCAGAGGTCGATTAGGATCTGCAAGGCCAGCGCGGCTTCTGCGCACAGCGCTCGCAACAGCGTTCACGGCATCGTCTTGGCCAATAACGCGTTTATGCAGCTCTTCCTCAAGATTCTTCAACTTGTCCATCTCGCCCTGCATCATTTTCGTAACAGGAACCCCCGTCCAACTTGAGACAACCTCCGCAATCTCGCCGGTGGTGACTTCCTCTTGAAGCATCCCCTCATCCTGCTTTGCCTCCAGCGTTTTCACTGCCTCATCCAAATCGCGTTCCAGTTGCGGAAGTGTGGCATAACGAATCTCAGAGGCGTGGGCAAGGTCGCCATTGCGCGTAGCCTTCTCCTCTTCCACGTGCGCGTCGTCAATTTGGCGCTTCAGGTCCTGGACCTTATCAATGACTGCCTTTTCGTTTTGCCAGGCGGCCTTCATGCCGTCGAGCTTCTCGCGCGTGGCGCTCATCTCCTTGCGAAGTTGCTCTAGGCGCTCCTTAGAGGCATCATCGTCCTCCTTCATAAGCGCTTGCTCTTCAATCTGCATCTGCGTCATCTGACGATCCACCGCGTCAATCTCCGATGGCATGGAGTCCAGCTCCATGCGCAAACGGCTCGCGGCTTCATCGACAAGATCGATTGCCTTATCCGGAAGGAATCGATCGGCAATGTAGCGGTTGGAGAGATCTGCGGCACTCACAAGCGCGGCATCTGTGATGCGAACGCCATGGTGCATCTCGTACTTCTCCTTAAGGCCACGCAAGATGGAAATGGTGTCCTCCACCGTAGGTTCCGAGACAAACACGGTTTGAAAACGACGTGCGAGCGCGGCATCCTTTTCAATGTACTTGCGATATTCATCGAGCGTGGTGGCGCCAATAGCACGGAGCTCCCCACGAGCGAGGGCCGGCTTTAAAATATTACCTGCATCCATTGATCCTTCAGATGCGCCGGCGCCAACGATGGTATGCAGCTCATCAATAAAGAGAATGACCTGGCCATCAGATTTTTGCACCTCTTTCACAACCGACTTGAGGCGCTCTTCAAATTCTCCGCGGAACTTTGCGCCAGCAACAAGTGCGCTCATATCGAGCTCTACGATGTCCTTGTCCTTAAGCGAAGACGGAACGTCTCCAGAGACAATACGAAGAGCAAGACCTTCCACAATGGCAGTCTTTCCTACGCCCGGTTCTCCTATTAAGACAGGATTATTCTTTGTGCGCCTTGAAAGGACTTGGATGGTGCGGCGAATCTCCTCTACTCTACCAATCACTGGATCAAGCTTTCCCATGCGAGCAAGCTCTGTCACGTTGCGCCCGTAGCGCTCCAGAGCATCAAACTCAGGTTTGGATTCTGCACTCGTGACGCGCTCATCACCGCGGAGGTCGTTATATGTATCCTCAACACGCTTGCTGGTGATTCCGGCCCCGTTCAAGATCTTTCCCGCGGCGGTCTTATCATCGGCAAGCGCCGCCAAAAGATGCTCAGTGGTGACGTACGAATCGCCCATGTTGGTGGCGCGCTTCTCGGCATCGTTGAAGACTTTCTCTGTTGAGCGCGAAAGACCCATTTGAGAAAGGCCCTGTCCTTGGACCTTTGGTTCCTGCGCTATGGCATCGTCGGCCTCATGCTCCAGGGCAAGCGGCGATGCTCCAATCTTTTCAATAATGGAATTTAAGTTCTTTTCGCCTGAGACAAGCAACGCCTTGAGGAGGTGGACCGGTTCTACGGCGCTCGCATCAGTATCGGTTGCGATACCCAAGGCTGTTTGCAAGGCCTCTGCAGCGGTTACGGCTAATTTATCTACTCTCATAATGTACCTTCTCGTCTATTCATATGTCTTCTGACTTTTAGAACTCGTCTTTTTATTCCCCAATTTTTTTCTCAACAAGACTATAAAAAAGATTGCGAACGTCTTGCTCCTCATACGGCACCAGGGCAGAAATCTTCTTTTGCGTTTGCAGTTCGCGCACCGTGTTTTTAAGGTGGTGAAGCTGTTTAGTCAACACTTCAATCTCGTGCTCCAGCTCTTCCTCGTGCTCCATAAGGTCGAGTATACGAATGACGCCTGCGAGATTTATGCCCTCTTTGGTAAGTTCCGCGATAAGATCGAGGCGCTCAATGTCGGCCTGAGAATAAAGACGCGTATTACCATCCGAGCGACCCGGATTGATAAGGCCTCTCTGCTCATACACACGAAGCGTCTGAGGATGCATACCTGCAAGGCTGGCAGCAACACTAATCATATAGAGCGGCTTGTGAGCTTCTGTCCATTCATCTTTCATGACATCTCAACTCCTCTTAACCTTCCTACATGAGCGCATCTCGTTGGAGGTTCTTACGCACATCATGAACAGCGGCCGCTTGCGCTTTTTCCAGATAATCGCGCTCGTCCTTATCGAGATTCTTAGGCACCTCAACTTTTACTTTCACAAGAAGAGATCCCTTAGTGCCCTTCTTCTTGACGTTGGCTGCGCCTAAGTCTTTAAAGCGAAACACCTTACCGTCTTGTGTCCCCTTAGGCACCTTGAGGCGAACTGTTTTTCCTTCGGGTGTAGGGATGTCAATGGTGGCGCCCAGTGCTGCCTCATACATGGAGATAGGGACCTCCATGCGAATGTCTGCACCATCGCGCTTAAAGAGGCGATGCTCGGCAACATTTGTGGTGATGACCAAATCGCCACGCGGGCCACCGTTTGGGCTGTACTCACCACGTTTCTTATACCGTAGCTTGCCTCCATTCACCGCGCCCGCAGGAATCTTGACCGTAAGCGATTCGTTTTCTCCTGTACTAGGAATGCGATAGGTTATCTTTTGCTCCACGCCATCCAGAGCTTCTTTAGCCGTTACATTGATGGACATGGAGAGGTCTTGACCCTTTACGGGACCCCTGCTACGAGCGCCACCAGCGCCAGCAGCTCCCCCAAACAAATCAGAGAAATCAAAACCGCCAAAGCCCTGAGCTCCTTGTGCACCGCCACCTCCTGCGGCTGCTCCTCCAAAAATGTCGGAGAAATCAAAGCCGGAAAAATCGCCACCCATATTGGTATAGGTATACGTACGTCCTCTTCCCCCATCGCCACCAAAGTCAGCGCCCGGAATGCCGCCAAACATCAAAATTTGATCGTACTCTTTGCGCTTCTGAGGATTTGAGAGGGTTTCATATGCCTCTGAGATTTCCTTAAACTTTTTCTCGTCGCCACCCGCATCTGGATGGTGCTTTTGCGCAAGTTTCCTGAAGGCCTTTTTTATCTCAGCATCGGAGGCATCGCGCTTTACGCCCAATATGTCATAAAAGTTTTTCTTTGGCATTGCGAGATTCTTTCCAACTTACTTGCTCTACTTTTTAGGCTTGTGGGAAACGGTCACCATGGCAGGTCGAATCACTTTGCCTGAGACGGCATACCCTTTGCGAAGAACCTCTGCCACAGATTCATCGGGCAACTCTTCGCTCTCCACATTGCCCACTGCTTGCTCTTTAGTAGGGTCAAAAGGCGTCCCTACGCTATCAATTACTTCTACGCCTTCTCCTTTGAGTACATCAATAATCTTGGCGTGAACCGCAGCGACACCATTTGCAAGCTCTTCAAGTGAGGCGTCGCTGTCAGTTTTTTGCGTATGCTCTATGGCGCGTTCCAAATCATCAATCCCGGGAAGGAGCTTTTCGATAAGCCCTTCTGTGGCGTGCTTTCTTTCCTCCAGGCGCTCTGCCGCAGTGCGTTTGCGATAGTTCTCCCAGTCTGCCTGAACGCGAGCTGCCCTATCGGTCGCTTCCTTAATCTTGGCGCTTGCGCTGTTGGCAATCTCCTGAGCATCGCCAAGCTCTTTTGAGAGCCTCTGGTTTTCCGCTAGCAGCTTATTAGCGTCCTTTTTTAAGTCCTCTGCAGCAGCTGCCTCTCCTGCTTTAATAGCGGCGTCGACAAGATCTGGATACAGCTCACCATCTCCTTCATATTCTTCTACGTCATCGCGCATATTGAGCTCTTCTACCCTTTCATGCTGCATGCGCCTTTGAGCCTCATGAGTCTGCTCAAACTGTGGTTCCACACTATGGCGCTTCCCACTTTGCGTTCCAGCGTCCCCCTTCGAGCCTTGCGACCCTACTGCGCCTCCTGTGCCGTGCTCCTTAAAATCTTTCTTGTTTGCCATTTTCATCCTCAATCACTTCAGCCAACAAGAGCCGCATTTCTCTTCCGAGAAGTGCGGCTCTCACAATCGTTACCTGGCCGCTTTACTTCTTGTCGGAATCATCCTCATCGACAACTTCGTAGTCAGCGTCCTCAACATCTTCAGAACTATCGGCTGCAGCGCTATCGTCTTTTGCCGCAGCATCGCCTTCAGCTTGCGCGGAAGAATACACAACTTCAGCAAGCTTTTGACCAACTTCCTGGAGCTTCTCGCCAGCCTTTTTGATGGCATCAATATCCGTACCATCCAAGGCTTCCTTTGCATCCTTTACGGCAGCCTCAGCTTGCTCCTTCATGTCTGCGGGAGCCTTGTCGCCAAGGTCCTTAAGGGTTTCCTCTGTGGAATAAGCAAGCGAGTCAACCTGGTTGCGAACCTCAATGTCGGCTTTGCGCTGCTTGTCCTCCTCAGCGTTGGCCTCGGCATCCTTCACCATGCGGTCAACTTCCTCATCAGAAAGAGCCGTAGAACCAGAGATGGTAATCTGCTGTTCTTTGCCGGTGGCGGTATCTTTTGCAGATACTTTTACAATACCGTTAGCATCGATATCAAACGTAACCTCAATCTTGGGCGTTCCGCGACGCGCAGCAGGAATGCCTGTCAGCTGGAAACGTCCCAGACTCTTGTTGTCCGCTGCAAACTCGCGCTCTCCTTGTAAGACATTAATCTCCACGCTCGTTTGGTTATCGGCAGCGGTGGAATAAATCTCTGTTTTGCTCGTAGGAATGGTGGTGTTGCGGTCAATCATCTTGGTCATCACGCCACCCATGGTTTCAACGCCAAGGGAAAGGGGTGTTACGTCCAGAAGCAGAATGTCATCAACGTCACCCGTGAGAACACCGCCCTGAACAGCTGCGCCATCGGCAACAACTTCGTCAGGATTAACGCTCATGTTGGGCTTTTTGCCCGTGGTCTTTTGCACCAACTCCTGAACGGCAGGCATACGCGTGGATCCGCCCACGAGAATAACCTCGTCCAAGTCTTTAACGTCCAAGCCAGCATCTTTCAGAGCCTTGGTTACGGGCTCTTTCGTGCGGTCGAGAAGATCACGCGTCAGGCGCTCGAACTCTGCACGAGTCAGGGTGTACTCAAGGTGCTTGGGGTTGTTGTCAACGCTGGTCACAAAGGGCAGGTTGATAGTTGCCTGTTGTGATGTGGAAAGCTCTTTTTTGGCGTTCTCTGCCGCTTCTTTCAGGCGCTGAAGAGCCATAGGATCCTCACGAAGATCAACCTTCTCTTCCTTCAAGAACTTATCGGCAGCCCAATCAATGATGCGCTGATCCCAATCATCGCCTCCCAGGTGGTTGTCGCCGTTGGTGGAAAGAACCTCTGTGACGCCATCGGCCAGCTCTAGGATGGAGACGTCAAATGTACCGCCTCCCAGGTCAAAGACGAGAATCTTCTGGTCGCCCTTGGCTTTTTCCAGACCGTAAGCAAGTGCTGCAGCCGTAGGCTCGTTCACGATACGCTTAACATCAAGGCCCGCAATCTTGCCAGCATCTTTGGTGGCCTGGCGTTGCGAATCGTTGAAGTAGGCCGGAACGGTAATAACGGCCTCGGTAATAGTCTCGCCAAGATATTTCTCGGCATCGTTTTTCATCTTGGACAGAATCATGGCGCTGATCTGCTCAGGCGTGTATTCCTCACCGTTGATAACAACGACGACGCGCCCGTCTTTACCTGCCTTTACTTCATAAGGGACTGTTTTCTTTTCCGAGGAAACCTCGTCGTATTTACGTCCCATGAAGCGCTTGATGGAGAAGATGGTGTTCTCCGGGTTGGTGACAGCGCGGTTTTTAGCTGCCTTACCTACGAGGCGCTCACCGTCAGGCTGGAAGGACACGACAGATGGAGTGGTGCGGTCACCCTCCGCGTTTACGATGATGGTGGGCTCGCCGCCCTCCAGAACTGCCATAGCAGAGTTGGTGGTTCCTAAGTCAATTCCTAAAATTTTGTTAGCCATTGTTAACCTTTCTTACTTAATCCGTTTCTTAGTTAGTGGTTCGTTTTTTTGGTTTGTTCTTTTGGTTTTTACCTTTGCTGCTTTCTTATTGTTTCCTATTGTTTTCTTTCGTTATATCTTTGTGGTTTCCTTTACTTTTACCTTTGCTGCTTTCTTATTGCTTTTTTTGAATTTTCTAGTCGCACGTTTTCTCTTTTTTCCAATGCGAGAAAAAGTATACCATACTATTTATATTATTTAAGTCGTAATCACTTAGATTTTTTTAGTCAGAATAATTTATATCATGGCTACGAGATTGTCAAACGAGAAGAAGTGGCGCCGTAAGCAGCTAGAATCCCTACTGGCGATTAAGGGTGGAAACTAGAAGGAAATCACAAGAAATTGAGGCTGCACCCAGGCGTATTGGCGGCAGCCATTATTTCAGCCTGCGTCTAGAGCTTGGCACATCTTGTATAAGACTCGTTATACCAGCTTATATAAGACTCAGTTTGTATCGCTCGGTACTTTAGTATTACTCGGCGTCTTCTGAAGCGTGCCCAAGATGCTTTTGGGCACGAGCCAAGTAAAGGCACACAGCAGCCGCGAAGAGCGAGCCAAGAAGCGCAAGTATTGAAGCAAACATAGTGGTGGATCCCATACGCAACGTGTCTCCGGTAGCCGGAATCAAGATTGTATCGGAAGAACCAGATCCGTCCGAATCCGGTGTAGGCCCTGGCGTTGGGTCAGGAGTTGGACCGGGTGGTGTAGGACCTGGTGCGTCCTGCCATACCGCCGTGTATATTGCATCTGTATCGGGAATCGTGAGAGGGAACGTGACCAGATTCCCCTTGGCATCCTTCCAGCCGGCAAACCATTCTCCCTCTTTCACTGGCGTCTCAACTGCAGTAAGGGTATCGCCGGCAGGCATGTCATCGAGGTAAAGAACTGGGGTTCCCGTTGATGCAAACGTGCCCCCATTGGCCGTGAAGATCAAGTCGACTCGAACGCGCGCAGGTGTCCACTTCGCATAGAGCGTGGTTTCTTCGGTAATTGGCGTTGCAAAATTAAAACGATTTTGAAGCGCCGCATCGCTATACCATCCAGCAAACTCGGCACCTTCCTTGGTGGGATCTATTGGTCGTTCAACGAGATTGCCGGAGAGGATATATTGCGTACCAACAGGGGATCCTCCATTTGAATCAAAGTGAACCGCATACGTGGGATAGATGCTCCAATCCGCAACATAGGTGGTATCAACTTCGGGAACGATGATGGGAAGGGGAACTGCATCTCCATCAACATTTTCCCACCCTTCAAACCAGGCATCAGCCAGCGTGGGAACCTCTACTTCTGCAATTGCGTCGCCCGCAACCTGATTTGTTAGTGTGAGCGTATCGGTGCCGGTGGAGGCAAAAGTGCCACCCGCGGCTTTGAAAGTCAAGGTAGCAACAATAGGATCCCATTTTGCATAAAGCGTAAGATCTGTCGTAACCGGTGCCGAGAAATCATAGAGATTTGTCAACTCTGGATCACTATACCAACCCCCGAACCGCTTATGCGCCTTTGTGGGATCTTGAGGCTTAGCAACTGGGTTTCCTCCTACCACATAACGCGTACTCACGGAAGAGCCCCCGTTTGTGTTGAAAAGTACCACGAAGATTTCGGAAGTTCCCCATGTGGCCGTGTAGGTGCTATTGGTGTCAGGAATAGTGAGAGGGAATCCAACTTTTGCACCGCTTGCATCCGTCCAACCATTAAACCAAGCGCCTTGCTTTGAAGGGGATTCCACGGATGCCAGCGTCTGACCAACGGGCTGGTTTTCAAGAACAAGGGTATCAGTGCCGGTGGAGGCAAAGGTGCCGCCAGCAGCTTTAAAAGTTAAGGTAACAACAATGGGATTCCATTTTGCATAGAGCGTTATTGGTTCTGTGACGGGCGTATTGAAATCGAATAGATTAGTCAGTGCCGTATTGCTAAACCAGCCTCCAAAAATGCTTTGCTCTCGCGTTGGCGCAGGCGGCTCGGTGGCCTTAGAACCCGCCTCAACGTACTGTGTAGCGACAGCACTTCCGCCATTAGAGCTAAACGTTACCGCATACGTTGGCGTTGCGTTCCACTGAGCAGTGTAGGTTGCATCCGCTGATGGGACTGTAAGCGGGAACGAAACGGGATTGCCTGATGCATCTGCCCAACCTGCAAACCACATGCCTTCCCTCGTGGGAGTATCGATAGAGGCAACGGTGGCTCCCGGAGTTTGGTTCACAAAAACCAGGGTGTCCGTACCGGTTATAAAGAACGTACCGCCATTAGCATTAAAGGTGAGCGTAACCTCATCTCTCCATTGTGCATAAAGCGTCAGGTTTTCCGTAATGGGCGTTTCGAAATCAAAGGGAGTTGTGAGCGCAGGAGTTGTGCACCAGTCTACAAAGCGTTTGTTTGTCATAACAGGTGGTTGAGGTGTTGATGCACGTTGGCCACTCTGTATATATTGCGTTGCTACCGCGCTTCCGCCGTTGGAGTTAAACGTTACCGAGAAAACAGGTATTGCGCTCCAATTTGCCGTATAGGTTGCATTGGCTACTGGAACTGTTAGAGGAAAGGACGCGTCCTTGCCAGTTGCGTCTTTCCAACCAGCAAACCAACTTCCCTCTTTTGAAGGAAGCTCTACAGAAGAAAGCAGCGAGTAAGAGGTTTGATTAGAGAGGGTAAGCGTAGAAGAGCCTGTGGAAGCGAAGGTTCCGCCATTGGCATCAAACGTAAGATTTACGTTTTGGTTTAAAACCTTGACCTGTTGAACAAAAGAAGGGTCATCTTTTCCAATATAGCGGCCTTGAAGATGAATGCTTGCAGAGTACGTTCCGGCATCATGTACAACGGGATAGGCATCGCCAGTATTTGCATTCCCATTTCTCTCAACGGAGCTGGACTGGACGGAGCTCGTTGTATTGGCGCTATCGTTGTTATCCGCAGCTTCAGTTGTGGCATAACGATAGGAAACGGTATAGTCGACTCCCTCCCTAAGAGTTGTAGTGCCCACCTTAACGGATGCGGGGTCTATAGTCTGATTGAATCCCGTGTAGTTTTTAGCTGTTACCGGCCAAGATACCTCAGGTTCCGCATCGCGAATATAGGGGTTGCTATTGCCTACATACCAGCGATTTCCGTATTGCGCTGTATCGGAACTCTGCGCAATCATGGCACTTGTACTTAAAGAAGTTGCACTACCTTGTGTTGGCCACCATGATGCGGTGGGAAGCCTCATGGATTCATCAAGGGTGAACCCAGATTCCGGATTTACGACAAGAGAAGCAATGTTCGTATCGGTCCAAAACATGTCTGAAACGCCGTCTGTCGATGCCAGCGCTCCACCAATATTCCAGGACGCGAGCGCATCCAGAGAAGTGAGTTGCGTACAAGCATGAAATGCATTCTGCATGCATTTAGCACCTGCCACGTTTGACACGTCCCAAGATGAAATGCCACTGAACGATGTAAGGCTCTCACAGTATTGAAACATGCTTTGCATGCACGCATCTCCATTTACCTTTGAGACATTCCAAAATGCGAGCGCGTCCAGAGATGCAAGATTTAAGCATCCTGCAAACATATGCTGCATGCAGAAAGGACCTGTAACGTTAGAAACATCCCAAACAGACAACCCATCAATGTTTGCAAGGGAGCTGCAATCATTGAAGAATGAGGTGAGCACAGGCGCGAGGCGTGAGTTTTTCCCTACAAAAGAAACGCTCGCGTTGGGATCTGCGGTTATACCTTCAATGTCATATTTTTCGAAAAAGGGGCCAACGCCAACAAATGGTTGTGGGTCATCCGGATCATCGGGGACAGGAATGAGAGTCTGGATTGTTGAAGCACCTGAAAAATGCACATACTTTACATTCTCTCCAGCCCCTCCCTCGTGCACAAAATCAAACATCTGATCGGTGGTGCAATTGCCCGAAATGGTAACGGTTCGCGTGACGGGATCATACGTGAGGGCATCGGGCGTTGTTTCAAAATTGTCAGCACTTGTGCCGTTAGGAGAATCACCAGGAGCTGCAGTGGCAATAGAAGAGGATGTGGCGTTTGCTGTGTTTTCCTGATTTGCAGAGATGGCGGCGGGTACGCTCAAAGCATCTACGAGGGATCCAAGCTCTTTTTTTGCTTGTGCTAATGCATCAGTCGTGAACAGTGTGCCAACGATAGCGAACACGCTTATCCACAACAAAACAATTCTCTTAGCTCTTTTTGATGATTGTGATCTTGTTTCTTTCGTCATGTGCTCTTCGCTGGGAACTTCTTTTCTTTTGATTCTTTTCACGTTCTGCATACTAAATCCTTAGACGTATCTGTTGCGGCGTTTATAGTCCTTGTCGCTGTAACAAAAAGGTCTTCCTTGGTAATAAAAACAGTCAATAGTTTACCTGTTCTCTATGGCTCTGCATACTTTTTCTTCAGGCTGTTTCTATATCAAGATAGATTGGGCTAAGAATTGGCACACAAAAGAACAAAATTCACCAGAAAGCCAAAAATCGCAAAAAATACTTGCAATAGTACGCAAGATGACTAAACTCGCAGGGGTAGTAGTAAGACGTTTGAGAGGCGTGGCATAATCGTTGCCCCTACAAACGTTAAAGAACAGAACGAAGGAGACAACATGGCTCATCCAGTAATTGATGCAGAGGCTTGCGTAAGCTGTGGCGTTTGCGTTGATGCGTGCCCTTGCGACGTTTTGGAGCTTGGCGATAATTCTGCTGAGGTCGTAAATGGCGAGAATTGCATCGCATGCGGCCAATGCATGGAGGCTTGCCCCACCGGTGCCATCACCGAAATTGCTGAGGACTAGTCCTGCCTAAGAAAAACTCTCTCTTGCCCGCACGCAAGAGAAGATAAAAAGGCGCTTTCTTCATGGAAGGCGCCTTTTTGTTACTTTACGCCTAGAAAACCCCAAGAAAAGCTATACTTTGAACCGGCGAAAGCCGCGGCTTATGTCCTGTGCCTTTTTGCATGAAGCAGCGTCTCCTGCCCCGCAAGGCAAGAATGCTATCGCTGCCTCAGATACAAAGAGGACCCTCACATAACGCGCGACTCAAGCCAAAGAGAAAAGTCCATGAGAAAGGATTTGTATGGCAGCTTCAGAAACCCCCGCTGCAGAGCAGCCGCTCGAGAAACCAGTAAATAAATATGTTTCTCGCGCATCTTACATGTTTGGTGCTTTTGGGCACGACGTTTTTTACGCTGCAATGTCCACGTACCTCATCATGTTCATCACCGCGCACCTTTTCAATGGAGGCGCCGCCGAGCAGGATAACGTAGCCTACATTGGTATCGCTACCCTCATCATTATGGTCCTGCGTATCGTAGAGTTGTTCATCGATCCTTTTATCGGAAACATTATTGATCGTACCAAAACGCGGTTTGGCCACTTCCGCCCCTGGATTGTGGCAGGCGGCTGCGTTGCTTCCTTGGCGCTTCTGGCTCTCTTTTCTACGCTGGGAGACTTAAGCTACACCAACCCCGTTGTCTATCTCGTAATCTTTGCGCTTCTCTACATCACCATGGACATCTCGTTCTCCTTTAACGACGTGGCCTTCTGGTCCATGCTCCCCGCCCTTTCCCTGGACGGCCGTGAGCGCGAGAAAAATGCAACATTTGCGCGCTTTGGCTCGGGTATTGGCCAGAATCTCACGGGTGCTGTCGTTATGCCCATCGTCCTCTTCTTCTCCCTTACCACGAACGACGGCAACGGCGATGCAAGAGGTTGGTTTGTATTTGCCGCTATCGTATGCATCGTGAATGCTGTCTCCGCTATTTGCGTTGGTCTTGGTACGCGCGAAGTTGCCGCGACCATTCGCGAAAACCGCGAAGACACCAAGGGCGTGGCCGGTGTTCTGAAAGTAGTCGTAAAGAACGACCAGCTTCTCTGGATCTTCCTTTCCTACCTCATTTACTGCACAGGCTTTCTGCTTGTCAACGCCCTCATGCTTTACTACTTTAAGTACATCCTGGGCAACGATGCAGGGTATTCCATTCTGCTTACCATCAACATCTTTGTCAGCCTGGCATCGGTAGCGCTCTTCCCCGTCCTCACGCGCATTATTCCGCGTAAGGCCCTCTTCTTTGTTTGCGTGGGCATCATGATTGCGGGACTCATCGTTTTGGGAATTCCTGTGGCCGACGTTACGGGTGCTAACGCAGCCCTTGGTCTTGGTCTTGGTCTCACGGGCGGCATCCTCTTCTTCGCCCCGCAGCCCATGGTCTTCCTCATCGCCCTTATGATCATCACCGACTCCATTGAGTATGGTCAGTGGAAGCTTGGTCACCGCGATGAGTCTGTTGCGCTTTCCCTCCGTCCTCTCGCCGATAAATTTGGTGGAGCGGTCTCTACCGGTCTTGTGGGCATCATCGCAGTGGCCTGCGGAATGGTTAACGACGCAACTGTCAACAACATTCCTGCAGACGACAAGGCCCTCTTCAAGGTTTTGATGCTCCTCATCCCCGGTATCATTCTTGTCCTTGCCATGATTGTCTTTGGGCTCAAGATTAAACTCACCGAGAAGATGCACGCAGACATCGTCTCAGAGCTTGAAGAGACATGGGGCGAGCACCTTGAAGCTGGTATTGCTCTTAACGAAGAGCCTCCTGTAAAGGCTACAAAGGATGCTAAATAAGCCGGTTGTTTATTAGTCGCCTATTTAGACACATACCGCCATAAAAAAGACCCGGCTGCTGCCGGGTCTTTTTTATGCTCTGGAATGATCCCTTCTGGGTCTTTTTCTTTGTCAGGGAGTTTGTCTTCCTTGCTTTTTTCTCTGGAGTTTCCCTGTGCTAGAAGTATTCACTTCCTAAGGCGATTTCCTAGGATCGTTCTCTCTTGAATCTTTCCCTTGAAGAATTATTTAAGCGTTTTCAAACAGTTGGAAGGTGATGGTTTCGTGCAGGGGTTTATCGGGAGTGAGGATTGCCTTTTCGCGCGTCTCTACATCTTCTGCATTGATAGCATTGGGTTCGTGTTCCGCCTCAAGAGCCACCCCGGAATTCTCGCCGTAGTAAACGCCCTCTTTTCCCGTCATGTCCAAATAATTTCCGGTATAGACGTGGAGGTAGCCCTGCGTGGTGTAAACCTTGAGTGTTAGAGAGCCATTAGAAAGCATGGCTGCAGTCTCACCATTTTTGGCTTCTTGCGAGAGCACATAAGCGTGATCGTAGCCTTTTGCCCAGGTAAGCTGCTGAGACTCTTTGTGAATATCTTCACCAATCTTTTTCTCAGAACGAAAATCAAAAATGGCATCCTCGTCCAGGGATGTGCGCTGGGTAGGCTGCGCCACACCCGTTTCATCGTTCTTATCGTAAGCATTGGCTGCAATCTTAAGCGTGTGGTCCAGAATAGAGGCTTCTTTGCTGCCCTTAGCACAGTCAGGAAGATCCAAGTTGAAGTACGAATGATTGGTTACCTGGAAAGGCGTAGCGGCAGTAGACGTAGCCGCATAGTCTATGAGCAACTTGTTGTCATTAGTCAGGTTGTAGGTGACCACAAAGACCACCTCGCCGGGAAAGCCTTCCTCTCCATCAGGACTTATATAAGTGAGGTGCAGCCCCTCCGAGTCCACCGCAGGCGTGAAGAGGCGTTGATGAAATCCCACCGTACCTCCGTGCAGTGTGTTGCCACCGTTATTGAGGGCCAGTTGATAATCCTTGCCCTCAAGCGTGAATGTGCCGTCCTTGATGCGATTAGCAACGCGACCAATCGTCGCGCCCAGGCATCCATCGTTATTGAGATAACCGTCTAGGTTGTCGTAGCCCAACGCAACATCCTTGCCGTTCAAAGAAAGGGCCTGGATGGTAGCACCGTACGTAATAATGTTGGCTGCCATGCCGTGGTCGTTTGTAAGTCGAAAGAGCTCTACTGTCTCACCCGACGGCATCGTGCCAAAATCTTGTTTTGTAACTTCCATCTTTCTTACCTTTCTAGGCGCCTTGTTTTAGCTGCTCGTTGACCGCATCAATAAAGCGGAAGAACTGGTCGTTTCCCTCAGGCGTGTCCTTGTAGACACCGGCGTTCTCCAATACGTGCAAGAAAATCTCACCAATTTCGTCACGCGAGAGGTTGCCTGCTTCCACTTCTTCTTTTAACCGCGGCGGCAAAATGGCAAGCCCCATCACTTCTATCAACCCAATGTTCTCTTTCTTTACATGGTGGTACTCAGGGTGCGGATGAAATACGCCCAGGGGATACTCCTCCGTTGCAATGTTGCAGCGAAGCACAAGATTCATGACGTAGGTACCGTCCTGGTTGCGCGCGATGGGCGTAATGGTATTGTGTGCCTCATTTTCGCCTGTCTGGGGATTGACGGAATGAGCAACGATGCCAGCTTCTTCGTCAGAATAAGCGCGCCACGCCGATAAAATCTTCGAAGACAGCTCCGCTACCCGCTCTTTATCGCGTCCGTGCAACCTGATTGTGGAGAGGGGCCATTTGATAAACTCCGCCTGAATCTCAGGATAGCCTTCAAACGTGAAGACGGCACGTGGATCATCCTTAGCCTGTGCACGATCCATGGGGAATTCGTAGTTGCCTCCCTGGTAGTGGTCATGCGTCAGAATAGAACCTCCCACTATAGGAAGATCGGCGTTAGAGCCAACAAAATAGATGGGGAAGCGCGTGACAATCTCAAGCAAACGTCTAAACGCGTTGTGATCAATCTTCATGGGGCGATGCTTGGAGCACAGCAAGATGCAGTGCTCATTAAAGTAGCCATATGGACTGTATTGAAAACCCCACTGCTCGCCAAAAAGATCAAGGGGGATAATTCGGAGGTTGTCGCGCGCAGGGTAGTCAAGACGTCCCGCGTAACCTTCGTTCTCTAGGCAAAGCATGCACTTTGGGTAGGCCACCTTGTCGCTTTTGAGCGCCGCGGCAATTGCTTTGGGGTCCTTCTCGGGTTTAGAAAGGTTGATGGTAATATCAAGCGGGCCATAGGCTGTGTCCGTCTTCCAAGAAAGATTCTGATTGAGGCGATCTTGCCTCACATAGTTAATGTTCTTGCAAAACTGATAGAACCAGTCGGTTGCCACCGTGGGGTTTTCCAAGTAATGCTTGTTGAAGGTTGTCGCAATGAGCGAGGGAGGCAACGTGAAAACCTCTGTAATCTTGGTATCCAACAGATCTGCCGCCACCGAACCTTCTTCAATAATGCCCGCTTGCGCCGCATGGGCAGTCAAGCGGTCGAGAAGCGCCTGGAGTGTGATGCCAACGGGCAGTGTAGAGGAGCCGTCTTCTGGAAGTGTAATGCGTGCGCGCTCTTCGGGCGTGAGGTCATCAACCTGCGCGACGCCAATAAGATGTGCCACCTGGTTTTTAGCCCAAATGCAATCTTGCTCATCGATTAAAGATGCGGCAATTGCATGTTGTACCAGAGCAGCAATTGCCTCCTGAACGGTAAGGTCAGATGAAATCATTTATGTAAGGTCCTCTTAAATAAAGGTTGCGGTTCCTACGGGGCGAATGGAGAGAATGTGACAGACCTCACCACCGTGGGCTGCGTCCATTTTCTTCACAAACTCGTCCAGCATGTCGTGAGGAACAAATGCCTGAATGGTCCCAGCAAACCCACCGCCATGCACACGCACAGCACCACGATCACCTAGAATCATTTGAGCAATGGCGAGGCTGGCTGCTACCTTTTGATCCGTCGGATCATCAAAGGTGGCGATGTTCTGCAAGTATTTAATGGAAGAATCGCCCGACTCCTGTACCGTCCGCAGGAAACCGTCGACGTCGCCCTGCTCCAGCTCTTCCGCTTCCCTTTGAGCGCGCTCATTGTCGCGCACAAAATGAAGCGCACGCAAAAATGCACGGTCGGAATTCTCAACGCGCAGGTCATTGGCATTCTCAAGCAGTTGTCCCTCGGTAATACCGCGCAGTGTTTTTTGACCAAAGAATGCAGCAATGTGTGCCATCTCTTCAGGGATAGAAGCATAGGCCGAGGAAAGATCTCCGTGACTGGAAAGCGTATCGCAAATCACGAGGTCATAGCCGGCTTTATTAAAGTCAATATCAACTTTGCGCACAACGGGGTGTTCCTTGTCTTGGAAGTCAATAGCAACCGCGCTACCCACAGAGCATGCCATCTGATCCATGAGACCACAGGGCTTTCCAAAGAATACGTTTTCAACCTTCTGGCCATACTTGGCAATAGCCTCCGGATTCAACTCACCGTTGCAGTAGAGATCGTTATAGATAGACCCCAGCAGCGATTCAAATGAAGCGGAGGACGAAAGCCCCGAACCAGACAAAACCGAAGACTTAATATAGGCGTCAAAACCACCCACCTCATAGCCGGCATCTTTCAAAATTGAGGCGAAGCCACGCAAAAGCGCCGGGGTAGATTCTTTCTCATCCTCCTGTGGCGTTAAGTCCGAAAGATTGACCTCCAAACGACCGTAGCCTTCGGAGTATACGCGTACCTTATCCAGATCGTTGGGGCTTGCAGCAGCAATGGACTCAAGATTAATGGAAGCCGCTAGCACACATCCCAGCTGATGATCGGTGTGATTGCCGCCAATCTCCGTACGGCCGGCCGCTGTATAAAGCCCCACGGGCCGATCTTTGGCGTCAGGGAATTCGCGCGCTAGACCGTCGAGCACACTTTTATAGTCCCCTAGAACTTTTTCCTTGTCCTCATGTGGACCGTAAATTCGTTCAATGGTATCGAGGGTTTCTTGACTGGGACTAATAAGTTCTTCCTGAACTTTGACAAAAGCATCCATGGCATTCCTTTCTTGAGACCTACCTATTGGATTGTGCACTGAGGCGCCTCAACCCTTATTGGGGCATGTCTTGCATTTTGGCGATGGAGCGACGTGCGCACAACGTCGGTTTCATGCCTTTCTCATGCCTCTTCCATTATAAACTTCTCTTAGCCTCTACCCACAACAAAAGGCATCCATCCAACAAGTGGTATCAAACACTTTACCGAGAAAACCCGTGCCGTGAGCGGGATATATAAATTAATAGATGGCGGTGGGTGTCGTCTGCTAATCCGCTACACTTGTTGCTGGATATAGATGCCTTGACGCCAGCGTTGCCGTTTGCAAGCGTATGGTCTTCTTGGTTTTATACGTGAGAAAGCAGCTTGCGTCCTCGCATCTTTACCAACAGTCAAAGCCATAGAGAGTCAGGAGAAGTTATGGCAAAAAATGATGCACTTGGAGAACAGAAACACTCCAAAGCAGGACTTGCAATTGCGCTTGTCACGTCCCTCTTTTTTGTATGGGGCTTGGCTATGCAACTTGTAAATGGACTTAACAGTCCTCTTGCAAACTACCTTCAACTAACCGATACCGAGGCCTCATTCCTGCAGGTTGCCTACTTTGGCGCCTACTTTGTTATGGCAATTCCTGCCTCTCTTGTCGCCAAGCGCTTTGGCTACAAAGGCGGCATCATCATGGGTCTCATTCTCTTTGTTTTGGGATCATTTATTACCTATCCTGCAACCAACATTGCAAACTTTTCCCTCTTCTTGGTTGCCATGTTTGTTATCGCTTCTGGTGCTGCTTCTCTTGAAGCTAACTGCAATCCATACGTTGCAAAACTGGGCGATAAAAAGCACGAGGCAATGCGCTTGAATCTTTCGCAATCTTTCAACGGCATTGGCTCCATTGTGGGTCCGCTCATTCTTGCCCTTATCGTGGGCGAAACGGTAAAGCCAACCGATGGCATGAGGCTCTTTAGGGTTGCTAAGGAAGCTTTCCTTGCAAATATGGGCCTTGTCTACATCGTCATTGGGATCATTCTGGCCATTGTTCTTCTCATCTTCATCTTCTTCCGCCTCCCCGAGCCAGCGGCAGATGTTGAAAATGAGGAAGCGCTCTCAAAAGAAGCGAAGAAAGCTACTGGTTATGGTGCCGTTTTGAAGAAGCCCCATTTTGCCCTTGGTATTTTGGCCCTCTTCCTCTATGTAGGCATTCAAACGGTGGGCTTTGCTACTATCTCAGGGTTCTCACAAAGCTTCTGGTTTGGCGACAATCTGGCAGCCGGTTCTTTGGCCCTCATGGTTATGACCATTCTTTTCACCATTGGGCGTTTTGTTTCCGTTCCTATCATGGCGAAGGTCTCCCCTAACAAGCTTCTTGGTATTTATATGACCTGTGCGGCCATTTGCTTCTTCGTGGCATTCTGTGGCCTCTTTGGATTGGGACCCGTTGCCGTAGTTGCCTTTATGTTGGGTTTCCTCTTCATGTCCATTGGTTATCCCACTATCTTCTCCCTCTCCCTTGTGGGACTTGACGGTGCAGCCGCCAAGACGGGAAGCTCGCTTCTTGTTATGTCCATTGTAGGAGGCGCCTTTGTTCCTCTGGTGAGCTCCGCCATCACCGATGCTACTGGAAGTCTTGCCTTTGCTGCGCTCCTTTGCGTCCCTTGCATTGCCTACGCCGCTTGGTACGGCTTCAAGGGCTCCAAAATTGGCACCGTTTCCAACGAACAATAGCGAATGATTGAGGAGATGCACTATGTTAAAAGGAATTAGTCCGCTCATTAGCCCTGAGTTGCTCTCAGTCCTCGATGCCATGGGCCATGGCGACACCCTTGTCATTGCCGACGGTAATTTCCCGGCTGAGTCCATGGGAGAAAACGGTATTGTTATCCGTTGTGATGGCCACGGTGTGCCTGAGCTTCTTGAGGCCATTCTGAAGCTTTTCCCGCTTGATCAATACGTTGACCAACCCGTCCAGCTAATGGAAAAGGTCCCCGGCGATACCGTTGCAACCCCCATTTGGGATACGTACAAAGAGCTCGTGGCCAAGTATGATGAGCGTGGCGATAAGACTATTGGTTTTCTTGATCGCTTTAAGTTCTACGACGAGACCAAAGAGGCCTTCTGCGTTATTGCCACTTCTGAACGCGCTCAGTATGCAAACGTCCTTCTTAAGAAAGGCGTTGTTTTTGAGAACGAGAGCATCGACTAGTACTTGCGTTTGATGCTTAGGTTGGTCGTGCTCCTGCCGACAAGTTCTTGAATGGGGTCGCAACCATTGGATCGTTCTTAAGAGCTTGTGAGCCATTAAGCCTTGGCTTCAACACAAAAACGGGATGTCCTTTAGGACATCCCGTTTTTTATGCGTTCTTGTACGTTCCTTTTTTGTGTTCTTGCACGTTCTTATGCATTTCACCCGTTTGAGTTAATCTTCAACGCGCTTTAGCGCAAAACCTCTTCCAGAAAGGACGAAATGGCTACTTCCTGCTTGGCGTCAATTTGCTGAGCGGGCTCCTGAATATCAGTTGGAATGTCTAATCCCTGTGCCTTCACAGAGGCCTTGATTGCAGAGATAAACGAATCCGCCATGGGATAGATTGCCATCAAACGCGACACCTGCTTGGCATCAGCGACCGCTTGATCCATGTTGCCTGCAAGCCATGCCTGGTTCATGTGGGCAAATAATTCCGGTACAACATTCGTAAGGCCCGTGAGACAGCCATTGCCCCCTTCAATGCGATTGGTAATGTAGTACTCATCAAAACCAGAAAGCACTGAGAAATGAGGGTTCACCTCACGCACACAATCAATCATGATGCGCGTGTGCGAGGCCGTATCAACGGTGTCCTTAATGCCCTGTATGGCAGAGATGCTCTTTGCAAGTTCTGCCACAAGAGGCCCGGTTAAATCTTTTCCTGTAGTGGCGGGGAAGTTATAGAGCACCAAAGGAGCTTCGGCAGCATTGGCGAGGGCATCATAATAGCGAAGCGTGGCCTTATTGGAAGGAGCAAAGTAGTAAGGAGGAAGTGAGAGTACTGCATCCGCTTTTGCCTCGTTTGCTGCTTTTGTCAGCTGCAATGCTTCTTCAAGATTTGTTGAGGAAACACCAACGAGAAGCTGCGTACGTCCAGCAATGTGCCTGGCCAATGTCTCAATTGCCTCGATCTTTTGATGAAGCGAGAAGGCAAAAAACTCACCAATGGAACCAAAGAGCAAAACGCCGTTAATGTCGGCATCAATGAGGTGATCGATGTGGCGTTTCCACGCCGTGTAGTCAATCTCTCCCTGCTCATTCGTAATGGTAATGGAGGGCGTATACACACCGTCCAAAAGGAAATCTGAAGGGTGTGAGGTTGTCGAAATCGTGTTGGCCATTGCGAGCTTCCTTCTTATCAATTAAGCGTCAAGCAAGTAGGCGCGTTGCACATTGCGCGACCAAAAATTCTCGTCTTCTCCAAAGACCTCCAGGCACTGCTTTACGTGCTCTTTCATGCATCCATAAAGACGCACGACAGGCCAATTAGACGCAAAGATGAGGCGTGAGGGGTCAAACGTTTCCTTCGTAAAGCTCAAGACTTCCGTTGCCCAGGCCGCATCTCCCGTTGGAAAGCCCGAAACTTTCAGGTACACGTTGGGCAGCTCGGCAAATTCTTGCATCACGTTAAGATACGCATCATCAAGCTTCTCAACGTTGCCAAGGTGATTTAGAACTATCGTGAGATCCGGAACTTGCTTTGCGCAAGCGAGGAAGTCCGGGAGCTCTTGCACACGATTGCACGAATCAAACACAAAGCCGTGTTCAGCCATGTAATGGAGGCCCTCAATAAAGGAGGGCTCCAAGCAACGTCCAGCGGGGTTCTGAGGAATGTGCAAGGGCTCGCGCACGCCCTTGGCAAACAGCGGCGCCCTCATTTGGGGGGCGACGCGACTACGCATTGCGCACGCGAGGAATTTAGGATTGGCTTTCCAGACATCGTAGATGATCTCATCTTCTCGCAGCGGATCATCGCCATCTACTTCCACATAGACACCGCCGAGAAAATCAATGCGTGTGTTGCACTCTTCCTCGATGAGTCTGCTCACCTTATCCCACTGTGCAAGGTAATCCTCAAACGTGTAGGTTTTGGTAATGGTGCCATCAGTGGTGGCGAGCCAGGGTAGGTTCTGCTTCTCCAGTTCCCAAATGTGGAAATGTGCGTCTATAACCTTTAGTGAAGCCATGTCGCTCCTAAGTAAGCGCGCGGTCGAGATTGACGTAGCCGCCGTCAACGGTAATCCACTGGCCGGTGGTGTGGCTGGAACGGTCAGACAGCAAGAAGCAGGTGGTATCGGCAAGTTCTTCAACCGTTGTCATGCGCTTTCCCAACGGAATTTTATCGGTAATAAGAGCAAGGCGAGCCTTTTGAGCGGCCTCATCGCCAAACGTCTTAATCCAATTGGCATACAGCGGGGTCCACGCCTCAGCAACGACGAGTGCATTGACGCGTACTTCGTCATCGATAAAAGCCGCAGCCCATTCACGCGTAAGGCCAAGAATGGCTCCTTTTGCTGCCGCGTATGCTGACGTCTTACCTTGTCCGGTCAGGGCTACTTTTGAGGCAACGTTGACAACAGCACCTTTGGATTTCTTGAGGTGTGCTGCTCCCTGGTGAACAAACTCGAAGTAGTGCGTGAGGTTGTTGTGTAAACTGGCCTCAAAATCGCTCCAGTTTGTAGATTCAATGTCTAGGTTGTCGTTGCGTCCAGCGTTGTTCACAATGCCGTCCAGGTGGCCGTACTTCTGCACAACACTCTCGACGATGCCCTTAATTTCATCAGTGTCGTTAAGGTCGAGGAAGAAGATCTCATAGGTATTCGTGATTTCTTGCATCTCCTTCTCAAACTCATCTTCCACGCCGTCTTTACGATTAACGCAAACAGGAATGGCTCCCTCGCGCGCAAGCTGCATAGCAATACCTTTTCCAATGCCCTTAAAAGCACCGGTAACAATAACGACTTTTCCGTCTAAATGAAGATCCATAATCTGTCCTTTCTCTTATGAACTCTTCGTTTACATGTAATTGCAGAGGTGAGGAAGGGCTGTCTCCGTGAAGCCGAGTTTCTCGGAGCGAGTCTGTTCTCCATCACAACACGCCACCAGCGCTTGGATGAGCTGGTCGCGAATTTGCACCATAGTGTGGGGGCCAAAGATGGTTTCCGACGCATTGAAGTCAATGGCATCTTCCATCGTTTTGGCTGTGTTGGGATTGGCAGTAATCCTGAAAACGGGAGCAATTGCATTGCCCGTGGCTGTGCCAAGCCCCGTTGAAAAGAGTACGAGTTGGCAGCCGCCGGCGATAAGACCAGCAACTGAGCTGGGGTCGTTGCCCGGAGTATCCATAACGACAAGGCCTTCCTTTGCCAGGAGGTGTCCTGCGTAGGGATAGACATTATTAATGTGTGCGTGGCCGCCCTTATGGATGCAGCCAAGCGACTTCTCTTCTAGGGTTGTAAGACCGCCCGCAATGTTGCCTGGGCTGGGATTGCCCTCACGCATCTCGGCGCCAAAGAGGTGTACGTAGTCTTCGTAATCCTTCACGATTTTGAGGATTTGATCAGCGGTTTTTTTATCCTTTGCGCGTGCTGCAAGGATTTGCTCGCCTCCAAAAAATTCCGAGGTCTCGCAAAGAACGGAGGTGCCTCCATGGGCAACAAGCCAATCGGAAACCTCACCAATAAGAGGATTTGCTCCAAGGCCGCTCGTTGTATCCGAACCTCCACAGTTTGTGCCTAAAATGAGTTCTGAGATGGGGGTTTTAACACGCTCCAGCTGTTGCATCTGGGCAGTGAGTTCTTTTGCCGCTGCAACGCCAGCATCAAAGGCGGCTTGTATGCCCCCTACTTTTTGGATAATGATAGAGCGATAGGGCTTACTCGTTTGCTCTTTCACCATATCAACGACGATGTCGTTTTGGCAGCCTTCGCAACCAAGGGACAAAATAACGCTTCCGTATATGTTGGGGTTTGCAGCGAAACCCGCAAGGGCATCCAACGTAACATTTTGGTCTTGCGGCACTTGCGAGCAGCCATTCTGATTATGGAAACTAACACAACCGGGAACCTCATGCGCAATCTGGGCGGCAAGATCAGAGGCACACACACTTGTAGGGAGAATGAGGACCTTGTTTCTAATGCCCACGCGACCATCTGGGCGAGGGTAGCCCATGAAATGACTGGGTAGATGTGTTTTGTCCGCTTTCCGAGAAGAGGCCGCGGTGGAATCCTCTATAGCCTCTACGCTAGAAGTTTCTGTGCCTCCGGCAGAGATTTGATTGCTTGGAAGATCATCTGCGGCATCCGACTTATCCGTAACGCCCTCGTCTTGTTCTACCAGGCGTTCGCTGTCCGTTGAAGCAAGGTTGTGCGTTGAGACCCATGCTCCCTGAGGAATGTCCTCAGTTGCAACGCCTATATAGCAACCGTATTTGATAACGGGATTGCCCTTAGGAATGTCCCTGAGAGCAACCTTATGAAACTGAGGAACATCCGTGGCGCACTCAACTGAGAGGTCTGGTGCTACATCAGCAGCAAATTGGAGTTTGGTTCCTTTGTCCAGAGACTGGACAGAGACGGCGACGTTGTCTTTTGCGTCAATGCGAACGGCATTTTGCACGATAAACCTCAATCATCACGTGTTGTTATGTCGCTGCCCAGAAGAGTCAGTCAAGAACCTTAAAGACGGCAAATGATGAAGACAATAATAGTGAACCTCTCTCGCTTAGTCAAATGCGCCTAGAGCTATTAAAAACAAGGTATTTACTGCTTTTCCTTAAGGTATTAAACGATTCCGACCAGGTATTTGTTGAGGAGACTTTTAGGCATGAGAGATTCAATAAGAATCATGCTCTACTAAGGGCGGTAAGAAGCGGACTATAAGGAACTTGCAGCCGGGAGAGAGATAAAGGGTAAAGCGCGGACTTCAAACAGTTTGGACTACGTCCAAAAACTC
>CAJTTF010000006.1 GCA_910579165.1 uncultured Atopobiaceae bacterium
CATCTACGGAAGCTGCAAAATAGGACGAGGCAGAATCAGCAATTGTAGAGGCAGCGCTCGTAATAACATTGCCGGCCGTATTAGCGGCAGCACTTACCGCAGTGCCAACATTGTGAACAACATCTGCGGTAAATGAAGAGAGCGAATCATTAGCAAGTGAGGATACTTTCTCCTTTGCCTCGGCCAGAGTGGAGGTGCTCAAGCCAGAAGCAACAAAGAGAACAGAAGTAAGAAGAATCGCCACGCGTTGGGACACCGTACAATAGCGGTTATTTCGATTCCCGACTTCGCGATGTTCAATACTACGTTTTACATACTTACTACATTTAAAATTCATTTTTGCTTGTCCTTGCTAGCAGTTCATATATGAACAAATGGTAAATCATGAATTTTTAATTATATATCCTCGTAAAACATAGTGGAGGCGACCCCCATGCTGAGTTGCTTACTAACTTGCTTGTTATCTTCCATACTCATTAATAAGAAAGCTTCATGAGGCGCTGTATGGCATCGATGTAAATAGCCATGACCTTCTTGAGTCGCTCAACCGAGACGCCTTCGTTGGTAGCATGTTCATCGCCAACAAATGAGGGGAAGGGCTTCCATGGCATAGAAGGACCAAAGGCCGTTGCGTTTTCAAAGTGACGCGCGTAGGTTCCCCCATCTATGGTGCCAATCTCCACATCGTCATCAAAGTGATCTCTAAAGGTAGCGTAAAGCGTTTGAATGGGAGCAGAGTCAACGCCCACATAGTAGGTGGGCATATCAAACTCTTGAACGTACTCCATGCCCATGTCTTCTGCAACTTGGGAGAGTTTCTTGGTAATCTCTTTGCCATTTTGCGTCTTGGGGTAACGAATGTTGAGGTCTTGGATAAGATCGTCGCCCTTCTGATAGAGGTAGCCACCTACAAGGGTGAGCGGCGAGAAAACATCATCGGTGGCATCGAGACCAAACTGCTCGCCAGTATAGGAAGATTGAATGAGTTGACCTAGCTTTACAAAGTTTTCCTGATTATCGTCAAAGAGTTGATTGTGGGCCAGATAGTCAAAAAGGGCGCGCGAAGGGTTCTTGGCACGACCAGGAAGAGCAGCATGACCTGGGATACCAGTTGCCGTAATCTTGGCGCGACCGTTACCTAGATCCTCAATCTCTATGTCCTCCTGAGCGGGCAGATCTGCGGCATTAGCTTTCACATAGGCTACCGAGAACTTAGGAATGACATTAGAGGCAGTGCTAGCCTCAACTTTTTCTAGCTTACCGCCGGCACAACCACGTGCCACGAAGCAGCCTTCGTAAATGCCCTTTTCGCCTGCCGAGACAGGGAAATCGCCGTCTGGCGTAAGGAGGAAGGAGGGTTGCGGATAGTGTTCCGTGTAGTACTCTGCGTCTTCCAGGCCCGTTTCTTCGTTGGAACCCACGATATAACGGAGTAGATACGGCAGGTCTATGCCTTTATCAACAAAGTATTTACCAGCATAAAGGGCAGCCAAGAAGGGACCTTTGTCGTCGATGACGCCGCGGCCAAAGAGGTAACCATCTTTTTCCACAACGGTGTAAGGATCAGTGTCCCAACCTATACCAACCGGAACGATATCAACGTGGCCCATAATGGCGAGGGTCTTGTTAGGGTCGGTAGGAATCCCGTTTGCTGCGGGCTTGCCAGGCTGGGTTTTGGGCGCGTAGTCTGCGATGCCTACATAACCCTTGTCATCAGTGGTCGCAAAGCCCATGCGCTTAGCAATCTCAAGGGCGGTCTCCATGGCTTTTTTGGGACCCTGCCCAAAAGGTGCACCAGGGCCGGCCGATGATTTGTCTTCTTCTGAGTTTACAGCAACGAGTTTTTGCAGATCCTCAAGGTATGAGGACCAATTATCCTCTACATATGCATCAATTTCTTCGCGTGTGATGATGCTTTTTTCATTTTGATCTGACATGGGAACTCCCTTTGTATTTGTGCACATGATCTCAAACCTCTCCATTATACTGATTTGCGCATGATTTTAAAAACGTGTTCCAATTAAACGAAGAGAAGAGCACGGGAGGAAAGCGTAGAAGAAGAGTTGGGTAGGGCGTGACGAAAGAAAGATAAACTCTTAAGAGTTCGTCCCAAGATGAAGATAGATGTAAACATCAAACGCAAATACGACCAAGTAGCAGAAAAGAAGGCGGCGTATGTTGAAGACACAAAAGGATTTTGCGGATAAGCTCAAGCAGCATGAGGTGTATGGCTCTTTTATTGTAGAGGCCATAGAGGCTCTGGATGAGCTCCAGGGCTATGGCTACCTTCTGCGCCATCAGCCTTCCGGCGCCCGCGTGTTATGGATAGCGACCGCTGATACCAACCGCGCATTTTCTATCTCCTTCAGAACTCCACCCGCTTCAGACACCGGCGTTTTTCATATCATTGAGCACTCTGTTCTCTGTGGATCGACCCATTTCCCTGTTAAGGAGCCTTTTGTTAATCTGCTTAAATCCAGCATGCATACGTTCCTTAATGCCCTTACGTTTTCCGATAAAACCATGTACCCGGTTGCCTCCACCAACGTGGATGACCTTGAAAACTTAATGGATGTTTACCTGGACGCCGTTTTTCATCCGCAGATGTATCGCAAACCTTCCATTTTTTCGCAGGAAGGGTGGCATCTGGAGCTAGATCAAAAGGATGGTGAGCTCTCTTATAACGGCGTTGTCTACAACGAAATGAAGGGTTCGCTCTCCGACCCCGACACCTATATGTATATCCAGATGAAGCGTGCACTCTTCCCAGAATCTTGCTATAGGTTTGAATCTGGCGGCGATCCGGAAAGCATCTGCGACCTTACTTATGATGGCTTTTTGGATGCACACAATCGTCACTATCAGCTTGCAAACTCTTATACCATTTTTTATGGGGACCTTGATATTCTCCGCGAACTTGATTTTCTCGAGAAGCGCTTTGCAGAAGCGTCGCCCAAGGCACTTACCGCAGAGCGCGGTCTTAAGCCGGAAACGCCAAACGAGCTTGGAGATCAAAAACCAGTTTTCCCTGCTCCTCTCAAGCTCGCGATGCCTACAGGCGCTGACAATGGCATGGTGGGTTTGGGCTACGTGGTTGGGCCTGCGCGTGATCGCAAAAAGCTTTTGGCAACAACTATTCTGCTGGAGGCGCTCCTTGGCTCCAACGAGGCACCGCTTAAGCGCGCCCTCATGGACGCTCATCTTGGCAACGAGGTTTTGGCTGAACTTATCGACGACCAAGGCTCTCCTTTTGTATTACTCGAGCTTAAAGACGCCAAAGAAAATGCAACCTCCGCCTTTAAGGAGCTGCTTGAAAACGAGGTTGCGCGCATATGTCGCGATGGTATTGATACTACACGGCTTGAGGCAGCCCTTTCTCAAACTGAATTTGCCTTTAGGGAGCAAGATTTTGGAAGCTATCCCGCCGGCGTTGCTTACGCCATGAGCGTTATGGGAACATGGCTATATGACGAAGACGATGTCTTTGTGAATCTTCATTTTCAAAGAGAGCTTCAGGAACTGCGCGATGAGATGGGACTGGGCGTTTTTGAGGACTATCTGCGCGAAATCTTTTTGGATAACCCGCACAAAGCGGTTGTGGAGCTTGTTCCAAGTAATGCGCCCGCTTCCCAGAAAGAAACCGAGCGCCTGGAGGCTCTCCACTCAGAGATGAGTGAGGCTGATTTGGATCGCATCGTCCGTGAAACAGAAGAGCTGCATGACGCACAAGCGGCGCCGGACAACCCAGAGGACCTTGCGAAACTTCCTTCCCTTGGTGTGCAAGATATCCAGGAAGCGCCCGCATTGCCACAGGCAGAAACCATATGTGGCCATGCGCTTCCCTGCTCCTACTATGATCTTGAGACACATAGGATAAGCTACACGGCTACCTATTTCAGTCTTGAAGACTTTGCCTATGAGGAGGTGTGTTACCTAGGGCTTTTGTGCATCTTATTGGGCAAGCTTGATACGCGCTATCACACGGCAGCTGAGCTCGATACCCTCATCAACGCCAATTTGGGCGACATCTCTTTTGAAATTGGTGCTTTTGCTCAGCACGACGCGCCTCTTACTACGATTGCTCCGCGTCTCATCATTTTTGCCAGTTCCCTTGCCGAGAAAACCTCGCATTTGGCAACGCTTCCTTATGAGATTGCACTCCAAACGCTCTTTGAAGATGCCGATAAAATTAAAGCCATTCTAAAACAGCATAAGATTGTGCTTGAGGAAGGGTTTGTCGAGGCTGGCCACAGGGCTGCTAGAGCGCGCGCCCGTTCGTACTATTCTGCAGCAGAGCGCTTTATTCAACAGGTCGACGGGGTGGATTTTTATCGTTTCATCTGCGATTTGCTGGAGCGCTGGGATAAGAAAAAGAATGCCACGCGCGAAATCCTCTATAATCTCCAGAGCAGACTGTTCAGAGCTCGAGGAGCCTCTTTAAGCTTTACTGGTGCGCGCGAGGACCTAGACGTATTTTGGCAGGAAGCCGGCAATCTGGGGCTGCCTGATGCAGCATCCTCTTGCGTAGATTCCTCTGATAGAGGACCTTCTTGCGAGTCCTCCCCTAGCGCAGGATCTTCTCGCCGTCTGCAAGTTCCTCCTCCATCTGTGAAGGATGAAGGGCTGAGTGTCCCTGCCAACGTTTGTTTCTGCAGTCTTGCCGCTCCCGGAGCACTCTTGGCTGATCCTCTCTCCTATTCTGGCACCTGGCTGGTGGCATCAAGAGCCATTACTTATGAGTACCTTTGGAATGAGGTGCGTGTTTTGGGCGGTGCTTACGGTGCGGGCTTTGGAGCAAGTGCCGATACCCTCATGAGCTTTTACTCCTACCGCGATCCTGCCATAGATCCAACCATTAAGCGCTTTTTGGAAACGGGTCCGTGGCTTGCTTCCTTTAAGCCATCAAAACGCGAGATGGATGGTTATATTATTGCCACAGTTGGAGGTCTCGACAATCCCCGCAAACCGCGTCAAATAATGATCAATCGCGACCATATGAGGCTGTGCGGTTTTCCGCTTGATTGGGAGTCCCAGGTAAGAAATGAAGCGCTCAAAACAACAGCAGAAGACCTAAGCGCGCTCGCCCCTACCCTGCAAGACATTAATGCCAACCACGGTATTTGTGTTATCGGTGGCGCAGACTTCTTCAAGAATGCTAACGATGGAGATGGCACCGCAGAAGGCCTCCATCAAGAAAAGCTCTTTTAATTACGGTTGGCGTATGCAACGGCAATGTCTGCTGCAACGCGGGCATTGTTAAGCGCCAGCTCAATGTTGGTTGCAAGTGCTTCCCCACCAGTAATTTCAACGATCCGCGCGAGAAGATACGGCGTCGTCTCCTTGCCGTGAATGCCCTCTTTCTTGGCATCGCTCAGTGCTTGCTCAATGACACCCCTCATCGTTTCAAAATCTAAGGCATGCTCCGCGGGAACAGGATTGCCAATCAAAAGGCCCCCTTTAAGGCCAAGGTTCCATTTTGTTGCGGCTATATCTGCCACATCGGAGGGTTTCTCGGCAACGAAATCCACATCAAAGCCGGACTCACGACAGTAAAAACTGGGGAATTGCGAACAGCCCATGCCAATTACAGGCACTCCCATGGTCTCAAGATACTCAAGCGTAAGGCCTATATCCAAAATCATCTTTGCGCCGGCACAAATCACTGCTACTGGCGTTTGAGCTAGTTCTTGAAGGTCTGCTGAAATATCGAAGGAAGTCTGAGCCTCCCGGTGCACGCCGCCAATGCCGCCCGTTGCAAAAAACTTCACGCCAACAAAATTCGCAAGCATCATGGTGGTGGTCACCGTGGTGGCGCCTGTCACACCCGTAGCAAGCGCAATAGGCAGATCACGGCGTGAGAGCTTTTGAACAGTGCCCCCTTCGTTTTTGCAGAGGAGCTCCAGATCACCTTCCGTGAGGCCAGCCTTCATGCGTCCGTTAATGACTGCCATTGTTGCAGGAAGGGCACCGTGTTTGCGAATCTCTTCCTCTACGCGGTGTGCGAAGTCAAGGTTTTGCGGATAGGGCATCCCGTGCGAAAGGATGGTTGATTCTAGAGCAACGACAGGAGCGCCATCGCGAATGGCAGCGCTGATCTCTGGCGTAACGTCAAGGTATTGATTGAGGAGATTATTCATAAGGGGCTTCCTTCGTCTTTCTTGTCCTAGTATTTATATCCCTATCCGCGCTGCTCGTATATAACCGGCCGCACGGTGAAGCTCAGCGGTTGTAGGTTCTGCTTCTTTCTTTACTAATGTGATTTTTTTCCTTGCGTTAGCTTCTATTTTTAATTCTTTTCTTTAATTCTTTCTTAATCTTAGAGTACGTACTTTTTACGATAGAACTCCAGAAGAGTAACACTCATGTCTGGATTAACCGTGTAGTCTGAGCTTATTGCTACAAGACCTGCTGCCAGGGCGTACTGCATGGTAGTTTCCAGATCAAGGCCTTTTGCAGTGCACCACGCAATCGTTGCCATCGTAGCGTCTCCGGCTCCCGTTACATTAACGCAATTATCAAAGGTATGGCTGCGACCGCGCAAGCGCACACCGCTTGCATCTGCGTAGTAGAGCCCGCGCTCCCCCATAGAAATCCACAAGTGCTTAACGCCGTTATCAAGTACAAGGGAGCACGCTTCGTCCAAGTCCTTCTGGGTAACAATGCGCATGGCACTTAAGGCTTCAAGTTCTTGAAGATTGGGCTTTATCGTGTCACACATGCGAAGATACGGGCGAATCCGTTCGCTCAGGTCCGTTGCAATGGGATCCATGAAGATGGGCCTCTCGCACTTCTCAGCAAGGGCATTAAGACCACTGATGCTCACATTAGCGTCTAACAAGACAATCTCTGCACCATTGAGAATCTTAAGGTGCTTGGTAATGTAGCGCTCGTTGAGATTATCGAAGATGCGCTGATCGCAAACGGAGGCAATCATGTCGCCCGTTTCATCCAACACATCGAGATACGTTGCAGTAGCTGCTTCTTCTTTGGGAAAAATCTCGAGAGCCTTGGTACCCATGTTTGTCTCGGAGAAGTTTTTGAGAAGCATATCGCCAAAGGGATCCTGTGCCACAGCAGTGCAGAGTTCGCATGGCATGTCGAGACGGCTAAGAACCTCGCACATATTGCGCACCACGCCGCCGGGGGTGAGATGGACCTCGCCCAGGTTTGAGTCACGCAAACGAAAAGGGCCGCCAATTCCTCGACTATGGATGTCGACGTTTGCCGCGCCTATTCCTGCAATATAGGGCATGCTTGCTCCTAGGGTCTGCAAATGAATACAAAAGCTGAGTACGATAGAATTATAGCCGCAAAAAAGAATGCACTTTTTAACATGTCATGAATATCTATTACGCTTGTAAATACGCCCCGGTTGAGCTTATTGGGGCTTGTGGACAGACACCGGTGCCGCTTACTTTTGAGACGGCTTCCTTTGAAACTGCCGATGCAAAAACCTCCCCTAATATCTGTGGTTATGCAAAGTCCCTCATTGAGTATGCGCTCTCTGGAAAGGTGCAAGCCCTGGTCCTTACCTCTTGTTGTGACGCCATGCGTAGGACGTATGATGTTTTAAAGCATGAAGTTGAGAAGGCTGAAGTTGACAAGCATAAAGTCGACAGGCATGAAGCAGAAGGGCATAAAATCGAAAAGGATGGAATTGAGAAAGAGGGTATTGAGAAAGATGCAATCGAAAAGTATGAAGCAGAGAGGGGCGATTGCGCACTAGAATTTGTCTATCTGCTCGATCTCCCCCATGACGGAAGCGATGAATCTGCACGCCGGTACGGCCGCGAGCTCGAGAAATTTCAGGATGCCCTGCAATCCTATCTTCAAACAAAGGCGGACAAACCGGATGGCAGAAAAATACTCCTTGCCTGGGAAAAAGCTGCCGAACCTTCTCTTCCAGAGAAAATACCTTATACGGATTCGTTCCAGCAGGCTCCAGTCCTCTTAATTGGAGCGCACGCTTCTCCATCGCTTTTAAAGCTTGGAGGCGACGTCTTTGGTAGGGCATTCGAGAATCTCACCTGTTCAGGACAGCGCTCTCTTCCTGCCCCTCCGCGTGACCTTCTGAGAGAACCTTCCGAGAAACACTGCCAACATGCATGTGAGTTTCTAGAAGATTGTTCTGAAAACCCTGGCCCTCTCTTACGAGCTTATGCGAAGGCACTCCTGAAGCAAACGCCTTGTTATCGCATGGTGAATGTGGAGGAACGCGAAGCCTTCCTCCGTACCCGTATTTCTGACACGAACGCCCTTGGGTGCGTTTTTCATACCATGAAATTCTGTGACTTCTACGGATTTGAACATGCCCAGCAGGTAAAGCATCTTAAAACGCCGCTCCTTAAAATTGAGACAGAAGGAACCCCACAAAGCACGGGCCAGATCAAAACGCGCCTGGAAGCCTATGCTGAAAGCATTAAGCATACCCCAGAATTGCTCGGAAAGGAGAAATGCATGGATTCATCGGCAGCGAAAGCACCAGATTATTTGGAAGAATTAGCAGAACATCCCCCCTTTTATGCCATGGGAATAGATTCTGGATCCACCTCCACCGACGCTGTTATTGTCGACAACACGGGCGTCATTGTGGCGAGCACCATTTTCCCCACGGGCGCGAATGCCCTCAAAAGTGCTCAAGCTGCCTACGACGATGTTTTAAAAAAGACCAACCTCGCTCCCGCGGATATTAGCTATTGTGTGGGAACGGGATATGGCCGCGACGCTCTCCCCCATACTAATTGCACTATCACGGAAATAACGTGCCATGCAAAGGGAGCACACGCGCTTGTTCCTCAAACGAGAACTATTATCGACATTGGTGGGCAAGATTCAAAAGCTATTCAAATTGACAAAGATGGACATGTTGAAACATTCGCCATGAATGATAAATGCGCAGCTGGAACGGGCCGTTTTATCGAGGCTCTGGCGCGGACGATGGAGCTTGAACTCGCTGAGTTTTCAAAAGCAGCACTGACTTGGAGGGCCGGTGTCTCGCAAGATGTTGTGATTTCGTCTATGTGTACAGTTTTTGCAGAATCAGAGGTAATTTCGCTCATTGCGGATAATGTGGATATCGTCGATATCATCCACGGTCTCAATAAAAGCGTGGCGCAAAAGACGGCAAGTCTCACAAAGCGCATCAGCGCAACCGGCCCCTACCTTATGACTGGTGGTGTTGCTCAAAACATTGGGGTGGTTCGCGCACTGGAAGAGGTTTTGGACGAGCCCGTTGTCACCTCTCCCGAAGCACAGATAGCGGGGGCTTATGGCGCTGCGCTTTTGGCGCTTGAGCGAAGTGGGCAATAGCTTACAGATTCTTGATGCCCTGAAGGTCCTTACAATCAGCCATGTTAAAAGACTCGATAGTGGAATCATCATACGTATTGTAGAAATAGGTCTGCTCGGTTTGGCTATAACCGCCAGAGTAGATAGTGTATTCAAAGTCGCCTGATTCCTGACGCGCCAGACCCTTAAACATTGCAACGGACTGTAACGTCTTAAGAAGACGCGTTCTATTGTCCGCCGGACCCGTCTGGTCAGGATAGTAAGCGTTAAGGAGAGCCGCCCGAACAAACCGAGAAATAGCGGAAGGATCACCCGGCAAGCCTGCCATATTAGGGCCAACACCCAGTGCGTCAACAGTTGCTTCGCGCAGCTTTATGGTCTCGCACCACTCAGGCGAAAGATGCAAGTATTGATGCACATTACTGCGGTGAAAGGCAAAATCTGGCTGATTTGTAAGAACATCAAAGGGATCATCGTATACGCGAAGCACTGGTTCATCGCCGCTGAGGCCACCACCTCGGGATGCCTGTTCTATAACGATGGACTGGGTTTTATCGGCAACGAACCAATGTAAGAGCGAAGGCGGAAGGCCAGGCGCTGCTTGATCATTTGTGATATTAAGATTCTCCGTGGCATGCTTTACCTCTGCAACCGTTTTGAAATTAGAGGTTATCCAAAGGGGAATCTCAAAGGAAGCGATATTGGTTTTCCCAGATTTAGGCTCCCTGTATTGCCCGTAGTTAGCGGCAAAGGAAAGAGCAGCGCAGTAGAGACCATCTTCGTTAGCAACGTCAAAAAGAAGCGGCGTGCCTGGGAGTTCTGGCACTGTAATACCCATGCCAAGAAGGGGTGCATGCGTGGTGAAGTTGCCTTCGTGGCGCGATTGCCACGTGTGATTTTTCCCTACAGCAATGGGGTGCTCGCCGTAACTTTTTCCCCAATCATAGTTGCGGCCAACGACGACATTCCCTTTGTCGTCAGTAAAACGAACTGCTGTGCACACTGTTTGCTCCCCTCTTGAGTCTCTTCAAGAGGCTAGTCAATATCCTCCAGGTCATCAACCTCAAGGTCCTCAGAAGACACCAGAACGGTGGCATCAGCATCGGCTACGCGGTCCTCAGTTGAGGCAGTTTGCTCTGTGATAAGAGCAGCGGGCATAACACTCTCAGCATCATCCATGAAGTGTTGGAGCAAGCTTTTGTACTCCTCGCGGAATGCTTCGCGGGAGTTCTTAAGGCGCTCAATTTCGTCGAGTTCATTTTGTTTCTCTGCAAGCGCCTGGCGAATAACCTCACGCGCCTTTTGATCTGCTTCATTTCTGATCTTATCGGCATTTTCCCGAGCCTCTGCGATGAGACGGTCGGAGGACTGCTGTGCAACAATTAGCGCTTGAGAGATTTGATGCTCCGTGGCAGCAACGGAATCTGCATCTGCTACAGGCGTGACGTCTCCCGTGCCACCAGCTGAAAGTTGTGCCTCAAGCTCTGCAACGCGCGTATTAGCGGCCTCGAGCTCCTTATTAGAAGCGGTAAGGCGGCTCTTAAGATCTGCAATTTTTTGAAGCATTGCATCGAGCTCGCCAGAAAGCTGCTCGAGAAACGCATCAACTTCCTCGGTCTCATAACCGTGCTTGGAGGGGGTAAATGCGAGCTTTTCAATGTCCTGGGGTGTTATAGCCATGAGGCAACCTTTCAACCGTTCGATTCTATTTCTTGATCGATTCTGTTCCTTGAATCAGGTCTGCTGCATTTGCAGTGCGAGTCTAACTTTAGCACAGGACACCTTAAAGCGCACGAGTAAATCCCCAAACTGTGCGCAGGGACTATATTACTGCCTCACGCTTCCTAGGCAAGATCTGGCGAAAGTTTTTAAGAGCCGCAAAAGTGGGTAGGTATGGGAAAGCACAATCCTGCAGGAGAACCCAATCAAAGGAGTGTTTATGAAACCCAAGTACTATCGTTGCAATATCTGCGGAAACATCGTTGAAATGGTCGATGATAGCGGAGTTGTGCCCGTTTGCTGTGGCCAGCCTATGGAAGAGCTTGTTGCAGATTCTATTGATGCCGCTACCGAAAAACACGTCCCTTCTTACGAAATAGATGGCAATGTTGTAGAGGTTCAAGTTGGCTCCGAGAAACACCCCATGCTTGACGAGCACTACATTGAATGGATTGAGTTGGAGACCGAACAAGGCGTTCAGAGAAAGTACTTGCACCCAGGTGAGGAACCTGTTGCCACCTTTGTTATTTCGGACGATGATAAGCTCAAGGCTATCTATGAGTACTGCAACATCCACGGACTCTGGAACGTGGAATTGTAGCTCATCCAAAAACGCCTTTGAAAGTAGCTTAGGGGTACTTGCCGTAAAACAGCTGGTTAATAAGCGATTCTTGAGAGAACAGAAACAAGAAGCGCCTGTACGAGATTGAGTACCACGATGGCAATAATTGGGGAAAAATCTAGGCCTGCGGCGGTGGGAATGAAGCGTCTGAAGATATTGAGGTAGGGCTCCACTAATCGTTTGAGGACCGCAACAATATCGGACCACCAGCCGTTAGGGTTTCTTGGAGGAATCCATGAAGCAATGCAGTAAGCAATGATGAGAAAGTCGTAGATTTGAAAGAGTGTATTGAGGGTGAGGATAAGGGTGTTCATTTCTTCCCTGTTCAGCCTGAGCTTTTTGCCTGTCGCCTATCGCCTTTAGCCTTGAGCTTTTTGCTGCCGCCTATCGGCTTTAGCCTTTAGTCTCTTAGCTTTAGCTGTTAGCCTTAAGCCTATTCAGCGTTGTGCGCCCCATTGCGAAGAACTTCGCTGCGCTCCAGCGCGGCATCAACTGCCTGATAGACTCCCTTTTCAAGGTGAGGCTCAATCTCTTTAAGCGCGTAGGCCGTAGTGCCACCAGGAGAACACACGTGCTCGCAAAAAGCGCGCGGGTGCTCACCGGAGTCTGACAGAATAGCGGCGACTCCTTCCATGGTGATATTAACCATCTCGCGCGAACCGGGAGCGTTAAGACCATGCAGGATGCCGGCTCGGGTGAGCGTATCCTCAAACAGCGCAAAGTAAGCGGGTGCGGCTCCTATAACGGCAGCTACTGCCTCTAATTGCTTCTCAGTAGCAAGGCGAACTACGCCCAGTGCGTCAAAAAGCTCCTCAACAAGATCGAGGTCATCATCTGTGGCCCAGGTACCCCCCACCACAGCCGTTGCAGACTTGCAGACTTTGGCGCAGACCGTAGGCATAGCGCGAACGATGCGAGTACCATCACCAAAGTTCTCCTCAAGCTCTGCTAGCGTCACACCCACGGCAATGGAGATGATTAGTGAGTTGGCAATGGCGTCACCAATCTCATCGATGAGATCAGAGACACTCTGGGGCTTAACACAAATAAAGATGACATCGGGCTTTTCCGAGAGGGCTTCAACAGCTGAGCGAGTGGTGCGAACACGTGCATCACGAGCAATGTGATCGAGCTTCTCTTGATGATGGTCGGCCACGATAAATTGATTGTGGTAGCAGCACTTGGAACGGATGAGCCCATTAATGATGGCACGGCCCATACCACCTGCACCAATGACGGCTATCGTTGCGTTTTTGGCAATGACTTTTTTGCCTTGATGCGCGGTCTGGCGTGTGGCCTGGTGCGATTTATTCTGCTTAACCTGGTCGCTCATAGGTTTCCTCTTCTATACGTGCTTTTCTATCACCTTACAGCGAAACGCTTACCTTGCAGCGCGCGCCATACGGCACGAAGGGCCTTAACTCACGTTGTTTTCGTGCTTTATTTTCTCAATGTCTTCTTCGGTCAGCTCCATGCCAGCCGGAAGGACCACGAACGTTCTGCTTGCAATCTCTTGTACTTTCCCGCCAATGCCATACGTAAAACCAAAGCAGAAATCAAGCATGCGCTTAGCAGTGTCGAGAGGGGTGTTTCTAAAGGAAATGACCACAGGTTGATTTGTTTGAACACGACGAGCAACCAATTGCGCATCGTCATAGCTCGTTGGCTTTATGGAGTAGGGTGGCAATTTCCCCGAGGAAGGACGTGGGATTGCTGTAAGTTGCGGAACGCCGCCGGAAGTGCGATTATCGGCCGGAGCAGGAGTTGGGAAATACATATCATCTGTAGTGCGCGCAAAGCTACGTGAAGAGGCAGTATCTGTAACTGCTCGAGAAGAAGGACTCGTTGAAATGTAGCCGGTAGTCTCGGCGCTTTGAACGGGGGCCATCTCAGTATAAAAACTCTCGGCAGTTGTAAAAGAACCCTCAGACGGGGATGGTTGTGCATCGTCAACGAGACGCCCCGAGCGCGTATAGACCGAAACAGACTCTTGAGGAGGTCTGGAACCAAAAGCAGGTCGTGCGCCCGCACCTGAGTTCAATACTGAGAACTGCTGGGTCTGGCCGTCTACTTGAGCGCGACCTTCTTGACCGTATTCTCCCTGACCATAGGTGCCTTGGGTGTAACTGGTCGAAGCAAAGGTACCTTCCTCGTCACGCAAAGCCTCATAGCTCTCCCCTTCTAAGGATTCATCCCTAGGATAAGCATTTTCGTATTCGTCGAAATACCGCTGGTCAGGCTCATCTTTTTTGAATTGATCGGCAACGCCTAAAAGGCGATCTTTTACTGAATCAAATAACCCCATAGCTACTCCTCAAACGCTTTGCTCTAGTCTAGACCATAAAGCTCTCTGTCCCTCTAAGAAGCAGAGCTTTTTTTGCGCTTTGGCTTCGCAGCGTCCTTTTCAAAAGGATTCTTTTTACTGGCAAGCTCTAATGCCTCACGCACGCGCGTCGCAACTTCTTGATCATCTGCGACCTCAGGAATTTGGCTTGTCATCTTCTCAATCTTTTTGTTACCTTTTTGGAGGGAGGGATTTTGCCCCACATACATGTCCTCCAGTTCCTCCTCGTCCATATTGGCAAACTCGCTCAGCGGCTCGCGATTGCCGGTGAGCAAAAACACGAGGCGCTCGCCTATTTGAAGAGCGTTACCAGCAACACGCTCCAACATCCTACTTGCCATCAGAACCTTACTGGCCGCATCAACTTCTTCAGGCGTCTTGAGCTGTGTAAATGCCTTGTAGAATCCTTTATAAAGCGCCTCTACTGGCTTTTCCAGCTTAGGCAATTCTGCCACTTCAGCGAGATTGTTTTGAGCCATCGTTTTCACTGTTACCGATAAAAGCATGTAAACAAGGTCCGCTTGATGTTGTAAAAGTTCGATGAGAGCAGGTGGAACGTTCTTATCGGAAAGCCGTTTAGCGAAACGCGCAAGATTGCGGACATGGCTGGACATGCGCTGCAAATTGAAATCGACGTAGATGAAGAACTGCAACAAACGCAGATCTGAAGCGAGTGGATTTTGCAGAGCAATAAGCTGGTAGGCAGAGTCCTCAAGCTCCTCGCAGCGCTTATCAATAGCACGAGTTGCCCGCTTTACTTCACGCGCCTCCTGTTTGTCCCCGGCATTGAGTGCATCCATGGCTTTATGGAGATTGAGATCAATATCGGTATAAATGCCAATAAGGTCTTGGCGAAGATGCGTCAGTTGCTTAGTAAATTGTTCGCGCATGGCGCGCTCCTTTCTGGCAGGCGCCTTATCCAAAGCGACCCGTGATATAGTCTTCCGTTCGCTGGTCTTTAGGGTTAGCAAATATTTCTTTTGTGAGTCCGTATTCGATGAGGGTGGCCGGCTCGCCTGTCTTTTCCTGCAGGAAGAAGGCCATGTAATCTGAAACGCGCCCTGCCTGCTGCATGTTGTGAGTAACGATGATGATTGTCATCTCGGGGGCAAGCTCCACCATGAGGTCTTCTACTTTTTGCACACTTGTTGGATCGATTGCCGAGCACGGCTCATCCATGAGAAGCACTTCGGGCTGCACCGCTAGAACGCGGGCGATGCAGAGGCGCTGCTGTTGTCCGCCGGACAGGGCGAGGCCGTTTTTACCCAGCTGATTAGACACTTCTTTCCAAAGATTTGCTCGCTTCAATGACTCCTCAACAATGTCGTCTAAGTCAGATTTGCTGGTAACGCCTTGCAAGCGCGGTCCAAATGCCACGTTATCATAGATGGATTTAGGGAAAGGATTGGGTTGTTGAAAAATCATCCCAACGCGGCGCCTCAGATCAACTGGGTCGACACCAGGCGCATAGATGTCGTTGCCGTCTAGCGTCATAAGGCCTTCTTCGCGCGCGCCGTCGATAAGATCATTCATCCTATTCATGCAGCGTAAAAAGGTTGATTTTCCGCACCCTGATGGGCCAATGAAGCTGGTGATCTTTTGTGGCGCGATGTTGAGAGTAATGCCGGTAAGAGCGTGGAAATCGCCGTACCAAAAATTGAAATCCTTGGTAGAGAAACCCTTTTTGCCCTTGCGTGGTGCCTGTCTATATTTGGTCACGAACTGTCCCTTTCATCCAACAGTTAGCATTTTGATCTTTGCGAAAGCCAGCGTGCAAAGAGGTTAAAGGCCAAAATCATGAGCATAAGCAACAGCGCTGTGCCATATGCAGCCTGCATGTTGACCCCCTCGTTTGCAAGAAGATACAAATGTATTGTCATGGGTCGACCCGAATCCAACGGGGTGAACGGCATATTAATTGCCTGACCCATGGTGTAGAGCACAACGGCTGTCTCGCCCACTGCGCGTCCAATGGCAAGCACAATACCCGTTGCGATCCTGGGAAAAGCAGAAGGCAGGACGACCTTGCTCACCGTCTGCCATTTTGTAGCTCCCAGTCCATACGAACCCCAGCGAATATAACGAGGTACAGCGCGGATGGCTTCTTCTGTAGTGCGCATCACAATAGGAAGCATCATGAGGGCCAGGGCAAGCGCGGCAGAAAGCATGGAAAGACCAAAGCTAAAGACTTCCACAAACAAGGCAAAACCAAAGAGACCCATAACAATCGAGGGCACGCTTGCCAGAGTGTCGGTGGCAAAGCGAAGGTAGTTCACGAGTTTACCCTGCTTGGCATATTCTGTGAGATACACAGCGGCAAGAACTGCAAGGGGGACGCAAATGAGCATCGCAAGGCCCGTCACGTAGAGCGAGCTTACGATAGTTGGCCAGATACCACCTTCGGCATTGACGCCACGTGGCCAACCAAAAATGAAATCCAGACTCAAAACGGGCGCTCCGTTTATCGTAACGAAAATAATGATGAGCAGAAGCACGGCACTTGCAATAGCAGCTGCAGCCCTAAACACCATAAGCATACCTACATTGGTGGCATCCTTCGAAATAAGGGGTTTGCGCGCATGGCTAAGGAGCATCTTAATGTGTTCGCGCGTACTCTTTTGCTGAACGATGGCCTCGTTGAGTTTGTCTTCCGGCACGTCTGGCTGAATGGTTGGAAGGTCAACCTGTGAGGCTTTCTCGCGGGCATTTTTTTTCTCGAGCGCGAGTTTTTTCTCGTCACGGCGTTCGCGAGACGTGGAGAGGAACCGCACAATGCCCACAAGGGAGGCAGAAATAATGAAAAGAACCACGCCCATGCCAAAGAGCGCAGAACGGTGCATGCCGGACGAATAGCCCATATCAAGGGCTATCTGCGAGGTGAGCGTAGATAATGGTGCGGCAAAAGACGACGGAATAACCGGTGCATTTCCCACAACCATCAAAACAGCCATTGTCTCGCCAATGGCGCGGCCCATTCCTAGGACCACGGCGTTAATGATGCCCACCTTGGAGGCAGGCAGCACGACTTTATAGATTGTTTGCCATTTTGTCGCCCCCATGGCATAGCTTGCTTCACGGATCCCCAAAGGACTTGCGCGGAGAGCATCCATGGTGAGTGTCGTGATGGTAGGAACAATCATGATGGCAAGCACAAGCCACGCGGTGATGGCGCCAAAACCAAGACCGCCAGTTAGATGCGCGATCAAGGGACGCAGCATTACGATGCCGAAAAAACCAAAGATAACACTGGGGACGCCGGCCAGAAGATCAACGGCGGCAGAGACAATCTTTGAGAGGCGTGGACGAGCAATTTCTGTAAGGTAGACCGCACAGCCAACAGCTAACGGAACGCCTAAGAGCAGTGCTCCTGCCGTAACGATAAGCGAGCCTGTCAGAAGCGCTGTAATGCCAAAGTGCCCATCGGTGGGCGCCCATTCAAGCTCGAAGAATTTTGTGATGCCAAGGTCTGTAAGGACGGGAAGTGCACGGAGAAAGGTAAAGATAAAAATGGCAAGCACCGCTACCACGGCAAGCATAGCGCAGCCTAAAAAGGTCCACTCAAGAGCGCGTTCCTTGATGAGTGTCTTGCGCGAAACCGCCTTGAGATTACGTGTATGAACGCCAGCCGGCATGGGTTCAATATCAGCCAGACGCGTTTTAGTTGTAATAGGCTGACTTTCTTTAACGGCATTTTTCAAATTTTCAGGAGATGCGGAGTTTGCCATTTAGCCCACCTCCTGCGTCGGCTTCATGGCATCATGAGATGCAGATGCTGCTCCCTGTGCGGACTTCTCGGCAGCAGAAAGGGGCAGGTAACCCGCTTCTTCAATTGTTGCATTCATTTTGTCCGACAACACAAAGTCTAAAAAGGCACATGCGTCTGCAGAAAGATTGGCTCGTGTGAAAAAGAAGAGATCGCGGCTGATGGAATATGTCTTATTTTGAATAGCGGTCTCCTGGGGATACACCCCATCAATGGCAAGTGCTTTCACCTTTTCCTTGGTATAAGAAGACGCCACAAACCCCAAAGAAATATAGCCAATCGCGTTCTTAGTTCTAGAGACGACGTCGCGAACCTGTCCTGTGCCAGGCAAAACAGCAGCTGTTCGATCGAAGGGGGTTCCCTGCATCACGATCTCTTTGAATGCTTCACGGGTGCCAGAGGCTTCGTCGCGGTTAACGACTAAGATAGTCTCATCCGGCCCACCCAGCTCGCGCCAATTGGTGATGGTACCAGCATAAATAGCGCGAAGCGAGGCAAGACTTATATTAGTAACTGGGTTTTCTGGATTCACGATAACGGCAATGCCGTCGTGAGCAATGATGGTCTTTTGCAAGATGCCAGCGGCCGCCTCTTCAGATGTGAGATCGCGAGAAGAAGTGGCGATGTCTGCCGTGCCACTCATGACAGCCTCGATGCCCGCACTGGATCCCAGTCCCGAGACAAGCGCATTAATGCCCTGCTCTTCCTTGATTTTCTCGGCAGCGGCTTCAGCAATGGGCAACATCGTGGTGGAGCCGGATACGCTAATCTCGCGGGATGCCGCAGACGACGCACAACCCGTAAGAGACAGGGACGAAAAGGCAAGTGCCAGAGGCGCAGAGATAAGCGCGAGGCATGAAAAAAGCGCGGCGAGAAGCGAGCGGGGTTTACCCAAAAGCTTGCTCATCCGCGCTTTCCTAGCTCTAGGCGTTACGAATACAGCTTACCAAAGTGCAGCTGATTACGATCGTACCTGAGGATTAATGCTTCAGGAAGTCAGGGATTTCGAAATCACGATTACCAAAGTCTGCCATCTCTACCTTGGGAGGATTGATGGCGCCAGATTCCGTGTGGTTAGACTCTCGACGATCCCGGTGTGAACGAGGAGCAAAGGGGCTTGAGGTGCCTCGAGAAGCTTTACCATCGTTGAAGCCAGTGGCAATAACAGTTACGCGCACTTGATCGCCCAAAGATTCGTCAACAACGGTACCAAAGATGATATTGGCATCAGGGTCCACGTTTTGCGCGATAACATCAGCGGCCTCGTTAATCTCCTGAATGCCCAAGTCTTTAGAACCGGCAATGGAAAGAAGAACGCGGGTTGCACCGTCGATGGAATTCTCAAGAAGACGACTTGAAATAGCCTCTTGAGCCGCGTCAATGGCGCGATTGTCACCAGAGGCAAGGCCAATGCCCATCATTGCCGTGCCGGCGCCACGCATGATGGTGCACACATCAGCAAAGTCCAAATTGATGAGGCCGGGAACGGTGATGAGGTCCGTGATGCCTTGCGCGCCTTGAGCAAGAACGTCGTCTGCCATTTGGAACGCTTCAAGCATCGTTGTCTTTTTCTCGGAAAGCTCCAGAAGGCGATCGTTAGGAATGACGATGAGTGTATCAACATTTTCTGCGAGATTGTCGACTCCCTCTATGGCTTGTTCAGAGCGCTTCTTGCCCTCAAAGCCAAAGGGGCGTGTAACGATGGCTACCGTAAGGGCACCCAGGTCGTTCTTGGCAACATCTGCCACAATGGGGGCAGCACCTGAGCCTGTTCCACCACCCTCTCCGGCGGTGATGAAAACCATGTCGGCGCCGGTTAAGGCCTGTTTAATATCGTTGCGAGAATCCTCTGCCGCTTGTTTTCCCACTTCGGGATTGGCGCCTGCGCCCAAACCTTTGGTGAGGTCTGTGCCAATGTGCACCTTCTCGTCAGCATCAGAAAGAGCAAGAGCTTGCGCATCTGTATTGACGGCGACAAACTCAACGCCGCGGATTCCTTCAGCTACCATGCGGTTGACAGCGTTTGTTCCGCCGCCACCTACGCCTACAACCTTAATTTCAGCAAGATAGTTTTTGGCGGCATCTGCCTGCGATGTTGCTGACTCTGCAACCGGTGGAACCGGGCGAATTACCGAAGACTCGTTTTCCATTACTCCTCCTCGTGAGGCTCTGTTCGTCTTTGACGAGAACGGTTGTTTTTAGTTCATGCGCAACCGGCAAGGTAAGTTTAGGCTTTTCTCGCAGGTCACAACGGGTTAATACTGCCACATTTTTATGCTTCGTGCAAGGGTTTTGAGAGGGCAATGAGCACGTTGGCCTTCTTTGAACAATAAGGCGCTGCCGCACCCACCTACCTGAGGGATTGCACCATATGCGCGGCAAATGTGCGCTAAGAATCAAATCGACATCTAGGCTTATTTAGTGACGCCGGTTCCGGTTGTCGTCGGCGTGTTTTCGATCTTTCGATAAGTTGGTTTAGAGGGGTCCTTCACGTTGATGTAGGTAAGCTGATTGGGATGTTTCTCGAGAAGCGCAAGGATAACAGCTTCTTTTGAAGGAATGTTTAAGGTGTCACCCAGCGCAATAACAACGCCTGATTGTAGCGTTGCAGAGTACGACGATGTGTTGGGCGCCGAGTAGAGCGCAACTTTACTGGAAAGGTCAGAAGAAAAATCTTGCTTAAACTGGAGGGCCCCCAATACTTCTTCATCGGAAACAGTAGCTCCAGCCTTAGGGTTTAAGGAATCAGGTACGTCTTTAATGAGGAGCGTATGGCTTGAGGTGGCTAAAGAGAGGATGGACTCAGCGTTATTGGCGCCCTCTCCCGTAGGAAGAGCAGCCGGTTCTATCCAAGTCTTATCTTCGCCCAGATACCACGCTACCTCAGCGTTTGCAGTCTCCACCAAGGCGAGCACCTTCTTTTCTACCACAGAAATTTTGAGTGTTGAGGGAAAGTCGCGCTCCAGGACCACTGCTTCTACCCATGGATTTTTCCTAAGTTCTGCATTCAGTACAAAGGGATTTACCGATAAAAGCGTGGTGCCATCTTGAATGGGTGCCAATTGCTGTAAGTCTTCGGAGCTTACATGCTCTGAGGCAACATAGTCAACATGTTCAATGGTAAAGAGGGGCGTCATCGCTAGGATGAGGACGGTGATAAAAAGAGCCCCAGCGACTCCAAGCAGCCAAAAGAAGATACGCACAAGTAACGGCTGGTGCTTTTTTTGAGGCTTTTGGGAGGCTGATGCTTTATTGCGCAAAGATCCTGTAGGTTGTGCGTTTGTACGCGAGGTCCGGTTTTGGGAGGTGCCACCTTCCGTAGCGCGCACGCGTGACGGTGATAGCGCACGGGATGCGGACGCCCGCGGAGAAGTTGCTCCTGTACTCGTCTGATTGCGTTTGTTCGTGCTGGAGCGCTTGATCTGTTTTTGCTCTTGTTTGCGCTGCGCTTTTTGCTGTTTTTGCTCTTGTTTGCGCTGGGCTTTTTGCTGTTTTTTTTCAGCTGCTGTCGAGCCTTTCGGCATTTCGCGCTTTGTCGCCTTTCGCTTTTGCGGCATTACGCACCACCCTTAAGGCGACGGGTTTTCTCTTCTATAAAGGCAGGGCCCACTAGCGTAACATCGCCAGCTCCCATCGTCATAAGAAGGTCGCCTTCCTTGCAAAAGTTGCAGAGCTCCTCAATAGTTTCAGCGTGACCTCCAATAGCGCTCACGTCCGCCACGTGCCCGCGCTCTTTAATGGACTCGACAATGGTTTTCTCGGAAATACCGGGAATTGGCATCTCTCCCGCCGAGAAAACGTCCATGATACGAACGACGTCAGCCGCGTCAAAAGCGGTGCCAAACTCAACCTGAAAGTCCTGCGTTCGCGTATAGCGGTGCGGCTGGAAAACAGCAATCACGCGCTTGAAATCAAGACCAGCAGCGGCTTTTAGTGTGGCAGCGATTTCTGTGGGATGATGCCCGTAGTCGTCGACAACCGTGATGCCAGCAACGTCACCAATATGGGTAAAACGGCGCTTTACACCCGCAAACTGAGATACGGCCTCTGCGGCTGCCTCAAGACTCAGCCCTAAAGCTTGTGCGATAACGAGTGCGGCCGTGGCATTTAAAAGATTATGGTCGCCTGGATTGCCCTTGAGACTCACCTTGAGTGTTTTGTTTTGAGGAGCAGACACCTCTGCTTCAGACATTAATGAATGAGCATGCTTTAGGGGGTGTACAACAAAGTCATTTTCCTCCGAAGTGCCATACGTAAGAAGAGTTAAATTGATGCCCTTTGCGCGAGCCTCCTCCAAGGCCTGGTTGGCAAGTTCTACGAGGCGTGGCAAATCGCCACAAACAATGACGGTCCCTCCCTCAGAAGCGCTACGCATAAAAGCAACGAAGGTTTTTTCAATGTTTTCAAGCGTGCCGTAATGATCAAGATGATCCGCCTCAATGTTAGTGACGACAATAATTTGTGGCTCAAGCAAAAGAAACGAGCCATCGGACTCGTCGGCCTCTGCAACGTAGAGTTCTCCATTACCGTCATGACCGTTTGTTTGAAAACGCTCGACCGTGCCGCCGATGAGAAAGGAGGGGTCGAGGCCAAGGTTACCGAGCATCTCGGCGGTCATAGAACTCGTTGTTGTCTTGCCGTGCGTACCCGCAATGGCGATAGTCTTCTTTGAGCGCGCCAGCGTTGAGAGCATTTTTGCACGGGGCCAAATCTCTAGACCCAATTCGCGCGCGCGTTGAAGTTCTGGATTGGTCTCAGGGATAGCGGTTGAAACAACGACAATCTCAGGATTGAACGTATCAATGGTAACTGCTTCATGACCAAGACAAACCTCTATGTTGTGATGTTTTAAGACACGAACATATTTTGATTCCTTGAGGTCAGACCCTGTGACGCATACGCCGTGCTCGTGAAGAACAAGAGCAATTCCAGACATGCCTACGCCACCAATCCCAATAAAATGGACGCGAGAAAAGGGTAACCGAGCTTTTTGTTTACCTGTGTTTTTCATGCACTCTATCTCTCAAATGAAACTACTGCCATATGCTTCTCATGGCGAGGCTGATGCAATGCGTCCTGCACTGTCTTCTATTGTATAACGCCAAGAACCGCTTCGGTGAGCAGCGCACATGCGTCAGCGCTTGCCAATTTCTTTGCAGCTTTGCGCATAGCATTCAACTCTTTTTTGTGGGTAAGCAGCTCAAGCAACTTTTCCTTAAACGCTGAAGATGAGAGCATTGCATCTTTTACGATGAGCGCACTACCCGCATCGGAAAGAAGACGCGCATTAAAGGCTTGATGATTCCCGCGAGCATGAGGATAAGGCACCAAAAGTGCCGGCACACCAGCGGCTGCTATTTCTGCAACAGAGCTTGCGCCCGCGCGAGAAAGAATTAGGTCAGCATGACCAAGGGCCTCCCCCATATCCTCGAGATAAGGCACTATCTTCCAACGCTTTCTCTCTTCTTCAGTAAGCTTGAGGCTCTTTTGTACTTTCTCAAAATGTTCTTTGCCTGTAGCGTGAAGGACGTGAACGGAATCCAAAGCAAGGAGGTCATCTTTCAGATTCACCATTGCATTGTTGATGGATTGAGCTCCAAGCGATCCTCCAAAGACAAGCAGATTTTTTGTCTTGTTTTTGTCTGCCTTCTGCGGAGCTTCTCGGTTTGCTTTCTCAATCGCATTAAGGACAGTATTGCGTACAGGAATGCCTGTCTGAACAAAATGCGTGTAGCTTGATACACGTTTCTTGAGAGGATCCACAACTTGCGGAAACGCATAGGCAACGACATCAGCCACGTTGGCATTCATTTTATTTGCAAGACCGGGAATCGAATTCTGTTCATGCAAGACAACAGGAATATGATTCTCATACCCCCAAGCAACGAGAGGAACCTCTATGTAGGCGCCAAAACCTACAACCACATCAGGGCGCTTTCTATTCTTATAAAACTCAGCGATAGTTTTCTTGGCCCGGCGCGCCTGACGAAGAGCGGTGAGTGCTGTCCATGGCTTGGTGCGATCGAAACCTTTCATCTTCATATTAACGAGTTTAAAGCCAGCATCGCAAACAAGCTTTCCCTCCAGCTTTTTTTCCTGACCAAAAAAGATCACCGTAGCGCCCTTATCGCGAAGATTCTCCGCGAGCGCCAGTGCTGGGTTAATGTGTCCCGCAGTTCCCCCTGCGGCAATGGCGATTGAAAGGTCTTTAGGTTGTTTCATCGTAGTGTTCCCGTATCTCTTTTGCAGTTCTCTTTGGCTTCAATCGTTGTTTTCGACGAGAGGCTTCGTGTAAGTGGCCGCATGGGCACGGCACATATGGTAAAAACGAAAAGTGGCGCGAGCCTTCTTAGCGCTGACGCCTTCCGCCGGGTAGTATCTTACTATTATTTCGCACCTGCCGCCTCGTGCTCGGACCTGGGCTCGTACGTGCACTCGTTCGTGCGCGATGCGAACTCCTGGCCGAAGTTGTACGCGAATCCGTGCGCTCTTGGCGTATGTCTCGAGTATTCTTTTCTCCACCCCGTGAAGAACCTTCTACAACCTTGAAAGATGATCCACGGCGTTCTCGTGAACTCAAAGCGCCCATGCTCTTATCTTCATGGCCGTTTAGTATCTTCAGCCGCCCACGGCTCGATCCTTCACCTTCTCCAGGCAATACGTCAGATGCCGATACCGATAAGAGCAGTCCAACAATAATGAGAGTTGAGACGATGGAAGAACCACCGTAGCTTAAGAAAGGAACGGCTTTTCCGGTGAGAGGAAAAATGCCTAAGACTCCTGCAATATTAAGGAGCGTCTGCACGGCAATAAGAAGACCGCAACCCATCCCTACAAGCTGCCCGATTTTATCGGGAGCATACTGAGAAATCTTGAAGCTAGCCCATACAAGCGCCGCAAAGGCAACGAGCACACCAAGGCACCAGAGAAGACCCAACTCCTCCCCAATTACCGGGAAAATAAAATCATTGTGAGCCTCTGGGAGGTACGAGTACTTTTGGCGACCAAGTCCAAGACCCAGACCAAATAGACCTCCCGAACCAAACGCATAGAACCCTTGAATAAGCTGGTAACCATCCCCCGAGGGATCTTCAAAAGGATCGAACATTGTGAGGAATCGTTCGCGGGAATAGTCATCTTTTAAAGAAATTGCCAAGAATCCCAGCACGCAAACGAAAGCAAGAATTGCGAGAAAACGAGGAGGAATTCCCGCCATCCACATCATCAAAAGCAACGTAACGCCAAGGACGAGACTTGTACCTTTATCGGGCTGAAGAAGAATAAGAACGAGGGGCACAACAACGCCGCCAAGAAACCTCATCCAGAATTTCCCGTTATTTGGGAACTGCATCCAGAATTGCCGTCGATCATATTGGTACTTCCCTTCTTGGTCTGCAAGAAGATTTGCTGCGGTAAGCACAAGCACAATCTTTGCAAACTCAGACGGCTGGAGCGTAAAAGAGCCAAGAGCAATCCAGCGCGAGGCTCCGTGACTCGTGCTCCCCATAAAAGCAACGAGAAGAAGGAGGACAAAGGAAAAAACCCAGAGAGGAACGAGCAATTGTTTAGCAAGTTTTTTGTACCCTATCCAAACTGTTATCGCCAACAAGATGAGGCCGAGAACTGCAAATATCACCTGTTTCACGAGGAAGGATTGAGGATCTTGACCGTCTTGCAATAACCCTTTAATCATGCTGGCCGAATAGACCATTACGAGCCCTAGCGCCAAGAGGAGCGTGCTGGCAATAATGATGACCATACGCGGAATCATAAGTGGAGCAGGTACCGTTTTTCCCTGTGGGAAAAGATCGCCTAAGGCAACCGAGAGAAAGGAGGGGAGTTGAATGGTGCCTCCGCGGGTTCCGCGCGTCTTGGCAGGCGAGCTACTTTTAGAAGTATTCAGAGTGCCCTTCTGCCGAGAAGAACTGCTTAACGTGTTGGTTTTTACTTTATTTTTCTTCATGTTCAATATCTTGTTTCAAGCGTTCCATGATGCCCTTAAACGCCATTCCTCGCTCCTCAAACGATGAGAACTCATCAAACGAGGAACAGCCTGGGCTTAAGAGAACTACCACGTCTGAAGGATTTGGGTATTGCTCGGCAATTTTTTGAGCCAGTCTGGTGGCATCTTCCATAGAAGGCATAAGTTTCAGCAAGGGCGTTTCGTTGAGAAGCTCTACTTTCTTCGCTGTTTTTGTTGTTGTGGCCTCAGCGCTAAAAGCTACTTCCAGATCTGCGGCGATACGCGGGCCGGCCTCACCAAAACAGACCACAGCGATGCAATCCTCCTTGATTTGCTTGAGAAGCCCCTCATCAAGCTCAATCCCCTTATCTTTTCCACCCAGAAGCAAAACGCTTTTTTGGGGTTCAAAGGCACGAAGGGCCACAAGCGTCGAATCAAAATTGGTTGCTTTTGAATCGTTGATAAATGCAACACCATGAATGGTTGCCACTTCCTCAATACGATGAGGAAGCACTGAGCACGCTTGCAGCGCTCTCTTGAGCATCTCGCCTAAGTTCTTAATTGAATCGTTGGAAGCGGCAATTACCATAACCGCGGCAGCAAGAACGTTTTGTACGTTATGGTCCCCTTTGAACGGAAGTTGGGACGCGGGACCTAAGTCATACTCGTTGCCAGCAAAGTCTATATGGAGGCGTTTATTGGCGGTGAGGTAAGCGCGATTCTCAAGTTGATCCCATTCCTTAAGGAAGCGCTGATTCTTCGATACGACCGAAACGCAGCAGACTCTCTTTTTTTCAGACAGCAACTTCTGGGCGATCTCGAGCGAATCAGGTGTATCGATTCCCACAACGCAGACATCAGCATCTGAGAGGTTTTGGAAGATGCGTGCCTTATCGCGTTTGTAGTTCTCAAAACTACCATGCCAAGCAAGATGATCAGGTGTGATGTTGAGAAGGCATGCAATGGTGGGATGAAAATCAAACGTGTTGTGTAGTTGATATGAAGAGAGCTCAGCCACAATCCAGGGAAGTTCGTTTTTAGGATCCACCTGTATTTTATGGTTATCAATTTCATAATCGGTGCCATTGAAGATGTAATGCGTCTCTGCGTTTAGACGTTTTTGAATGACATCGATTGAGTTTAAGCGGGGCTTGTAGGTTCCCGCAACCTCAATGAGTGGAAGTCCAATGTTACCTGCAGAAACGGCGTCTATTCCTAGTTTATTCAGAAGCTCGCTCACGAGCGTTGTGGTTGTGGTCTTTCCGTTTGTACCGGTGATGGCAATCCATTTTTCGGGCATTTCGAGAAAAGCAAATTCAACCTCGGAAATAATGCGCTTTGACTTTTCTTTTGCCGCCTGATAGAGATCAGAGGATGGTGAAATTCCGGGGCTCACAATGGCTACGTCGTACTTTTCGCCCATAAGGGGGTTGGGTACGGTGTCCGTGCCAAGCGCAATGCGGCCTTCTACTTTTGTTGGAAACAGTATGTTTAAAGAAATTGATTCTCTGCCTCCCACGAGTGTAAAGGATGAAACGATCTCAGGCGCAGTTGAGGCAACGTACTCCAATACGGCAAGCCCCGTTTTTCCTGCGCCCAGTATGAGAACCTCACCTATCATTACCACCCCAACTGAAAGTAGAGAGCAAATCCAAGAGCAGCAAAGGCGGCGCTAATGATCCAGAATCTAAAGACAACCTTTGTTTCTGACCATCCTTTTTTCTCAAAATGATGATGTATGGGAGCCATAAGGAAAATGCGCTTACCCGTGCGCTTAAAGCTCACCACCTGCACAATAACAGAGAGCGCCTCTACAATGAACAACCCTCCCATCACAAGCGAGGTAATTTCAGTTTTCGTCAGAACTGCGAGGGCAGCAAAACTTGCTCCTAGTGCAAGAGAGCCGGTATCTCCCATAAAGATAGAGGCGGGATAGATGTTATACCAGAGAAAACCTACACACGCGCCACCTACGGCAACGGCAAAAATGCCCAGGGGCAATTCATCGTACATGAAACAAACCATAGCCATAAAGACCATGACAACCAAAACAGATCCGCCGGAGAGACCATCGAGACCATCGGTAAGGTTTACCGCATTGGAAAGCCCGGCCAAAAGCAAGAACACAAAAATGACGTAGAGCCAAGGTATGGAAAAGGTAGATTCGCCGCACGGAATATTAATAGCAAGCACACCTAAATCAATGCCAAAGCCTCCCGGGAAATTCACCACCGGTGAAATGCCCACCCAGTTAATTGCGGCCAAGCAAAAGACTACAGAGATAAGCGTTAAGGCAATCATTTTTTGACATGGCGTGAGCCCCAAGGAACGGCCATGAGAGACCGATTCAATGTCGTCAACAATACCAAGAGCTCCTGTTGCAAGCAGTACCAGCAACAGGAGCACCAATGCAGCATTAAAACGTGCAAAGAGCAGGCAAGTAACTAAAACCGCCAAGATAATAATGGTACCGCCCATGGTTGGCGTGCCCTGTTTTGCCAGATGTGATTGGGGGCCATCGGCGCGAATTTGCTGACCAATTCCATCCTTTTTAAGAAAGCGAATAAAGAGTGGCATCACAAGGAGTGTGAATATAGTGGAAAAACCAAACGCCAAAAAGAGCGTGTAGGTTGGATAGGCACCAATTGCTAGCATGTAGCGTTCATCTCCTTTGCAATGGCGTCAAGGGCCATGAAGCGCGATCCTTTAACGAGGACGATGTCTTGTTCGGACTCTAGTATAGAAGAAAGCGCTTGTCTCGCATCCTCAGCATTTGCAACAAAGAGTATTTCTGTAGCCGTGGTTTTTCTCACCCCGACTTCTTTCTTGCTGTCTTCTTTGGCGACAGCCTCATTCTTGCTGTCTTCCTTCTTGACAGCTTCTTTTTTAGCAGCTTCATACATAGAGCGAGCATTTTCTCCGCCTACAAAAATGCAGGTTGAAAAGTGCTTTGATCCCGCGTATGCGCCAATTTGCTCATGCAGTTCCTTGGCTTTGTCGCCCAGCTCCCCCATCTCTCCCAGAACCGCAATCTTATTCCCAAAGGACGGCAGCGACTCTAATAGATTAAGCGCCGACATCATGGAAGCGGGATTTGCGTTGTAAGAATCGTCGATAAAACGTGCGCCGCCTGGAAGCGTCTTCATCTCAGCACGAAGTGAAGTTGCCCGCATACCTTCAATTTGCTTGGCCGCCTCATGAGGCTCGCATCCAACGTATTCCGCAATAGCTAGGGCGAAGAGAGCGTCAAGGGGCATATGCTCACCCAAAAGCGGGCACGCTACCTCTACGGCAATTCCCTCATGAGAGAGATACGTAAAACGTGTGGTCCCATTCTGGGTGAGAACGATACTCTGAAGACGCGCATACGGTTGCAGACAGGAATTGGTTGAGGCACTTAATCCCTGATTATTCGTAGTTAGAAGCTCTACGCTAACGCCTTCTTTTTGGGCAAATGTTTGCGCGATAAAAGTCAAATAGTCGTCATTCCCGTCAAGAAAAAGAACGGGTGTCAAATGAGCGGCTGCCGAAAGAGCGACGGCCGAAGAACATGTACTTGTGGCAGGTGAAATCCAGTGGACCATTTCAGCCTTTGCGCGTGCGATGTTTTCTTGAGAGCCCAGAATACCAATGTGGGCTGTCCCAATATTGGTAATACATCCTAGATTAGGAAGAGCAACAGAGGAAATGGTGTCAATCTCACCTGCGTGGTCCATGCCCATCTCGCACACAAAGACTTCTTGCCCCTCAGGAGCGTTTAGGATGGTAAGCGGTACGCCTATCACAGAGTTGAAGTTTCCCTCGTTAGAAAAAGTCTTGTAGCGAGCAGACAGAGTTGCCTTCAGCATCTGGCGAGTTGTGGTCTTCCCCACCGATCCGGTGACTCCTACGGTAAGCCAACCTTCACGCTTCCGATAAGCACGCGCAAGTGTCTGCAAGAAAACAAATGGATTATCATCTTTCGCGCGAAGAAGTACGGCTCCGTTACTCTTGGCACACATAAGCTCTGAGGAACGTGCTTCTCGGCACATAACGACACCTTTCGCCCCCGCCTCTATTGCAGAGATTGTAAAATCGTTACCGTCGCGCTTCTCGCCTACAAAACACACAAACGTTGATCCCTGCTTGATTGCACGCGTGTCGTTTGTGAACGAGCGCATCTCTTGCGAGGGGTCGCCCGCAAGGAGCACGGCGCCCGTAAGCGCACAAATCTTCTGAGCAGATTCTTTCAGCATTAGAGCGTGGTGCCTATTCCCATGTCTAAAAGAGCTTCTTTCATGATTTGTGTAAAGGTGGGCACTGAGGCTGTTTCGGCAACGGTTGCTACATCGTTATAACCAACAAACACAAGAACCTGCGGGTCATTCGTGGGAGCAAAGCCAATAAATGATGAGTAGTAGCTCCCCTTCTTATACGATCCAGTGGAAGAGGCTTGCTCGCCGGTACCCGTCTTTCCTGAGATTTGGTAGCCCTCAATTTGTGCCTTCTTGGCCGTACCATTCATGACAACCGAATTCATCATGGCGGCAACTTGGGAAGCAGATTCTGCGCTTATTACTTGTGGACCGCTTGGCCAATCGACCTTATCGTTTCCTTTATAAAGCAAGAAATGGGGAGTCTCAAGAACCCCGCCATTGGCGATGGCACCCACCGCGCGCACTGTTTGAATGCTGGGGATGGAAAGTGCTTGGCCAAAGGCATTGGCTCCGGCTATGGTTGAGGTAGCTTCCTCTGGATCCGTGACGATACCTTCCGCCTCTCCGGGATAATCAATGCCAGTCAGTTTTCCTATTCCAAAGTTGGCATAACCGGTCTCCAGAGCCGTGGTGCCCAGCTCACGCGAAAGGAGGACGGCGCCTACATTTGAAGATCGTTCCAAAATGTTGGTGACAGACATGGATTCAGTAGCACTTCGCTGCGTAGCGTCCTTAACGGTATCGTCGCCTACTTTAATAGAGGGTGGTACCGAGAAAACAGAAGCCGGTGTAAAGGTTTTAGCTTCTATTCCCAGGCCTGCAAGCAGTACTTTCATGACTGAACCGGGCTCATAAGCGTTACTAACGCCTGCTAGATTTAAAGAATCAGGATCAAGATTCTCCTGGTTCGTCAGGTCTAAGAAAGGCGTTGAACACATGGCGAGAATCTCCCCCGTTTTGGGTTGGGTCACAATGGCCTGCGCGCGCGCGGCCTTGTTGGTCTTCATACCATCAGTAATGGCTTGTTCTGCGGCTTGCTGGATATTGACATCAAGACTAATCATGATATCTGTACCATTTTTAGCGGGAATCTCTTCGTAAGCGCCGCCTGCGATAGGGGTCCCGTACAGCCCCGTTTCCATAACCTTCTCGCCGTTTTTACCGCTGAGAACATCGTTATACTCAAGCTCCAACCCGGTGAGCCCCTCGCCGTCCGTCCCCACAACACCCAAAACTTGCCCGGCGGTGGCGCCATAGGGATAGATGCGTTTCATATCAGAAAGGGTGTAGACGCCTTGAATGTCTGCATCGTCTAAATCGCTCAGCGTCTTTTTAGCTACATCGCTCTCCACTTTCTTTTTGAGATAGACAAAGGTCGTGTCTTTAGTGACAAGTGGTAGGTAATCATCGGCCGTACCGCCTAGATTGGCAGCTAAGATATCGGCAGCTTTTTGCCCATCCTTAATTTCATGCGGATTGGCGTAGAGCGTTTTGCACTCAACGCTGGCCGCCAGCACATTGCCATTCCTGTCGTAAATCGTTCCGCGTTTAGCGTGTATAACAAAGGTGTTTGTGCGGTTGTCGCGCGCCTCTTGCGCCAAAACAGAGCCGTCAATGATTTGAAGCCAGAACAAACGTCCCGCCACAAGGGCCAGGACGATTAAAAGCCCTATCGCAATTTTGTGCGTTTTATCCGAGAAACTCCCCAAGCCCGCACCAGATTCTGCGCGTGCGTAGGAAGTCCCTTTTAGGTTGACCGCATCCTTTAGTTGGGAAAAGAGAGATGCACTAGGAGATTCATTATTTCCGCGGGAGTTGCGTGAAGAGCGAAATTGCGGGGCGTCCGCGTTGCGAGAGTTTCGTGAAGTGCGGGATATTGTGGCATCCCCATTACGAGATTGGGAGGCGTTGTGCGAGCTGCGGGATTGTGTGGTGTTATGCGAGCTACGAGAACTGTGTGAAGAACGAGATTTCTGGGCAACGTGCGAGTTGCGAATAGAGCGGTGCGTAGCGGAAGAATCGCTCTTTCGTCTTCCGGGAAGCTCACTTCTCTTACTCTTAGTACCTGGCTTGTTTTTCTTATCGGTTCCCACGTTACAATCCTAAATATCTGCTTCTTATTGGCAGTTCATTAGTACGACCTCACGGTAACGGTCTTTTGGAAGCTGTGCACAGTAGCAGTTTCACACCAACAACCTTACAACGCAGAAGGCGAGCGCAACAAACGCTGCGTCCCGCCTTTGTTTGTTTGTAGAAACGTTCTACTTCTGTGAAAGGTCCACATGAATGGTCTCGCCTGCGCCGGCATAGACCATATTATATTTCTGAGTAGCAAGATTTGCGATACGCGTGTTGTTGGAAAGCGCATTAATTTCTATTTGCAGAGCGCGATTGGTATCCTGAGCGGAAGAAACTTCCTGCTTAAGCGCATTGTTTTCCTGAAGTTTTCCCACGGTAGAAGCACACACCCCTACCCTAATGAGACCCAGTCCAAACACAAGAGTAGAGACAACAAGCACGGTTTTAAAAGCGCTCACAATTGATGCAGAGACGCCCTTTTTTGCTTGAGCATCGCGTCCAGCTCCGCGCAAAACGCGAGAAGGACCAATCTGAGGATTTCTGGAGGGTTCTACTTGCACTGGTACGTTAGCGTATCCGTACCAATCCCTCTGTACTGCTCCATATGCGGCCATTGTGTTCCTTCCCTTGTTGCTTCTGCAAGCGTTTTGTTCCGAGCGCTCTATTTCTAGCGCTGCACTTGCTGCTCGTGTTGCTGCTTATCGGTGTTTCTCGATGTTTATCGGTTTATAGGTGTTAGCAATACTTTTGAGTGCTCGGTTATGTTTATTTATGGTTACCTGCCGTCTTAGCGTGTGTGTGCACCTTTTAGTGAGTGCTCTTATCTTTCGGCCGTAAAGGCGGATAAAGCTTTTGGGCAACACGCAACTTTGCACTGCGCGCGCGCGGATTATCTTCAATCTCTGCGTCCGTTGGCGCAATGGCGTGTTTCGTTATGACGTCAACTATCTCCACGTTATGGCATACACACTGAGGTAGGTCCGGGGGGCAAATACACCCACGACTGAGCTCGTTAAACGTATGCTTTACCAGGCGATCTTCTTTTGAGTGATACGAAATAGCAGCAATGCGGCCCTCTGGGAGAAGCCAACGAACTGCTGAATCAAGGCCCTTCTCGAGAGCAACCATTTCTTGATTTACCTCCATGCGGAGCGCTTGAAAAGTCTTCTTCGCTGGGTGCTTTTTGGCGCGCGCATCAACCGGATAGCACGAACGAACAAGCTCAGCGAGTTCTGTCGTTGTGTTTATAGGGGTGACGGCGCGTTTTTCAACAATACGTTTTGCAATACGCGCGGCGTACTTCTCGTCTGCGTACATCGTGAGAATCCGGGTGAGGTCGGCTGTGTTGTAGGTGTTGATGACCTCTTGTGCGGTTTTAGTGTGTTTCCCCGGATTCATACGCATATCAAGCGGGGCATCGGCGCGATAGGAAAATCCGCGTGTGCCCTCGTCAAATTGGAACGATGAAACGCCCAGGTCAAAAAGAATCCTGTTGATACCTGGAATGTTTTGTTCTAAAAGCAAGCGATCAAGCTCACCAAAATTGCCATGAATGAAGCAAATGGTGGGCTTATTGGGCAAAGGCGATAGGTCATCGCCAAGAAGCCCCGCCGCTTGGAACTGCTTCTGTGATGCTTGAAGCGCTGCCTCATCTTGATCAATGCCCACGAAAGTGCCTTGCTCATCAAGCTTGTGCGCAAGTGCCAGTCCATGTCCTGCCCCTCCCAACGTACAATCCACTACGATGTCTGAAGGTCTGGGATCAAGTGCGGCAAGTACCTCTTCTTTTAGAACCGGTACGTGGTGATATTCGACTGTCAAGGGGTTCTCCTTAGAAAGGACCCAGGGCGTGCGTCCGCTCGCTAGTCTTCCGTAAACATGATGGCGTCAAAGTCTTGCTCAAAAGCAGCTTGGCTCTCCTGCCATCTATCTGGATTCCAAATCTCAAAGTGATCATCGTTTCCCACAATCACCACTTCCTGATTGAGTCCAAACTGTTTGCGGATCTTCTCGGGGATTTTGCCCAGCGCAATGCGACCGGCTGAATCGATATCCACATGGACCGTCTGGCCATTCAGAAAACGACGCAGCTTGTCATCTGCCGCACTCCGTGGATTAAAGCCGTTGGGAAAACTGCTTTCCACCCAGGCTTTATGTCCCTCGGGAGTGAACCCATACAAAGCCGATGCTGCTGGCACAATGCAAACTTCCCGATCGAACTCACGGCGAAATTCGGCAGGCAACGTAAGACGCACTTTTGCGTCGAGCGTATGTTGTTTACTGCCGGTTAAATACACCGTTGTCCTTTCTCGATAAGTCGTTTATCCGGGTTTACAAGGAAGCATCACACGCACCAGTTTCCTGGGCAGTCCGACCATCCCGTCATCCGGATGCAATGAAGGCCATGCGCGCCGTGTGTTTAAACAACGAAGACGGCTGCGTTTTTTCTGTGTGTCTTCGTTGCCGGGGTGCTGCATTTTGTGCAGACGGCAAAGCCTTCATAGTTGCCAGAGCAAAGCATCTACTTTGCTGATTGAATTTTATGGGTAATTAAAACATTTCGCAACACTTTCTCCCACTTTGTGACATTTTCTAACATTTTGCCCTTGTGCTTCGTGCAAGGGCTCATACCATATCTTGTGGTTTGAAGGGATACCAAGGCTTTCGGGGATAGATTCTGCAAAGGCGCAGGTCAGACCCGAAAACTTGTTCGGTTATTGAGAAAAGCGCAGATAGACTGCTACATTTTTAGATTACTGGGGGCTAATTGATTGGATTTCGTGCGAAAAATCAAAGGAAAAACGTTGATTGAGCGTGCACGAGCAGGCAAGACGTCTTCTTGTTGCCACTCATCACATTTTCTCCACAATTATGAATCAGGAAGCGTGCGAGCATGCGTTTGCGCGTGGATGCGCAGTAAGGTACACGCCCTTTATATGTGATTGCTCAAGATGTGTATATATTTGTGTTGTTTGGATATCGGCGTGACCCAAAATCTCTTGCACCACTCTAAGATCCGCTCCCCCTTCTAACATATGTGTGGCAAAACTGTGCCGCAGCATATGCGGATGCAACCCTTCAATCCCCACAACACGACCGGCTCTTTCCACGATAGTATGCACAGCCTGCCGAGAAATGCGCCCTCCAGCCTGATTAAGAAAGACCGCTCCCTCACTCGCAGCGATGCGAGCCTTCTGGCCGTTACCCTTGCTTAAGTGAGGATAGCCAAATTCTAGATAATCGCGAAGTGCCTGTTGCGCCGTCCCTAAGAACGGAACCAGGCGCTCCTTGGAACCTTTTCCTAAAACACGCAGGAGTTCGTTTTCAAAATCAACTCGGAGAATATTGAGCCCCACTAACTCACTCACTCGAAGTCCCCCACCGTAAAGCACTTCTAAAATGGCACGATCTCTATAGCCTGCAGGGTTGGTAGGCCATCTTTGATCAAGGAGTCGTGCGATATCCTCTGGCCCCAAGAACGAAGGCAAGACGTTGGGGATTTTTGGTGGTGTAATATGCGCGGTGGGGTGATTCTTACACAAACGCTCAGCAACCATAAAACGATGAATTCCCCGCACTGCGGATAGATTGCGCCTAACTGAACGAGCAGAGAGCCCTTCTTGGCTTAGGTAAGCGAGATACCTTTCAATATCCTGGCGCTTAATTGTCTCTGGATTGGTGAGATCGTTCTGTTTAAGCCACGCAAGATAGCGCCTCAAATCACGGCGATAGGCGGCAACGGTGTTTTTTGAAGAGCCGCGCTCAATCTGAAGGAAATCAAGAAACGCAGAGAGAGCGTCTTCCATCATGGGAGATAATTAGTCGTTATTGGACGCGGCTGACGCGGAAATAGTCCCAGGAGCAGGCGCGGAAGTAGGAGTAGACACAAGCTCAGAAACGGGCACAGATGCAGAAGAGGGATTGAAAGCGCTAGGCACCGTCGAACGCGAAGCAGGCTCTTCCATTTTCAGGGTACCCTCGGCCTTAGCGATGGCTGCACGGACAAATTCTTTAAAGAGCGGCTGAGGATGCGTGGGCCGACTCTTGAATTCAGGATGTGCTTGCGTTGCAACAAACCAGGGGTGTTGCGTGGCGGGAAGCTCAATAATTTCGACAAGCGCGTTATCAGGGCTGGTACCAGAAATAACCAAACCGGCCTCCACAAGAGCACCGCGATAATTGTTATTGAATTCGTAGCGATGACGATGACGCTCAGAAATCTCGCGCGTGCCGTAGGCTTCAAACGCGCGCGTTCCCTCCTTCACGACGCAGGGATATGAACCCAGGCGCTGAGTGCCTCCCTTGGCGGATATATCGGTTTGCTCGGCCATAAGATCAATAACAGGATATTTGCATTTCTCCACAAATTCCGTTGAATTTGCATCTTTCATACCGGCCACATTGCGAGCAAATTCGCAGACAGCCACCTGCATACCCAGGCAAAGGCCCAGGAAGGGAATGTTATGCTTGCGCGCGTATGCCGCCGCGAGAATCTTCCCTTCAATACCGCGGATACCAAAACCGCCGGGAACCAAAATGCCGTCAGCATCGCCTAGGACCTTCTCAACATCTTCTTCAACGAGATTCTCACCGTCAATCAGCTGGATTATTACATGCTTGCCAAAATGAATAGCAGCATGACGGATAGCCTCCAAAACCGAGAGATACGCATCTGGTAGCTGCGTGTATTTGCCCACCACCTTAATAGTAAAGGTGTCCTCCTTGGCATCAGCCTTATGCATTGCCTCTGTAAACTCCTGCCACGCCGAGAGATCTATGGCCTGAGGACTCAAACCAAGGCGCTCGCAAACCTGCACGTCAAAGTTTTGCTCAGCAAGGTGCTGTGGCACATCATAGATAGAGGTGCAGTCAGAATTTTCAAATACGTGGTCTGCAGCAACATCACAAAAATTGGCAATCTTCTGACGAATATCGGCGTCCACCTCGTGGTCTGAGCGGCAGACAATAAAGTCAGGCTGAATACCCATGGATCGCAGTTCTTTCACCGAATGTTGCGTGGGTTTCGTTTTAACCTCGTGAGCTGCGCTGATATAAGGAACAAGGCTCACGTGAATGAAACAGACGTCGGCCGAGGGATGCTTGGAGCGAAACTGGCGCATAGCCTCTACAAATGGTGTGGACTCAATGTCACCAATCGTCCCGCCAAGCTCAGTAATAACGACATCGGCGTCCGTGGCCTTTTCGATAGCCTCAAACTGGTCGACAATGGCGCCTGTTACATGAGGTACCACCTGCACCGTGCCTCCCAGAAAATCGCCCTCGCGCTCTTGTTTGATGAGGTTTTGATAGATAAGGCCAGTGGTGAAATTAGAATCCTTGGTTAGATTTTCGTCGATAAAGCGCTCGTAGTGACCTAAGTCAAGATCTGTCTCTTTACCGTCTTCTGTAACAAATACCTCGCCATGCTGGAAGGGGCTCATAGTGCCTGGATCAACGTTGAGGTAAGGGTCTGCTTTTTGCATCATGACCTTGTAGCCGCGGGCTTTTAAGAGGCGCCCAAGAGATGCGGCGGTGATGCCTTTGCCAAGAGATGAAACAACTCCTCCAGTTACAAAGACATGTTTGGTCATAGATTCACCTCTAAATTCAACTCAAGAAACCGTTTTAAGAAACCGTTTTGGAAACGCTTTTTCTATCCTATCAGAAGCGCGCAGGCTTACGTTGATGAAAGTAGAGTTTTTGCGTGGCTCAGAGAGATATCCGTGACTTCACCCGAAAGCATCCGTGCGATTTCTTGCGTTCGCGCCTGACCGGAGACTGCTTCAAGCGTTGTCCTGGGAATGGTTGCTCCTGAAGCGATGTCTTCTGTCTCCGTCTTCTTAACGACATAATGCTTATCGGCAGCGCTCGCAATTTGTGGGAGATGTGTCACACAAATAACTTGGTGCGAACGAGAAAGCTCCTTCAAAACGCGCGCAAGAGAAAGTGCCACGTTTCCGCCCACGCCCGCATCCACCTCGTCAAAGACGAGCGTTTCAACCTCATCGGCGGTGCCTGCAACCACCTTAATAGCGAGCATAATGCGGCTGAGTTCTCCTCCGGAAGCAATTTTTTTCAGGGACTTTGCCGAGAGATTCTGCGCTGCACGATACAAAAACTCCACGCGCGCCGGGCCGGCTTCAGTCCACGCTTCTTCAGAAAGTGGGGTCAGCTGCATCTCAAGGACCGCTGTGCCCATCTGGAGTTTGGCCATCTCGTTGGTAACCGCCTGCACAAAACGTGGAGCAGCTTCGCGACGCGCATCTGAAAGGGCTTTGGCAGCGTCGCGAAGATTCCTTTTGGCTGCGTCTAATCTTTCTTCTGCCTCTTGCAAGGTTTTATCGGCATACGCCACGGTTTCAAGGGTCTCTGTAGCTGCTGTAAGCTGCGCTTCCACGTCTTCCATCGTGGGTCCAAAGGTACGCAAAAGCGACTGCATATCAGCCTGGCGCTTCTGCATGCGCTCAAGGTCCTGTGGATCGATCTCTAAATTGGCAAGGTACGAGCTGAGGGAGGCCTGTACGTCTTCTGCCTCCGTTGCTGCCGAGAATAGTTGTTGAGAAGCAGGCGCAAGGCTTTCATCCAAGCGGCTTGCTTCACGCATTTCTGCAGCTGAGCTCTGAAGGAGTGCAATTGCGCCCGTATCCCCTGTGAGGTGTTGAAAGGCCGCGCGGGCATGCTCCGCAAGTTTTGTGGCATGCTCTGCCAGGGGCAACTTCTTTTCTAGCTCTTCAATCTCTTCTGGAGACGGCCTTAACCCTTCAATGCGTGTCTTGACGTAGGTTGCTTGCTCCAGCTTTTCTTCGCTCGTTGCAGCCATGTCTGCCACACGACGGTACGTAGCCTCAGCCTCCTTTTTACCTTGAAACGCTTTTTGATAGGTTTGAAGAGCAGGGGCTATAGAATCCTCTGCCCAGGCATCTAGAAGTCGCACATGATTGGATACCTCCAAAAGCTTTTGGTGCTCATGCTGCCCACAAAGGTCAATAGTCGTACCACAAGTTTCGGCAAGCGCTCCAACGCTTTCAACTTCGCCATCTATCCAAACGCGAGAACGTCCATCGCGAGAAACTGTACGTTTTACCACGTGTTCTGCGCCAGAATGTGCTTCAGCGTCAGAACTTTTATCGTGACTACTCTCACAAGAGACTTGATCTTGATGAGCAGCGTACATGCGAGCATTGACGGAGAGTTCATCTGATCCCTCGCGCACCATTAAAGAATCGGCACGCTCCCCCACCAAGAGCTTGAGCGCCGTTAAGAAAGCAGTCTTGCCGGAACCCGTTTCCCCGGTAATGACGGTAAGGCCAGCAGCTGGTACAAACGACGCCTTTTCAATGAGGGCAATGTTTTTTGCCTGGAGTTCATCAAGCATTGCAATCCTTCTTACCTACTATGCTGTTCGCGCTCACCCATGCCGTAGAACACTCGAGAAACGCTTCGATAAAAGCCATGATTGTCATCCGTGAGGAACCGAATATCCTCGGCACCCTTAGCTATTGTAATTTTTTGCGCTTGCCACGCCTCTTCCTCTAAGGCAGCGCGCGAATTTACCTCAGCGCTTACCAGGCCTTCTGGCCCAAGAAGCTTGCCGTCACAAAAGAGCGCACGCTCAACGGGTCTCTCGCGAGAGATTGTAAGCTCAACGATGTCAGCGGGACTCGTTAAAAACGCACGAGCTTGAATGGTATGAGGGGCGATAGGAACACAAACCATACCTTTAAACGCAGGTGTAACAATGGGGCCACCTGCACTGAGAGCATAACCGGTAGAGCCCGTTGCAGTTGAGACAACAAAGCCGTCAGCGCGCAGTCTATCGATAAAATTCCCGGAAACTTCGATATCAAATTCAACAATGTCGCCAAGCATACCGCGTGAAAGAGCAAGTTCATTCAAGCAAAAGACATCTTTGATCTCGCGTCTCTGGCCGGACTCGTTTTGAAATGTCGCGCTCACAGAGAGTGTCGTGCGATTCTCTACATGGAGCTCTCCCGCAAGGGCGCTTGCTATGCGCTTCTCTATGTGGGTTTGATCTGCACCGGCCAAAAAACCAAGATGTCCATAGGAAATTCCTAAAAGGGGGACCTCTGTATAGCCGATGAGACGCGCCGCGCGCAGGAGGGTACCATCGCCACCAAACGAGATAACGAGCGAGGCTCCTGCTGCATTTGTAGCACCCAGAGGAGCCTTATGCTTATCGTAGGCCCATACTACCTCTATGCCCTGACCTTGTAGCCAGGTAGCAATGTGCTGAGAACCCTCCTTGGCATCTTCGCGCGAATAATTGGGGACAAGAAGAACTTTCATGGGCACTATCTTACTCTTTTCAATCCAGTATTTCTGTTTGCAATGTTCAATTCAATATTTTTCGACCACGCGTTCAGACCAGTCCTTCTGCTCCCAAGGTTAATCCAGTATTGCTGCGCGCAAGATAAATACTTTTAACCGGAAAGCATCTCCTGAGCAGATTAGCTTTAGCTTTTCTGAGCCCAAAGCAAATACTCTTGATTGCCCTTCGCACCTTTCAAAGGACTTGGAGTTGTTCCCTTCACTATAAAGTCCTTTTGGCATAAGAGTTCTTCCACCTGGCACAACGCCTTTTTTCGAAGCTCTTCGTCGCGCACCACGCCGCCACGTTCTACCTCGTGCCGCGCAAGCTCAAATTGCGGCTTCACGAGAAAGATAGCATCGGCACCTTTTGCAAGTACGCACACCACAGAATCGATGATGTGAGCGATAGAGGTAAAACTTACGTCAACGGTTGCAAAGGCAAAGACATGTTGATGCTCCGAGACGCTCGCGAAGTCTACGATATTAGTGCGCTCAAAAACTCGCACCCGTTCGTCTTGGCGAAGCCCCCAGTCAAACTGCGCGTAGCCAACGTCAATGGCCGCTACGCTTTTTGCGCCCTCTTGCAAAAGGCAATCGGTAAAACCGCCTGTAGAGCACCCTATATCAATACAATCCTTGTAAGCAGCGCTTAAGCCCTGATCCCGCCAGACATCAAAAGCGCCCTTGAGCTTATTCCCCCCTCGACTCACGAACTGCTGCCCACGGTTGCTACTCACGAACGCTGGGGTTTTCCCCCTAATACAATCCGCTGCGCTTCCCCCTTCGTCCTTTTCAACAAGGCCTAGACGATCGCTTTCTCCTTTTATATGGATATATGCTCCAACTTCCACAAGGGTTGCCGGTGAGGAATAGCGCTCACCCCTTCCCGAGACAAGCCCGGCCAAAATAGCACGCGCTGCTTCGTCGGTAGAAGAAAAGAGCCCGCGGCTGGCGAGCTCCTCGTCTAAACGTCGTTTGCGCTGCGACCGCGTCATCTATGCTTCGTCCTCACCTGCCAGTGCCGTACCGTCAGCATCTACGGAAGAAGATGAGTTTACGTCATTCTCGGCAACCGCATCATTGCTTAACACATCCTCACCGTCTGCGCTCTTTTCGAGAACGGCCTCCTCAACCTCTGCCTCGCTGGATTCTGTGATCACGTCTTCTTCACTGAGCATTTCTTGCAGTTTTTGCTTTTCTTCATCGCTCAGGTTTTCATCGTCAATGATCTGCGTGGCGCGCGTCCCTAGTTCAACCGCCTCATTTAAGAGATCCATTGAGGTTTCAAGCGCGGTGTCCTCGCCTTCAACCTGCGTTGCAATTTCTTGAAGACGATCAAGGATTCCTTTGAAATCTTGTGCGTCTTGATTTGTTTGTTTATCGGCCATATCAACTCACTTATTCTTCAGCTTCTATCGCTTTTTAAACCTTACTTAATCATCTGCCTTGCTTGAGCTTCTATTGTTCTTTATGCCCTGCTTAATCTTCTATCGTTATTTGTACGTTGCTTAAGTAATCTATCGCTCTTTAACTCACTTTTGGCATCTTCAATTATTTGTCGAATTATTTGTCAGTCTCGTTAAGTTTTTTTGCCTGGGCCATCAAAAAATCAACGCCTTTAGCCTTATCGCGTACAATCCTGCCCAAAATACCGTTCACAAACTGAAACGATTGCTCGCCGCCAAATATCTTCGAGAGATTTACCGCCTCGTTAATAGCAACTTCAGTGTCAACCGTAGCATCTGACTCCGCTATTCCAAGCTGCTCAGCACGAGAAGCAATCTCATCAGCAAACAGCAGCTCAGCGAGGGACAGGCGCAAGATATTCTTGTCGACAAGAGCCATCCTGTTGATATCCCAGTGCGACGAAACTCCTTGCAAAACTGCATCAAGCATTTCACGATGAAGATAGGTTGTCTCCGCCAGAATCTGGGCAAACTCATCGGCTGGCCCCTCCGTTACCACATAGGGTGATGCGAGAACCTCTTCAATCGTTTGATTGGAATTGTCCGCCTGGAAGAGAAGCTGAAGCGCTTGTGCTCGTGACAAAAGACGTCCATGCAGCGCAGAATGTTTGCGCGGCGTAGTTGGAGACTGTTCTGCGTCTGGCATTGACTTATAGGGTGAGGGAGGCATGCTGCGGTTTCGTTATAAGAATAGACGTTTGCTATGAAAATAGACGTTTAGAAGTTGCCAAACACGTAAGATCCATACAGCACATCGATTAATTCCTAGGGGAGATGAGCTGATCAATACGAACGTTTACGCGAGCAACATCAATAGATATCTGCGTTTTGAGAGCAGCGACGGTTGCCTCGCGGATCTTCTCGGCAAGCGAAGGAAAATCATAGCCATAAAAAACAGCAACGGGTACCGTTACCTCAATTGCCCCATCCACAATCTCGCTTGTCACGGATTCTGTGGGCTCAGCGTCCTTGGGCTTAAAGAACGAGAAGAGCTGCGAAGAGACGTTGTGACCCATCACGAAGGCCACGCCTTCAATCTTCTCCACGGCATCGGTCACTATTGAATCAATGACCTGGTTGGAAATGGCAAAGCCTTGCATATTGAGTGCATCAGTCATAACTGCTTCCTAGAAAGGTACCTAAACGCGGCCAACGAATTCGCCGGAGCGCGTATCAATCTTTATCTTCTCCCCTTCGTTGAGGTAGAGCGGCACTTGAACGGTTGCTCCTGTAACAATAGTTGCAGGCTTTGTCCCTCCCTGGACCGTGTCGCCTTTAAAACCCGGATCAGTTTGGGTAATCTCGGTCTCAATGAACATGGGAGGGGTCACGCCAAGGAGTTCTTCTCCGGCATACATAATTTGTACCGTGTCGTTCTCCAGCAGCCATTTTTCGTTCTCGCCAATATAGTCTTTGGAAAGCGGCAGCTGTTCATAGGTCTCGTTGTCCATGAAGTAGTAGTCCTCGCCGTCGTTATAGAGGTACTGATACTCTTTAGTGATAAGGGGGACATTTTCAAACTTGGTGCCGGCATTGCACGTCTGGTCAATGACACGACCGTTTTTGAGGTCTTTAATTTTGTAGCGCACAAACGCGCCGCCTTTGCCTGGCTTTACATGCTGGAACTCGACAAGCGTATAAACGTTATCTTTAATCTTGAGACCCATGCCGTTTTTGAAATCTGCTGTGGAAATCTGAGGCACTGTTTACTCCTTTGTTGACTACAACGGCTCTCTCTCACCGTGCGAAGCTTTATGTACAGCTTTATGTAACTGTCTACAGTTTTTTGCGGTGTCGACTACAGAGCCGAATACGATATGGCGCTAGTTTATCAGAAACAAGCTTGATGACTTAGGCGAACCACGAAGATCCTAAGCTCATTCGGCTTTCCTATTTTTGAAGAAACCTTTGATTCTGTTCTGGATGGTACGCACCGCTGACTGCACATTTTGCGGCGCTGTGGTGAGTTTTTCTCGGCCAAGATGTGAACCAAGTGCGCGGACCAAGTTCTTACCGTCGCTTACGACAAACTCAAGTGGACGTGTTTCCTTTGTTGACACCCTAATAGAACGCACATAGCTTCCTGCAGGTATATCAACCTCCACGCCTTCTATAGATGTCCAAGGAATCTGAATGTACCCTCTACCGGAATCCGCGCGGTACTCCAAACCCCGGTCCCCCAATGCAAGCGTACCCGGCTTAGGAAAAAGTGGGTTGACAAACGTGTTTGCGCGAACTACGAGTTCAACATGGTGGTTGAGCTCCGGGGAATCCTCCTGCGTAAAGACCGCATCACGTTCTTTCTCTGTGAGGTCTTCGAGCGTACCTTTTCTCACAGTAACTCCTACGTTTTACGCAACAAACAGACCGCTTATTACGGCATATACAACGCCAATGACTCCCAGTACGACAATGGTCGCCATAAACGCAATTTCCCACTTTTTAAATGGTGCCTCTTTCGTGCTAGAGGTAACGCCTGCTGCCTCATCTGCTTTACGCTGTTCGGCCTGACCGCGAACCAAAAGCGGCAGCCCAAAAATATACAGAAAGCATGCAAGAAGCAAAAAAGGGAAACCGGAGGCGTAAAAAAGATAGAGCGAGAAAATGGTACCCACCGTTCCGGTAACGAGCGCCATCGCGCGGCTAAACGCTTTCTTGGCCCACCATTCCTTCTTAAGATGCATCGCCTGCTTCCACAAAAAGAGGCATGAGAGAAAATAACCTGGGAGGACCATGATGTTTGTGATATTGATGACATCAAGCCACACGTTACCTGAAAGAAAGTGCACAAGAACTATGAGGCAAGAAGCAAGAAGAATGGAACATGCATAGGCCCAGGAGGGAGCACCATTTTTGTTTGTTCGCGTAAAGATTTGCGGAAACAATCCCGCTCGTGCTCCAAAAAGTGGCATTTCTCCCAGCATATTAAGCTTCACAAGGCCCGTAGACATAACCGCTATGATAATGCCTATATTGACTACCAGTGAGCCCCATGTAGGAAACGCGTTTCCTACAATAGTGCTCAGTGAAGGATTCGTCATACCTGCAACGACTCCCTGCGCATACACGCCCAAAGGTAAAAGAGAAACCATCATATAGAGGGCAAGCACAATAAGAAAACCTAGCACGGTTGCGCGGGCCACATCTTTTTGGTTCTTAGCTTGTCCAGAAATTACCACCGCGCCCTCAATACCGGTAAATAAAAAGAGCGTTGTAATCATGGTCTGACTTATTTGACTTCCTAGATTCTCCCAGGAAAACGAAAGCGGAATTCCTTGCTGAGAGATGCCCCAAAACGCCGAAACAAACACGGCCCACTGAAAGCCCAAGAACAAAATAATAATAGCCAGAAGAATAGGAATCAGCTTTCCAACAGTGCCAGCAATATTGAGCGCGGCGGACTGCTTAACTCCTTTGTTGGCAACAAAGAAGAGCACCCATACAAACATGAGCGAAAAACCTACATCAACAAAGGTAAACGACCCGTTTGCATCGCTAAAGACACTGGGAAAGAAAACGGCAAGGGTCTGAGTGATGAGAACAGAATACACAACCAACACGCAGGTGTTTGAGACCCAGTAGCCAAAGGCACTCAAAAATCCAATAACACGACCAAAGCCATGCAAAGCGTACGTAAAGATACCGTTTTTAAGATCAGGAAAGCTATCAGAGAGGATGCGGAAGGTATTAGCGAGAAACCAAATCCCTACCGCCGTTATTGCCCAAGCAACAAGAAGGCTACCTGGTGATGCGGCCGCAGCAGCATCTGCCGGAAGATTAAAGACACCGCCGCCCAACATTGCCGAGACAACAAATGCGACAAGCGCAATAATGCCAACCTTTTTTGAGGATGAAAGGGAGGCCTTTGCCTCCCTTTCATTCGTTAGCGCTGTATTGGCCATAGGATCCTAGCTTGCCGGGAAGAGCCCAACAAGAGCTCCCACAATACCAAAGCCAAAGAGAATAAAGATGATGAGAATGGGGCTCACCTTCTTCTTCAAAAGCCACATACAAAGAAACGTAAGTGCCAAGGGCAAGAGGCCTGGAAGAAGCTGGTCCATTATGGACTGCAGCGTTGTGGTGTTCATAAGACGCCAGGCGCCTCCATCAGCTTGTGTAGCAGCGTTTGGGTTGTAGAGAATGGAATAACCGGAATCATTGATGCTCTGGAGCGAATTAATGGAATTCTGAAATGCATCAGGCGTAATTGCTGCACCACCATTGATGGCATGATTGATTGAATCAATAAAGCCTTCACCCTGGAGTCCTACGATATTGGGGAAGAGCTTCTCGACAGAACCCATATCAACCTGTGAAAAGACAACTGCGCTCATATCCACTGATGTCCAGCGAGGGATCAGAACGCCCATGATGAACATACCCAAGACGCTGGCGCCAACCGTTACGCGCTGCAAGAGGCCGCCAGAAAGATCCTTGGAGATATTTGCGCCGGCCTGGTAACCAAATTCTTGCGTGTACCAGAGGAACGCCATACGAATAAGGTTCCACAACAGGAAGAAGAGAATGGGACCCAAAATGTTGCCTGAGATAGCAAGCGAAGCCGCAAAAGCACCTAGAACCGGACGAAGCGTACCCCAAAAGACAGGATCACCAACGCCTGCTAGAGGTCCCATCATACCAATCTTGGTACCCTGAATTGCTGCATCGTCAATCTGCGCACCGTTAGCCTTTGACTCTTCAAGAGAAAGCTCAACGCCCCAGACGGGTGCTGCAAGGTAGGGATGAGTATTAAAGAACTCAAGATGGCGCTTCATAAAGGCAATACGATCTTCCTTGGTCTTATAAAGCTTACGCATTGCGGGAAGCATAACGAAACACCAACCAACATTTTGCATACGCTCAAAGTTCCAAGCGGACTGGATAAGCCACATACGTAGCCATACTTTGAAGCGATCAGCGCGGGTTAGCTGAATCTTATTAGGATTCTCAGGATTGTTTTCGTTCCAACCAATCTTGTTAGGAGTGGCTGTTTGCGCTGTTTTAGGAGCAACTGCCTTTGCATTTGCGCTTACCTTTGACACAGCTTTTGTTTTAGAAGCACCAGCGGACGTCTTCTTAGTAGTGGCTTTAGAAGTCTTGGTGGAAGTTGTCTTCTTAGTTGCTGCAGCTACATTGGCAGTTCTGCTTGCTTTTTTCTTCTGAGCAGCTTGGGGTTGCTCGGCAGACGTCTTTTTCGTCATATTCTTTTTATTCTCAGCCATTGTTCAACCTCCCTTTCTACTCGTAATCGTTCAAAATGTCGTCCAGAGGATCAGCACCACCACCGCTGGAAGCACCCGCGGTCGCTACTGCTCCTCCCCCATTAAACTCGGGCGAAAGGTCAAGATACACGAGCGCCAAGCAGAGCCCAATAATACCCATCGCGATAAGGCCAAGTTCTGTTAAGGACGCCAAAGCAAAGCCCAGGAAGAAGAAAGGCCAGACCTTTTTGGTTGCCATCATGTTCATAACCATGGCATATCCCACGACTACGATAAAACCACCGGCAGCGGAGAGACCAGTTGTTACCCAAGCGGGGATAGCATCTAAAGCTCCTTGCACAATCTCGTTGGGAAGTGCGAGGATAAAACCGGCAGGAATGGCTACGCGAAGGCCCTGCAACAAGAGAGCAAACAGTGCAATTGCCTCAACTCCACGATGGTTTCCGCGCGCTGCAGCCGCATCCGCCCAGTGGGCGGTACCTGTGTTGATGGTACGAATAAGGATAGTAAGCGCAAGTCCTGCAACAGACATAGGAATTGCAACTGCAATGGCTTGTTCGATACTCATTCCTTTTGCACAAACAAAGCATGCAGCGGCCACAGACGCCAAGCCGGCATCGGGGGCAACAGCAGCACCAATGTTCATCCAACCAAGGGCAATGAGCTGGAGGGTACCTCCCAGAATGATGCCTTCTGCAGGATGACCGGTCACAAAACCAATCAACGTGCAGGCCACAATGGGCTGATGGAATTGAAATTGATCAAGAACTGATCCGCACCCTGCCACGAAGGCAACGATGAGAACCAGAACGATCTGAACAATATTGAGATCCATTTTCTCTCCTCTACCTTTCTTTCTTAACTAACGTAGTTTTTTGCTCTCGAGATTTTTAATGCTTGTTTACTCTTTTGTAATGTTCTTCAACCCTAAGGCAGCATATGGTTTTTCTTCAAAAGGGCAAAAATATCATCACTGGAGCTACTGGGAACCTGCTTTGTATCAAAGGTAACGCCAGCATCTTTAAGCGTGAGAAACGCTTGCACATCTTCTTCGCCCACGGCAATGGTGCGATTGACTTGCGTCTTGCCTACTGAATGTGCCATTGAGCCAATATTAATGTGCTTGATAGGCACGCCAGCTTCTACAACTTGGAGCGCATCCTCGGGGTTTTCGAAAAGAACGAGCGCTTGAACACCGCCAAAGCGTGGATCGTTATAGCACTTAACAAACTGCGCGATGGTTGTGACATTAGCCTTCACTCCTGGGGGCGCAGCATCAACGATAAGGTTCTTACGGAGAGCATCGTGTGCAACAGCGTCGGAAACAACAATGATTCTGTTGCAGCCAACGTTGCGCGCCCAGTTGGTAGCAACCTGCCCATGAAGGAGGCGCGAATCGATACGCACATGAGCAAGTTCCATCTGGCCGTTGCCCACTTTTGTTCCCTCAGGGATTGCTTGGGCAGTCGATGCTTTTGCATCTGACGATCCGCCCTTTACTTTGGGTTGGAGATCTTCTGGGGACACGCGTACGCCGCGACGGCCTTCGATAAAAATCTTTGAGGCGATGGTGTGAGCTGTTTGCGTCTCATCCATGCGGGCGGTATACGCCTCAATAAGCATAGGAAGATTGAGACCCGTGACGATGGCCCAAGACTTGTGACCATCACAAAAAGCGTTGGACTGATTAAAGGGCGTTCCTCCCCATAAATCCACTAGAAAGAGGACTTCTTCTTGGTCAGAAAAACTTTTGACGGCCTTTTCTAGCTTCTTCCGAAAGTCATCCGGACCTTCGGTGGGCGTTAGACAGACAGCTGCAACATCCGGTTGCTCTCCAAAAACCATGGAGCCTGACTGCTTAATGCCCTTGGCAAAGTCTCCATGACTTGCCAGGACGATTCCTACCATCTACAACCTCCTTACTTTGAGGGGATGCTAACAGAAGAATCATAACGCAACCGTCTAGAAATAATACGGGCAGCACAAAGATTTTTTTAGACGTACAAGTCTAGCCAATAATACGAAGATCGTGATTGATGCGTGTGAAGGGTTTAAAGCCATCGTCGGTGACCATGCCCGTATCTTCAAGACGTATCCCAAACTTATGCGGAAGATAAATACCAGGCTCAACCGTGACAACGGAATTCTTAGGTATAGGCTTATCCCAGCGCGGTGAAAGGTTGGGGTTCTCATGAATCTCAACTCCAACACCATGGCCTAGACCATGCTCGAAATAATCTCCGTAACCAGCGTCAGCGATAACCTTTTGCGCAATAGCATGAATATCGCGACCAATTACTCCCGGCTGTAGCGCTGCAGCGGCCGCTTCATGAGCCTCGCGGACCACCTCGTATACGGCGCACTGCTCTGGCGTGGGCTCGCCCAGAGAAAACGTGCGTGTCATATCTGCGTGATAGTCGTATTTGCCCGCACCAAAATCAATAACAATGAGATCGCCTGGCTGCACCTGGTACTCCCCTGCTCGGGCATGCGGATTAGCGCCATTAGAACCAGCTGCAATAATCGTTTCGAAAGAAATGGCATCAGCACCGTTTTGCAGCATGAAATTATCGAGCTCTGCACGAATGGCTTTCTCGCTCATACCGGGGTGGATGTTATCGCCAATATACAAGAGCGCTTTATCGGTAATGTCCTGTGCTTCCTGAAGATACGCAATCTCTTGAGGGGTCTTAATGGCTCGCAGATTTCTCATTTCCTCGCCGAGAAAAACCGGAGCAGGCTTACTTACAAGCGCCTCATCAAGCGCGCGGAGGAAGGAGATAGGCGCAGAATCCTGAAGGGCACAACGCGTAGAATCCGGGAACTCTGCCACGCATGCCGCTGTCCAATCCTCTACCGTAGCGCGTTCCTTATCAAAAGTGAACTCATCAGGATAGGCACAATGGTCGACAAGCGCTTGGTAATAGCGAGAATCCGTATGGATATGCGCCGTCTTGGGGGTGATAAGTCCAACGTGTGCCGCCTCCCCGTCAAACGTGCTCTGCGCACCAGTTAACCAGCGAATATCCGCAACGTCCGTAATTAGAAGCACATCAATTTCGTTATTTTTGAGGAGCACCCGCGTCCGTTCAAGTGGTGTTTGCATGGCTTTTCCTTTTCTTAGTAAGCTGAAATTAGCACCCGACAAAGCGCTTTCGATACACCGTTTTAAGAAGCTCATCTGATAGAGGAGTCAACCCGAGCTTCCCCGGAGCCATCGGAACAACAGCTTGGAGCGAACGGGAAGTCTGCCGAGCAACGTGTTTCACTTCTGCAAGGAAAGCATCTTCCAAAATCCCATTTTTGGAACCAAGCTGTTTTATTTCTGGGAGGCCAAGGGTTTCAAGCGCTGCCGATTGCTCAATTGCATAATCGAGCGGCATATTGTGCAGCGCAACACCAAGATCTGACGAGATTCGCATTCCTTCAGCAAGTGCCTGCGCACGGGTTATGCTGGTATCAAGAGCGCTCAACGCAGCAGCAAAGAGGCTTCCGTAGGAGCTTGAGGAGCGGACTTGAACCGTCTGCGCATGTTCAACAAGAGCAAGTGATTTTGCCGCACAAGCAAGAGCATGGAAATAAATGGACGTGTCAGGTGGGTGGGGGCAAGTTACTTTACTGGGTTCAGCAGAGTCTGAACCATTAAGTAACTCAATCCTGCTCGTAGCCGTTATGGGCGCTTGCGTCTCTAACTCTTTGAACGCACTCGCAAGCTCATCAATGTCCTTTAGAAACGCTTCCCACGTATTCTGGGAGTCGAGAAAGGCACCCTGTACCATCAGCGCTTGTGCAAGGAGGAGATTCTCGTTCCCTGAGACCGTCTGCAGGAGAGCAGGTGTCGTTGCAATGAATGATGGATTTCCGATAAAAGACAAAGCGGGAGAGACAGGGCCTGGAGAGAAAGCAAGCGGCTCTGAACCAACATGAGCTTTCCGGTTGTCCAAAAGGGGCAATGATGCTGGATATGCAGATGCCAGAAGGAGGGCATCATAGGTGGTGGGCAAAAGCGCGCAGGTAATAGGACCGGGGAGCTTGCGCGCATAGGTGGAGCCTACTGCCAGTACAAGATTGAGCAGGTCTCTCCCCCCAATGGCGATAAGAGCATCTGAGGGAGTGATGTTTTTCTCGGCGAGAAGTGTAACCAGGCGAACGTAGGACGCAAGGAACGATGTGCCCTGCTCCAAAGCAGAATAAATACACTCAGACGGGATGCGCTCAAGCGTAAAGCCAGCTGAGGTGAGAGAGCGTTGTGCTTCCGCAAGATCTGCGGGCGGTACAGTTTCATCCCACAAGAGAACAGCAGTGGATTTCATGCCGGTATGAGCTCGCACGTCGCGCCCCAGCTCCACAAGAGCATCATCTGAGATAGTAAGGTCGATTGTGCCGTATGTGGTATAGAGGCTTTGGCGTATCTGAATGTTCGCAGTATTCATGAGTTAAAAGGCTATGCTGAGGGCGCCCGAAGCGCTAAGAACAAAAACGACAAGCGAAAGGGCAAATATCCAGGGACCTACCGCAAAGGTGCTCTCTTTTTTTACTCGCGAAACAATGGCTCCAATAAGCGCGCCAATAGCCCCTCCCACCAGGGCGTAGACGGGACCCATCAAAAGTGCCCATGCACCAATAAACTTAATGTCGCCAGCTCCAAAACCCGATGCGTCGGCTGTCTTACGAAGGAGCATTTCGAAGAGGAAAAAGGCAACCATTAAGAGAATACAGCCCCACATACATGCAAAAGGCAGTGGAAGATTTGGGAAAGCTCCCGCATAGACTGCGCGAATCATCTGAAAGACCAGTGCCGCAGCAAACATGATTCCTACGCATATGTTGGGCAAAGTGCGCCGCTTTACGTCCACAACGGCAGCAGCAAAGCCCGCCGAGAAGATAACGGCAAGGCAGATACCCAACCCAAGCCACGCAAGCCAAGGAACTTCATAGGTTGTAGCCGAAGCGATAAGGGAATGCATCAACGCTCCTTTGAAGCATATGGGATGTTCCTGGTAATGAAATATTCAAACAGGCGTAACAGATAGGTATAAAACAGGTCTCGCTGCGAAAGGGCATCGATCAAAATAGTTTTTGAGCCTGCTAAGTTACCGGAAGCTATGTCAGTAAAGATTTGATCGCCTATCATAACGGCTTGCCCGGGCTCAACACCTTCGGTCTTGCAAACCTTCTCGAGTGCGCAGGGAAGCGGCTTCATGGCATGGTCTATGCTTTTAATTCCCAATATAGAGGCGGTATGCGCAATTTCGGCACCATGGAAATTATTAGAAATCATGTAAAGCAAAAAGCCTTTATCGCGCGCAGCATGCACCCATTCGCGGATTCTCTCTGGGACGTCTCGATCCTTGCGATTGAATGTTGTATTGTCCCGGTCGAGAGCAATGAGGTTAATGCCGGCTTCCTCTAATGTTTCCAGAGGGATGTCCCAAACCGCATGATAACGACGCCAAACGTGTAATAGTTTACGCACGGCTGCTCCTATTCGCCTTGCGCAGCTTGCGCGTCTTGGATGGCTTGCAGATGCTCCTCGTATGTGCGAGAGAAGGTATGGTTAGTGTAGGTAGGCTCATCAATAATCAAGAAGAAATAGTAGTCCGTTTGCGCAGGGTTGAGTGCTGCGTCAATAAACTCCAGGGACGGAGAACAAATAGGTGTGGGCGGCAGGTCCTGGTTGAGATAGGTATTGTAAAGGTCCTGCTGCTTGAGGTCATCTGCGGTGGGGGCATGACCAAGAGAATAGGCCATTGTTGCATCGGACTGCAGCGCCATGGAAGCGGCAAGCCGATTATAAAAGACCGACGACACGAGCGCCTGATCCTCTTGAGTAGTAGCTTCTTTTTGAATAAGTGATGACATCTTGATGAAATCGTAATTAGAAAAAGTAAGGCCGTAGGTTTGCTGGATGTGCGCACGGGCGCCATCCCAATCAAGATGCTTGGTCTGTTCTTTAAACTCCTCAAGCATGCGCGCGATTACTGTTTTTGCGGAGATTTCCTCGCCGGTAAAGTCATAGGTAGAGGGCCAGAGATAGCCTTCCAGGGAGTCTTGCTGGATTTCGGCGGCGTCTTTGAGAAAGTCAAAGTCGCGCGAGAATTTGCTTGCTTTGGCTTCTGCTAAGAAGTCTGCTTGCGCGATACCCAGTGCCTTTTCCACTGCGAGGGCAGTTTGCTTCACGGTAGAGCCCTCCGGAATGGTAACGCGATTTGCCGAAGTATTTGGTCCCTGCATGAGCTGCTCGACAATATCGTTAATAGGAGTACCTACGACAAACCTGTAGGTACCAGCCTGAATGCTGGTTGTAGCGTTGAGATCACTTGCGGCTTTATAGTAGTCGCGCGGGTCGTCAATGAGGCTGGCAGCAAGAAGCTCCTGGGCAATGGCATCGCCACCGGCGCCTTTTACAATTTGAACTGTGACCGTTTCTCCTATGGCGTGTGTCTTGGGGTGGCAGAACGCAAGCATGCCGATAAGCGCCACAAGAGTTACAGCCACGATGCCGATTAAAACAAAGCGTACGTGTCGCGGAATCTTGGTGAGTTTAAGGACGCTAGCGCGAGCTTTTCTTTGTACGGAATGCTTATGAGGGTTTCCTTTAGCTGGGGCTGCAAGGGACGGCTTTGTGTTATCGGTTGCATCCAAAAAGGATTGCAAGAAAAGCGCGGCGGCTACCTTGTCAACCTTTCCGCGCATGTCTTTTTGAGACAGTCCGCCTTCAGCCAGGGTACGCTTGGCCTCTTTAGAAGAAAGGCGCTCGTCCACAAAAGTGAGCGGCAGATGAAGGTCTTCCGCAAGAGCAACGGCTTGTGCCTGAATGGTTTGTGCCTGCGGTCCCATCTCCCCCGAAAGCGTTTTAGGCAACCCTACAACGAGGTGCTCTGGTTCCCAGTCCTCCAGAATTCGACGGAAGGAAGGTGCCTGCTGCATGACTTCCGCTGCGCTGAGGACAGCAATGGGAGAAGCAATGCGTCCGTCTTTATCGGAAACGGCAATGCCAATACGGACTTCGCCAATGTCAAGAGCTAGAAAACGCATAGAGTTAGTTTTGTCTCCGCTTTAGCTTTTCAGGGTTCAAGAGGTCTTTAAGGAAATCAATGGCGCTGTTGGTGTTCTCAGACGCATCCATCGCACCCTGAGCCATGTTGGGACGCCCACCACCGCGACCACCGTACTTCTCGACAACGCGCTTAAGAAGAGCGCCCGCATCAAAACCAGCGGCTGCTGCCTCGTTGGTGCCAGCTGCTAAAAGCGCGACTTTCTTCTCAGGCGTCTCGCTCAATAAGAATGCGGCTACGGGTTCTTTTGCGCGCTGTTTAATGGCATCCCATGCTGTACGGAGCTCCTGGCCATTTTTAGCGTCTAGGCGCGCGATCACCATCTTGTAGCCTTTGAGCTGAATGGCAGCACCCAAGGCGCTCACCACAGCATCATCGGTTTTGCCTGCCAAGGCTGCCGAGAGGCGCTTCTTAATTTCCTTGCCGTGTGCTTGGAGATCTTCGATAGCGCTGGGGACTTGTGCCGGAGCAACCTTGAGAGCAGCTGCAGCATCTGTGAGGGCCGAAAGCCGCTCGTTCACCCAGCTAAGCGCACCAAGCGACGTGACAGCTTCAATACGCCTGGACGCGGCACCCACCGAGGACTGCGCAATAATCTTAAAGAATCCAATTTCTGCGGTGTTGGCAACGTGCGTTCCACCGCAAAGTTCTTTAGAAACTACCTTAGTTTGACTGCAAGATGATCCTGCGCTTGCATCGTTAATAGGCGCGCCGTTACCCGAATGGGTTTTCTCATTGGCAATCACAGAAACAACACGCGCGGTATCGCCGTACTTCTCGGAAAACTGGGCTACAGCACCGGACTGTTTCGCCTCATCAATGCTCATGATTTCTGTGGTGACGGGCAGGGCTGCAGCAATTGCATCGTTCACGGCACGCTCAATGTTTTGGAGCTGCTGGGGCGTAAGTGCCTCAAAGTGCGTAAAGTCAAAACGCAGACGCTCCGGGCTCACAAGTGAGCCGGCTTGATGCACGTGGTCGCCAAGCTCATTCATGAGAGCGGCGTCTAAGAGGTGTGTTGCCGTGTGATTGCGTTGGATAAGCGCGCGGCGCATAGCGTCTACGCAGGCTGTCACCTCGTCGCCTATCGCAATACTTCCTTCTTCGATGCGTGCAATGTGCACATAAAGACCCGATTGATCCTGTACGTCAGCTATATTGGCAAGGAGCCCGGACGTGCTTTTAATAACGCCCGTATCGGCAACTTGGCCGCCGCGCTCAGCATAGAACGGCGTTTGGTTGAGAACGATATGAGCATCCTCACCTGCACTTATCCGCTGGACCGTCTGCCCCTTTTCATTGACAAGTTGAATAACGCGCGCGCTTGCTTGCGTTGTCTCGTAGCCTAAGAACGACGTTGTCTCGAGCTTTTCGGAAAGCTCGGTCCACACGTCGACGTTTTTCCACGCATCGACCTCAGTGCCGCCAGCCTTTCGAGCGCGCTCCTTTTGCGCATCCATCTCCTTCTGGAAGCCATCAACGTCCACGGAAATGTTAGCTGCAGCGCAAATCTCTTTAGTGAGCTCAAGAGGAAAGCCGTAAGTATCGTGAAGATTGAAGGCAACATCTCCTGGGAGCTGGATGTGCGCGCTTTCATCTTCTGACAGCTGGGTCTGTGCGGCCTCTTTCAACTGTTGAATCTCCGCTTCCAGATAGTTTTGTCCTTTTTCGATAACCGCCTGGAATCGCTCCTCTTCTGCTGTCACAGTCTTTTCAATAAGGGCAGCGTTGTCGAGAAGCTCAGGATACGTATCGGCCATGAGGCGCGTAATCTCTGCAACAAAATCCACCAGGAAATTGCGGGTTATGCCCAAAAGGCGCCCGTGAAAAATGGCACGACGGAGGAGTCGACGGAGCACATAGCCGCGACCCTCATTGGAAGGCAAGATACCATCTGCAATCATGAAGGTAACCGCCCGAGAATGATCGGCGATGATGCGGAGCGAGATGTTTGTGGAATCGTCTTGGGCATCCTCCGCAAGTTCCTCATACTTCTTCCCGCTAAGCTTTTCTCCTAGTTCAATGAGGTGGTGCAGGATGTCGCCGTCATAGTTGGACGACTTGTGCTGCATAATAGCGGCCATGCGCTCCAAGCCCATGCCCGTATCAACGTTTTGATGAGGCAAGTCCTGCAGTGTGCCATCTTCCTGGCGATCATATTGCGTGAAAACGAGGTTCCAAAACTCTAGGTAGCGATCACAATCACAACCGGGAGCACAATCTGGGCTCCCACACCCTACTTCTGGCCCCTGGTCAAAATAGATCTCTGAACACGGACCACAAGGGCCGGTAGGACCAGCGGCCCAGAAGTTATCATCAGCGCCTAGACGCGTTATGTGATCGGGCGAAATCCCTAGTTCAGTCCAGATAGCATGCGCTTCATCGTCGTCTTTGTAAATGGTGAAGTACAGCTTTTCCTGCGGGAGAGAGAGAACATGTAAACAAAAGTCGAGCGCCCAAGCACATGCGTCGCGTTTTGTGTAATCACCAAAAGAAAAATTACCAAGCATCTCAAAAAACGAGAGATGGCGACCGTCAAGACCTATAACGTCAATGTCGTTAGTGCGCAGACACTTTTGGCAGCTGGTGGCGCCATTAGCACCTTTGAGCGTCTTGGTTCCCAGGAAGTACTGCTTGAACTGATTCATACCCGCATTCGTGAGAAGAAGCGACGCGTCTTCCGGCACAAGAGATGATGAGCGGAAAAGTTTTGCTCCCCTGTTCTCAAAATATTCGAGAAATGCGCGGCGAATCTCAGCGGAAGTAAGGGACGGATACGAGTGAGATTTACTTGTCATCTTTGCGCCCCTTGCGAGCCCTCATGCTTTGTTTCGGGCTTTGAATCTGATTTTGTTTCTGGCTTTTACTTTGACTCTGTCGTTGCGTCTTTTCTTGCTTCTTCTTCTTTACCTTCTTCTTTTCACTTGGATTAGGCTCCGCATGAATGTCGTTCTCGGCATCTTCGTCGCTTACTAGGCGTGATGTGGCATAGAAATTATCATCGTCAAGCGCGTCGGCCGAAGGAACAATTGCGCCATCCGTATGCATAAACGGCGTCCCCTGAAAGAAAGCGCCTTGATATGAAACAAGCTGACGACCCGTCTTGGTTTCAAAATAGTAGATGAACACACCCTTAATAGCAGCGGAAATGGGGATGGAAACTGCAACACCAATAGGTCCACCCAATGCTGAACCCACGACAATAGCCAGAAGCGACATCGCGGGATGGACTTGAACGGTGGAGCGCATCACCAACGGGCTGATGAGATTATCGGTGATATTTTCGGCAACAATGGCTACGATAAGGGTCCAAAGGGCCACGAGCGGGCTTGCGATAAACGCCGTAATGGTAGCGATAGCTGCAGAAAACCAGGGACCGATGACCGGAACAAAATGAAAAAGGGCCGTAATGATACCCATAAGCGGCGCATAGGGCTGACCAACCATGAGAAAGCCAAGATAAGCAAGGACACCACCGGCGACGGAGGTGATAACGATACCGCGCATGTAACCACCCATGGAACGCGACACTACAGCCAACAAAAGCGACAGGCCCTTTCTATGCTTAGGACCTGCAATAATGGAGAACTCGCGCACGATGGTGGGGTAATCAGCGGCAAGCCAGTAGGCGCAAATGATGCCCAAGAAGAACATGAAGATGTTGTTGGCTGCTGTCATGAGGTTGGGCACAATTCCGGAAGTAATTTGCGTTGCAAGCGCTGTACCCTGGTCGGTTGCCCACGTAGAGAAGGCGCCCCAAAGCGTCTGAATATTTGCCTGAATTCCAAAGAATGAAATGCTATCCGTGGTGGCAAAAAGCTCTGAAAGCCAGTTTTGAATGGCGCGCATGTAGGACGGAATGCGGTTTAAGAGGTTGACGAGTTGATCCGAAGCCGCGGGCCCAAGAAGCGCAAAGATGCCAATGAGCACTCCCAATACAACAATAAGACCAATAAGGGCTCCCACGTTTCTGGGAACGCGATGATCTTCAAGCCAGTTGACTATAGGACTTGCAATAAATGCGATGATGATGCTCACAGCCAGGAACAGAATAACGGAACCAAGATGACCCAGTGCGATAAGAACGGCAGCGAAAATGATAATGAGACCAATGACGGTCCAGACGCGCACAAGGTCTCTACGCTCTTTGGCCGTAAGGTCCGAGAGGGACGGTCGTTTAGATTGTGGTTTTGAACGAGTTGGCATGCTTTTCCTACTTCTCGTTTTTGCTGGTGCGATGCTTGGGAGCAGGAGTTTTCATCACCGCGTCCGGATCCAGCTTAAACTTAAGCTTTTGTAAAATCTTGCGAATGAAGCGCGAGACGTGTACTTGTGAGACGCCGAGTTTCTGAGCAATCTCTACTTGTGTAAGGCCGTCAACGAAGCGCAGTTTGATAATCTCCTTTTCTTCCTGGGAGAAGTGGCCCACGGCCTCTTGAATTATCATGCGATTGTCTGAGCCCGCGAGCGTTTTGTCCTCCACGCCAAAACGGTCGATAACGGCGCCCGAACCCTCATCGCCCACGGGACCCGCCTCTAGCGGAACGGAGGTGTAGGCGCTTGAAGATTCCATGGCTTCCAGGACTTCACCCGTTGTGACTCCCAGCTCTTTAGCAATCTCTTCCACTTTGGGACTACGTTTGAGGCGCTCGGTTAGTTCGTCGTTGGTTTTATTGACGCGCGAGGAAAGTTCCTGCAGACGACGTGGCACGCGAACAGACCAGCCTTTATCGCGGAAATGACGTTTTATCTCGCCAAGAATAGTAGGAGTTGCATACGTAGTAAACTCCAGACCGCGCTCTGGCTCAAAACGATCGATAGCCTTGATGAGACCAATACTACCAACCTGGATAAGATCCTCGAGGTTCTCTCCGCGATTGGCAAATTTGCCCGCAAGAAAGCGAACAAGATTGAGGTGATTGACGATTAGTTCTTCGCGCGCTGCTTCGTCGCCTTGCTCTTTGTAGCGGCGGAAGAGTTCATGCGTCTTTCGTTTATCCCAGGTAATTTTATTCTTGGCCATGGCGCGCGATTTTCTCGAGAGTCAGGGTGTTGTTGGTGGCGTCCACTGCAAAGGAATCGGTGAGCGAATCCATGACAACCTTGGCAAACTCCGGAGTCGTGAAGTCTTGACCCGCCACGGAGATGGTATCACCTGCGTCTTCTTCTTTTAGGCTTCCCAGTGAGAACACCATTTGGAAGCGTCCATCGTGAAGGATAAAGTTGATAGTGACCGAATCTTGCTGAGTAGAAAGCGCATACACAAAAGCTTCTGCGGCTATCATCTTTGCATCTTCCACCTCGTCAAACGAGAGATTGGCGGCATGAGCAAGACCCCCCGTAAGAAGACGCAGGGACTGCGCGTACTTGGGATCTGCTGGAATGATAAAGGTAACTGCTTCTTCTGCCATGATTTCCTTCTTAGTGGATTGAGGAGTTTTTAACGTGCGGTGCGACGCGTGGTTTTCTTAGGAGCAGCCTTTTTTGCTGAAGTTTTCGTGGCTGCTTTTGCCGGAGTTTTCTTGGCTGCTGTTTTCTTCGCAGGCGTTCTTTTTGCTGCTGCCGGCTTCTTAGCGGCTGTTTTCTTGGTTGCTGCTTTAGTAGCCGTTCTTTTTGTGGTTGTCGGCTTTTTAGTAGCTGTCTTTTTGGTTGCTGCTTTAGTAGTAGATCTCTTAGTAGCTGCTTTAGTAGCTGTTTTTTTGGTTGCTGCTTTAGTAGCCGTCGTCTTGGCGACCACTTTAGCTGAAGTTTTCTTGGCAGCTGGCTTGGAGGCACTCTTCTTTACCGCTGGCACCTTCTTTGGTGCTGCCTTTTTTGTCTTCGCTGTCTTAGAGGCGTTAGCACGGACTTTCCTGAGAGAGCGACGTGTGAGAACGTGCTTGGGTTTTTTATCGGGAATCTCAATATATCCGGTGGAGAAACCGTTGAAGAAGTCTCCCTCTTCCTCGCTACTCCATCCGCTGGAATGTGCCGAGTCTCCAACTGAGGCTGGCTCTTCCAAGTCCTCAATCTCTAAATCGTCCCAGATGGTGGCACCCGTTGTAGCATCGACTGGTGCGACAAAGTAATCATTATTTGAACCAGCACGTGCCGCTCCTGCCCCCGTGTTGGTGAAGCTTGTTACGGCAGCGGAATCAAAGCTGGAGGGAGCAGCTGTCGCAGTTGCGGCTTCAATATCGTCCCCGTCAAGAGTGACCATATCATCGTCAATATCATCAATATCAACTTCAAAGGTACCGTCAGCAGCGGCATTTGAAGCGCCTTTCACATGATGTCCCCGCGCAGAATCTGGGCCTTCTGCATTATCTGCCGTATGTTCTGAACCTTGCGCCGCATGAACAAGCGCGTTTGAAATCTGAGCGGCGCTAAGTCTGGACGCTCCTTTGGCTTTGCCTCCTTTGGGACCAATGCGCGAAACCGCATTAGAAACAGCACCAGCTGCCTTATCGACAACGCCTGTTACGGCAGTTGTAGCGCCTGCTGCCGCACCAGAAATAGACTTCACATCGCCCAGAATCTCATTCACATGCAAAAGGTCAAGAGAGAGCGCATCAACGGTTGTTTCGGTTTTATGCACAAGCGGCTCAATCTGCGCCACCGCAGGTTGAAGGGCCTCTACCGTGGTGTCAATACGCTTAATTGTGGAATCAAGGTTTTGCATGAGGTCGTCGGTGCGACGGCGCACCTTCCTAAACGTGAGCGCAAGTTCCACGCCTACCCAAACGAATGCAGCGATCAGAATCAGGAGCAGTATTTTTACAGCTAAGTCCATATTCTTCCCTATCGTATTGCGTTACGGAACGCATGTTTTATTTAGTAATGAAACGTGCGTCTTATCTTGTTAGAGAACGCGTGTTTTACGCGACAGCGCGCCTCCCAAACAACGACCAAAGAACCTTTAATACCTGCTCTATGGCGCGTTGCGCAGTTGTCTAAAAGTATAACCTTATTTTGCCGTATTTTTCTCGGTATTTTGCTCGTCTTTTAGCCTGCTAAGGGCGGCTGCGCGCTCAGCCTCCCACCCCCGCTTTGATGCCGAGAAAAACGCGCCAGGCTCAAGTCCGTCCGGCAGATACTGCTGCGCCACCCAACCGTCATCGTAAAGATGCGGATAATGATAGCTTCCATACTCTTCCGAACCGGGACGATGGCGGTCACGCAGAGGCGCAGGGACTTCTCGGCGAGGACCACTTCTGACCTCGTATAACGCGCGGTCAATACCTTCCAGGGCAGCATTTGACTTAGGTGCAATTGCCAAGTATGTTGCAGCCTGAGCGAGATTAATCCGACATTCTGGATAACCAATGACCTCGGCGGCTTTGAAGGCGGCTTCCGCTACGAGAAGAGCCTGAGGATCGGCGTTGCCAATGTCCTCTGAGGCACAGATAAGAATTCGACGAGCAATAAAACGGGGATCCTCACCTGCGTCGATCATGCGAGCAAGCCAATAGAGAGTGGCGTCCGGATCAGATCCGCGCATGGACTTGATAAAGGCAGAGATAACGTCGTAGTGCATGTCGCCGCCCTTATCGTAGGGAAGACCGCGACGTGGCGTTGCCTCCTCAATGTTGTCCATAGTAATGGGAACCTGGTGAGCATCGTCACCGGTATCTCCTGGCTCTGTTGCCATTTGTGCTGCGAGTTCCAAGGTGGTGAGCGCCGCACGCGCGTCGCCTCCAGAAAGCGTCACGATAGCCTGGAGCGCATCTTCGTCCAAGCTATAACGGTTGTTAAGACCACTAGGCGACACGACGGCACGTGCAATGAGCTTGGCGATGTCTGACGCAGCTAGAGAAGCCAGCTCAATAACACGGCTGCGCGAGATGAGCGCCGAGTTCACCTCAAAATAGGGGTTCTCTGTAGTTGCTCCAATGAGAATTACGGTGCGGTCTTCGACGGCGTGAAGCAGCGCGTCCTGCTGGCTCTTGTTGAAACGATGGATCTCATCGATAAAGAGGATGGTGCGCTTTCCCATGGTTAGAAGGCGATTTTTGGCCGCCTCAATCTCTGTTCGGAGATCCTTAACCGTGCCAGTGATGGCAGAAACTTCTACGAAAGTGCCGCGCGTGACATTGGCAATAATACGCGCGAGGGTTGTCTTGCCGGTGCCAGCAGGTCCGTAAAGAAGGATGGACGAGAGAGCATCGTGCTCTATAGCGCGGCGCAACCACGAGTTTGGGCCCACTGCTTTTTCCTGGCCTACAAATTCCTCGAGCGTCTCTGGGCGCATGCGTACTGCTAACGGCGCATTTTTCCAGGCGATTTGCCTCTCCTGGTTTTCAAAGAGGCTATCCATAGCCGCTGTATTTTGCTTTTTTTGTTGTGCACCCATATCGAACATTCAATTCTGCGTACAGTCTACCCTAACTATAGTTCAACTTAATGAGGTTTCTCGCTAACGAATGCTCAGGCTCTTGTCAGATAAAAGGTCGCCGCATACCAGCCATTTCCAAGCGACCCCGCCATCTCTCCCCTTTTATCATGATCGCATGCAAAGATAAACTGCTACAATCATCACGTTTAAGAATAACCTCATGCAAATGCATATTGCGGAGCATGCGAAAGGAACCTCTATGAGCAAGGATAAGAAGCAGCCCAATGCTCCTATCTCCGAGAAGAACACCGACGTTCTAAGCGCGGCCAGTGGCGCCGACAAGAACTCAGACAATGGTATAGGCGCAAGCGGCGTAGGAGACCCAGGAAGCGCAAGTAGCTGCAACGGCGCAGCAGATAGCGTCAACAGCACGGCTGGTAATGCCAGCAGTGCAGTAGGAAGTGCTGACGGCACAGCAGGTAGCGGCAACGGCGCTGCTCCCGCGCTTGCCCGTGGTCTCACCGCGCGCTCCCTCATCATTGGCGGCATAGGATCAATTGTCATCACGGCAAGCTCGCTCTTTATTGCCCTCAAAATGGGCGCCCTGCCCTGGCCCATCGTCTTCGCCGCTCTTGTCTCAGTTGCGTTTTTGCGGCTCTTTAAAAGCAAGGATCTGCACGAGGCCAACGTGTGCCACGCGGCCATGAGCGCGGGTGCCATGGTTGCCGGCGGTCTTGCCTTTACGCTGCCCGGCCTTTGGATTTTGGGAGCGCACACCCAAGGCCTCGCCGAACTTCCCCTTTACCAAATTCTTATCGCCGCCCTCTGCGGAACAGCAGTGGGCCTCGTCATCTCTGCCAGCTTGCAGCCCCTCTTCATCCGAAAGAAGCGCCTTGCTTACCCCATTGGTACCAGTGCGGCTCAAACCCTCCTTGCTACCGATCAAACCGATGGCAAGGACGCAAAAGTCCTCTTTGGCACCATGGGCGTGTCCGCTCTATTTGCGCTGCTGCGCGACAACCTAGGCCTTATGCCCGCGGTCTGGAGCACCGGAACAGTAGCACCTGGCGTCACGCTTGGGATTATGAATTCGCCTATGATGGCCGCTGTTGGCTTCATCATAGGTACGGTTCCTGCCTGTGTCTGGTTTTTAGGGGCCGTGCTCTCTTTGGTGGGCATCGGGATTCTTTTGCCTGCATGTGGACTCATTGGCGCAGATGCTATAAATGGCTGGCAAACAAGCCTGGGCCTTGGTCTCATGATGGGAACGGGCGCCGGTGCGGTTATCGTAAACGTGATTCCAGCTATCGTAAAAAAAGCGCGTGAATGGAAACCGCGCGGTGCTTCAAACCTTAAAACAAATGACGAAACGATTGCCAATGAAAACAAAAACACTTCCTCAGGCAAAGGGTCTCTGGCTGCATCCACGCAGGACCCCAAAGGATCTGGCGCGCAAGCCATAAAAGACCCCTCCGCTCTTCGCGTTCCCTTATCATGGGGCGCACTTGTGATGGCGATTGTCGCCTGCGTTATCTGTCTTTTCCTGCAAATCCCGCTCCTGGCCTCACTTATCATCATCTGCGGAGCATGGTTCTGTGGCTACATTTCTGCATGGCTCACCGGCACTACCGGCGTTAACCCCATGGAGATCTTTGGAGTACTCATCCTCCTCCTTATTCAGCTGCTCTTTCATGACCTCACGCTCGTATCTCTTTTTCTGGGTGCGGCGATTGTAGCTGTGGCATGCGGCATGGTAGGCGATGTTATGAACGATCTCAAGGCCGGTGACGAGCTGAGGACCGATCCGCGCGACCAATATTTAGGCATGGTATTGGGAGGATTCATTGGTGCCGTTGTGGCCTCGATTATGCTCTTTACTCTCTTTAAAGCCTACGGCGCCGACGCATTTGGACCTCAGTCTTTCTTCGTAGCCGCACAGGCATCGGTGGTGGCAACGATGGCAGGAGGCATCCCAGTTGTACCGGTGTTTGTTGCAGGTATTATCGCCGGCCTCATCCTGGCTCTCTTCCGCCTCCCCATTATGACGCTGGGACTGGGCGTCTACCTGCCGTTTTACATGAGTGCCGCAGCTTTCGTGGGAGCGCTTATTCACATGCTTCTCAACTGGCACAATAAGAAACAGCGCGATGCTGAAACAACCCTGCGTAGCAAGGAAGATTCCTATGTAGCGGCGGCCTCAGGCATCCTAGGGGGCGAGTCGCTGATTGGCGTTATGACGGCTCTCTTTGCTGTTATCACAGCGTGGATGAGCTAAGAAGCCGCCGCAACCCCTTACAATAGAGCGGGTGAGCGAGTGCGCTTTGGTTTTCGCGTGAACAGAACATGTGTGTTATCTTTTTGTTCGCTAAGCGCGCGAAAAGGTTTGCACACCTATTCCCTAGTGAAAGAGCCGATGCGCTTTGGTTTTCGCGCGAACAGAACATGTGTGCTTTAGTCTCTGCGAGTTTTTAAGATACCTGCTACGCCCAGAAGTGCAATGCCAACTCCAGCAACGCTCAAAAGTGCTGAAACCAATGAGTGGTGCAGATCCCCTGTCAAAGGCAGAAGGCTAGCATCATCTGAGGCAGGCGTCACATCATCGGCAACAAAAGCGGCGCTAATGACTACGTTGGAAGCGGGCATAATAAAGCTATAGGTTAGGTTGCCCTCATCGGCAATGCTCACGGGGGTCGCTTCTGCCATAACTGCAACCGAGCCATCCTCTACTTTGTAACCTGCATCTGGCAACAACATAAAGGTTACTGTTTCTCCACCAATGCCTTTATCAGAGCATTGTACAGTTCCGTTGCCTTGTGCTTGTGTGGCAATAGTGTACTCACTCAACTCATAAAAGTTGTGTTCATTTAAAAGCACAGGATCACCATCGTAAATAGCAACTTTTTGGTCGGCATCATTCAAGTAATACCAGTTCAAGAAAGCGTTTGAAGCATCAGGGTTGGGAAGGTTTGTGTAATTCTGAACCCCTGAGGCAGTCTTATAGACCTGATAATTTGTAAGATAGGGAGATGTGGCTCCATAACGATAGAAATTCATCTCAGAACTTAGGGTACCGGTACCGTTTAGGGTGACGGGAAAGTCCTCGGCAAGAGCGGTGCTGGCATTAATAAGACTGGCACCATCTTCCACGGTGATGGATTTCCCGCTAGCCATAGTGAGCGCTACATCGCTTCCAATGGTCACCGTTTTTCCAGAAGGAATTGTAAGACTTCCTGGAAACTCAATAGGGATATTGGGAGTTTGATTTGTCGCTTCTGGATCCGTCGTTATAGTTGTTGTATTGCCATAGATTGAAGATGTCCATGGCTCACCCCTATCTGGATCGGCGTTGGCGATAAGGATTCCTTTTACAAGGCCTGTAGTTGTATCAAAGCCAGCCAAAAGCTGGGTGCCTGTCTGATCGGACGAAGCAATAACTGTCACATTTCCATTCATGACATTGTCGTTGCTCTGCAGTGATCCTATCGCTGGGCATGCATAGAGCCCTACTGCTTCAATGATTCCTCCGTTAAGTGCAATATGGCTTCCCATAATAGCTGTACTACAGGAAGCTTTTGCGTAGACATAACCGCCATTAATAGTGATGTAGGAACTACCGTAGCCACCGATGCCAGAAGCGAATTTACTTACCTGTACAGGACAGGTTGCTGAAATTCTTCCACCGTTTATCGTAATCCTACTAGTAGCCTCATTTTTGCTTGGCCCAATACCCGCACCTTCAAGTCCACCAGAAACATCTAGAGATCCAGTACCTGAGATAGTCAAGGTACCTACACCGTTAGTTCCGTTTTTTTGAAGTCCAGCGTACCCATCGGTTGTGGCTTTTAGCACATTATTGGAAGCGAGAATGATATTCACATCAAAACTGGCATTATCAGCGATTTTTAGAGCAGGACCAGAAGCTGTCTCAATGCTTACGCCTGAAAGAGTCAGCGTAGAGGCTCCCGTCACTTCAATGCGCTGAGCAGTTGGTAGCGTCGCGCCCTCTGCCATGGCTATAGTATGTTCCCCACCGCTAATAGTCAGAACGGAATCGGCAAAAGAGACGGTACTTGTATCTCCCGTAACTGCAAAGTCGCCGTAAGGGGCGCTAATCTGGTCTTGAGTTTGCGCAAATGCGCTTACCTGTGTTGGTTGTTCTGTGAATTTTGTTTGTTCTGCTTGAGTAGCAGAATTTTTTGCAAAGGCAGGTGATACCTGCGAGAAGCAAAGTGCAGCAACACTAAGCGCTACAAGAGAGAGAGAGAGAGAGTTGGTTTTGCCTGCTCGCTTCACATTGCGCGAGATAAACAAACCTTCCTTAAACTGTTTTAACATAACGAGAATTCCTTCCTCGAGGTTGTTGCTTTACAAACGTGCTGAGTATATCACACAATCTGATGAGCCTATTCGGGCAGATAGGCGCAATAAAACTGGCACAATAAAAGACAGCGAGCTTCCGAGAAAACCTGCGCAGCAAGGAAGACTTCTACGTAGCTGCTGCCCCCGGTGTCCTGAACATAGCTGTAGCCTCTGGCATCCCGGACATAGCGGTAACCTCTGGAGTCCTGAACATAGCGGCAGCCTCAGGACCCTTTGTCATAGCGGTGTCCTCAAGAATCCTAGGGAGCGAGTACTTGCGCAACCTAAGTATCTCCGAGTTTCAGAGCTTGGCCCTAAGGGACCCATTTTCTTGATGCCGACATCGTGACTCTAGAGGAGGCTTTTGAGTCCATGCCTTGCCTGATTTATAGCTATTATTACGGTGATGACTGGGAGATTCTTATCACCTTGTTAGGATTGAGGGAAGGCGAAGAAGGAGAAAAGGTGCCAACAGGGTTGGAATCGTCTAACATAAATAACGCTCACCAACTGGATACAGATTCCTTTTTAAGATATAACCCAAATTCAATCTATCAATGAGATCCAGGTTACTTGCACACTCCCTTTTTATACATGTGGAAGAGTAATGAGTCTTAGTCAAACCAAGCTAGAATTCATTAAGGGATACCTAAATGCCTGTCACCAAAGGTACGGTAATACTTTTGAGCAGAGATAGAAAAGGGAGAGAAATTATTTAGGAAAATCTATAGAAAAGAATAAAGTTGATCAAACCAGCAAAGGCACGCAATGCGTTCACTATTAAAAAGTTGCTTTTGTTTACGCAGCGAAGGCGTTTGCTGCAAGCTGGCCCAACCACGCTGCCAGCACACAGATAATACAGCTAGCTACGGCATAGCAAATCCCAAATGTCGCGTTGCCGTTCTCTAACAACGTGAGTGTCTCGGCACTGAAAGTGGAAAACGTCGTAAATCCTCCGCAAATTCCTACGCGCAAAAACAGTAGAAGGCGCTCGTTGCCTGGAAGCGTTTTGGAAAGCATGCCCGCAAAAAACATAATGGCAAAACTACCGATGACATTAGTGACCAGTGTAGTAATAGGAAACGCGAGTGATTCGAACTTAACAAGACTAAAGAGATAGCGGAGTGCAGATCCTATAAAGCCACCAAAGCCCACTGCAAGACAATTAATCACCATTCAAGGGTCTCCTTTTGGTCTCTCTTTTCCGGTTTTATCGTCGTAGAACTAAAGCCCCCAGGCGGGATAGGCAAGGCACTTATCGGTAAGGGCTGTTAATTCAGGATAAAGGGACACCAAAAGGCCCTCACCCAACGATTCTAAAGCTTTGTTTTCCGTAGCCCCTGAAAGCTTATTCCCCAGTGTAGCAAAGGCAGAAATACTTGCCGCATGTGGCCGTGCGGTCTTTTTGATTTCGATGGGATGGAGAACCCTGTCTTGCTCAACAAGCAGGTCTACTTCCTTCTTTTCTTTGTCGCGGTAAAACCAGAGGTTTGCATTAGCTCCAAGGTTCTGCAACGTCATCCTTACTTGCGCAATTACATAATTCTCAAGAATATGGCCACTCAGAGCGCCTGCCTCCAAAGATGCTGCACTTGTCCATCTCCCAAGCCATGCTGCCATACCTGGGTCACTAAAGTAAATCTTGGGAGTTTTCACTGCACGCTTCATGAGATTATTGGAATAAGGTTGCAAGAGGAATATGACATCAGATTGCTCCAAAATGCTAAGCCAATAGTGCGTTTTTGCGCGTGCAATGCCCAGCTCGGTCGCAACAGCCTGAAGATTAAGAAGCTGACCCGTCTGAGCAGCAATGGCTCGGAGAAAGCCCATGAACTGAAGTACGTCGGCTCCAGAGTCAAGGTCGCGGACATCCCGCTCCAGATAGGTTTGCACAAAGCTTGCATAATAATGTTCTACGCTCTTAACTCTTCCGCTTATGTGTGCAGGCATCCCCCCATTGAAAATGCGTTCAAACAGTGAGGAGGCGTCAGCGGGCTTTTCCTTGCTAAGACGCTTCTTTAGAGCAGGCGCGGTAAAGGAGAGGGGCCTAAGAGGACCCTGACCATATATTTCGTGCTGCGAGAGCGGTGACATATGAAGGATTCCCACGCGTCCTGCAAGAGACTCACCGGCTAGCTTCATGAGCGAGAAGGTTTGTGAACCAGAAAGCCAAATAGAGCCCAGCGCCTTTGAATTTTCGTCAGCATACATTTTGAGTACACTAAAAAGTTCTGGCGCATATTGGACTTCGTCAATAATGAGCGGGGGCTTGTGGATTTGAAGGAAAAGCGCGGGATCTGATTTGGCAAGTTGGCGCGCTTCCAAATCATCGAGGGTGACATAAGCACGCTCCTGCTTTGAACGTTTAGCAAGGTGTTTCAGCATAGTAGATTTGCCACACTGGCGCATACCCGTCAGGAGAACAAGTGGGAATTCTTGAGTGTATATTAAGAATTCATTTTGAATATCTCGTTCAATATACATCGGCTGCTCTCGTTTCATGTTGCACTGGCCAAGCATCAGAAAAGGGTATTTTATCTGCGGCTGCGACTAATTGTACTATAAAAAGACGATTAGTCGCAATGAACAATAGGCATGAAAGACCTGCCTTATATGCTTAGCGCGTAAGTTGAGAGAAGGCGTGATCGAGGGAGTCACCAAGAGAGGCTAGCCTCGCATTCAGCTCGTGTTGCAGTGAAGGAACGGAAGAAAGAACAAACTCATGCAAGACATTCTCGGTCACGTCACTAATAACGCCATCGGTTGCCTGGCTGACGGCCACTGAGACTTTATCGGCAACGCCTTCAAAAGCGCGCAGGACATCAGTCTTTGGCGTTTCGCCAGAGGGAATGCCTGCAATAGCCGGTCCGTGCGCGTAGGCGGCAACGGCCAGATTGACAAAAGCGCAGAGGACAAAGAGCGGGGATTTCTTGGTAAGGAGCGCGCCAAGAAGAAATACGGCCGGGATCGCCACGCCGCCAATACAAAGATACTGCGTAGCAATCACAGAACCCAGACCGATAAGCGCCGAGGGTATCCCCCACGCCGGCCATGCAATCATCTGTGCCGTCGTCATGGTAGCAACGCCCTTGCCACCGCGAAAGTTGTGCGTTGCGGGGAAGCAATGCCCGAGCGTTACTGCCGTGCCAGCAAGCATGGCGGCATCCTCTCTGGGAAGCGCAGGGCTCGAGAGAGCAATCATAAGCCACTGAGCTGCAGCTGTTTTGAACGCATCGCCAAAGAGCGTTATAACGGCGGGTCCTGATCCAAGTTCTGACCCAATAGAGGCCATGCCGGGATTGCCGGCTCCAATATCAAAAGCAGATTTTCCGCTGTATTTTTTTGCGACAAGGTCGGCCGTGAGGAAATTGCCGGCAGCGTAGGCGGCCGCTAAACCAGCAAGCGCTCCAACCGTTCCGCGTACTTTTCCACGCTTTTGTTTCATACGTACCTTACTCGCTGCCTAGCAGCGCTCTGCCGGGCCCTTATCGGCATCCTACCAGCAGAAGAGGCCGACAATAGCAGCGGACATGAGCGAAACCAAGACACCGGCGAGCAAGAGGCGCCCAACCTGGCGCGAAATGGTATCGTTCTTTTCTTTGTCCACTATTCCTTTAAAGCAGCCAATGACCATGCCAAGCGTAGAGAAGTTAGCGAACGAGGTGAGGAAGGTGGTAAGAACCGCCTGGTAGTGAATGGGGAAGGTTGTAATAGTGTCTTTAACCGCACCCATAACCACGAACTCGTTCGTCACGAGCTTAAGACCCATAAGCTGCGCAAAATCCCACGCCTGCGCGGGATCAAGACCCATGAGCCATGCCGGAATGAACATAAACACGCCCAGGATGGATTCAAGCGAAAGGTTGGGATTGATGAGGGCAAGGATTGCGTTAATAACCGCCGCGAGCGCGACAAAGGCAATAACGTTTGCAGTGATGATGAGGATGAGTTTTCCTGCGGTCAGGATTGAATCACCCAAAAATGAAAAGAAGGGCTCCTTTTTAGGTTTAGCAGGATTGTGCATAAAGAAGCGACGAACGGGGTCAAGCGCCTCGTAGGCTTCAATTTCCTTATCGAGCTGCTCACGCTCTTTCTTAGTTGCTTCCTTGGGGAAACTCTCATTAGGAATATCCTCAAGCTTGTAAATCTTATCCTCATCCTTGGGCACATCAACGGGATAGAGCATATGGGAAAAAATGAGGGCATTCACGCAGTTGAGAGGGATGGCCGTGATGACAAACTGAGCCGGGACCATCTGAATATACGATCCAATAATTGCCGCGGTGACACACGACATAGACATCAAAGCGAGCGTAACGTTTCTCCCCGCTTTCATACGCTGGAGCTGAACTTTTGAAACGGCAAGCGCTTCTGTGTTGCCCAAAAACATCATTTCGACAGCGTAAAAAGCTTCAAATTTTGGACGGCGCGTCACGAAACTAAGGCCACGCCCAATCCACTTAATAATCCAAGGCAAAAGGCCAATGTAGGTAAGAATATCGAAAAGCGGGACAATCATCAGGATGGGAAGCAGCGCGCTTACCACGAAGTTTACCGGCGTGGGATCCACGCCCGTTGGACCTACCCAGTTTGCAAAAGCAAAATTGATGCCCTGGTATGAAAGATTAACGAGAGCAGCAAAAGCGTCGGCGGCTGCAGAGACAATAGCGCGGCCCCATTCGACGGTCGTCAAGAAGGCAGCGAGAAGAACATTGATGCCAACCATGAGTCCCACGGACGCCCATTGAATCTTTTTTCGATTGCTCGAAAAAATCCATCCAAGCGCCAAAAATACGGCCACACCAACGATGTTGATTGCAAGTTCCATTACTCTTCGCCTTTCGGTAAGGGTTTGTGTGTACGTGCACAGGTTTGCATAGATTCACGAACGTTTGCATGTGCCTATGCAAGTTTTTGTACGCTTGCGCGAACTGATGGCCGCGCGAACGTTGAGCGGTATGCAAAACGCTCACACACCTGCCTCTCATTGTAGCCATTTATTCCGGAACACTAGGGAGCATTGCGTAATTCTTCCACCACGTCCTAGGAAGCATCCAAATGGATTATTCTTATCCTTCTTTGAACCAAGAGGCGAGATTATGGATCTCGATACCTTCATATGTATACGTGGGATGACCAGAAAAAGCCTCACACAGGTATTTAAGATACGAACTAATGCTAATGAGTTTCGCTGCTGTCTGCTACAAGACAGCGTTCAAGCGCACGATAAAGACACTCTTGTGCGTTAGGTGCGGAGAAAGTGCTTCGTCGAACCTGCTGCAATTATGCGAGGAAAAGTATATCTCGTCTCCAGAGACGCCCGTAATGAGAACGGCATGATTGATATCATCTTCTCCCCCGCCTTCAGGGGCAAAGAACAAGAGGTCGCCCGGCTGAACTGGCTTTCCATCAACGGCCGCGGAAGCGAGCAGCTCATGCATGATTGTCGACGAATCTGCGGTGATCGTTTCTCCGTTCTTGAAGCCAGCCCGTGAATCTGCGTAGTAGGCATAGAGTTTCTGAGCCAATCGCCATGCGGGGCTTATGAGGTCTTTCTCGGCAGAGTCTTTGTTGGTAGAGCTATTCTCAACAGGGTCTTTCTCGGCAGAACTGTTCTCGGCAGAGACCACTCCCGAGAAAACCGCTTTACCGTCCACGGTCGAATGCCAAGAGGCCGTCATGGGCATTCCTCCTGCAAAAAGGCACTGAGAAACGAAGTTTGCGCAGTCCTGGCTGTACGCGTAATAGGCCGGGTTGTACGCCCCAAACCAGACCGCAGCATAGTTAAGCGCTTTTTGACGATCGTACCTATAAGAAACCTGGTTTTCAGAGGAAACTTGGTCACTGGACACTTTATTATCTTCCAATAAGGTCGCTTCCGGGTCGTGCTCCCCTAACACGCCTTCTGTCTGCATTTTTGAGGAGGCTTGTCCAGATGCTTGTACGGATGCAATTCTACTTTGCGGCGGTAAAGGCCAGCCCTGTTGCCCAGCAACGATTGCTTGTACGGAGAATGAAAGGAGCAGAGATACAAGCAAGAAGATACCAGAGGATACCGCGGTGAACCGAAGTGAACGATTTGGCTCTTTCTTCCGAGCCCAAAGATAACAAAATGGTAGATACGCAATGGTACCTATCACGGGAAAAGCGAGCATGCCCCACGGGAAATCGAGGTACCAAAGGGAATTTCCCATCTGCAGGAGGAAGAGATATATGTCGCGGAACCCCGGAAAGCTAAAGGGAAGGCCATTCTCTGTTACGAATCGGGTCTGATTGCAGTAACTCAAAATAATTGCACTCAAGAAAAACGAGCAAAGAATAAAGAGGAAGAGGGCAAGAAGCGGCGCAAGCGAACGCTTTTGCTGTTTCAATCCGTTACCAAAACACTTTTCTGCTTTTACTTCATCTTCAGAACTATCTCCGAAAGGCTTCTCAATTCTTTCTCTATTTTTATGATTTCTACGTACAGAAAAGATCTTCTTTCTACATCCCAGATACAGAGGAAATTGCGTAACCCAAAGGAAGAAGAGGTAAAAGCCCAAAACAGAGGGCATGATGTCTTGATCAACTTGTCCGGCGGGATAGAGAATAAGCGTCCTAAGTCCACCAATCATCATGACCGCAAGAAGAATGAAAATCCCCACAACCACTACGCGTGAAACAACATCTCCACTTGACCTCTCAACTTTCTTGACCTTTCTAAACTTTTGCATCATTTCCTGCTCCCGGTAAACAGTTGTGTGCCCCATATTCGCTTAGGGCGCATTCTATTCTCGCGCAATTCATTGTAGCTCGCTCATTATTCGAGCATTCATATGTTGTTTCGGCACTACAGGCATGCAGCAGACGTGTGCTACTCATCGGAAAAGACTACTGGGAGGCAATGACCGGTTTCATGAAAAACTTCTTGACAAGAAAATCTGCGAATGCATCCGTAGAGGAGACGGATTTTTGACCACCTGCCTCCTTCATTATTGTCAATGCTTCCATTAAAGAAGAAATCAGCAAGAGCGTTACTCCAAAACAAAGAACGGAAGAAAGGATAAGAAAAGCTTTGCTTTCCATATCGAGATAAAAAATGAGCCAGAGAACGAAGATTGAATAAAAAAACCATATGAGAAGAGGAAACGCGATGCCGCCCCAAGGAAAGCCCTTCCTCCACACTTCATCGCCAACCCAATGAAGAAAAATATCGTAATCAGTTAAATTGGGGATGTGAAACGCATGAAGACCAGAGAAATAATCTTTAAACATATCTATCCATATCCAGACATAGGCAGCAAGAAAATACGCCATCACAATAAAACAGATCAGGGTAAGTAGCAGCCCCGACGGTGTCATCTTCGTAGTCCGTTTATAAAAAATGCACGCCTGAAAAATCCAAAGTGCCAAGAGAAAGAAAGTAATCTTGTTAGGCAGAAAATCGGCATCGACATACCAGAGGATACGAAGGTTCTCATTTAGATCGAGGAAGCATTTGATGATTAAGAAGGCTATGAGGATTACAAGGATGTAAAAGGGTCCGCCCTGCTCCCTCATCCATATTCTCACTTCCCTCACCTTTTCGTGTTTCATTTCTTATCCCTTAAAGCTCCTTAATGATTAATTGCGCAATATCTAAATTACAACACAAAATAGCCTGACCTATAAGATCCAATTATTTCTTAGGCGGACAATATAGCACTCATTATGGGCCACATCGAAGGCGTTGGAGAGTTCTCGATCAAGATAATCATCAGTATGTGCTGTGTATCGAATCATGTCATCGGATACCGAATATACAACTGTTGCATGAGAAATATGTCTATCGCCTTGCCCTTTCGGTGCCATCATTAATAAATCACCCGGCTGAATGGGGATTCCTTCCGATTTTGCTTTTTCAATGAGACCAGGAATATCGGAGGTTTTATCAATAAACAAGACCTCGCCGATTCGGTAGGGCAAATCAGAGCTGTAATAATCGTATAGTCTTTGAGCTAGTCGCCAGCTTGCGCCCACCTCGTCGCTTTCTAAAAAGGCGTCCTCTAAATCATTCTTTAAGTTATGACCTGTTGAGTACCAGTCATCCGTCATTGGAAGACCACCCTCATGCAGACATTGAGAGGCATAATTGGCGCAATCAAACCTATAGGAATGATACTTCTCAGTATTTCTTTTATTATACCATTGACCTGCATATTCCCTCATCGCATTTCTGTCGTAAACGTAGTCTGATACGTTAAGCTTCACGCCAATATCCCGTCCTGAAACGGCATCCTTATCAAGGGCAAAGCCTCCAGCAGCAAAATCGTATTCGTTAAATTGATCGAACGCCCAATTCTCCGGCATCTTAACGCCGTAATTTCCGCTATAACCTGAAGACATGTCGCTCACAAAAGAGGAGATAGCTAGCCCTTTATCACTCACCCTCGTGCAAATATTCCTGGAACCATAAATTCCAACTTTGAACGTTGTTTGTCCATTTAAACCACGATTGCCTATACAATCCCTCACGCCCACAAAATATGGAATAACGGAATCATCAAGCTCTTCGTCCATGAAGTCGTAATCCACCGCAAAATAGATAATGGTAGTTCCCTGCGTAATCCCTAGTCTCTGAGCCGCGTCGCAGGCGAGATTTGCATCTTCATAACCTTGGGCTGCCGTGAAATGATCTTTTCGTTCGTTCCCATCTTGATAAATGGGAAACAATCTCAATCCTGCTCTAGAGATGGCAATGTACTCGCTCGTCGTAAGATTTTTTGGTCCGACTGCGGAGTAGCCTGTCAGATACCTTCCTACATAGCGATAACCGGCGTTATAAAGAGTTTGAGCTTTCGCTAGATTGAGCTGAGTAGCGCAGTCGCAGCCCGCGGCTGCACGATCGGGGTTACCGGTGCTCACCAACAAAGACATTACCGTGCCAACATCTGTAGTTCCATCCTGGAGAGGAAGAACCATGAATTCGGAAAAGGCCTTTACACAAGCATAGACTTGCAAGGTATAACGAGTGTCTAAAGAAAGCTTGTAATATTCCGTACATTGATTGAAATATAAAGCATATTGTTCTAGGCGAATGAAATGCCCTAAAACCTCACCGGAATACCGTGTATCGGAGGGTAAATAAGGACACCTGGCACGAGTGGTTGGACCAAAGGTTCCTGTTGCTGTAGCAGGATCCAAGCCCTCTTCGCACTGCCATCCATAAATGAGAGCTTCATTCGTGTCCCGGGAGTAGTGCCCATCGCAGGGTTTGATACCAAAATAGGAATAGTACATCCTGTTCAACGTTTGTTGCGCTTCTCGGATTCGCGAGTCTCCTTTGTTAACAAGAACATAGGCATCGCTATTAAGAAGGGCTTTCATCCACATGGAATTCACCTCTTCCGACGCGCCGGCAAAGCCGGCGTCTTCTTTAAGCGACTTTATTCCTTCAGCAGTATATGGACCGAAAGTCCCAGAAACTTCTCCGGGGCTATACCCTTTGCAAAACATTGCATGTTGAATCATCGTTACGTATTGAGTATCCCCTTCGTCATGAGACCCTTGTGACAAAGAACCTATCTGCTGGTTGAAAGCTGCCTGCGTTTGATCGCCGTAGATTCCGGTCGGGTTGGGAATACCTAAATCTATCTGAAGTCCCACAACAAAAGCCATCATAGTTTGAAAGCCTGCATGACCATCAACATCTAATGGTGTATAGCCGCTCTTCCCAGAATAGCGTTCATTGAGCCAACGCTGTGCATCCATAACTCGTTCATCATTTACTGCATTTTCATCTTCACTAGTGCTTGTTAATTCAGTCGGGCCCGCAGTGACACCCTTATCTTTTTCAGGCATTACGTATTCTTTGATTTTGCCTTCTTGCTTAGGAACCCTGTGATTTACTTCTTCAATGTAGCAGGAAACAACGTTGCAATATGAATCTCCATCAACTTCAAAACCAAAGGCGACAGAAAGGGTATCGCCAACTAGATGCTTGGCTCCACGAATGGTTAGATGAGAATCGACACCTTTGGTTTCATCATTGAAAGGCAGTGAGCTACTGTCAAATCCCAGCTGCTTATCGAACGTAAATGCGCTCGTGTCCGCTGGTATAACATAAGGAGAAGAAATGCTGATCGTTTGCGCAAATGAATCATCACAAATCCATAATTCAATGGTGTATTCGGCATCGTCCTGAACCACTTCTGTATTAATAGAGTAGGAATCCACCAACGCGGAGTGCTCAAGAGTTTCAGCCCTCGCTGCGCGATTATTTAAAGCAGGATTTAAGGGAGAAATAGCGAGTAGAAAGACCAACAGAATGCGAGCGCTTCTCTTTACTGTCTTTCTCTCTATCATCGAAATTAGTTTCATTATTGAAATCCTTTTTCTCGTTGGGCCTTACAAAGCATGGCAGTAGCTGCCTCATGTCTTTCTAATTCATGCGAAGTGCAGAAGCGTACTTAATCACCTCAATGGTAGCAGATAAAACCAGAGGAACCGGAAGCCGTCGTCGCTAGAATTTGCTAGGATAGAAGCATGCAAAATCCATCTTCGCAATCACCCTCAAACGACCGCCGAGAAACGCGCCTGAACCCCCTGGCGCCCCACGTGAACAGCGGGCAACTCTCGCCGGAAGCTCTCCCCTACGCGCCTTCTTACCCAAGCCCTTATGCCACCAAGGACGAGCAGGCACTTCGCCGCATAAAGGACCCCCGCGACGAGGCCTCTCTTCTGCGCCCCGCATTTTTGCGCGATATCGAAAAAATCATGCACACACCTGCTTTCAATCGACTCGCAGGTAAAACGCAAGTATTTAGCTTTCACGCAAACGATGATCTTACGCGCCGCGGCCTCCACGTCCAACTTGTAAGCCGCGTGGCTCGCGACATTGGCCGAGCTCTTGGTCTCAACACTGACCTTATCGAAGCCATCGCCCTTGGCCATGATATTGGGCACACCCCTTTTGGTCACGCCGGCGAGACCTTCTTGAACGACATCTACCACAAGCGCACCGGTCGCTGGTTTTTTCATAACGTTCACTCTGTTCGCGTACTCGATATTCTCTTTGGTCGCAACCTTGCACTTCAAACACTCGACGGCATCCTCGCGCACAACGGCGAATGCGAAGCAGCGCGCTTCACAACGAGCGGTCTTTCTACCTTCGCCCAGCTAGACGAGCTTATCGATCAGTGCAACCGAACGGGTGAGGGTGCCATTGGTAAGATTCGCCCCATGACGCTGGAAGGCTGTGTTGTGCGCGTCTCGGATATCGTGGCTTATGTGGGAAAGGATCGCCAAGACGCTATACGTGCGCTCAAGGTTCCCGAGACAACATTCGCAGACGGACTTGGCTCTTACTACAATTCGTGGGCTCTCAGCGCGTTTATAAGCGACATTGTTGAGAACAGCCAGGGCAAGAACGAGATTGCCATGAGCGACGAGGCGTTTGCAGAATTACGTCGCGCCAAACGCGAGAATGGCGAGAAAATCTACTTTACCAGCGAGGTGGGAGACGAGGCTAAGCACGTACTATCTCCCCTGTTTGAGATGGTCTACGAGGCGGCTCTGCAAGACCTCAAGGAACATCGCCTGAACTCGCCCATCCTTGCGCATTCCGTACGACCCATCGAACGCGCGCTTGCGCACTATGAACGCACTTACGATTGGGAAAGTGACCTGGACCAAACCGTTGTGGACTTTATCGCAAGTATGACCGATGACTATTTCATCTCCTACGTCGTGCGACTGGACCCCGAGGCGGCAAAGGTCTTCCCCCACCGTGGTTATTTTGACAACCTTGGATATTAAGCGAATTCAACATTGTGCGAAACAAGTGCAGAGAAAAAACTAAGCAATTGAAATAATCCTGAAACCGCATCATTCGAACGATCCATGCTGAGAGAGGAAAGCAAAAGATTTTTATGAGTAAGGCTGATGAGTTATTTGTTACGTCTGTGGAAGACATCCTGCAAAACGGAACAACCACAGAAGGCGAGAAAGTCCGCCCGAGGTGGGAGGACGGCACTACCGCCTACGCTATCAAAAAGTTTGGCATGGTAAACCGCTACGATTTGCGCGATGAGTTTCCGGCAATGACGCTCCGCCGCACAGCGCTCAAATCTGCCATGGACGAGATTCTCTGGATTTACCAGAAAAAATCTAATCGCGTGAGCGAGCTTTCTTCGCACATTTGGGATGCCTGGACCGATAAAAACGGAACTATTGGCAAAGCCTACGGTTATCAGATAGGCCAAAAATCTAGCTACCCAGAGGGTGAAATGGATCAGATGGATCGCGTTCTCTACGACCTTAAGCACACGCCTTTTTCGCGCCGCATCATCACCAGCACTTACACATTTTCTGACCTTCACGAAATGGAGCTCTATCCGTGTGCCTATTCCACTACCTGGAATGTTACGCAGGACAAAGGTGCGAACAAGCTCACCTTGAACCTCCTTCTCAATCAGCGCTCGCAAGATATGCTCACAGCCAACAACTGGAACGTCGCTCAATACGCTATCCTTCTCATGATGGTGGCGCAAGTAAACGATATGGTCCCAGGTGAGCTTGTCCATGTGGTTGCTGATGCCCATATCTACGACCGACACGTGCCACTGGTAAAAGAACTTATCGGGAGAATGCAATACCCTGCACCCGTCGTGCGCCTTAATCCGGAAGTGAAAGACTTCTATGACTTCACTACCGATGACCTCATCGTTGAGAATTATCAGCACGGCGAGCAAATCAAGAATATTCCCGTCGCAATTTAGGGCAGAATTGGACCACCTTACTAGCCTTAAACAAATGCACAAGATAAAGGAACCATATTCTTCTCAGATATCTACTCAAGCAACGTGAAATCCTCTTCTCAGGCAAAGGAACCGTATGACTCAAAGTGACACTAAGCCTCAACTCCGCAAGCATATGACGCTTAAGACTATCGTTTCAGTAACTCGTGACTGGGCAATTGGTGCTGGCAACGATCTTCTTATCTACAATCCTCAGGATATGGCGTATTTCAAGGAACACACCACAGGTGACATCGTCATTATGGGCTGGAACACGCTTTGCTCTCTGCCTTCTCAGAAGCCTCTGCCTAAGCGTCGTAATGTCGTTCTCTACGATAATGTTAATTTTACGCAGCAGATGGCTGCCGAGCGCGGCTTTGAGGTAGTGCATTCGCTTGACGAGCTCTTTGCAACCCTAAAAACCCCAGACCCCGCCGGCCTTATCGAAACCAACACGGCCTGGTCCATTGGTGGCGCCATGCTCTACCACACGCTGCTGCCCTACTGCGAGGAAGCACTTGTTACTATGAATGACGTAGAGATGGCGGCGCAAGCTGACGTTTTTTTCCCTAACCTCCTGGAGAACAAAGATTGGGAGCTCACCCATGAAATTGATGGTGGAAGAACCAAAGAAGGTTTTACCTACGCCTTCCAAACCTACCGCAATGAGATCCCACGTCCTTGGTAGAGAATTAGGGTGTTTTGCCAGCAAAAAGCACTTTTAGAATCTCATGTGGGTCGACAAAAGACCAGTTCCCATTATCTTTTTTGAGATTCACCGTCACGTCAGCAGATATTGTCTGAGCATCCTCAGCGGCTGCATCACTTAGAATCCCTTTGCTTAGATTTTGTGCAATTTCGGCCTGATTGTCAGTGGTGGAATGCAGTGTGATAGCGTCTTCCAACGTGTTCTGCGTGGCGTCTTGCATAAGTTGCTTAATATCAATGTTTTGAGCATACACCACCACTTGCGCGGTCTCTCCCCCCTCATCAACCGTCACATCCCCTAGAGAGTACGAAAAGTGCTTGAGAAGATCAGCGGTGGCATCTTTGTCTGAAACCCCAAATCCCAAGAACGGATTGTCATCAGCTCCAAGGAGCGAATCTTGAGCGCCCTCATCTCCCTTTTGAAAAGCCGTGATGGCATCGGTCACCTTACTTGACACAGCTGCCTCATCGTTTGCGTGGCAGGCAGTCAGGGGCACCAAGAATGCAAGTACGATAAACACCGAGAAAACCGTCAACGCCGCTTGGGGCAGGCGTCCAGACGCATGCAAAGTTCTTTTGGCATTCAAGGTCATTTTCAGATGCGAGACCGCGGGCGCTTATTAAGGATTGGTCATCTTTCTTATTTCGCGTAGTCGTTGGGCTTGCGACCGTAGTACGCATCCAGGTAAAGCTCCTTGATCTCTTCCATCAAGGGGTAGCGAGGATTAGCGCCCGTGCACTGATCGTTAAAGGCTTGTTCAACCATATCATCAAGCGTATCCAGGAAGTACTTCTCGTCTACGTCGTAATCTTTGATAGTGGGCTTAATACCAACCTTACGATTGAGCTCATCAATAGCGTTTAGGAACTTCTCGAAGACAACATCGTCATCCTTGCCCGTAATACCAACGTAGCGAGCAGCCTCAACGTAGCGCTCCTTGGCCTGTGGATAGGCATACTGCGGGAAGGTCCCCATCTTAACTGGAACATCCACTGCGTTGTAACGCATGACACGCGTCAAGATGATTGCGTTTGCCACGCCGTGGGGCAGGTGGTGGAAAGCGCCCAGCTTGTGAGCCATAGAGTGGTTCACACCAAGGAATGCGTTAGCAAAAGCAACACCTGCCATGCAGGAAGCGTTGGCCATGTGCTCGCGCGCCTCGGGATCTTCAGCGCCCTTGTCGTAAGCGCGGACCAAATAATCAAAAACAAGCTTGATGGCCTGGAGCGAATAAGGCTTGGTGTAATCAGACGCCATGATAGAAACGAGCGATTCAAGAGCGTGTGTCAAAACGTCCACACCAGAAGCGCTGGTGAGGCCTTTAGGCTGATTCATCATGTTGTCCACATCCACAATGGCCATGTTGGGCAGCAATTCATAGTCTGCAAGCGGCCACTTAACGCCAGTTGTGGCATCGGTGATGATGGCAAACGGTGTCACTTCAGAACCCGTACCAGACGAGGTAGGAACAGCAACAAAGTAGGCCTTCTTGCCCATCTCAGGAAACTTATAGACACGCTTTCTGATGTCCATAAAGTCCATGGCCATGTCCTCAAACCTTACGTCGGGGTGCTCATACATAACCCACATAATCTTGGCCGCGTCCATAGCCGAGCCACCACCCATGGCAATAATACAGTCGGGCTCAAAGGCGCGAATCTGCTTAACACCTTCCTGTGCGCATTGCAGAGTTGGATCAGGGGCAACATCCCAGAACGCAGAGTGGACAATGCCCAGCTCATCCAGCTTGTCCTCAATAGGACGTGTGTAGCCATTTTTGTAAAGGAACTGATCGGTCACGATAAAGACGCGCTTCTTGCCCATCTCCTTGAGCTCATCAATGGCGCCGGGCAGGCAACCGCGTTTGAAGTAAATCTTTTCTGGTAGTCTCATCCAAAGCATGTTGGTTTGCCTTTCTGCCACAACTTTCGTGTTAATGAGGTGTTTTACGCCCACGTTTTCTGAAACGGAATTGCCACCCCAGGATCCGCATCCCAGCGTAAGCGATGGCTTCAAACGGAAGTTGTAGAGGTCGCCAATGCCGCCTTGTGAAGAAGGCGTGTTGATGAGAATACGCGACGTTTTCATGGCCGCGGCATGCTTGGCGAGTTTCTCGGTCTCGTTTTTGGCGTCAATGTAGAGAGAGCTTGTATGACCATAGCCGCCATCTGCGATGAGGCGCTCGGCCTTTTCAACCGCGTCGTCAAAATTCTTGGCATGATACATAGCCAACACGGGGCTCAGCTTCTCGTGAGCAAACTCCTCTTTGGGATCAACGCTTGTCACTTCGCCGATAAGTACCTTCGTCTTTGGAGGCACCGACACTCCAGCCATCTCAGCAATATCGTGGGCGGACTGACCAACAATCTTGGCGTTAAGGGCACCGTTGATGAGGATAGTCTTACGAACCTTGTTGAGCTCAGCTGGCTTCAAGAAATAGGCCCCGCGACGCTCAAACTCCTCTTTAACCTTCTTATAGATATCGTCGAGGACAATGACCGACTGCTCACTTGCGCAAATCATGCCGTTATCGAAGGTTTTGGAATGCAAGATAGACATAACGGCAAGCTTGATATCAGCCGTTGAGTCAATAATAGCAGGCGTGTTGCCTGGACCAACACCCAGCGCGGGCTTGCCGGAGCTGTAAGCCGCCTTTACCATGGCAGGGCCGCCGGTAGCAAGGATAATGTCTGCGGAGCGCATGAGTTCATTGGTAAGCTCAAGCGAGGGTTCACTAATCCAGCGAATAAGGCCCTTAGGAGCACCTGCGCGTTCTGCTGCCTCGCGGATGATTTTTGCCGCAGTAATGGTTGATTCCTTTGCGCGAGGATGCGGGGAGATGATAATAGCGTTTCTGGTCTTGAGGGCGATAAGGCACTTAAAGATAGCGGTTGAGGTGGGGTTGGTGGTAGGAATAACCGCTGCTATAACGCCAATAGGCTCGGCAACCACTTTGTAGCCACCAGCTACATCTTCCTCAATTACGCCTGCCGTCTTGGTGTTTTTGTAGGCGTTGTAAATGTATTCAGAGGCATAGTGGTTCTTGATTACCTTGTCCTCAACGATGCCCATGCCGGTTTCGGCTACGGCTTGCTGGGCAAGAGGAATTCTCGCCTTATTGGCAGCCATGGCCGCCTCGTAGAAAATCTTATCAACCTGCTCCTGGTTGAAAGTAGCAAATTCAGAATCTGCCTTGTGCATCTCTTTAATGGCTTTCTCGAGCCCCGCAAGCGAGGTTATGGCGCCATCCGAGAAATTCTTGGTTTCGCTCTTTTTAACAGTGGGTTTTTTTGGCATGAACTACCTCCGTCTAGTTAACACGTAAGGGTTAATGTGCTTTTGTGTGCACAATCATACACTAAAAATACACCAAAACGCAGGGCGCAAAGTACAGTTTCCCGAGAAAAGAGAGAAATGGGAAACCAAGAATGAGTGTCCGTCTGCACACGTCTCTTTAGGAAGTGCGTATACGGCGAAGTGAAGTTTGAAGATTCTATATAAACTGGTCTATCTAATTTTGGAATTTATGCACGAGCATCTTGTTTCACCTGGGGTTTTACTGCAATGACGCTCTCAAGGGATTAGAGACAACAAAAATGGTCGCTTTTGAGCGACCATTTTGTTGGAGACGCATATTAGGAACCTCTAGATTAAAAGGATTGGGATGGCTCTACGAGAGGGACCTTCGCCAAAGAGACTAAGCATTGAGAATCTTGAAACTTTAGATTTTGGGACCTCAAAATCTTTAAAACCTTAAGAACCCAGACCTAGAGCTTAATCTCAATATCTACGCCAGCGGGCAGGTTGAGGTGCATAAGCTGATCAACCGTGGTCGAAGACGGATTGAGGATATCGATAAGGCGCTTATGAGTGCGCATCTCAAACTCTTCACGCGAGTCCTTATCCTTGTGTGGTGAGCGGATAACACAATAACGGGCGCGCTCAGTAGGCAGCGGAATAGGTCCGGACACCTTCGCGCCTGTTTGCTGCGCGGTAGCAACAATTTGTGCAGAGGATTTATCTACAATCTCATGGTCAAATCCCTTAAGACGAATTCTAATTTTCTGGCTTGCCAACTGAGTTCCCTTCCTGGTATTTTTCGTTATTCTTTATCAAATAATTACGCGTTTCCGCCGGCCTTGGAGACAATCTCTTCAGAGACGGCCTTAGGCACAGGCTCATACTCACCAAACTGCATGGTGTAGGAAGCGCGGCCCTGCGTCTGTGAACGCAGATCTGTTGCATAACCAAACATCTCTCCTAGCGGCACTTTGGCACGAATAATCTTGGAGTTCTTGCGGTCCTCCATGCCCTCAATCTTGCCGCGACGGCTGGAAAGATTTCCCATAACGTCGCCCATGTATTCCTCGGGCGTCTCAACTTCAACGTCCTCAATAGGCTCGAGCAAAATGGGGTTAGATTGCTTCAAGGCTTCCTTCACGGCCATAGAGCCGGCGATCTTAAAGGCGGCCTCAGATGAATCAACTTCGTGGTAGGAGCCGTCGTTTAAGGTTACTTTCACGTCTACAACGGGATATCCTGCAACCACGCCGGACTGCAGCGCTTCCTGGATGCCCTTGTCGACAGAGGGGATGTATTCCTTGGGGATGACACCACCAACGATGTTGTTAACAAATTCGTAACCCTCACCGGGCTCGCGAGGCTCAAGGTCGATAACGGCATGGCCATATTGACCGCGTCCACCAGACTGACGAATGAACTTGCCCTCCACACGCTGAACCGCTTTACCAGCGGTTTCACGATAGGCAACCTGCGGTTTACCCACAGAGCACTCAACCTTAAATTCGCGGCGTAGACGATCAACAATAATCTCAAGGTGGAGCTCGCCCATACCGGCAATGATGGTTTGACCAGTTTCATGATCAGTGTGGACCTGGAAGGTAGGATCTTCCTCAGCAAGCTTAGCAAGACCAACGCTCATCTTCTCCTGATTGGCCTTGTCCTTGGGCTCTACAGCAACATCGATAACCGGATCGGGGAAGTCGATGGCCTCAAGCACAATTGGATGCGCCTGATCGCAAAGCGTGTCACCGGTGGTGGTGTCTTTTAGACCAACAACGGCAACAATGTCTGCGGTAGAGCAACCATCGCGATCAACACGATCGTTTGCGTTCATCTCAAGGATGCGGCCCAGACGCTCTTTGTCACCTTTAACGGAGTTGTAGACAAACGAGCCTTTCTCGGCCTTGCCTGAATACACGCGAATGTAAGTGAGTTTACCAACAAACGGATCGGTCATAATTTTGAACGCAAGAGCGCTGAACGGCTCGTCGTTGGAAGCCTTACGGGTCTCGGTTTCGTCGTTTTTGGGATTGAAGCCCTCAACAGGAGGAATGTCCAGAGGAGATGGGAGGTAATCTACGACTGCGTCCAAAAGCTCTTGGATACCTTTGTTTTTGTAAGCAGATCCCACAAAGACCGGGTTAAGTTGATTGGAGACAGTGGCCTTGCGGATGGCATCTTTCAAGACGTCAACGGGCACCTCTTTGTCCTCCAAAACAAGCTCCATGAGCTCGTCAGACGCGTCGGCGGCAGCCTCCAGGAGTTCTGCGCGCTTCTCGTCTGCCAGTGCCTTAAACTCGTCAGGAATGGCATCCATTTTCTCGGGGTAAATCATGCCCTTGTCGTCCTCTTTGAAGTCCCATGCATCCATGGTGACGAGGTCGATAATGCCCCAGAAGTTTTCCTCGGCGCCCATAGGGAGCTGCGCAGCAACGGCGGGTGCACCCAGGCGATCCTTCATGGTTTCAATGGCATTTAAGAAGTCAGCACCCACGCGGTCATACTTGTTGATGAACGCTATGCGGGGAACGTTGTAGTTAGAGGCTTGGCGCCATACGGTTTCTGATTGGGGCTGGACACCGGCAACAGCGTCAAAGACGGCAACGGCGCCGTCCAGTACGCGGAGGGAGCGCTCAACCTCGGATGTAAAGTCAACGTGACCGGGGGTGTCGATAATCTGGATGACATGGTCGTTCCAGAAGCATGTGGTAGCAGCGGAGGTAATGGTTACGCCTCGCTCCTGCTCCTGCTCCATCCAATCCATGGTGGCCGCACCCTCGTGCACCTCACCAATTTTGTGATTCTTACCGGTGTAATAAAGAATGCGCTCGGTTGTGGTTGTTTTGCCCGCGTCAATGTGGGCCATAATGCCGATATTTCTAATGTCTTTGAGAGCGTATTTGCTGTCGGCCATGGTTTAGATCTCCTCTTAACTTTTCTCTTACCAGCGATAATGGGCGAATGCGCGGTTTGCTTCTGCCATCTTAAAGACGTCTTCACGCTTCTTAACCGAGGCACCAACGCCATTGGAAGCGTCCAGAATCTCGTTTGCAAGGCGCTCGACCATTGTCTTTTCTTTGCGGTCGCGCGCATAGTTCACCATCCAGCGGATTGCAAGCGTAGTTGCGCGGCGAGAATTAACCTCCATGGGCACCTGATAGGTAGCACCACCAACACGCTTAGGCTTAACCTCAAGCGTGGGGCGCACGTTGTCCATAGCCTTCTTAAAGACCTCAAGCGGATCTTGACCGGACTTCTGGGCAACCTGATCGAAGGCATCATAGACGATACGCTCAGCAAGGCTTTTCTTGCCGCTCAGCAGCACCTTGTTGATGAGCTGAGTAACAAGGCGATTGTTGTACTTCACGTCGGGGATGATTTCTCTTCTTTGAGCAGCAGCTCTGCGCATAGTTTCTCCTCTAGCTTCTTTCTTGATCTCTCGTGAATCTTAGGATTTCTTGGTGCCGTAGCGTGAACGAGAACGCTTTCTGTCCTCAACAGCGGCGCAGTCATAGGCACCGCGAATGATTTTGTAACGCACACCAGGAAGGTCGCGGACACGACCTCCACGGATAAGTACGATGGAGTGCTCTTGCAGGTTATGCCCCTCGCCGGGGATATAAGCAGTTACTTCAATTCCGTTTACCAAACGCACACGGGCAACTTTACGCATAGCCGAATTAGGCTTTTTGGGCGTTGTGGTGTACACACGTGTGCACACGCCGCGTTTCTGCGGATTCCCTTTGAGTGCAGGGTTTTTGGGCTTTGACTTGATGGACTTTCTGCCTTCACGGACGAGTTGGTTAATAGTAGGCAACCTGTTCTCCTTTTTCCTGTGCTGTTTTCTGTACTTACTTAGTAACTTATACTTTTACTTGCTTGTACTTTTACTTGCTTGTTTGTTTGTACGTTTCTTGTATCGCGTACTTTTTTGCGCCTTGCGCTTTTCTGTGTACTTTTCTTGAACTCTTCAGTTCACCCTATATATTGTGTCTCTTGTTCCGATAACCACACCATCTGCCTGGTATTTCATCCTTAAAGCGCAGCGTAGGGGCGCTGCAGCGCGACGGTAGAGATTACGCTCAATCTAGCTGGCTGTCAATTGTCCACGTCTCCGGGCGTATCCATCTCCATCACTTCTCCATTTTTCGCTGCTTCTGGATATTCTACAGAGATTATTTGCCGAGAAATACGTGGAACTTGTTACCGGGTAGAGACTTCTCCTACAAGCGAGGACATGAAATAAGGCAGCGAGAATTTCTTCCCTACTTTTCCAACATTGCCTGCGTGGAGCTTATAACCAGCCTCCACTCCGTCTCTCTCAAGAAAAGCATCAAGAGACGCCGTTGATCCGCGACCTGCCTTAACCTCCACCGGCACAACGCCTGCGTTTTTATCAAACAAGAACTCAATCTCTTGAGTAGCACCTTTGTTCATCCAATAGTGAAGGGAAAGACCTGCTTTCACCAGAGAACAGGCAATGGCATTCTCGTAAATGCCGCCTTTCATGGGGCCTTTAAGCGTATCTTCAATAAGAGCTGCCATCATCTCAAAGCCAAACATCGCGCAGAGCAAACCTGTATCGTTGAGATATAACCTGAACTTGCTCTCATCCTCATACGCTTTCAGAGGGAACTCAGGCGTTTTCACCGCATAGCAATACCTCACAAGATTGGCGTCGCGAAGCCAATCGAGTGCAGTTTCAAACTTTCGCGCCGTTCCTCTTTTTTCTACCAGCCCATATCTAAACTTTGTATTTTCTTTTGCGAGTTGCCGCGGCACGGACAAATAACACTCCCGTGCCTTATTGCGCACATTTGCCTCTGCAAACTTGGCAATGTCATCTAGGTACGTATTGAGAAGCTGCTTCTGCACCTCATACGTCTTGCCGTAGTTTTTGGAATCAACGTAGACAGAAACCACGGCGGGCATTCCGCCTACGGCAATATATTGTCTAAAATGGCGCAGATACTTCTCGAGAATTGCCTGATTAAAAGGCTCAAGCGTAGCAAGATGCCGACGAAATGCATCAAAGGGTGTATCCCCTAAGCCAAGAGCCCACAAAAACTCCTCAAAATCGAGTCCGAACATCTCAATTTGCCGTTCATAACCCACGGGAATAGAGCTATCGTTCATATAATTAAGCCCTAGGAGCGATCCAGAGGCGATAACGTCAATATCTGGATCTTGGGCAAGAAACTTGAGCGCAGTGCGGGCTTTGGGACAATCTTGAATCTCATCGAGAAAAAGTAGCGTGTCCCCTGGAACAAAAGATGCTCCTGAATTAAAGAGCGAGATGCGCTCTTTGATCTCTTGGGGCGTGAGAGGGCCTTCAAAAACGCTCTTAAGTTCAGGATGCTCAATAAAGTTGAGAGAAATAAACGAAGCATAGGCGTTCTCACCAAACTGAGTGATGGTATATGTTTTTCCTACCTGTCGTGCACCTTTAACCAGAAGAGCCTGAGGCTCATGCGCCTGGCGCCGATTGCTCTTCCAAGCGAGCAACTGATCTGTCATTTTTCTCTTAAGCACGCTTATGCCTTCCTAAAAATTGCGCATCCCGCAAAATGTCTTGATTATTAATCCGGAGTTAAAGAACTCGCTACTATAATACCTGATAAAAATATATAACGTTAAAAGCATTGCATATTTTTGGGAGTAATTGTACTTTAAAATGCATATTTTTGGGCGCTATTTTTGTTCAAGATGCATATTTTTTGGCAATAAATTGCCTTCAAATGCATATTTTTCTATAGATTTACTCCGAGAAGTACTTGGAGCTTAGAAGCGGAATAGAGAAAAAGGTAAGGCGCGGACTTCAAACAGTTTGAGCTTCGCTCATAAACTCTTTCGCTAGCTTTACCTTTTTATCTTACTGACAAGAAACGTAAAGTGGACCCCATTTACCGTACACTTTTTCCCTTACGCACGCTTCTTTCTTTTTTTCTAGAAAAGTAGAATTGGCAACGAACCCAAAGGAGGGATGAGGTGAACCGTGCATCTACTCAGTTACGTTCATAGCTGAATCTATTCGTTCGATAAGAGCGTTTCCCCATGCAATCGCTTCGTCCAAATCGAGTACGCAAAGTCCTTCAGCGGCGACCGCATACCCAACCTTCCATCCAGGGTTGGCTACGATGTAAGACGGCCATGGCTGCATCTCCCTATAAGAAAACAAGCGAATGCAAACCGGTCGTATGGATTCAAGGTCAGGGGGATTCTCGTTCATGATAACCTGCAGGTCGACAAGATCGTGAACCCGCTCCGATCCAGCCGCTGTAAGTGCATGAATCTTTTGAGCAACCTGATGAGTCAACTTCATGAATGGAACAGGGTCCAATGGTGGGAACCCCAGTGTAACAAGCATCTTGGAGGCATCTTGCGGAACCAGCATGTCCGGATTCTCCGCATCACCAATCTCGTTGTGTCCGACTTCAAGAGGAACTGTTGTCCAGGATTTTCCGTTATAGGAAAGCTTTATTTCGAATGGCTGCATAACATAGCGTTTGGACACTCCCTTAGGCGATGCCTGATGCCCGCGTACCAGCCTCCCGGTAAAGCCATTCCAGCCAGTGCTAAGCGCATCTTCCAACCGATTGGCGTATTCTTCGATATCCATTGAGCGCGCCGCATCCAAATCCCGCGAGAAGCGGGTTGCGGCATCTCCAAAGCGAAGTTTAAGCGAACTGCCACCCTTTACCGCACCATCGGGAATAAGCTGGGATACGATAGCATTCGCTAGTGTGCGCCTTATGCGTACGGCATCTCCGCTGCCTTGCGCGAGGCGCTCTATGGCGATGTCAAGATTCCTTCTACTATTTGGGACGCTCAACGTAGCTCCTTCTTCAAGGTTTCAAGATCCGCGTTGCTAATGAGCCCTTCCTCCCTCGCTTCGCCGGCCGCAGAAAGTAGTCTCTCTGTAAGCACACGCCCGCGACAGTCGAGGATGGCCTCGGTAATCGTTTGGGAAGGAATGCCCTCGTAGTATGTGGTTGTCTTACCCTCGGTGGTGACAAGTTCAATCCATTCAGGCAGAATCTTCCTGACGCGTTTTGGCGTACCAACTCCAAGACGGCGAGGGTTTACCAGAGCAAGATTATGCATAGCAAGCACCGCTTCGCCTACAAGAAAGCTATCCTCGCCAACGAGCGCTACCGCCTCAGCATAACGGTCGAGCTGAGTAGGTGCATATTTGGTCAATTTGTAGACTCCCCGCCCACGCCTCTCAAGTCTGTTTCCCTCAACCCATCTTCGAAGTTCAGACTTGGAGATACCCATCTCCCGTACCTGGGCAGCTGTAACTAGACCGTAGTTATCGGCAGCAATCTCGTATATCTTATCGAAATGATTCATGTCAAAAGGTTAGCATTTTTGTATACCTTTTGACAATAAGGGGCTCTAATTATGGAGCTGGATGGTTAATTTCTATCCGGAGTAACATGTGAATCGTCCGCGAGCGATTTGTGCGAATTCTCATTGAAAGAGAAAAAGGGTAAGGCGCGGAATAATTAAGCTTGTCACCTGGATAGAAAAAAGGTAAGGCGCGGACTATTAGAAGCTTGAAAGCGGGATAGAGAAAAAGGGTAAGGCGCGGACTTCAAACAGTTTGAGCTTCGCTCAAAAACTCGTCCGCTAGCCTTACCCTTTTTCTCTTACCAACAAGCACAAATTCAGAGATTCAAGTTACTTTCTTGTTCTCTTGCTGAGAAAAATCAGGTTACTGCAAGTCGATTTATCTATTTGCCTCTCCCTACCCTAGCGGCTGCGTTGGCGGCGGACTATGCGGGCCACAACAAGAGCTACGCCACCTGCGAGGATGCAGAGAATGTAGGATGTGAGTGCGTTCGTAGTGTCTCCGGTGAGCGGAAAGATGTCTGAGCCGCCTCCGTCTGTATCGGGGCCAGGCGTGGGCGGTGTAGGACCGGGCCCTACGGCTTTCCAGACCGCGTAGAAGGTGGTGTTGGTATCACCCGCTCCAGAGAGCGCGCTCAGGAAGTTAGAGGTGGCTTCTGGGAAGACGACAGGTGTGTCTGGTGTGGTGGCATCAGGAGTTTCTGCATATCCCAGATACTCGTAGCCCGCACGCACAGGAATTGGTGTGTAGTTAGGACCCCCGGTTGCAGACGCATCAATCTCTTCGCCGGGGTTGCCGTAGAGGTAGGCCTCTTCTGCGGTGCCATCGCCTACGGTTGAAGCGTTTCCTGCTGCACTCTCTGCGTGAGTGTTTGCAGATTGTGCAGGGAAGGTGCCTCCGTTAGCCTCGTAGGTGAGGCGCATCGTAGCAAGCCTGAGCGTTTGGGTGGCTCCCTCTGGCAGCGCCGCCAAAAGGGCATTGATATTTGCAACAGAGGTTGCATCATCGGTGCCGTAGCTCACAGCGTGGGTGATGCTCGAAATCCAGAAGGGATTGGTAGAGCTATCAAGTCCTACAAGCCCCGTGCCCGGTAAAAGCTGTGTATCTTTGCTCAAGACCAGCTCATCTGCTGCGGTGCAGCCTAAAAACATATTGTCCATGTTGGTGACGTGCTCGGTGTTAAAGCCGGAAAGGTCTACTACTTCCAAGTTGCTGCAGCCTGCAAACATGCGCTCGAGAGAGATGGCGTTTTGCATGTTGAGGTTGGAAAGGCCCACGACCTGGGTAAGCGAGCTGAGCCCTTCCAGGTACGACGCGTAAGAGGCAGGTGCAAAGGGGCTGTCTTTTAAGGAAGCATCAATGTCTACCGTATGGATGTCTTGAGCGTAAGCCTGCCAGGGAGCGGGGTTCTGCTCGGAGTAGGGACCAGAAACCGCAAAGGTGAGCGCACTTGCAGGCTTTTGTCCCCAGAACAGCTTCAGGGTGCCGCTCTCAATCGCGGCCCAAGCAGCGAGCGCTTCCCAGTGTGCATAATAGGTGGTATTGACCGGCGGGCAGGCACTCTGGTCTGTGACCTCTTCCCCTGCTACAGGGTCCGTGAACCAACCTAGGAAGACATAGCCTGCGGCCGGTGTGAGCGCATCTGCTGCGGGCAGGTTCAGCGTATTGCCAAAGACGGTATTCACCGTGGCTTGTGTAGCGCCTCCAGCAAACGTGCCGTGGCCGTTGGCGTCGAAGGTGTTTGAAATGGTGTTGGCCTCCCACTGGGCGTTATAGGTCTTGCCGGTGGCCTCGCCGTAGGTTGTGGTACCGATGGTAAGTACTGTGCCATCTGCGGCAATCCATCCCTTAAAGCTGTAGCCAGCGCGCTCGGGCTCTGTGACACCTTGCGGATAGACTACAGGCGCATCCGGTGTGGTAGAGGCGCTGATAGTCTTGGCCCCATCTCCTGACCAGGAGGTATCCTCGCCTGCCTCGAGCGTAAGAACATACTCAATAGCTGTCCATTGCGCAGCGTAGGTTTCAGGATCTGCAGGGACTGTAGCGGGCGTGTTGTAGCCTGCAAAGGTATAACCTCTGCGCGTGGGCTCTGTGGAGGGAACTTGAATGCTTGCGCCCGGGATATTCTCTACCTCTTTTGAGGTCGCCCCTCCTTCCCAAGCGCCGCCTGCTGCCGTGAAGGTGAGGATAACGTTGTAGTGAGCGTAGTAGGTGGTAGAAGTTGTGGGGCAATCAGTCTGGTCAGTGACACGATCGCCGCCTGAGGCCTCTGTATACCAGCCGGCAAAGACATAGCCTGTCTCTGGGGTGATTGCTCCTGCTGCCGGGAGATTGAGTTTGCTCTCAAAGGTGGTGTCCACCGTGGTTTGTGTAGCCCCTGCAGCAAAGGTGCCGTGGCCGTTGGCGTCAAAGATGTTGGAGATGGTGGCAGGCTCCCAGATAGCCGTATAGGTGGCAGGTGCTGGAGGGGCGGTGACTGGTTCTCCGTAGCCTGCAAAGTCATAACCTGCACGAGTGGGATCTGTGCCAGGCAGCTTGATGGCGGTGCCTGGGGTGTTTTGCACCTCTTTGGAGATTGCCCCGTCTGGGAAGGCGCCCTCTCCTGCCAAGAAGGTCAAGATGATGTCGTAGTGAGCGTAGTAGGTAGTGTCCACCGGTGGGCAGTCGGTCTGGTCTGTGACCTGTTCGCCGCCTGAGGCCTGTGTATACCAGCCCACAAAAACGTAACCGTCCTCAGGTGTGAGAGCATCAGCCGCCGGCAGGTTCAACTTGTTGCCAAAGGTGGTGGCAACGGTGGTGTGCGTGGCGCCTTCAGCAAACGTGCCGTGCCCGTTTGCGGCAAAGGTATTAGTGATGGGGTTGGCATCCCAAGTGGCCGTATAGGTTTTAGGAGTATCAGGCGCGATTGCTGGGGTGTTGTAGCCGGTGAAGCTGTAGCCTTCGCGCACGGGGTCTTGGGCTGGGAGCTTGATAGCCGTGTTTGGGGTATTTTGGACAGTTTTCACCGTATCACCGTCTGCCCAGGCGCCCTCTCCTGCCGAGAAAGTCAAGATGATGTCGTAGTGGGCAAAGTAGGTGATGTCTTGAGCCGGGCAGTCAGTGTCCTCTGTGACCTGATCGCCGCCTGAGGCTGCGGTATACCAGCCGAGGAAAACATAGCCAGTCGCTGGGGTGAGCTCGCCTGTTGCGGGCAGGTTGAGCTTCGTGTCAAAGGTAGTGTCGACCGTCTTCTGTGTGGTACCGCCTGTAAACGTGCCGTGGCCGTTGGCGTCAAAGGTATTGGTATAGGTGTTGGCCTCCCAGGTGGCCGTATAGGTGACAGGCGCTGCGGGGGCTGTGTCGGGATTGCTGTAACCTTTGAAGGTATATCCTGTGCGCGTGGGCTCTGTCGCGGGAAGCACAATGGTGGCATCAGGGGTGTTTTGCACCTCTTTGGAGGTAGTGCCGTCTGCCCATGCTCCCTCTCCCGCCAAGAAGGTCAAGATGATGTCGTAGTGTGCGTAGTAGGTGGTGTCCACCGGTGGGCAGTCGGTCTGGTCTGTGACCTGGTCGCCGCCTGAGGCCTGCGTATACCAGCCCACAAACACGTAGCCGGTCTCGGGGATCAAGGCATCAGCCGCAGGCAGGTTCAACGTGTTGCCGAAGGTGGTGGCAACCGTGGTCTGGGTAGCGGACGCTCCAAAGGTGCCGTGCCCGTTTGCAGAGAAAGTGTTTGTGATGGTGTTGGCTTCCCACTGGGCGTAGTAGGTAGCAGGTGCCAGAGGGGCGGTGTCTGGATTGTCGTAGCCTTTGAAGGTATAGCCTGCACGCGTGGGATCTGTGGAGGGAAGCACAATGGTGGCAGCAGGCGTGTTTTGTATCTGCTTGGCAGTGGTGCTGTCTGCGAAGGTGCCACCGTTAGCATCAAAGATCAAAAGAATATCGTAGTGGGCAAAGTAGGTGGTGTCTTGAGCCGGGCAGTCAGTGTCCTCTGTGACCTGATCGCCTCCTGAGGCCTGTGTATACCAGCCGAGGAAAACATAGCCAGTCGCTGGGGTGAGCTCGCCTGTTGCGGGCAGGTTGAGCTTCGTGTCAAAGGTGGTGTCAACCGTCTTCTGTGTGGTACCGCCTGCAAACGTGCCGTGGCCGTTGGCGTCAAAGGTATTGGTATAGGTGTTGGCCTCCCACTCGGCCGTATAGGTCTTGCCATCTGCCTCTTCGTAGGTGGTGGTGTAGATGGTGAGCGTCGTGCCATCTTCTGCCTTCCAGCCCTTAAAGCTGTAGCCTAGTTTTGTGGGCTCTGAGACACCTTCAGGATAGCTCACAGCGGCCGCTGGTGTGGCACTTGCCGTGAGGGTCTTGGTGGCATTCGCGCCCCAGCTGGTACCCTCGCCTGCAGATAAGGTCACCGTGTAGGTGATAGCACTCCAGATTGCCGTATAGGTGATAGGGACCGCAGGCGTTATGTCGGGCGCACCCTCCCAGCCCTCAAACGTATATCCTGCGCGCAAGGGGTTCAGCCCAGGGATACGAAGCGTCTCTCCTGGGGAGTTTTGTATCGACTGATACGAGCCGCCCGTTGGGAATTCTCCTCCGTTTGCATCAAAGCCAATGATGACATCGTAGTGGGCGTAGTAGGTGGTGTTCTCGGGAGGACACGGTGTATCTGCTGTGACCTCGTCCCCACCTCCTTGGAGGGTGTACCAGCCGACAAAGACATAGCCAGCAGAAGGCTTGAGGGCACCAGCCGCTGGCAGGTTCAGCGTGTTGCCGAAGGTGGTGTCCACGGCGGTGGAGGTGTCAGATTCTCCAAAGGTGCCGTGGCCGTTGGCGTCAAAGGTATTGGTGTAGGTGTTGGCTTTCCACTGAGCGATATAGGTTTTGCCTGCGGCCTCTTCAAAGGTGGTGGTGCCCATGGTGAGCACTGCGCCATCCGCTGCCTTCCAGCCATCGAGGGCATACCCTGCGCGCGAGGGTGTAACTACGGTATCTGTCCAGTCAACGGCCGCATCAGGGGTCCCCGAAGCGATGAGCTGGCGTGTATGAGTGTTTCCCCAGGAGGTATCCTCTCCTGCATCCAGTGTGACGACGTAGTCCACCGCATCCCAGGTAGCGGTATAGGTGGTAGGTACAGCAGGAGCAGTTGTGGGGTTTCCATATCCTGCAAAGGCATACCCTGCTCGTGTGGGATCGGCCTCTGGGAGCTTAATCGTGGTGTCCGGGGTGTTTTGGACGGTTTGTGTTGTAGCCCCTCCTGCCCAGGAGCCGCCACCTGCGTTAAAGGTGAGGAGAACATCCCAGTGCGCATAGTAGGTGGTGTCTTGCGCGGGGCAGTCGGTATCTGCTGTGACCTGGTCGCCGTCTGTGGCCTGGGTATACCAGCCAGCAAAGACGTAGCCTGAATCTGGTGTGAGGGCACTCGTGGCAGGGAGGTTCAGCTTCGTGTCAAAGGTGCTCTCCACCGTCATTTCTAAAGCACCGTCTGCGAATGTGCCATGGCCGTTTGCCTTAAAGGTATTGGTGTAGGTGTTTGCCTTCCACTGCGCCAAATAGACGTTGCCGTCGGCTTCAGCCCAAGTGGTGGTGCCGATGGTAAGGACGGCTCCCTCCTCGGTCTTCCAGCCCAAGAAGGCATAGCCGGTGCGCGCAGGCTCTGAGACGCCTTGTGGATAGGTAACAGCAGCATCGGGGGTGGCGGTCGCGCTCAACGACTGGCTCGTGATATCTCCCCAGCTAGTGCCCTCTCCTGATTTCAAGGTAACGATGTAGGTGATGGCCTCCCACTGAGCGAGATAGGTCTTTCCCGTAGCTTGAGCATACGTGGTGGTGCCGATGGTGAGGGTGGTGCCATCTTCTGTCTTCCAACCCTTGAAGGTATAGCCACTCTTGTTGGGCTCTGAGACACCGTCGGGGTAGCTCACAGCAGCGTCAGGGGTGGCGGTGGCCGTTAGGGTTTTGGTGGCGTCGGTACCCCAGTTGGTGCCCTCCCCTGCGGCAAGCACAACGGTGTAGGTGATGGCGTCCCAGGTGGCTTGGAAGGTCTTGCCAGTGGCCTCGGCATAGGTGGAGTTACCTATAGTGAGTGTGGTACCGTCTTCTGCTTTCCAACCCGCAAAGGTATAGCCAGATTTTATGGGCTCTTGGACCCCTTCTGGGTAGCTCACGACAGCCTCAGGTGTGGCGCTTGCGGTAAGTGTCTTGGTAGAAGCACTCCCCCAGCTCGTATTATCACCTGCGCTTAAGGTAACGCTATAGACAATGGCGCTCCAGGCAGCCGTATAGGTTTTAGGCTCATCAGGGGCAACGATGGGGTTTCCATATCCTGCAAAGCTGTATCCTGTGCGGGTGGGATTAGTTGCGGGGAGTTTAATCGCAGCTCCGGGGGTGTTTTGAACGGTCTGTGTTGTCGTGCCACCTGACCAGGAGCCGCCACCTGCGTTAAAGGTCAAAATGATGTCGTAGTGAGCGTAGTAGGTAGTATTTGCAGCCGGGCAATCTGTGTTGGCGTCAACTTGTGTGCCGCCTGTGGCAGCAGTAAACCAGCCCACGAAGACGTATCCCGTATCCGGGGTGAGGGCGCTTGCGGCGGGCAGGTTCAGCTTGTTGCCGTAGGTGGTGTCGACCGTTGTGGTGGTGGCAGATTCTCCGAACGTGCCGTGGCCGTTGGCGCTAAAGGTATGGGTGTAGGTAACAGCATCCCAAGTGGCCGTATAGGTTTTAGGCTCATCAGGGGCAACGGTGGGGTTTCCATATCCTGCAAAGCTGTATCCTGTGCGGGTGGGATTAGTTGCGGG
>CAJTTF010000007.1 GCA_910579165.1 uncultured Atopobiaceae bacterium
GAGGGCTCCTGGGCAGGAGGCACGAAAACCCAGACGGTCCAAAACACCCCGGGAGCTACCATTAAGCTACCCGATAGCGCACCCACGCGCACCGGATACACATTCACAGGGTACGGAAATCCTGGTGTTGCCCCTGATGAGCCTAAGACCTATACGGCCAGCTGGTCTGCCAACACCATCTCAAATATCTTTGACGCGAACGGCCACGGCACCTTCTCAGGTGCTACCACCACAACCGTCAACACCACCTTTGGCAACAAGTTAAACCTGCCAGCAGATAGTGCTCTTACACCAGAGACAGGCTATGTCTTTGTTGGCTGGTATAGTGCAGCCACAGGTGGCACACAGGTAGATGCCAACACGGACTGCCCAGCAACTGCTACTACCTACTATGCCCACTACGACATTATCCTGACCTTTGACGCAGGCGAGGGCTCCTGGGCAGGAGGCACGAAAACCCAGACGGTCCAAAACACCCCGGGAGCTACCATTAAGCTACCCGATAGCGCACCAACGCGCACCGGATACACATTCACAGGGTATGGAAATCCTGGTGTTGCCCCTGATGAGCCTAAGACCTATAGGGCCAGCTGGTCTGCTATTGTCTATAGCGTTATCTTAAGTGCTGGTGAGAACACGAGCTGGGGGAGTGCTTCTACCAAGACGCTCAGCGCCACGGCCACACCAGAGGCTGCTGTGAGCTACCCTGCAGGTGTACAAGAACCTACAAAATCTGGCTACACCTTCTCTGGTTGGAAAACAGAAGATGGCACCACCCTCACCATTGGCACCACCACCTATGCTCAAGCCACCGGCAAGACTTTTGTGGCCCAGTGGACAGCCATTGACTACACCGTAGTGCTCCAAGCAGGGGAGGCCACCAGCTGGGGCACAGATGCCACCAAGACGCTCAGTGCCACAGCCACACCAGAGGCTGCTGTGAGCTACCCCCAAGGTGTACAAGAGCCTACAAAATCTGGCTACACCTTTTCTGGTTGGAAAACAGAAGATGGCACCGCCCTCACCATTGGCACTACCACCTACGGCGAGGCTACAGGCAAGACCTATCTTGCTCAGTGGGAAGCCATCCACTACAGCACAACCCTCAATGCCGGAGAGAACACAAGCTGGGGAGATACCCCAAGCCAGACAATTGTGGCCACGGCCACACCAGAGGCTGCTGTGAGCTACCCCCAGGGTATCTCAGAACCAACACGTACAGGCTATACGTTCGAAGCCTGGAAGAGTGTCGAGGGCGACATCTTAACTATTGGCACCACCACCTTTGCAGAAGCTAACGCAAACGTCTACTTGGCGCAGTGGAGAGCCAACACCTACACCAATACCTTTAACGCGAACGCTCATGGCACCTTCTCAGGTGCCACCACCACAACCGTCAACACCACCTATGGCAATAAGTTAAACCTGCCTGCAACAGATACCCTCACCCCAGATACTGGCTATGTCTTTGTGGGCTGGTTTACACAAGCAGAAGGCGGAGACCAGGTCACAGACCAAACCGACTGCCCCGCGGCTGATACTACCTACTATGCGCACTGGGACGTTATCCTCACCTTCAAAGGAGGGGGAGGCGCCTGGGAAGGCGGGGAGACCACCAAGACCGTCCAAAACACACCGGGCACAGCAATTAAACTCCCAGCGACCAATCCCACACGCGCTGGCTATGTCTTCAAAGGCTACGAAAACCCCGCAGTGGCCCCAGACGCACCTGCTACCTACACCGCCGGCTGGGATGCGGTGGACTATGTCGTTACCCTAGATGCCGGTGAGGGTAGCAGCTGGGGCAACACTCACACGCGCCAGCTGAGCGCATCAGGTGCCCCTGATGCTATCGTTGAGTGGACAGATGCGGTAGAGGAGCCCACACGCACCGGATATACGCTTGATAGCTGGAAGACAGCTGATGGCTCCCTGCTTGTTCTGGGCACCACCACCTTTGCTCAAGCCACGGGCAAAACCTATACCGCCCAGTGGAGAGCCAACACCTACACCAACACCTTTAACGCGAACGGCCACGGCACCTTCGAAGACGGTGTCACGCAAAAGGCGATTGACACCACCTTTGACACTCCGCTGAACTTGCCTGCCGCAAATGATCTCACACCAGAGGCAGGCTATGTCTTTGTTGGCTGGTACACCCTAGAAGCTGGCGGAGATAAAGTCACTTCAGATACACCGTGTCCCGCTGAGAACACCACTTACTACGCCCACTACGATGTCATGATTGGTTTTGATGCAAACGGAGGAGAATTCCCAACGGGCGGCTCGTACCAGTCAATCCAAAATACCCCGGGAGAGCCACTGCGTATCCCTGGTCTGGCTCCTGTACGCGCAGGCTATACGTTTGAGGGCTGGAAATACCTGCCCGATATAACTCCTGCCAGACCTACCTCTTATACGGCAGAATGGAGCGCTATCACCTATACCGTTATCTTAAACGCAGGTGAGAATACGAGTTGGGGAACGGCTGCCACCAAGACGCTCAGCGCCACGGCCACACCAGAGGCTGCTGTGAGCTACCCCGAAGGGGTACAAGCGCCCACAAAACTAGGCTACAGCTTCTTAGGTTGGAAGACAGAAGACGCAACCACCCTCACCATTGGCACCACCACCTTTGCAGAAGCTGATGGTAAAAGCTATACGGCTGAGTGGCGCGCCAACACCTACACCAATACCTTTGATACGAACGGCCACGGCACCTTCGCAGACGGCGCTACGCAAACAACGGTGAATACCACCTACGGCAACAAGTTGAACCTGCCTGCAACAGATGCGCTCACCCCAGAGGCGGGCTATGTCTTTGTTGGCTGGTACACTGAAGCCTCAGGTGGAGACCAGGTCACAGACCAAACCGACTGCCCGGCTGAAAACACCACCTACTTTGCCCACTGGGACATTATCCTCACCTTCGCGGCCAACGGTGGTGCCTGGGAAGACGGGGAAACCACCAAGCAGGTACAAAACACCCCGGGTAGCTCTATTGTGCTCCCAGCAGAGAATCCCACCAGAGTTGGCTATACCTTCAAAGGCTACAACAACCCCACAACAGCACCCGCAACACCTGCTACCTACAATGCACAGTGGGAAGCCAACACTATTGTGAACACGTTCTCTGCAAATGGTCACGGCAGCTTCGCTGAGTCTGCTACCCAAACCACGGTAGAGACAGTCTTTGGCAACAAGTTAAACCTGCCTGCAACAGATGCTCTCACGCCAGAGTCCGGCTATGTCTTTGTTGGTTGGTTTACTGCAGCGACTGAAGGCGACGAGGTCACGGCAGATACGGATTGTCCATCGGTGAATACCACCTACTATGCACACTGGGACATTATCCTCACCTTCTCCTCTGGTGAGGGTGCCTGGGCAGGCGGGGAAACCACCAAGCAGGTACAAAACACCCCGGGCAGCTCTATTGTGCTCCCAGCAGAGAATCCCACCAGAGTTGGCTATACCTTCAAAGGCTACAGCAACCCCACAACAGCACCCGCAACACCTAGCACCTACAACGCGCAGTGGGAAGCCAACACCTACACCAATACTTTTGATACGAACGGCCACGGCACCTTCGCAGACGGTGCTACACAAAAGGCGATTGAGAGCACCTTTGACACCAAGCTGAATCTGCCAGCAGCGGGGACCCTCACCCCTGAGACAGACTACGTCTTTGTTGGCTGGTATACTGCGGCCTCAGGTGGAGATCAGGTCACAGACCAAACCGACTGCCCGGCTGAAAACACCACCTACTATGCTCACTGGGATATTATCCTCACCTTCGCGGCCAACGGTGGTGCCTGGGAAGGCGGAGATACCACCAAGCAGGTACAAAACACCCCCGGCGGCGCCATTAAGCTTCCCGCTCAAGATCCTGTGCGTGAAGGCTATGGCTTCACGGGCTACAACAACCCAGCGCTTGCCCCAGAGGCGCCTTACACCTATACCGCCACCTGGGATGCCAACCCCATCACCAATACCTTTGTCGCTAACGGACATGGCTCGTTTGCAGGAGGCGCTACACAAACAACGCTGAATACCACCTTTGGCAACAAGTTGAACTTGCCTGCAACAGATGCGCTCACGCCTGAGACAGACTACGTCTTTGTTGGCTGGTACACTGAAGCCTCCGGCGGAGACCAGGTCACAGACCAAACTGACTGCCCTGCCACGAATACCACCTACTATGCACACTACGACATTATCCTCACCTTCTCTTCTGGTGAAGGTGCCTGGGAAGGCGGCATAACAAGCAAAGAGGTACAAAACACCCCCGGTACTGCTATCAAGCTCCCAGACACCGATCCTGTCCGTCCAGGTTATGACTTTGCAGGCTACGGAGAACCCGCAACTGCCCCAGAGGCGCCTTACACCTATACCGCCATCTGGGAAGCAGCCACAATCTCAAACACCTTCTCCGCGAACGGACATGGCACCTTTGTAGGTGGTGCTACACAGATAACCGTGGATACCACCTTTGAGAATAAGCTCAACCTGCCCGCAACAGAGGCGCTCACGCCAGAGTCCGGCTACGTCTTTGCTGGGTGGTTCACTGAAGCCGCAGGCGGCGAACAGGTAACAGCTCAGACCACCTGCCCGGCTGAAAACACCACCTATTATGCGCACTACAACATTATCTTGACTTTTGAGGCGGCAGGAGGTGCCTGGGAAGACGGAGATACCACCAAGCAGGTACAAAACGTGCCGGGTGCAAGCATTCAGCTCCCAGAGACCAATCCTGTTCGCAGAGGCTATATCTTCTCCGGCTACAACAGCCCAGACAAAGCCCCAGAAGCGCCTGACACTTACAGCGCCACCTGGAGTGCCATTGAATATGCGTTTACCCTCGAGGCAGGAGACGACACCTCTTGGGGCTCGGATAGCACCAAGACCGTCACAGCATTTGGTACACCGGACGCTCCTGTGAGCTATCCTTTTGGCACCACAGAGCCAGAGCGCGCAGGCTACAGCTTTAAGGGCTGGCGAGCTGCAGATGGCACCGGCCTCACGATAGGAGTGACCACGTTCTTAGAAGCCACCGGCAAAACCTATAGCGCCATCTGGGAAGCTAACACTATTTCAAACACCTTCGCGGCAAACGGCCACGGTAGGTTTGCAGGAGGCGCTACAGAGAAAACGGTGACTAGCGTCTTTGGCAACACGCTGAGCTTGCCTGAGGCAGATGCTCTCACGCCAGATGCAGGCTATGCCTTCTTGGGCTGGTTTACAGATCCTGTAGCAGGCGAGCAGGTCACAGGAGACACGCCCTGCCCTGTTACAGATACCACCTACTACGCGCACTGGGAAGCGCTCGCTGCTTGGGCAACTATTGAGAGTGGCACCCTGAAGCTTTTCTGGGGACAAAAGCCTGCCGGCAGCCCCACCTTTGCGCTCGCTGGTCCCTACTCAGAGCAAAACCCTGCTCCTTGGCAAGCCTATGCTCAAGATATCCAAACTCTGCAGATTGATGCGTCCTTAAAAGAGAGCCCCTTTGCCCCTGCCTCGTACGCATCGTATATGGAAAACCTTACCTCGCTTAACAAGGTAGAAGGCATCTCCAACCTCAACATGCAAAATGCCACTTCTCTAGAGCGCATGTTCTGTGGCTGCAGCAATTTGGAAGTGGTAGATCTCTCGGGCTTCAACACCGAGCACATCACCAACATGGACAACATGTTCTTAGGCTGCACCACAGCAGATAAGCTGGTCTTGAGCAAACACACACAGCTTTTGCCAGACACAGGGCTTGCAGGACTTGATAGCTCCACCAATCCCTTCTGGATTGCAAGCATCACCCATGCCCTCACTTATGGCACAGATGATCTAACCTCTGTGGCAAATATCAACAGCCTCTTAGCAGATCTTCCAGAAGGAGCCACCCAAACGCTCAGGCTTGCCACGATGCGCCTTACCTACGAGGCTAACGGAGGTACGTTCCCTGCACAATCTGCAAACACTCAGGCAGAAAGCGCAGAAGAGAGTGGCTCAGCAGCAGGGGACAGAACGGCAGAAGAGGCCTACCTCTACGGCAATCCCGGCGAAGCCATTGATCAGTCTGCAACAGGAGGTCCTAACTACACGCCAGTACCGGTGCGTGCAGGCTACGAGTATCTGGGATACGCAGAAACTCCTGATGCCACCACACCAAACACACCTGTCGTCTTCCCAGACGCCACCTCTAACTTCTCAAGCGCGCTTTCTGAAGCAGACGATACCAATACCACCTTCTATGCGGTCTGGAAAGCGGTAGAGCCTGGTCCTGTACCGCCTACACCTGTGCCTGATACAGATGAGGGCGGCTCAGACATCTTCCCGATCACTGGAGACACTACGAGCACGCTGGCATCTATCATCTTTTGCATCCTCACAGGCAGCGTAGCTCTTAGTGTGGCCCGCGCACTCCGCCGCCAGCGCAGTTGCTAGGGCAGAAAAAGGCTACGAGATAGATCTACTTCCAGGAGTCTGATTTAGTCACTAAGAGAGCAAGAATTACCTTGAATCTCTGAGTGCTTTCATGATGGAGAGAGAAAAAAGGGTAAGGATAGCGGACGAGTTTTTGGACGTAATCCGAACTGTTTGAAGTCCGCGCCTTACCCTTTTTCTTTATCCCGGTGACAAGTTCCTCAAAGCTCGAAAGGATTTCTCGGCACAGAACGGAAGGAAGCGTTACAGCACCTCGTGGGCAATAGACTTTGCAACGTCTACAATGGCATCGTCGGAGCTCAGAATCCCTACAAGTGCGCAGATATCTGCGGCCGCAAGGAACACTTCAGCGTCAACGGTTGCCTTAGCCGCTTCAACCAGCACATCTCCCACTTCCTTAACAGGGGGAAGAGGAATGCCGTGTTCTTTGAGGATGGAACGAATGTCGTCATCGTCAACGGGCTCTTGGTGCGTTTGGGATTCCATGGCAATAAGCTCCATCTGAGCCATGGTGGCAATAGGACTGGGGAGACGTATTGCTTGTCTATATAGGGCATCGGCCAGAGTAGTGTCGCCCATTTGCCAAACAAGGAAAGCCAGGCGATAGCAGGCGAGGGCGACGACTTCTGGATGATGGGCGTATTGCAACACGTCCTGCATAGTGCTCGCTGCCATCTGAAGATCGTTTAGCTGCTCGTAGGCTTTAGAGCAGTGGAAGCGCGCTGTTCCATCAAAGGGATTTATCTCGCATGCTCGCAGGGCATGGAGTAGTGCGTGTTCGGGGTCTTTTTGTTGCAGGAGACCCACAACACAGAGGAGATGTCCAAGATAATAGGCGTGTGGGACGAGTTTTACCTCGCGATTATCACCAAGAAGGCGATTAAAAAGGACACGGTCGGCGTAGGAACGAAACGAGCGCCATACAACCTTATCCGTATCGTCATAGGTGTGGGCATCGTCAATTTTTTGCAATAAGTGTTCTACTTCACGGAGAATCTCTGTGCCTTCTCCTTCTTTTACTTGCTGGAGTGCGCATTTTACTGCACGTGAGAGCTCATCGCCCTCCTGAAATTCCTCGAGCATGGCGCCCCAATCTTCCTCAGAGAGCTCGCCGTCTATGAGCTTCTCGGAAAGGTCTTCGCCGGCACGCTTGATATGCTCGTCGTCTGCATTTTTTGTGAGCTCCATGATCATTTCAACGTTTTGTTGCGTGGAGCTTCCTAAGTTGCGAACAATTTTTTCGGCAATGCGAGCGCGCTCGCCTCCTTCGTTTATGGCGAGGCCACATACCTCCTGAGTGCCCAGGACCCTTGCTTGCTCCTCAGTGAACTCGCGGCCTGAGAGCTCTGGAGGCTCCTTTCTCACGTCTGGGCAGAGTACAGAATCGCGCAGGCTGAAGGACGGTTTAATAGGAGAAAGCTTTCGCCCTTGGAGGTTAAACTCAGCGCCTAGGCGGCGGAGCGTTTTAAAGGGATCTGCAAAATCTTCCATAGTGAGCTTAAGCAGAGCGTCAGAGGGGAGCTTTGCTGTGATGAGGCAGGTATGCTGCTTGGCGTCTTTATAGAAACCTTTTATCCAAATGTCCGCAACCTTGCTGCTCAGAGTTGCCGCAGTCATAGCACACATAAGGATTTCACGACCAAGCATTTCTGTAGCCGCAGCCTCTTTGTCTGCCGATGACCGCTGCCGCGTGTGGAGCGCGCCCTCTTCAATCACATTGGTTGCTAAAACGTCTGGTGAGAGGGCCTCTATTTCCAAAGCAATAACACCTTCGCCAACATTGACTCTAAAGTCGCCCGTCAGCCTGTAGGGGAGTGAGAATTCTTCGAGCGCATTCGCGAGAGCATGGCGCACGTCCCATTCGCCGGTGAGATTGCGGCAGAGGTTGGGTTGCTGCTGCCGGAACGTGGGGTTCAGTACGTTGAGTTGCATGGCGATATTCTTTTCCAAGCGTGTGTTGAAAAGGTAGTAGTCTTCCGGTTTCGCCGCTGGCAAGATGAAGCCCTGCTGTGTTGCGCGTTCAACAAAAAGAGCGCGATTCAGAGCGTTTTCAATGCGCAAGACAGCCTCTTTTGCCTCTTGAGAGACGCGTGGAGCCATCATGGCAATGTATATCATGTGGGATTTTGAAAGAACTGCAGCGCGCAATGGCGGCATATTAGAAGGAAGATCAAATATGCCCGCTGCCTTGAGTTCATCAGCAAGGAAGATTTCAAGGGAGGAAGGGGTTTCTGTAGCACCTTCAGCTTCCACGGCACCTCCGGGACGACGCCTGTCAACCTCCTTGACAAAGCGTCTTATCTTCTGGAGGGGTTCTTTTCCATACCCTAAACTCTGTATAAACTTTTCAATATCTGTCATGTTTACCTAGCTTCACGTTCCCAGGCTTATCTTGTTCCACGTTCGTATGCCTACCTTGCCCCACGAACGTAAAATTACCTTGTTTCATATTCCTATCGAATCATTGATAGGGTGTATTATACTTTTTTCATGTTTGATTGGTCTAAGCGAACAGCGCACGCCCTTCTGGGCTTTTCGGGTTTCCTATTTGTTCTGGGTATCGTTTTAGAGGTAGGACTCCAGACAGATAGTGCTGCTGTCATTTCCTACGTCCTTGCGGCTTGTGGCGGTCTTCTCTTTGTCATTCCGTCTGCAGTTCAAGCTGTCCGCCGTCTTACCGCTGATATCAACACCCTCATGGGCATCGCTGTTCTTGGCGCACTTATCATGGGTCTTTACAAGCTAATCCATGGAGAGCTTGACGTTGAGCTTTTCCGTGATGCAGCCGTCGTTATCTTCCTCTATCAAATTGGAGAAGCACTGGAGGATTGGTCGTACGAGAAAACCGAGTCCTCCATTAAAGATGTGATGGACCTAGCCCCTAATAAGGCACACGTAGTGCATGGCGATGTTATTGCAAGCGACACTGCCTCCTATGCGCATCTGCAGATTTCCGATGTCGCACTTGAAGATGTAGCGCTCGGGCAAATTGTAAAGGTGCTTCCAGGTGATCGCGTTCCCCTGGACGGTGTGATTGTGGAAGGCTCGTCTGCCTTTAATGAAGCCCCTGTTACAGGAGAATCTATACCTCAAGATAAAACTGCTGGACAGACAGTGTATGGTGGGTCTCTCAACACGACATCACCTGTGTTTGTGCGTGTCGAAGCAACCTACGATGGAGGGATGCTTGCACGTATTGTGTCCATGGTTGAGGGTGCACAAAAAGCAAAGGCACCATACGAGTCGTTTATCAGCCGTTTTGCTGCCGTATATACACCGTTGGTGGTCATTGTTGCCCTTGTTGTTGGCCTTGTGGTTCCGGGAATTATTTCGCTTGTGCTCGCCGTGACGCCAGCGGATGCGCCCGCCGGAGCCGTGGGCACTGCACAACTTGCCTTACAGCTTACAAATGGTGCGGTAGCACCGGGAGAAATCCTCGGATATCCCACTTCTAATATATGGATGGTATGGATTAGCCGCGCTCTTACGCTCCTCGTTATCTCATGTCCCTGTGCCTTGGTGATTTCAACGCCCATATCGTTTGTCTCGGCAATTACGAGCGCCGCGCGACACGGAGTTCTCGTAAAAGGGGGTGCCTGTTTTGATACGGGGGCGCACGTGAGTGCTGTAGCGTTTGATAAGACCGGGACGCTAACAAAAGGCACGCCGCATGTGGTGGCAGCGCATCCTTTCCCGCGTTCAGCAACGCCTCATACGCCGTCGCGCTACCCTAAGGCCGACTTTACCAATTCTCAACTTCTCGCCCTGGCAGCAGCTCTTGAGGCCAATTCTACGCATCCGCTGGCACAAGCTGTTGTCGCCAGCGCTGGTTCTCCCGCGTTTAGTTTTGCGGTTACCAACAGCAAGGAGCAGACGGGAAACGGAGTAACAGCCGAGCTGTCCGGCGAGATCGTGGCTATTGGAAAGCCCCAGTTCATCCAGCAACTTTTAAATCTTGAGCGCCTTCCAGAGGCCATAGAGGCAGAGGTGGTAGCTATTACCGATAAAGGCGCTACGTGTTTGCTTGTCTCGCAGGGTCCCGTCATTGCTGGCGCGCTTGGGCTTGCTGATACCGTACGCACAACGACAAAAGAAGCGCTCCAAGAATTAAGGGCAAAGCTCCACATGAAGACCGTTATGCTCACAGGAGACGCGCGTCAAGCTGCGGCTCAGGTGGGAAAGGAGATGGGCTTTACCGATATTGCGGCAGAGCTGCTCCCGCATGACAAGGTGGACTACATAAACAAGCTTGAACAAGACAACGTCGTTGCTTTTGTGGGAGACGGCGTAAACGATGCTCCAGCTCTTGCTGCGTCAAACCTTGGTATTACCATGGGCGCCGCTGCCTCTGATACTGCCCTAGAAGTTGCTAATGTGGCGCTCTTAGCAGGTGATTTAGAGCAGCTCCCCCTCTTTTTCAAGCTTTCTCGTCAGACTATGGCAGTGGTAAAGGAAAACATAGCCTTTGCGCTTGCGGTTAAAAGCATTGTGCTCGTTCTGGCTATGCTCGGCCTTGTGGGGATGGGCTGGGCTATCTTTGCCGATACAGGAGTTACGCTTCTCGTAGCCCTAAACGGCATGCGCCTTATGCTGGGGCCGCGCACTCGCTTCTAATTATCTCATTCAGATTCTCACTGCTGTACGCGCCTCAAACTGTGGAGTCCAGCACTTCTGATTATTCCTCGTGGGCTCTTACTAGCACATGTTTCATGCTGGCTGCGCACAATCGCTTTGAGCTCACGTGCCACCGGGCTTATGAAAGAAAGGGAGATGTGGCGCTTCTACTTTTTGCGCTTGTTACGGTGCACCAGAATATCTTTGGCCATGACAAGAGCGAGAATAAGCGAGACGGCATAGCCAATGAATCCCAAGAGCGGAATGCCCAAAATGGAGACCGAGGCACCTGCAAAATATATGATAGAACTTGCAATGAGGAGTCCGGCAATAATGATTCCCATGGTGAGACGGTCGGCTATGTGGTTGAGATCTTCAATGGGATTTTCGGAATTAGTGAAATCCATGTTCACCTTGAGCTGCCCGCGCGTGAGCATATCGGTGATGAGCCCTGCCTGCGAAAGCGCCTTGAGGCCACCTTTAATCGCCGCGCGCGAATCAATGCCAAGCGCCAGCGCCTCAGACTTAATCTCTTCAGCTAGGTCCACGGATCCCTGGATATGCCGCTCAATTATGTCAATCATGGAGACATCCGGGATAAATTCGTTCAGAACTCCCTCAAGGGTGATGAGGCCGCGCGCAACCATAGTGAGCGCACCCGGCAGCTCAAGACCGTAGCGGCGCGCCAGCTGAATGAGCTCAATGAGGAACTCTCCCAAGTTAAGATCGGCAAGGTTGGCCAAGCCATAGCGCTCAACGATATAGTCCAAATCTGCGAGAAACGCCCCGTGGTCGATGTCATCTGGTTGCGAAGTTTCCGAAAGTTCGAAGAGGCCTTCCTTGAGAACGGCGGAATTTTTCTCGGCAACGCCATGGAGCATTTTCTTCAACACATCTCGATAAAACGCGCTGAGATGCCCCATCATTCCTAGATCTATAAAGATGATTTTGTTGTGGGCAATCATGATGTTGCCGGGGTGGGGATCTGCGTGGAAAAATCCGTCGTCTAGAACCTGTTTGGTGTAGTTTTCTACCAGCTTTTCGCCAATCTCTGTGAGGTCATAGCCTTCTTTTTTGATGGCGTCTGGGTCAGCGATTGTGGGCCCCTTAATGTATTGCATCACCAGAACGTGCGTGCTGCAGAGCTCGTCAAAGGGGCGAGGCGCTCCCACATAGACAATGCCCTCATTATCACGTCGAAATTCGCGAAGGTTTTGCGCCTCTTGCAAAAAGTTGGTTTCCTGTATAAACGACTCCCAGAGCTCCTGAATGACAGAGTCAAAATCCATAAATTGGCTCTGAGGCATAAAGCGCTTGAGGTGACGGAGAACACTTCGCAAGATTTCAATGTCTTGCGCCATTGTCTCCTGCACGTGCGGACGCTGGACTTTTATGGCAACATCCTCACCGCTTACAAGGCGCGCTTGATGAACCTGTGCAACGCTTGCCGAGCCCAGCGGCGTTTCATCGATGGAAGCAAAGATGGTGTCGAGTGGTTTTTGATACTCAGATTCCAAGACTTTTTTAACAACCGAGAAACTCATGGGCGTGACGTTTGCGCGAAGTTCTTCGAGCTTAGTGGTGAACTCTGGCGGCAGCATGTCTGAGCGCATGGAGAGAATTTGGCCAGCTTTAACAAAGGTGGGGCCTAGTGCCTCGAGCATAGCGACAAGCTTGTCGGGCGTGAGCCCACGCAGAACCTTGTATTTTCTGGCGATAGAAATGATCTCATGGAGGCGCTTACGGCGCGCCTTTTTAGAGATGGTTCCTGACGTTACAACGCGCTCACCAAAAGGGGAGAGAAGCACTTCGCGCTGCGCCTTCAATGGTGGTTGCTTGGGCTTTGGATTGCGCTTGGATTTTGCAGCCGTCTTGGACTCACCCTTTTGCACAAACGTTGCATTTGCTTTTGTTCTCATAGGAGTAACAAAGAACTAGCGGTCCAGCGTGGCTGCCAGCTAAAAAGTCGTATACTTACCGAGTCTTCGTTGCAGAAGATTTCGCCGAGGTCTTTTTAGCGGCCTTTTTGACGCTCGTTTTAATTCCCTTTTTAATTGACATCGTTTTGCTTGTTGAACGGGTGGTTTTCTTTGCCCCCTTGGTGCCATCAAGCTCGCGCGCAGCTGCGTTGATATTAGCAACAAATTGCTTGCGGTCTTCTGGCGAGAGACTCTTGAGATGAGCCTTTATGGCCTTCTTGGCGGTTTCATTCACGGCTTCAGTAGCCTTTTTTGTGAGTTCTTTATTGAGCACCGCACCTTGTTTGACCGAAATCTCGCCCTGTTTGATAAGGTCGTCAACAAGATCCTTGCTTTTCTCGGCAGTAACGGAAACAGCGCCAACGCCCGCTAGAAAGAATTTCTTTGCAGCATCGGTGATGTCAAACGTGTTTTTGGTAGCCATGAGATGTCCTTTCATCCGTTAGTGAACTGTTTTAGAACATGTTTTACCCAGTTCTCAAAACTATGTGAGTCACTTCTGCGGGCGTGTGAGCAATGCGCGTTGCGCCAGCATCCTTCAGTTCTTCCAAAGAGCCTGCACCGTAGGTGACCCCTACAGAATCAATATGGTTGGCCTTGGCGCCTAGAATATCGTACGAGCGATCGCCCACCATACACACCTCATGCAGCTGCTCAGGGTTGTCTGGATTCAAATGAAAGCCGCGAATTGTTTTTGCAATGAGCTCGGCCTTATCGCCGTGGCCTGAAACATTTCCACAAACCACATCAAAGTACGTATCAATGCCTATTGTTTTAGACATGCGTAGAGCGAGCTCCTCCTGCTTAGATGTGGTAAGGGCAATCTTAACGCCTGCTTCCTTTAGTGTGGAAAGCATCTCTTGTACGCCTTCGTAAAGGGGATAAAACTCTGGACCAAGATTTCCGTAGATGGCCCGGTAGCGATTGGTTATTTCTTGGGCGTCCTCTGGAGAAAAGCCATACACCAGCTCAAATGCTTCTGGGAAAGGGGGGCCAATGAGTCTATTTACATCGCCTTGCTCTTCTTTGGAGAGGCCCCACTCAGTTAGAACGCGTTCTGCGGTTTCAAGAATGCCCCTGGGCGTATTGGCCAATGTGCCGTCAAAGTCAAAGCATACATATCGCTTAGGAGCTGCGAAAGACTTCATATGGACTACTTTCAACCGCATAAACCTCTAGAAATGTGTAAATTTTACAATTTATACCCAAAAAAGGGAGTAATAATGTATAAAATGCATTTTTATAGGATTAATGTATGCTCCCATACGGATGAGCTTTATCGCATGGCGCGTACCTTGATCTTAAATGACTGTTTCATTTGAGTTAAGGTAAGGAGAAAAGCATGGCTCAAGGTACCGTAAAGTGGTTCAACCCGCAAAAGGGTTTTGGATTCATTTCAAAAGAGGATGGCGAAGATATCTTCGTTCACTATTCTGAGATACAAATGGATGGCTATAAAACGCTTCATGATGGCGATGTTGTTGAGTTTGACGTGGCCGAAGGTGCAGACGGCAAAGAACAAGCCGCACACGTTGTGTTAGTCGAAGCTTAAAAATAAACGCTTAAGGCAAAACACGTGAGGTTTAACACGTGAGGCCTAATGCGTGAGAAGCAAGACGTAAGTCTAAACACTTAGTTCAAAGGAAAAAGTCAGCTCCGTGACGTGAAATGAACCCGCCTCTCGCAGGTGGGCGCTCCTACCGCTCTTTCCAGCTTCCACATCAACGGAGGATACCTGTACTTGAGTCGAGAATTGAGCTCCCTCTTAAATGTCGTCGGTTCACCCAGTTGTTGTCACGAAGCCGACATTGTCTAATAGTATAAACTACTGGGTGATTTTACCAACAGCAAACGATTGTTGGTAAGGTTTGTAAACTGTCCATGGGCAACCTCTTAGATGCGTCTTTTGCCGCGCACCATGGTTGCACGCGTGCTCATGAGGAGCGTGAGCCTTACATGCTTTGGCTTCCATTTGCTTGCCTATTCTTGACGGCTCTTATCGGAGTCCTTGCCTGCACCCCTCTAGCGCGCTTAATTGCTATCCATTTTGGCGCTATCGACTTTCCTTCTAAACGCAGAATAAACGCGCGACCTATACCCCGGATGGGTGGGATTGCTATCTTTGTCGCTTTAATAATGGCTTCCGCCGTTCAATTCATGGGCACTACGTGGCTAGGCTGGCCTGTTGTTCTCATTCCTTCTGCTCTCTTAAGTATCAACTACTATGGTCTTGCTCTTTCATTTTTCGTCATGTTTGCCATTGGAGTCATCGACGATATTTTTTCTTTAAAACCCGCGCCAAAGCTCGTGGGACAAATTATTGCATCAAGTATTGCCGCATTTTCCGGACTCGTTATAGGGACCATCGCGAATCCTTTTGGAGGCGCAAGTCTGGCTCTGGGATGGCTCACCTATCCGGTGACCATCTTTTATCTTGTGGCTTTTGCCAACGTCATCAACCTCATCGACGGTCTTGATGGCTTAGCATCAGGGGTGTCGTGTATATCAGCGTTCACCATGTTTGTGCTTGCTTTTAATGCGGGGCGCCTGGATGCAGCTGCGCTCGCTATCGCGCTTTGCGGAGCAACACTTGGCTTTCTGAGGTATAACTTCTTTCCCGCCTCTATCTTCCTGGGGGATTCTGGCTCGCTTCTTTTAGGTTATGCTCTAGGCGTAACGTCGCTCTTATCGGTAACGCGCATAGCAGGACTTACCACCTTAATCATCCCGCTTGTCCTAGCAGGCATACCAATTTTGGATACGTTCTTTGCAATCGTGAGAAGGCGCCGAGCGCATGTCTCTGTGGCGCATGCCGATGCAGGACACATCCATCATCGACTTATGCAAGAGGGGTACAATCAGCGCCAGGCGGTTTTGGTGATTTGGGGCTGGACAGCGCTCCTTTGCGCCGGCGCTCTCCTTATGACGCAGGTGCAGCTGCACGTTCGCATCATCGTATTTCTCGTGCTTGTGGCATTGAGTGCGCTTCTCGCTATTAAGCTTAAGCTCTTCCAACCCGTGCTTTTGCACCACTACACGTCCGGTGGCAAAGATAAGCTCATAACGCCCGATGATCCGCATTTTCAAGAAGAAGAAAAAAAACAGAGAAGTGGTGGAGCCTAGGGGGATCGAACCCCTGACCTCGGCATTGCGAACGCCGCGCTCTCCCAGCTGAGCTAAGGCCCCACAGAGATACGCTCACATATAAGCAAGGAACAAAGGCTCGTAAGGCTTACTATAAATCTGTAAGGCACGTACGAGACACGCAAAGGAGCTGCAAAATACGCGGCTTGCTCACCTGACATGTGACGCAGGCACAAAGTATAGTAGAAAAATGGTAACAGCGCCAACAAAATCAAAACCCCATGCTGTACGCATTGCGCGAGCTGCGCTGCACTACTGGGAAGAGCCACCGTTATCGGGGTATCCCGATGAAACGGGCAGGCAAGAAGGCTCGGGAACTATCTTTTTTAGCGGCTGTTCTCTGCGTTGCGTTTATTGCCAGAACGAAGCCATTTCTAGCGGGCGCATCGGAAAGACGGTGAGCGTTTCTCGCCTGGCTCGCATCATGCTTGAGCTGCAAGAACAAGGTGCGTTAAACATCAATCTCGTGACGCCTACGCACTTCTGGGCGCCCATCACAGAGGCTGTAGCACGTGCCCGCAATGCGGGGCTCACGCTGCCTATCGTTGCTAACGTTGCTGGTACCGAGAAACCCAAGTGCGTTTTCAACCTTGAAGATACGGTGGACATTTGGCTCTGTGATGCCAAGTATTTCTCAAATGATTTAGCGGAGGCGCTGAGTAATGCCCAAACATATTGGGAGGTTTTTTGCACGGCGCTTGATGCGATGCTCGCTGTAAACCGAAGGAAGGGAGACCTACGAATGCGTGCGGACAAGACGCTTTTGCAAGGCGTTATCATCCGTCATTTGGTACTTCCAGGATGCGTAGAAGATTCCAAACGTGTAGTGAGGGGGCTCGCTGCATTTAGGGAGAAATACGGGGAAAATTCCTTCATGCTTTCTATCATGAATCAATACTGTCCTCCGCATCTGGACAATCTGAGCGAGCGCGAGCGCATGATTCTGCGTGCATATCCTGAGCTCAAGAGAGCTCTGACCCAGGCGGAGTACGACGAAGTCCTTGAGGAGGCAGAGCGGGTTGGCTTTGGCGACATCTGGATTCAAGAGGGGGGAGCGGCGAGTGAATCGTTTATTCCCGCCTTTAATTATGAGGGAGTGCAAGGGCCAGAGCTTGAGCTCTAAGGAGCGGCAAGTGCAAAAGCGTGACGGCAACAAAGAACCAAAGCATGAAAATACATAAGGACGTAGGCATCAAAGCACAAAAGCGCGTGAGTGACGCCTTGGGAAAGAAAAAACGGGAATAAGCTACACTAAATCTGACAAGAGGAGTAATCATGCATGATTCATGGCGTGAACCGCTGAACAACCGCGATGGTCTTGGCGGAAAAGAAAAGATGCAGCGTGAAAAAGCTGTCCGCAGTATGTACGAGCAAGAAGAACTTGATAACCGCGAAGAGCGTGCTCGCGAGAAACAACGCAAAGAGGACGCCGCGCAGAAAGATGCATAAAGTCGCCGTGCCTAAATGCGCAGCGCAAAAAGTCGCCGCGCATAAAGACGAAACACACAATGCGCGCGGTTAAACGCGAACGCACGAACCACTGCGCATGGTAGAGCTGTGCACATAAACGCACAAAGGAGTAAGAAAAGAGATGGCCCTCACAGATGCTACGCTGCCAAGTGATATAGCTCTCAACACAGATCTCTACGAACTGACTATGGCGCAGGCCTTTTTTGAGTCGGGTAAGGTTGATACCCGTGCCTGCTTTAACGTCTTCTTTAGGGACAATCCCTTTAAGGGTGGCTATGCAATCGCCTGCGGTACGGGCCAGATTGGCGATCTTATCGAGCAGTTTCGCTTTACGGAGGACTCGCTTGCCTACTTGGCTTCCCTTAAGGCTCCCGGTGGCGGTGCGCTTTTCTCGGCAGCGTTTTTGAAATACTTGGAGGCACTTAAACTCGATGTCGATATTTACGCTATTCAAGAGGGCAACGTTGTTTTTCCGCGGGAACCACTTCTGCGCGTTGAAGGCCCCATCATTCAGTGTCAACTCTTGGAGACGGCGCTTCTTAATCTTGTTAATTTCCAGACTCTTGTAGCTACCAAGACCGCTCGCGTAGTGCAGGCCGCACAAGGTCATCCTGTTTCGGACTTTGGTCTTCGCCGGGCCCAAGGCCCCGACGGGGGGCTGACGGTGGCACGCGCTTCGTATATTGGCGGCGCGTCTTCTACGAGCAATGTACTTGCAGGCAAAATTTATGGAATCCCCGTGTTTGGTACCCATGCTCATAGCTGGGTGATGAGTTTTACCACAGAGCTTGATGCCTTTCGCGCCTGGGCAGCATCGAGTCCTAAGAATTGTACGCTCCTGGTGGACACCTACGATGTGGCACAAGGGATTGAGAATGCCATTATTGTTGGCAAGGAGATGGAAACTGCCGGCGAGCGCTTAGCGGCGATTCGCATTGACTCGGGCGATCTTGCCAAACTCTCTAAGATGTGTCGCGCGCGACTCGACGAAGAGGGCCTTGACTACGTTAAGATTTCCGCCTCTAACGACCTCGATGAATACACCATTCAATCGCTCTTTGCACAGGGAGCACCCATTGATGCTTTTGGTGTAGGCACCAAGCTCGCCACGTGCGATCCGCAACCCTCACTGGGAGGCGTCTATAAGCTTTCCGCGTTTCAAGATTCTAAGACGTTTAAGTGGCAGCCCGTTATGAAGCTTTCAGAGCAGGCCTACAAGCGCACCATTCCCGGAGTGCAGGACATCATTCGCATTCAGAACGGAGCCGGTGCCCTTGAGGGCGATGTTATCGTCGACCTTTCTCAGAAAGGATCTGCTTGCACTGAGGGACAACGCGGCAGAGAGGTTACGGCCATCGACGTCATGGATGCCGATAAAACCTATCGCTTTTCTTCTGAGCATGTCTCACATCCCCTTAAGGAGTTTATTAAAGGCGGTGTGCCAACCAAAGCAGCTGCTCCCTCATTGGAAGCTGCTCGAGACCGGACGAAGGCCTCGCTTGCATCCTTGGATCCGGCTTTGAAACGCTTCCTCAATCCTGAGATATATCCAGTGGCGCTTTCGTTAGGATTGGCAAAAACGCGGAGTGCGCTTACACGAGAAGAAGGGGCCAATTCTGGTCACCCCGTGACTTTCTAGACGCGAGACACTTCGCTGTACGCTTTGAGATGAGGCATGCGATTGCGTGGTCTGGTAGACGCGTCATACGATTCTCTTGTCTTTGAGACGCGATCAACACCTCGTTCTCTTTTAGACGCGACACAGAGCAGCCGATAGCCTATACTATCTCTCTCGTAAGCAAGCAGTTTTAAAAGGGAAAGCATGCCTGAAACAATAGAAGAACTCATCCGCACCGCCATAAAGTCCGCTCAAGAGGGAGGGGAACTTCCCGCTTTTGAGATTGACGATCTAGGAATTGAACGCCCCGCAGACACCGACCATGGCGAGTGGACCTCAACGGTGGCTTTGCGCTCTGCCAAGCTTGCGCATAAGGCTCCTAAACAAATTGCCGATACAATCGTCGCTCACCTTCCGGCCAATGCAGCCATTAAAAAGGTTGAGGTTGCAGGCCCCGGCTTTATCAATTTCTATCTAAACGTTGCTGCCAACAATTCAATCTTCGCCACCATCATCAATCAAGGCAAAGACTACGGCAGAAGCGATGCTGGTCATGGCGAGAAAGTCCAGGTAGAGTTTATATCGGCTAATCCCACGGGACCGCTTCATGTAGGACATGGCCGCTGGAGCGCCATCGGTGATTCTCTCTGCAACGTGTTGGATTTTGCAGGGTATGACGTCCAGCGCGAGTATTACATTAATGATCGCGGTACGCAGATGGATCTCTTTGGTGCCTCTGTTTTTGAGCGCTATAAGCAGATTGCAGCTCTTGTAAAGGAAGGAAAAACCGCTGCAGAAGCAACACGCGCCCTTCTTGAAGACCGCGAAGCCTACATTGCCGACGAATTAGATGAGCGCTCTCAGACCTACCCCTTGACCACTGCTTTCAACGAGGCCTTGGGCGAGAACGCGTACGGGGGAGACTACATCATCGAGATTGCTCGCGCATTTTATGAACAAGACGCAAATAAGTATCTCCAGCTTCCAGAGGATGAGGCGCGTGCAGCCCTTCGCGAAAAGGCGTACACCTACCAGTTGGCCAAAATCAAGGAAACCTGCGATAAAGCAAATTGTCACTTTGATAGCTGGAAAAGTGAGCGTACATTTTACGAGCCCGATAAAAACGGCAAAACGCCGCTCGATACGGTTTTTGAAATGATGCGTTCGCAAGATCTTCTCTATCAAACAGATGACGGCGCAACGTGGTTCAAAACGACAGAATTTGGCGACGATAAGGATCGCGTGGTAGTTAAATCAGACGGTGACTTTACCTACTTTGCTTCCGATGTTTATTACACATGGGACAAGTTCGACCGCTTTGACTATGAAATCAACATTTTGGGTGCCGACCACCACGGCTACATTAAACGCGTACAGGCCGTTGCAGCGGCGTTGGGTTATCCAGGAAAGTACGAGGTAGTACTAGGACAGCTCGTAAACCTCTTGCGCGGAGGAGAACCTGTGCGCATGTCAAAGCGTCGTGGTACGATGGTGACCTTTGATGAGCTTCTTGACGAGGTAGGATGCGATGCCACGCGTTATACGCTTATCTCCCGATCTTCTAATCAGCCTATTGATTTTGATATTGAAGAGGCTAAGAAGCAGGAAAGCTCCAATCCCGTCTTTTATGTGCAGTATGCCCATGCGCGTATCTGCTCAATCCTGCGTCGCGCTGCGGGAGTGACGCTTGAGGAAGCGCAAAGCGAAGGAATGGCACACGTTGCAAAGCTCGCTACGGGTAGCAATGTAGATGTTGCGCTTTTAGTTGAGCCTTCTGAGATTCAACTGGCGAGGCGTCTCTCGGAATTTCCAGATTTGGTGGCAGGCTGTGCGCGTGACCGCGCTCCCTTTAGAATCACGCATTACGTACAATCGCTTGCTGCGGATTTCCACCGTTTTTACACTGAGTGTCCTATTTTGCCGCGCGAAGACAAGCCGCTGGATGAGGATGTATCAAGAGCGCGCTTGGCCGTTTGTGACGCAGTTCGCATTGTGTTGGAAAATGCCCTTCGTCTTATTGGTGTGAGCGCTCCGCAAAAGATGTAGGAAAAAAACTAGAGCAATGTGTGCTATAGTGATGGCGTGCGCTTCGCACACCCTCATCCAATATTTCAAGAAAGACCCACGCCATACATAAGCCGCGCCGTGTAGTTTTGAAAATACGTTTTGAAAAATCTGCTGCACAAGCACCGATAATAATCATATTGCGCAAGTTTATTCAATAATCACATTACATTAACTCAGCTAATGACCGCGACGCATAAGCACAGGTAATAATCACCTTTGACAGATACTACAAACGGAGGATGCATGTCAGGCGAAACAAAAACCCCCAAAGCCCATCGCAATCATAAAACAAAGAAGCAACAAAGTCCCACGATATCCGCAGAGGAGCTTGAGGGTCTCAAAGTTGCTGAGTTGCGCGCGAAGGCAGAAGAGTTGGGCATTGACACCACTGGCGCCAAAAAGGCGGAGCTTGCCGCCATGGTCTATGAGGCGCTCGCTGCAGACGAGGGCTTTCGTCAGGTGCGTGGTATTTTAGACATCACCTCTGAACAGTACGGCTTTATTCGTACCGAGAACTTCATCAAAGGCGATGGAGACGCCTTTGTTCAGCAGCAGCTCATTCGTCAATACAAGTTGCGCACAGGCGATCTTATCGAAGGATCGGTGCGCCCTGGTGGTCCCAACACGAAGTATCCTCCGCTTGCCACTATCGAAAAGATTAACGACGCAGATCCTGAACTCGCAAAGAATCGCGTGCGCTTTAAAGACCTTACGCCTGTCTACCCCAATGAGCGTCTCGTTATGGAAACGGAGCCCAAGGCCATTACTGGGCGCACTATTGACCTCGTAGCTCCCATTGGAAAAGGCCAGCGTGGCTTAATCGTTTCTCCACCCAAAGCAGGAAAGACAACCGTACTGAAAAAGATTTGCCAATCCATTTCTAAAAACAATCCTGAGGTGCGCTTGCTTTGTCTCTTGGTTGATGAGCGCCCCGAAGAAGTTACGGACATGCAGCGCTCAATCGATGGGGAAGTGGTCGCTTCCACCTTTGATATGCCCGCCGAGAACCACACGCAAATTGCCGAGCTTGTGATTGAGCACGCTAAGCGCATGGTTGAGATGGGCCAAGACGTTGTGGTGGTGCTCGATTCTATTACGCGTCTGGCGCGCGCCTACAACTTAGCCGCTCCCGCCTCTGGTCGCATTCTCTCTGGTGGTGTTGATTCCACGGCGCTCTATCCGCCCAAGCGTTTCTTGGGCGCCGCTCGCAACATTGAGGGTGGCGGCTCGCTTACCATTCTTGCTTCGGCTCTTATCGACACGGGATCAAAAATGGATGAGGTTATCTTTGAGGAGTTTAAGGGCACCGGCAACATGGAGCTCAAACTTGACCGTGATCTTGCTGATAAACGCATTTTCCCTGCTATTGATCCCGTTGCGTCGGGCACGCGTAATGAAGATCTCCTCCTCGATAAGACCTTGGCGCCCTTTGTGTGGGGCCTTAGGAGTGTGCTTGCCAACATGAATAACGTGGAACGCGCTGAGGCGTCACTTATCAAGGGACTCAAGCAAACTAAGGATAATCAGGAATTTCTTATTCGCTTCGCTAAAAAGGCTAAAAACGTAGAGCCTCTGGACTAACCCTTGCGTGCTAAAATACAAAAAGGAATAATTCTTAGCGAGTGGAGGGGGACCCTTCAATGAAACGAACAATCACAACCTTTATGAGCTGCTTAGTATTACTCAGCGCGACGATGAGTACACCTGCTCTAGCTGAGGTTAAGACTACAGCCAATAGTATCGATACTAACGCGCTGCAAGATGCATTCGCCAAGGCGAGTGATGCTATCGAAGATGTCTTCAATAGTGTGAAGAAGAGTACCACTGAACTTATGCGCTCTGGCGACATGCTTTTAACGGAGGAAGCTGAGACCACTCCTGAGGAAGCGGAACTCTCCCTACAAAATGTATATAGTGCCGGTACTGGCGCATCTAATATCGAGGGGGTTGGATGGGACGCAGACTATACAACCTGCATTATTGAGCCTGGATATACCATTGATGCTCCTTCATTAAAAGAAGAAATAGGACTGCATAAAACTACTATGCGTACGTTTTCTGCAGGAGACAATACGAGATTAACGGGCGATGCTACTGGGCTCTTTGACCTGTGCACCGTTTTGAATACACTACATCTGTCAGACTCGTTTGATGTCAGCGCAGTCACCAACATGAGCGGTATGTTTCAAAATTGTAGACGCCTTTCTTCAATCACGCTCCCAGATTCTTTCGCTCCAACTGCAGCCACTTCTATGAGTTCTATGTTCTCTGGCTGCTCGAATCTTACCTCACTTACGCTTGGGAATAGCTTTACTCCTTCTGTAGCAACGGATATGAGCTCCATGTTTTCTGATACAGGGCTCACTTCCCTCACGCTTCCGGATGCTTTTGTACCTTCTGCAGCAACCAATATGAGTCACATGTTTTCTGGTTGTGGAGGACTTGCATCGCTTACGCTTCCAGCAACATTTGCACCTACCGCAGTTACCGATATGAGTTACATGTTTTCTGATTCTGGCTTCACCTCCCTCACGCTACCAGATGCTTTTGTTCCCTCAGCGGCCACCACTATGAGCTATATGTTTGCTAACTGCTCCAGTCTTGCTTCTCTTACGCTTCCAGCAACGTTTGCACCCACAGAAGTCACCGACATGACTTTCATGTTTGCTGGTTCTAAGTTCACCTCCCTTACCCTTCCGGATTCATTTGTACCTTCAAAGGTTCAGAATTTGGCCTCCATGTTTCAGGGTTGTACAGGGCTCACCTCTTTTGCGCTACCAGATACGTTTTCCACCCCCGTTGTCAAAGATTTGTCTTCAATGTTCTACAAATGTTCTGAGCTCACCTCTCTTACATTCCCAGATGCTTTTGCTCCCACACAAGCCACGACTATGAGGGGCATGTTTAGCGAATGCTCCAAGCTTGGTTCTCTCAGGCTGCCTGATACTTTTGCACCTACTGCAATTCAGGATATCTTTATGATGTTTTATAAATGCACCGCGCTGACTTCAGTCAAGATCCCCGATGCCTTTACACCTACTGCCACAGCCGATATGCAATACTTATTTCGCGAGTGCTCTTCTCTTACCTCAATTACGCTCCCTGCAACTTTTGGCCTGCCAAATGCTCAGACGACTAGTATCTTTGAGGTTGCAGAACCGGGTTCTTCTGCTCTTGCGTTACGCTCTATAACCTTGCCCAAAGGTTATAAGATGACAATCTTAGATCGTCTGCCGGGAATTCAATCACAGGGAGAGTATAAGAATTACTGGACGACGAGTATTGATTCTTGTGTCAACTATGGAACTGACGTCTTTACTGCTGTCGACAATATCAATAATGCATTAGCACAAAGTTCTGATTCTGTGACGTTTACCAATGTAAATATTGCTCTTGGTTTTAATGCCAATGGTGGAACGTATAACACAACAAGCGCAGTTCAAGATTCTCCTCAAAATGAAGATGAAACGAAGTTCATATTTGGAAATACAAATTCCTCAATTGACCCCTCAGCCATTCCCGCTCCAAAGTTTTCTGGCTCTGCATTTCTTGGGTGGAGCGACTCGCCCGTTGGAGAAGTTATAGCTACACCGTCTTCTTTTCCAAGGAGAGATAGCTTCTACTATGCCAAATGGGGAACAGCTGTTACCGTCACCTTTAATGCTAATCAACATGGAACCTTTTCAGGGGATAAAGAAACCCTTGATATCGATTGTGCTTCTGGGGGTAAATTGACGCTTCCGGGAGCCGATGAGCTTACAGTTGCAGATGGCTACGTCTTCCTTGGCTGGTTTACTGCGGCCACAGGAGGCACTCAGGTCACTGACCAAACGGACTGTCCAGCCTCTGCTACTACCTACTACGCACACTACGATATCCTTTTGACTTTTGATGCTAACGGCGGCACCTTCTCGGGAGACGCGACTACTCAGCAGGTGCAAAACACGCCTGGCGCACGCATTGTGCTTCCTGCAGAAGAGCCCACCAGAGTTGGCTATACCTTCAAGGGCTACAACAATCCTGACACAGCCCCCGAAGCGCCTGACACTTATACTGCTCAGTGGGAAGCCAACACTATCACCAATACTTTTAACGCCAACGGTCACGGCACCTTTGCAGCAGGCGCTACACAGGTCTCAATTAATACCACCTACGACACCAAGCTCAACCTGCCAGCGGCTGACGCCCTCACCCCAGATACCGGCTACGTCTTCCTTGGCTGGTTTACTGCGGCCACAGGAGGCACTCAGGTCACTGACCAAACGGACTGTCCAGCCACGGATACCATTTACTATGCACACTGGGAAGCGCTCGCCGCTTGGGCCACTATTGAGAGCGGCACCCTGAAGCTTTTCTGGGGACAAAAGCCTGCCGGCAACCTCACCTTTGCCCTTGGAGGTCCCTATTCAGAGCAAAACCCTGCTCCATGGCAAGCCTATGCTCAAGATATCCAAACTCTGCAGATTGATGCGTCCTTAAAAGAGAGCCCCTTTGCCCCTTCCTCGTACGCATCGTATATGGAAAACCTCACCTCTCTTAACAAGGTAGAAGGCATCTCCAACCTCAACATGCAAAACGCCACCTCCCTAGAGCGCATGTTTGCAGGTTGCAGTCAGCTGGAAGTGCTAGATCTCTCGGGCCTTAACACCGATCACATAACCAACATGGACAATATGTTTTTGGGTTGTAGTACAGCGGATGAGCTCATCTTAAGTGCGTGTACACGCCTTCAGCCGGGAAGTGGTCTTCCAGGACTTGCAAGCTCTACTAACCCCTTTTGGATTATCAACATCACCCATGCCCTCACGTATGGCACAGATGATACAACCTCTGTGGCAAATATCAACAGCCTCATAGCAGAGCTTCCAGAAGGAGCTACGCTAACGTTGAGACTTGCTACTATGCGCCTTACCTACGAGGCTAACGGTGGTACTTTTCCTGAACAATCTACAAATACTCAGGCAAAGAGTGCAGGAGGAAACGGCTCGGCAGCAGGAAATGCCTCAGCTGTAGGGGACGGCACGGCAGAAGAGGCCTACCTCTACGGCAACCCCGGCGAAGAGATTGATGAATCTGCAGCCGGCGGTCCTAACTACACACCAATTCCTGTGCGTGCAGGCTACGAGTATCTGGGATACGCAGAAACTCCTGATGCCACCACTCCAGACACACCTGTCGTCTTCCCAGAAGCCACCTCTAATTTCCTAAGCGCGCTCTCTGCAGCGGGGGACACCAACACCACCTTCTATGCGATCTGGAAAGCCGTAGGGCCCGGTCCCACACCGCCCACGCCTGATACAGACGGAGGTAGCTCAGACATTTTCCCGCTTACCGGAGACACTACGGGCACACTCGCATCCTACATTCTCTGCATCCTCGCAGGTGGTGTCGCTCTTGCTGTGGCCCGCGTAGTGCGTTGCCGCCGCAGCCGCTAGGGTAGGGAAAGGCAAATAGATAGATCTACTTGCAGTAGTCTGATTCTTCTCAGTAGGAGAGCAAGAATTAAACCTGAATCTCTGAATTCTTTCATGATGGAATGAGAAAAAGGGTAAAGGCTAGCGGACGAGTTTTTGGACGTAGTCCAAACTGTTTGAAGTCCGCGCCTTGCCCTTTTTCTCTAACCCGGTGACAAGTTCCTTATAGTTTGCGCCTTGTCCTTTTTTCTATCCCGCTTCCAAGAAAATCTGCTTGACTACTGCCAGATAGCGTGATAACCTTTACGATTGCTCTTTGCTTGCACATATGAGCAAAAGCAAAACGGTACACGAAACAAAAACACACCCAACCGTTAGGATCGCTTATGGCTACGTTAACGTCTGAGCATGTCCACCAAGGACTTCTTTCTTCTCTTGAGATTGAAGAGCTGGTTTCACAGCTTATCTCGGAAGAGATCTCTATTCATCAGCAAAATCAGAAGCTCAAGATTGCACAAGAGCGCGCTATGGAGCAAGCGCGTCGTGATCGTGAGGCGCAAATAGCCGCTTTTCAAAGCCTTTCTTCAGCTGATCGCGTGCAAGGAGATACGCTCAATGATTCAGCGTTCATGGATGATGAAGCTGGCTTGCAGAATGCGTATGCTTCTCAGGGGAAGCGCTCCTTGGGAGCAGCAGTTGCTGATGACGCTTATGCCTATGGAAGCGCTACTCCGGGATTTGATGACATGGAAGCGCTGGCAGATGAATATGTTGCCGACAAAACCTTCAAAGAGCGCATTAGGGCAATTGCACGTGGCGTGCATGATGTGCTCGCTGAGCGCTTAAGCCCTAATGCTGAAGACTTCATGAGTGATATGCCTGTTATTCAACGTGCCGATGGTTCTGTTGGAGATATTGGCGAATCGTGGTGGAAAGATGCCACTACGCGTGAGGCCAACGCTGGTTTCTCAGCTGAGCAAAATATGGAGAACGCCGCTGATGCCAATGCAGCACTTGAGGCAGAGATGCGAAGCGCTGCAATAGCCAAACGTGTGCACCATATGGAGGAAGCTCCTTTTGATCTCAATCAAAGTATCGCCGTTTCACGCGAAGGCTCGTGGGATGAAGCGCTTGCTGCCATGGAGCAAAACGCGCAAGAGAATCTTGCTCTGACCATGGGGGACATTATGAGTGCCGCCAAGATGGATTCGGCGGCTGTCCTCTCTGAAATGGAAGACGCTGAATTTGACTGGATCGACATGGACGAAGTTGACGGCATTGAGCCCGATACGAGATTCCTTACGTTTCGCGTTCCCGGTGGCCATCCTGAAGTTCAAGATACCGCTTCTTACGTTGATTATCTCGTGAAGGACGAACTTCTCGACGCGAGCAGCCCTCTCATCAAAAAGCACGCACAGAAGCGCAACGCGACCCATCTGCGCGTTATTGAGGGAGGATCGGGCCGAATTAGAAAGGCGATGTAGCAAAAGGCTGCTTGAAGCGCTAAAATAAGGAACTCTGCGCCCGTAGCTCAACTGGATAGAGCATCGGACTTCTAATCCGGCGGTTGAGGGTTCGAGTCCCCCCGGGCGCACCAGGTGTTTTGTTGATTTTTGGCGCTAAAAGCGGTGCTAAGTGTTGCTTAAAATCGGGGACATCTGGTGTCAGGAGGATTAATAAGCATGCACGGAGGCACTATGAATAATCAAAATCATCCTTTTCCAAACAGTCATAGTCCGCAGAATATCCCTAATATTCCTACGGTCATTCAAAACACCCCGCAGGGGGAGCGTGGCTTTGATCTTTACTCGCGCCTTCTGGAAGATCGTATTGTTTTCTTGGGGGAGCAAGTGACACCAGATTCGGCTAATCTCGTCGTTGCGCAGCTCCTTCATCTTGAGTCACAGGATCCCGAGAAAGACATCGCCCTTTACATTAATTCTCCCGGAGGAGACATTTACGCGGGTCTTGGAATTATTGATACGATGAATTACATCAAGCCAGACGTTTCTACTATCTGTGTTGGCATGGCTGCGAGCATGGGGGCAATGATCCTAGCAAGCGGCACGAAGGGCAAACGCTTTTGCTTGCCCAATTCCATGGTGCTTATCCACCAGCCTTCATCTGCTGTCCAGGGCCAGCAAACAGACATCAATATCGTTGCGGAGGAAACAACCTACCTGCGCAAACACCTCAATGAAATGCTCTCTGCTGCAACGGGTCAGCCTATTGACAAGATTGAGCAAGACACAGAGCGTGATAACTACATGCGCGCTGCAGAAGCAAAAAAATACGGACTTGTTGATAAGGTTATAACGTCTCGCGCCGATGCGTAGCCCCGACCACAAGTTACATGGACGATAAGAACAAGAACAAGAACAACCAAAAATCGCATCCTGCTTCCTCCGGGGAGCCCAAGGACTTACATTGCTCCTTTTGCGGACGACCGCGCGAAGAGGTAGACAGGCTCGTTCAGGGTCCTGCAGGCGTCTATATCTGCGATGATTGCGTGCGTGATTGTGAGTATATGCTCACAGAAGCTGACGTAATAGACAAGATAGAAGAAGCTGAGAAAGAGCCCGGCCCTCTAGTGCTCACGCATCTTCCCACGCCGCATGAGCTCTATGAGGAGCTCTCGCAGTATGTCATGGGGCAAGAAGATGCCAAACGCGCAATGAGCGTGGCTGTCTACAATCATTACAAGCGTATTGCGCAGGACGAACATGTTAGCGTTGATCCTGGCGACACTCAGGAGCTCCCGCTCAAAGAGAGTCAGCGTTCCTCGCAAGAGCCGGTGGAAATTGCTAAATCAAACATCCTCCTCCTGGGGCCCACCGGTACCGGTAAGACACTGTTGGCCCAGACACTCGCTCGTTTCCTCGATGTTCCCTTTGCCATAGCAGATGCTACTACCCTTACAGAGGCAGGCTACGTGGGCGAGGACGTAGAGTCCATCTTGCTCAAATTGATAATCGCTGCTGAGGGTGATGTTTCCCGCGCTCAACTGGGCATTATCTACATTGATGAAATTGATAAAATCGCCAAAAAAGCCGAAAACCTCTCGGTCACCCGTGATGTTTCTGGAGAGGGTGTTCAGCAAGCTCTGCTAAAAATCGTTGAAGGCACGGTGGCAAATGTCCCGCCGCAAGGGGGGCGCAAACACCCCATGCAAGAGCTTATCGAAATCGATACGACAAACATACTCTTTATCTTGGGTGGTGCTTTTGTGGGTCTCGAGAAAATCATCGCAGATCGCGTTGATAACGCAGGTATTGGCTTTGAGGCTGAACTTTCTGTTAAGGAAAAGAAGAAAATGGATGAACTTATGACGCAGGTTCTCCCAACTGATCTTCATAAATTTGGCATGATTCCTGAATTTATTGGTCGTATTCCTGTCATTACGCACACATGCGATCTTGATGTTGATGACCTTGTTACGATCTTGACCGAGCCCAAGAATGCTCTTGTGAAACAATTCACGCGACTCTTTGCCTTAGAGGGCGTTGAGCTTATCTTTGAGGAAAACGCTCTGCGTGCCATGGCAGAGCAAGCCATGAAACTTGAGATAGGCGCGCGAGGACTTCGCTCAATCATGGAGCAGACGCTCCAAAAAACTATGTTTGACATGCCCAGCAATCCTAATATTGCTCAAGTGATTGTGACGCGCGAGGCTGTTCTCGGTAGCGATGGGCCACGTATTATCCTGCGTGGAAGCAAAAAGAAAAAAACACGTCTTGCAAGCTAGTGCTTCCTGGATTCAACAGAAGAAACCACGTATACTCTTTTGCGCATACCTGAACGAAATGCGATACATAACATGTGAAGGAGGATGGTATGTCCCAAAGCATTCCTTTTTATGGAACCATTGGACTTCCCGAGGACTTGCTTTCAAAACGTAAGTTTTCGAGCATTTGGAAAAAAGCCCTCGCCTCGTATAATCAAGAGAACCTCACGCGTGGAATTACCACGGTTTACGACACCGAGGAGCAAGATATGCCCATGTCGCAACCGTCTAAGGCAGATGCGCGCGTTACTACGAATGAACCTCAGGTCATCTATCAAATCTCGGGCGTTACCGATGAAGGCTTTGATGAGGCGGCACCTTGGATTTTGCACGGCTCGCTTTCCAAGGAGGACATTACCGCGCTGGAGGATGCCATCGCCTCTTTAAACGTGTGTTTCTCGTTTAATATCAACGAGTATACACGCCCCGGCGATGAAGATGAGTCGCTCGTGCACGAGAGTGGCAGCCTCGTTCTCCAAGACGGAAAACTCCAGGTGCAAGACGCACACTACGAGGACATTCCTATCACAAGTCGCAAGCTCATCGATATGGGCTTTGCCGAGGAATCTCAGGCAGACGATGAGGAACTTGCGGTTATGATGGCCGAGGAGTACCCAGATGGCCCTGAACCAGATGATCTTATTGACGCCATCTCAGATGTTAGAGAGGATGAACGACATGAAGGTGTGTTCACCAAGGATGAAACTGACGACCCAATTTCCTTTGGCCAGATGATTGAAGCTGCTATTTCCGATGAGGATGATATCGATTAACCATGTCCACAACTGATGACTCACAAAACAGTCAAAAACCTAATCTACCTGCTCATTTTGAATCCAAAACGATAGAGAAGGTGCTCGCAGAGCGCTGGTTGGATGCCGGTTGCTATCAACGCACGGTTGGGCAGGTATCATCGGACGAACCCGCACCGCAAGACTGCACCATCGTCATACCGCCTCCTAATGTCACAGGTGTTCTTCATATGGGACACGCGCTTGATGACACCATCCAGGATACGTTTATTCGCTTTAACCGCATGCTGGGCAAATCTGTTCGCTGGATCGTTGGTTTAGATCATGCTGGGATTTCTACGCAAACAAAAGTTGACAAGAAGCTTAAAGAGGAAGGGATTTCTCGGCTAGAAATTGGACGAGAAAAGTTTGTGGAGGCGTGTTGGGATTGGACGCGCGAGTATGGCGGCACCATTGTGCGTCAGATGAAGCGTATGGGGACGAGCTGCGATTTTTCTGATCAAAAGTTCACGATGGACGAGGATTTTTCCTATGCGGTCCGCAAGGTGTTTTGCGATTGGTATCACGATGGCCTTATCTATCGTGGCAAACGCATCGTGAATTGGTGTCCTAACTGCAAGACGGCTATTTCTGATGATGAAGCTGAATACCAGAGCGAGAAGGGCCACCTGTGGTACTTGCGCTATCCGCTCAAGGAGCCGGTTTCTGGGCAAAGCTACATTACGGTAGCAACAACGCGACCAGAGACAATGCTGGGAGACACGGGCGTTGCGGTGAGTCCCACTGATCCAGACAAAGCTGCCTTTGTGGGTGCTACTGTTATCCTTCCGCTCGTCAACCGTGAGATTCCTATCTTTTCTGACTGGCATGTTGACGCTGAGTTTGGAACTGGTTTTGTGAAGGTGACTCCCGCTCACGATCCCAATGATTTTGCAATGGGCGAGGCTCACGATCTCGAAAAAATTAATGTGCTTGATGAGACGGCGCACATCGTAGAGGGATATGGGGAATTCTCAGGACTATCACGCGAGGAGGCTCGCGAGGCCATTGTAACCGCCTTTGAAAAGGAGGGCCTACTCGACCATGTAGAAGAGCTTGATCACTCCGTTATGCATTGTTATCGCTGCGATACTGCTCTTGAGCCCTGGCTTTCTGAGCAATGGTTTGTCAAAACTGAAGGCCTCAAGCCCAGGGCAACCGAGGCCGTTAAAACAAGAAGCGTTCACTTTCACCCTGAGCGCTGGGAGGACACCTATCTTACCTGGATGAACAATCTGAAGGATTGGTGCATCTCGCGCCAGCTGTGGTGGGGTCACAGAATACCTGTTTTTGCCTGTGATGATTGCGGCTGGGAAGACGCTTGCATGGACGACATCACAGTCTGTCCTGCGTGTGGATCCACGCACGTTGTACAAGACCCAGACGTCCTTGATACGTGGTTTTCCTCGCAACTCTTTCCTTTTGCAACGCAGGGATGGCCGATCCATCCTGAATCGCTTGAGCATCACTATCCTACAACGGCACTCTTTACAGCTCGCGATATTATTGCTCTCTGGGTTGCGCGTATGGTGATGAGCTCCTATAGCTTCCTCGACCAAAAACCGTTCAATGATGTATTCATCCACGCCACCATTTTGGCAAAGGATGGTTCGCGCATGTCAAAGTCCAAGGGTAATGGCGTCGACCCCATGGACCTCATCGAGAAGTACGGTGCAGACGCTATGCGGTTCAATCTCTTAAGCCTGGTAACGGGCAATCAAGACGTGAAATTTGATGCCGCCTTTGATAAGAAAACGGGGGAGTTTGTAGAGTCTCCCAGGACCGCTGCGGCCAAGGCGTTTGTCACCAAGATTTGGAACGCTTGTCGTTTTGCCCTTATGAACCTGGATGGTTATGTACCGGGGGAGGCTGTGGCCGAGACACCTGAGGATAAATGGATGCTTTCGCGTCTTGCGTCTGTTGTGAAGACAGCCACTGATAGTCTCTCTCAGTTTGAATTTGGTATGTATGCTCGTGATATGCAGAACTTCTTTTGGAACGAGGTATGCGATTGGTATGTAGAGCTTACCAAAGTGCGCCTTCAGTCTTCCAATGATCAAACGCGAATGGTTGCCCAAAGGAATCTCGTATTCGTTCTCGATACAGCGTTGCGCCTTTTACATCCTGTGATGCCGTTTATCACTGAGGCCATCTGGGAAGAGCTCCCGGTCTCTGCGCTTGACACCTTTGATGCTCTCGCGGGTCGTATGGATGCGCGCCCTGTTGGTTCGCCTGTACCAGAAGAGATTATCGGCACACATGCAAAGCGCTTCCTTATGCAGGCTCCCTGGCCTCACTTTCACGATTTCAAGACGTTCATTGACAAGGATGCCGAGGAGACCTTTGATGTGGCACGACGCCTTATTTCGGGAGTTCGCTCCGTTCGTGCCCGCTATAGATTGAGCCCCAATCAGGAAGTGTCTGTTCTCATCCGTGCAACGCCAGAGGTGATGGAGATTCTTGCTAAGCAGGATAGCTTCATTCATGCGGTGGGAAAGATTGTGACCCTTGATAACTTGCCCCAGGATGCCGATAAACCCCAGGATTCTGTTGCTTTTGAGGATAAGGCTTTTACGGCGTATGTCGTGCTCAAGGGTGTGGTTGATTTTGAGCAAGAACGCGCTCGTATTCAAAAAGCGCTTCAGGAGGCTGAAGGCGAGCTGAAAGGTCTTCAAAAAACCCTTTCTAGCGAGGGCTTTTTGGCAAAGGCCGCCCCCAAGATTATTCAACAGAAGCGCGAGCGTCATGAGGAACTTGAGGCAAGTATAGAGCGCTTACAGGCAGAGCTTGCAAGCCTGTAGATTTCTTGATGTACTCCGTACCAATTCAAACGAAACCGCTATCGTATGCAGACGCATGTGAGGCGCTCACGCTTCAGCTAAGGATAGGCATCGATCCTGTTCTAGAAACAGTCATTGAGATGCTTGAGGTTCTTGGAAATCCTCAGTCCTACTTTGATGTCATCCAAATTGGGGGAACTAATGGTAAAACCTCCACCTCTCGCTACACGGCCGCTTTTCTTGAAGCGGCTCTAAAGGATATCAACGGCACGCCTGAGGACATGCCTCTCGTTGGTCTCTATACGAGCCCAGAGCTGGAGCGAGTGAATGAGCGCATCGTACTTGATGGCGAGGATGTAGCAGATGAGCTCTTTGCCACTGGCGTCGCGGCAGCTCAGGCTGCGGGCGAGAAGGTTAACCACAATCGACTCCTAGCAGGAGAGAGTCTCTACAACATTACACAATTTGATCTTCTTACGGTTGCGGCTCTCGTTATATTCGCCCTTAAGAATGTGAAGGTGGCCGTTTTGGAAGTAGGAATGGGAGGGAGATGGGATGCCACAACCGCCACAACCCCTCTTATTACGGCAATTACTGGCGTAGACCTTGATCACACAAAAATATTGGGCGAGACCAAAGCGCAGATTGCCCAAGAAAAAGCGGCCATCATTAAGCCGGGACAGCGGGTTTTTTTTGGAGCAGGAGTTGCTGAGGATCCTGAAGTACGCGCCATTGTAGATGCCCGTTGTGATGCCTGCTCTATAGAGCCGGAGTATATTCCGGCGCAGGTGCCCCTAGAAAAGTGCGTCTCGGCAAAGGCATCTTCAGCAAATGACCTCCCTACAAAGGAGCAGGCAGGTCACACTTCCAGAGGGACACACATCCCGCACTACCAGGCAGCCAACATTGCTCTCTCCAAGGCTCTCGCCGAAGCATACCTTCAGCATGGCCTCTCTCCGCAAACCACAGTAGACCTACTAGAGCACACGCTCATTCCAGGTCGCTTTGAGATTCTCTCAGAGAGGCCCTTTCATATCATCGATGCTGCCCATAACCCCCAGTCCGTGCGTGTTTCCATGGATGAGCTACGCGCTTTTCAGGCTACGCAAGACGAGCCTATAAGTGCCCTCATAGCCATGTTTGCCGATAAAGACACAGAGCAGATGGCTGCCCTCATCGCGAATAGCCTGGATCCCAGGGCAGATATCTATGTTACACAAACGCACAATGAGCGCTGTTTATCGGCAGTACGTCTGGGAGAGTTGTTCTCGACATTGGGAAGAGCGCCAGCGCGCATCTTTGAGAGTGTTCCTGACGCCTGTGATGCCCTGGCTCAAGGGGACTACATTGCAATTGGTACAATCACGCTTGCCGGTGAGGTTAAAACGTTCGAAAAGAGCGGATAGTCTGATACAATCGTTTTCGTTATAGTGATTTTTAGCTGAAAAGGATATAGCATGTCAGATCTTCTCGACCAAATTGTGACTCCAGAGGTGAGTATCGTGCTCTACCTCATGCTTATTTGTGTCATTTTGCTTTACGCGCTTTCCATTGTGTACGTTGTGCGCGATGCGCAGCGCCGCGGCGCGGAACCTTGGTGGCTCTGGGCGTGTATCTCCGTTGTTCCTGTGGTGGGTCTTCTTGCCTACGTAATTTTGCGTCCTTCCAGCTACATGGTTGATAGGGAAGAGCAAGATTTGGATATCGCCCTCAGAGAGCATCAACTTTCTCATTACGGTATCTGCCCTAAGTGTGGCACCGCCATCGACCGTGATTTTATCGTTTGCCCCATTTGTAATACGCAAGTGAGAAACGTGTGTCCTACGTGTCACCGTCCTCTCAACGCAGATTGGAAAGTTTGCCCTTATTGTAGGACGCGCATTCAGTAGGGCCCAAACAGCTCTTTTTATCACCTTGGTTCACCTCTCATACATTGCAAAAGTTTTAAAACACTCGCTTTTGATTCACGTTGCCCAGAGAATCCATAAAAAATAAGAAGACGCGAGCTCAAGAGATTGAGACGCGCCTCTATGCCACGTATGGCGCGGGTAATCCCTCTCTTCACTTTTCCAATCCCTTTGAACTTACCATTGCCGTTGTTCTTTCCGCGCAGTGCACCGATGAAGCTGTCAACAAGGTGACGCCCAAGCTCTTCGCCACCTATCCGCATCCTGCTGACTTGGCCGCCGCCCCTCTTGCTGATATCGAGAAGATCATTCACCCTCTTGGGTTTTTCCGTGTAAAAGCGCAAAAGCTCAAAGGTCTTGCGCAAATGTGCGTTGCTGAGTACGCCTCAACGGTGCCCGCAAACATTGATGAGCTGCAGAAACTTCCCGGCGTTGGGCGCAAAACTGCTAATTGCGTTATGGCTGCAGGCTTTGGGAAGGCACACGGTATCGCCGTCGATACGCACGTTTTTCGGATTGCTCACCGCTTGAACCTTGCGACAAAAGCAGATAGCACGCCAGAAAAAGTTGAAGCAAAGCTCATGCGTCTCTACGATCAAAAAGACTGGATTTACATCAATCATCAGATGGTTTTATTTGGGAGAGAATTCTGCCGAGCTAAACGTCCTCTCTGCGATTCCTGTCCACTTTCTGACCTTTGCCCTTCTGCTTTCGTATTAAACTAGGAAAGCCCAAGAAAGGATTGAGTATGCTGTCAATAGTACTTCCTGATGACTCAAAAAAAGAACTTGAAGAAGGCGCGACCGCAGCAGATTTGGCTGCCTCCATTGGTCCCGGCCTTCAAAAGGCCGCTTTAGCAGCCACCATTAATGGCGTTCCCAGTGACCTTTCTACGCCTTTGCATGATGGAGATGATGTTGCCATCCTTACTGCTAAACAGCCAGAAGGTCTCGCAATTCTTAGGCATTCCACAGCTCATATTCTTGCAGAGGCGGTTATAGAACTCTTTGCTGACGTTGCCTTGGGTTATGGACCCTCCATAGAAAATGGTTTTTACTATGACTTCCAGACGCCTGACCAAATTACGCCTGAGTCCTTTGAAAAGCTTGAAGCGCGTATGCGCGAGATTATTGCTGCTGATAAGCCCTTTGTGCGTGAAGTTGTATCACGCCAAAAAGCGCAGGAAATCTTCGCCGACCAGCCCCTGAAGCTTGAAACTCTGGACGAGCTGGACCCGTCGGAAGAAGTAGTTGTCTACAGGCATGGTGACCATGTTGAGCTCTGTCATGGCCCACATGTCCCTTCGGCAGGAACAATCCCTTCTGATTCCTTTGAGATTGCTCGGACCTCTGGCGCATACTGGAAAGGTGATTCCTCCAAACAGATGCTCCAGCGGGTCTACGGCAACCAGTTTGCCACCAAGAAGGAGCTTAAAGCCTTCAACGAAATGATGGAAGAGGCAAAGGCACGCGACCACCGCATCTTAGGTCCTCGCCTTGGCATTTTTGAGACGTTTGAGGAGGTAGGACCAGGTCTCCCGCTCTTTTTCCCCAATGGGGCACGCGTGGTGAGAACGCTTCAGGAATGGCTGAGACGAGACCTTTACGCTGCTGGTTATGAAGAAGTCATTACGCCGCATATCTATAAAAGCGATGTTTGGAAGACCTCGGGTCATTACGATTTCTACCAAGAAAATATGTACTTCTTTACGGTCAACGAAAAGCAAGAGACAGATGGCATCTCACCTACGTTAAAGAAGTCTGAGGCAGGGGAGGGCCAGGAATTTGGCGTAAAACCCATGAACTGCCCAGGGCACGTTCTCCTCTATAACTCAGATCTGCATAGCTACCGAGATCTACCCCTTCGCTATTTTGAATTTGGCACGGTGTACCGCCATGAACTATCGGGAGCTGTCAACGGTCTCTTCAGGGCGCGTGGCTTTACCCAGGATGACGCTCACATTTTCTGCCGAGAAGATCAGGTCATAGATGAAGTCACAGAAATCATGAAGCTTGTTGACCACATCATGTCAACGTTTGATCTTTCCTATGAGGCAGAGATATCAACTCGTCCTGCTCACTCTATTGGCACCGATGACATGTGGGACAAGGCGGAGAACTTCTTGAAAGAGGCGTGCAAGCAGCGCAACATCCCCTTCGATATCAACGAGGGTGACGGCGCATTTTACGGACCCAAGATTGACATCAAGGTAAAGGATTCTATAGGCAGAACCTGGCAATGTTCTACTATCCAGGTTGACTTTAATCTTCCTGAGCGCTTTGATCTCACGTATCGCACAAAGGACAACTCAACTGCACGTCCATGGATGCTGCACCGCGCAATCTTTGGTTCCATCGAGCGATTCCTTGGTATTCTGATAGAACACTACTCAGGTGCGCTGCCACTTTGGCTCGCACCGGTGCAAGCCGTGATTATCCCTATCGCCGACCGTCATCTTGACTATGCAGAAAAGATTGCTCATGAGATGCGAGCCGTTGGTGGCCGGGTTGATGTGGATACGCATTCCGAACCCATGCGCGCAAAGATTGCCAAAGCGCAAGAGCAAAAGATTCCATACATGCTCATCGTGGGTGATAAAGAAGCGCAAAACAATACCGTCAGCGTGCGCGAGCGCAAAGAGGGCGATTTGGGAATCCAATCGGTCGAAGATTTCACGCGCACGCTTGCAGACGCACAGATTTAAGCAGCGCGCACGTTTAGGTAACGCGCAAGCTCGGGCAACGTGCAAGTTTAGGAGGCCATCTCATGTCTAAGGTTCTCGTTCTGGGCAGCTTAAACATGGATCTTTCCATTAACTGTGACCGCATCCCCGATGCAGGGGAGACGCTTGCCGGATCGGGGTTCATTACTAATCCCGGCGGTAAAGGCGCAAATCAGGCCGTTGCAGCTGCACGACTAGGCGCCGATGTTCACTTCATAGGAGCTGTGGGCAATGATGCGTTTGGCGAGGTACTTATAGGTTGCCTTGAGGGCGCCAATATCAATACGGCGCACATTTTTACCTCTGAAACCCTTCCTACGGGGACCGCGTCTATCATTCGCGTTGATGGCAATAATCGAATCATCTTGTCTCATGGTGCAAACTACGCTCTGGATAAAGATGCTGTTCTAAAGACGATTGATGAAGTGGGTGAGGCTGGAGATATTTTTCTCGCTCAGTTTGAAAACGAGCCTTCGCTTACGTATGCTGCCCTTGAATGCGCACACAAGCACGGCCTTTTCACGATGATTAATCCTGCGCCTGCCCGAGAGATTCCAGAGGAAGTCTGGCCCAACCTTGACTACGTGTGCATCAATGAAACGGAATGCGAGATTCTCTGCGGACAATACCCCTATGGACTTGAGGATGCAGCGGAGGCTGCCAAAAAAATTCACGCTAAGGGCCCTTCGCAAGTTGTTATTACCTTGGGCTCGCAAGGGGCGTTTGGCTCAGATAAGGAAGGCTCGTTTTTTGTGCCAGCGAGAAAAGTAGAAGCGCTTGACACCACAGCAGCCGGCGATACCTTTATTGGGGCGATGATTGCTGGTCGTTCGCGCTCCATGGGCTTTAAGGAATCTATGGAATATGCCACCAAAGCCTCATCGCTTACGGTCTCCCGTTTGGGGGCGATGCAATCGATTCCTTCGCAATCTGAGGTTGAAGAACTACTCGTTTAAATACTACCCGCAGAACAATAGCAACTAGACCCTTCCCTTATAACATTACCCGGCTGAACACTGTCCGTCTTAACAAAGGAGCCAACATGGCTAAGAAAGTAATACTTGACCTCGATACCGGCATTGATGACGCCCTTGCCATTTTCTATTGCTTGGGCTCTCCAGAGCTTGAGCTTATTGGCATTACGGGGACCTATGGCAATGTCCAGGTAGCGCAGGGAGTTCGCAATGCGCTTGCTATTCTCGCCCTCTGCGGACGCGATGACGTTCCGGTTTTTCTCGGTGAGCCCCATGCCCTTTCCAAAAAGAGCTTTGAAGTGATGGAGATATCTGAGTTCATTCACGGTAAAAACGGCATCGGCAACGTTGGAATCCCTGACGCTGAGCGCCAGCCGGAAAGCATGGGTGCCGTCGATTTCATTATTGAGTCAGCTCACACGTATCAAAAAGATCTCCTCTATATTCCTACTGGCCCACAAACCAATATGGCGACAGCTCTTAGAAAAGACCCCTCTATTAAGGATAGGATTGGCAGAATGATCCTCATGGGAGGCGCTCTTACGGTGCCAGGAAACGTGCAACCTTGGGCTGAGGCCAATATCAATCAAGACCCCGAGGCTGCAAATGAGACCTTTCGCTCGGGGCTCCCTGCTACCATGATAGGCCTTGACGTAACACTTCAGACCCTTTTGACCTATAAAGAAACGCAAGTATGGCGTGACCTCAATACGCCTCAAGGCGCGTTTGTTGCGGATATGACCGACTACTACATCAAGGCATACGAGACAACCGCTCCTTACCTTGGAGGGTGTGGCCTACATGACCCGCTTGCAGTGGGTGTTGCAGCCGATCCTTCGCTGGTGAAATGCTTAGATATCAACATGAAGGTCGATACGGAAGATCCTGTACGCGGCCGCACAATTGGCAACGAAATGAAGCTTAATAATTCCGATAAAACGATGAACGTTGCCGTAGAGGTTGATGTCCCGCGCTTTTTAGATGAATTCATGGCACGCATCACACGCGTTGCTCAAGGCTCATAGTCTTCACATGGCACGCATCACACGCGTTGCTCAAGGCTTATACTTCTTTGGCCGCCTTCTGAGCTTGTGGAGACTTTGTGAAGATGGCCGTCACATAAAAAAAGACAGCAGGAGAGCGGGGGAGATGGCTATACTAGTCAGGCTGACTTTTTTTGAAGGCATGTGTAAATTTGCGCATTTACCCTCATCCACTTAGTCGGGCGTATCCAAACGGATGCATAGATTTAATCTCTCGGCGCGCCAGGTTGCGTCGAAGATGATCGCGCTCGCGTGTGTTGGGGTCTTCACAAAAGACAGCATTACCGCGGAAGTGATTCTCTGGGAACAAGCAGAAAGGCTGCTTGAAGGGCCCAAAATCACATGAGGAAAGGTTGCTCAATGGCAGCTTCAATTCTTGGCAAAAAGCTAGGAATGACACAGATTTTTGATGAGGACGCTAATGTCGTTCCCGTTACAGTCATTCAAGCTGGCCCTTGCGTTGTCTCGCAAGTCAAATCTCAAGACACTTGTGGCTACGATGCTATCCAGGTTGGTTTTGAGGAAATAGACGAATCCAAGCTCAATAAGCCCCAGGCTGGCCATTTCAAAAAGGCCGGCGTTCCTGCCATGCGTTATGTGCGCGAGATTCCGCTTGCCACGAGTGCTGAGGGCGAAGAGATAAAGGTTGGCGACACTATTACCGTCTCTGCCTTTGAGGGCGCTACAACCGTTGATGTTGTAGGGACTTCTAAGGGTAAGGGCTATCAAGGAACCATTAAGCGTTGGAACTTTGCTCGTGGCCCCATGACGCACGGTTCAAGAAATCAACGCCGTCCAGGCTCCATTGGTCAGTGCGCATATCCTGCACGCGTCAGAAAAGGCCTTCATATGGCTGGTCATATGGGCGATGAGCGCGTTACTGTTAAGAACCTGAAGCTTGTACGCATTGATCCAGAGCAGAACCTCATGCTGATAAAAGGTGCAGTACCAGGTCCTAAGAATGCATTAGTAGAAATCCACACGGCCTAAGGCCAGTTAATTACTTAGGCTAGGAGATGTCATGGCACAGATAAAAATGAAAGATATGCAAGGCAAAGAGCAGGGAGCTCTTACTCTTGCGGACTCTGTTTTCTCGGCAGAGCCCAACATTGCTCTTATTCATCACGTTATTAAGAATCAGCTTTCCTCCGCACGCCAGGGGACTCATAAGGTTAAGGGTCGCTCGGAAGTTTCTGGAGGCGGAATTAAGCCGTGGCGCCAAAAAGGAACCGGTCGTGCACGCCAAGGTTCCATTCGCGCGGTTCAGTGGGTTGGCGGAGGCCGTGCTTTTGGACCAGTTCCCAGAACTCACATTAAGCACTCAAACAAAAAGGAAATTAAAGCTGCTCTGCGCTCTGTCCTTTCCGGCAAAGCTGCGGACGGAGAACTTATTATTCTTGATAAGCTCACCTTTACGGCCCCTAAGACGCGAGATGCCAAGAAGGTTATTGATGCTCTTGGTCTTGCCGATAAGCGCATCACACTCGTTCTTCCCGATGACGCTATCTGCGAGTTGCTCGCGTTTAGAAATCTACCCAAGGTTTCTCTTATCAGCGTCTCTGAGGCCAACGCTCATAATCTCGTCGACAACAAGTGCTTGGTGATGACGCAAGACGTTGCTAAGAAACTTGAGGAGGTGCTTCAATAATGCAGTCAGAATATAACGTTATCGTGCGCCCTATTGTCTCTGAGCGCTCTTTTGACCTTAATGAACAGGGAAAATATACCTTTGAAGTAGCCCCACAAGCTCCTAAAGAGGAAATTGCCCAGGCCATTGAGAAAATCTTTAACGTTCACGTCAACAAGGTAAACACCATGTGGGTTAAGCCTAAAACTAAACGTGTTCGTTACAAACCAGGAAAAACACGCCGCTGGAAGAAGGCTATCGTGACACTTGCCGCCGGCGACAAGATTGAAATCTATGGAGATGCCGCTGATAACTAGGCAACTACCCTTGGTGTTGAGTGGCAACTCCCAAAATCACTCAGCTAGCAAGGTAGCATGAAAGGAATGCTATGGGAGTAAAAAGACTAAAACCCACGAGCCCAGGACGTCGCTTTGAGACTGTCTCGGATTTTGCCGAGATCACCACAACGACTCCCGAGAAGTCCCTTCTCGAGCCGCTCAGCAAAAAGGCCGGCCGCAACAATAATGGCCGCATCACCACGCGTCATCAGGGCGGTGGCCATAAGCGCAAGTATCGTCGTATTGACTTTAAGCGCCAAAAGGATGGCGTAAGCGCTAAGGTTGCCACCATTGAGTACGACCCCAATCGCTCCGCTCGCATTGCGCTTTTACATTATGCTGATGGAGCCAAGGCGTACATCCTTGCTCCTAAGGGCATTAAGGTTGGCGATACGATTGAATCAGGTCCTGAGGCAGATATTAAGCCAGGCAACGCTCTTCCTTTGGCCAATATTCCCGTTGGTACTGTTATCCATGCTATTGAGTTTCAGCCCGGCAAAGGTGCTGCTATCGCGCGCTCTGCTGGCGCTTCTGTGCAGCTCATGGGTAAAGAAGGAGACTATGCCGTGCTGCGCATGCCCTCCTCCGAGATGCGCCGTGTTCTTATTACCTGCCGTGCCACTATTGGCGAAGTAGGCAACGCAGATCACGCCAACATTCGCATTGGTAAAGCCGGTCGTAACCGCTGGCGTGGCATTCGCCCCACCGTCCGTGGTACCGTTATGAACCCCGTCGATCACCCCCACGGTGGTGGCGAAGGTAAGAACCACACCTCTGGTCGTCCTTCCGTCTCTCCATGGGGTAAGCCTTCCAAGGGTGCTAAGACACGCAATCCTAAGAAGGGTTCAAATCGTCTCATTATTCGTCGCCGTAAGACGAAGTAGATAAGAGTTTAAGAGCAGGAGTTTATATTTATGAGCAGAAGCCTCAAAAAAGGACCGTATGTGCAGACGCGTCTTCTTGAGCGCATTGTCGCGCAAAACGAAGCGGGCACAAAGCAAGTTCTTAAAACCTGGTCGCGCGCAAGCACCATTTTCCCCGAGATGGTAGGTCATACCATTGCGGTGCATGATGGGCGCAAGCACGTTCCTGTTTATATAACTGAGTCCATGGTTGGTCACAAGCTTGGAGAGTTCGCTCCAACACGCACCTTCCGTGGCCACAAGAAGGATTAAGGAGGGAAGAGATGCCAGACAAAAACGGTACAAGTGCATCCGAGTCAACTAAAGAGCAATTGACTCAGGATACTGCTGTGGATTCCAAGGCTTCCGCACCTTCTGCACAAGCGGCTATCAAGTCTGCCGATAAGGCGGCTTCAAACATGCCTGCTGATAAGACATCTACTGCTGACAAGCAAGATGCACCTGCTAGCAAGAAACCTGCAGCTCCAACCAAGAAAGCTGCAGATAAAAAGCCTGCTGCCGAGAAGCCTAACGCTTCCAAAAGTGCTTCAGGTGCAAAATCACAGACCAAAAAGCCTACTAAGACTGCTAATACGCCGGATGCAAAGAGAGCCGGAAAAGCAGCGGCTTCTGCAAAGGCAAAGCAGTCTAAGAAGGCTGCAGAAGGAGCCAATGGTATCAACCAGGGAGTTCGTGCAACCGCTAAATATGTGCGCGTTGCTCCCCGCAAAGCACGTCTCGTGATTGACCTTATCCGCAACAAGCCTGTCGAACAAGCCACGCAGGTCCTTCAGTTTTCTCAAAGAGCTGTAGCTGTGGATGTTGAAAAGGTACTTCGTTCAGCTTGCGCAAATGCATTCCAGAATAAGGGCCTGCGCACCGAGGACTTAATCGTCTCTCAAGCCTATGTCGACGAGGGCCCCACGCTCAAGCGCATTCGCCCTCGTGCAAAGGGATCCGCTTCAAGAATCAATAAAAGAACGAGCCATATTACGGTTGTCGTAGCTCCAAGAAAGGAGGCGTAGAAAGCACATGGGTCACAAAGTATCTCCTACAGGATTTCGTCTTGGCGTGACTGAAAACTGGCGTAGCCGCTGGTTTTCCGAGAAAGACTACGCCACAAACGTTGGTAACGATATTGCCATCCGAAAGTTTTTAACCAAACGCCTCAAAGGTGCGTCGCTGTCTCGTGTAGACATTGAGCGCGCGGGGTCTAAAGTGAAAGTTGTTATTTACACGGCGCGTCCTGGTATTGTTATCGGCAAAAAAGGTGCCGATATCGACACACTTCGCTCACAGCTCGAGAAGATCGCGGGCGTTTCCAAGGGCGATGTTGACATTGATGTCATCGAAGTTAAGCGCCCTGAGCTCGATGCTGCACTCGTTGCTCAATCCATTGCTGAGCAACTTGAAGCTCGTGTTGCCTTCCGTCGTGCCGTGAGAAAAGCGGTGCAATCTGCTCAACAGGCAGGCGCACAAGGCATTCGTATTCAATGCTCCGGTCGTCTAGGCGGCGCAGAAATGAGTCGTCGCGAATGGAGCCGTGAGGGACGCGTTCCTCTGCAAACACTTCGCGCTAAGATCGATTACGCCCAGGCTACCGCTCACACCATCATGGGTTCTTGCGGTGTTTCTACCTGGATTTACCTTGGTGAAGTGATGCCTGGACAACAGGCTCCCAATCCTGCTCTTGAGACCCCCAGCAGATCGAACCGTCCTCGTCGTCAAGAGAGGAGAGACTAGTGCTAGCTCCTAAACGCATTCCGCACAGAAAAGTGCAGCGCGGCTCTATGAAGGGTCAGGCCAAAGGAGGCACAACGCTCAACTTTGGCACCTATGGCATTCGTGCCGAGCAACGTCATTGGATTACCAACCGCCAGATCGAAGCCGCTCGTATCGCCATGACGCGTGCAATGAAACGTGGCGGTAAAGTCTGGATTACTATTTTCCCAGATAAGCCAATCACCAAGAAGCCAGCTGAAACTCGTATGGGTAAGGGTAAAGGTAACCCCGAAGAGTGGGTAGCCGTTGTTAAACCCGGTCGCATCATGTTTGAGATTGATGGCGTCGATGATGAAGTAGCGCGCGAAGCTTTGCGTCTTGCGCAGCACAAACTTCCCATCAAAACCAAGATTGTTGTTCGCGACGCAGCTGACGTTAAACAGGGCACCGCTGGGACCAGTGTTAAAACAGCTGAAGAGAAACCCGAAGCGGCTCAGGTAAAACCGGAACCTGCTGAGGTTAAGCAAGAGACTACTGATGTTACTTCAGAAGTTGCAGAAGTAGGGGAGGCGCAATAATGAAAGCTAAGGATATACACGCCCTCTCGGATAAAGAGCTCGAGAAACAATTAAAGGACGGGCGCGCTGAACTTTTTAATCTCCGCTTCCAGATGGCAACGAGTCAACTGGATAACACGGCTCGCGTTTGCACGGTAAAGCGCGATATTGCTCGCGTCCAAACAGAAATGCGGCTTCGTGAGCTTGCCAATTCTAAGCAGACCAAAAAGTCCGCTAAAAAACCAGAGCAGCCTAAGGTTGCCGCTGCGGTGAAAGGGGCAGATAAGCCTGCATCCGCAAAGACCAAAGAGGAAACCGCGGAGCCCGAGACTAAAAACGCAGAGGTAGCAAATGCTAAATCTGATAGCAAGAAAGTTGCAGGTGCATAAAGATGGCACAAGAGACTACACGCAATGCACGCAAGGTTCGTACCGGTGAGGTAACATCTCTTTCCGGTGATAAGTCAATTACTATTACCATTACCGACCGTAAGCCTCATCCCAAGTACGGCAAGATGATGACTATTTCCAAGAAGCTTCACGTGCACGATGAAAATAACGAGGCAGGTCTTGGTGATCGCGTACGTGTTATGGAAACACGCCCACTTTCTCGCACCAAACGCTGGCGTCTTGTGAAGATTGTCGAGAAGGCAAAGTAAGCGCTTAACGTAGGGAAACCGCGGCAAAGCCATAATCTTTGTTCGTCTTAGTAGGAGATAACATGATTCAACAACAAACAATGCTCAACGTGGCTGACAACTCAGGTGCCAAATCGGTACGCTGTATTAAGGTGCTTGGCGGTTCCAAGCGCCGCTATGCAGGCGTTGGCGATGTTTTTACCGCTGCAGTTCAGGAGGCAACCCCTGGTGGTGCGGTCAAGAAGGGTGAAGTTGTGAAGTGCGTCGTTGTGCGTACGGTCAAGGAGAATCGTCGTCCGGATGGCTCCTACATTCGCTTTGATGAAAACGCCTGCGTTATTATCGATAAGGACAAAAATCCTATTGGTACGCGTATTTTTGGCCCCGTAGCACGTGAGTTGCGTGATAAAAAGTATATGAAAATCGTCTCTCTTGCACCAGAAACGCTTTAATGCCTGTGGCGTGAGCATTTGAGTGCAAGAAGACCCAAGGAGTTATAGCATGCAGAAAATGAATATCAAAACTGGCGATACCGTGAAGGTGCTCTCCGGTAAAGATAAGGGCGTTACGGCAAAAGTTTTACGTGCCCTTCCTAACAGCCGAAAGGTTGTGGTAGAGGGTGTTGCTATCGTTAAGAAAGCGCTGCATCCCACGCAAGGCAATCAGCAGGGCGGCATCGCCCAACAAGAGTCGGCTATTGACGTTTCCAATGTGGAAGTCATCTGTCCCCATTGTCAAAAACCAACGCGCGTGGGTCATAAAGAAGAAGATGGACACAAGGTTCGCGTCTGCAAGAAATGCGGCAAGGCCTTCTAGGTTCACTGATCCAATATTAAGGTTCAACGACAGATTTTAGCTACGCCAAGAAGAGTAAGTAATAAGGAGAACTAATGGCAAAAGCTCAACACACTCCTCGCTTAAAGACTAAATACCAAGAGGAAATTCGTCCTGCTTTGCAAGAGAAGTTTGGCTATAAGAACCCTATGCAGATTCCCAAAATTGAGAAGATTGTTGTCAATATGGGAGTAGGAGAGGCCGCTTCTGATTCTAAGGCAATTGAAGGTGCTGTGGCTGATCTTCGTACTATCACCGGTCAGCAGCCCGCCATCTGTAAAGCAAAGAAGTCTATCGCAACATTTCACTTGCGCCAGGGCATGCCCATTGGTGCCAAGGTTACGCTTCGCCAAGATCGCATGTATGATTTTCTCGATCGTCTTATTAGTGCTGCTATTCCGCGTATTCGCGATTTTCGCGGTATGAGTTCCAAATCTTTCGACGGTCAAGGAAACTACTCCATGGGTGTTACCGAGCAAGTCATCTTCCCAGAAATTGATTTTGACTCGATGGATCACGTACGCGGTATGGACATTACTATTGTGACTACCGCCAATACTAATGAGGAAGCAAAAGAGCTCTTAAGCGCTTTTAATTTCCCGTTCCAAAACTAATGGCGAGAGCTATATAGGAAAGTCATATAAGAACCAGGCTCAAGACTACTTAGAGATTGACGAGCAACAGGTTGTAAACGGACTAAACACTGCAGTAAGAGATTACCCATCTTTTAAAAAAGGAGCATTTGTGGCAAAGACTTCAATGAAAGTAAAAGCAGAGAGAAAACCAAAGTTTTCTACACGCTTAGTAAGGCGTTGCCAGCGCTGTGGACGCCCACATTCCGTCTATCGTAAGTTTGGACTTTGTCGTGTTTGCCTGCGCGAGCTTGCAAACCGTGGAGAACTTCCTGGTGTGCATAAATCAAGCTGGTAGATTTGATAGAATAGCCAAGCAATACGGGATGCTTAGGCACTTAGGCACGGCCTTAAAGTGAACCGAGCGTTCCACGTTTAAGAGTTAAGGAGAACCTGCATGAATGTAACCGATCCTGTATCAGACATGCTTACGCGCATTAGAAATGCTAATGCGGCCGGAAAAGCTGAGGTAAGCATGCCTTCCACTAAAGTCCTTGCAGAAATCGCTCGCGTTCTTAAAGAAGAAGGCTACGTTTCTGATTTTGTCATTGAGAACACCGTTCCACAAAAGACACTCACCATTACGTTGAAATATGGCGAAAAGAAGACGCGCACCATCAAGGGTATCAAGCGTATCTCTAAGCCCGGTCTTCGTAAATATGCTTCAGCCAAAACACTCCCACGCGTTTTGGGAGGCTTGGGCTGCGCCGTTGTTTCAACCTCGCGCGGGATGATGTGTGACCGCGATGCTCGCGAGCTTGGTATTGGCGGCGAAGTGTTGGCGTTTGTTTGGTAGAAGGGAGCAACCTATGTCAAGAATTGGAAAATTACCGGTTGCTATTCCTGAGGGCGTAACCGTCACCATTGAAGATCAAACCGTTACCGTAAAGGGCTCAAAGGGCGAGCTTAAACGCACTTTTTCGCCCCTTGTTTCCATAAAGAACGAGAATGGAGAAATCCACGTCATTCGTACTAACGAAGACCAGGACTCCAATGCCCAACAGGGGCTTACGCGTACGCTCATTGCCAATATGGTAGAAGGCGTTTCGCAGGGCTTCTCGAAAAACCTTGAGCTCGAAGGCGTTGGATATCGTGCCGCTTTAAAGGGCCGCGACCTTGATCTCTCTTTAGGCTATTCGCATCCCGTTGTTATGACTCCGCCTGAGGGCATTACCTTTGAAGTTCCCGATAATACCCACATTACTGTACGGGGAATCTCTAAGGAACTCGTGGGTCAAATTTCCGCTGAGATTCGTGCAAAGCGCCCTCCAGAGCCCTACAAGGGAAAAGGTATCCACTACGAGGGTGAACGTATTCGTCGCAAACTTGGCAAGGCGGCCAAGTAAAAGTCCTGCACCCCGTTAGGTGTATGGCAGATATTAATAGGAGATTAGTTTCATGGAGAAACAAAAGGCAAAGAGACTGGCACACGTGCGTCGTGCACGCCGTGCCAAGCAACACTTGCTGGGAGATGCGACTCGTCCCCGCTTGTGTGTGACGCGCTCGAATGCACACATTTACGCGCAGATAATTGATGATACGAAGGCGGTCACGCTTTGTTCGGCATCCACATTGGACGAAGAGTTTAAAAAGTCCAAAAAAGGTGCTTCCAACAAAGAAGGCGCAACGTATGTAGGCGAGTTAATTGCAAAACGCGCGCAAGAAAAAGGAATTAAAGAAGTTACGTTTGATCGCAGTGGCCGTCTCTACCACGGCCGTGTTCAGGCGTTGGCAGAAGGCGCTCGCTCAGCGGGCCTGAAATTTTAGGAGGGAAGAGCTATGGCTCGTAGAAAACCCGTACGCGAAGGCTCTGATCTCCAAGAGCGTGTCGTATTCATTCATCGTGTATCCAAGGTTGTTAAGGGCGGTCGCCGTTTTTCGCTTGCTGCCCTCGTTGTTGTGGGCGATGGCAACGGCAAGGTTGGTCTAGGCTACGGAAAATCCGCTGAGGTTCCCGGCGCCATTTCAAAGGCCAAGGAAGCTGCTAAGAAGAATATGTTCCAGGTGCCTGTCACAAGCGACGGCTCCATTCCTCATCAAACCGTGGGTCACTACGGTGCTGGTCGTGTTCTTTTGCAACCAGCCGTTGAAGGTACCGGTGTTATTGCTGGTGGTCCTGTTCGTCCTCTCTTTGAGCTTGCGGGCATCAAGAACATTCTCAGCAAATCACTTGGCACCAATAACGCTATGAACGTTATTAAAGCGGCCGCTATTGGTCTTCAACAGCTTGAGAGTCCCAAGCAAACTGCGCATCGTCGTGGTATGAGCGTTGCTGATATGTTTGGCATTAAGCCATCGCATACAAAGGATCCTGCAAATACTGATAGTGCCCAGAAAGACGCAAAGAACCAGAAAAGCAAAGGTGCTAATAAGAAGGCACAGGGCGCTAAATCCACTGAAGGAACCACGGAGAAGAAGTCTGCGACAAAGAAACCAAGCACTTCAGCTGCGAAGAAGCCGGGCGTCAAGGCCAATTCTCGTTCAGTTGACGCCAAGTCAGCTGCGGCCAAAGCTGAAAAAGCTACTACTTCTCGTTCCAAGAAGGAGACCGAATAATGGCTAAAAAAGTTAAGGTGACCCTGGTAAAGAGTCCCGTCTGCCAGGTCAAAGAAGATCAAACAAAAACTGCGCGTGCCCTTGGTCTCACCAAGATTGGCGACGAGCGCATACATCCCAACAACGATTCAATCCAGGGAATGATTTTCAAAATTAAGCACCTGGTTCGCGTTGAGGACGTGAACGAATAAGCGCAGATGATAAACGCTTTTCGCAGATAGTAATCTATTTTGTGAAAGTTTACAAGGAGCAGCTATGCAACTGAAAGATATTCAACCAGCAGCCAAATCTACGCATCCCAGAAAGCGTCTTGGTCGCGGTAACGCCTCAGGCACCGGCACAACAGCTGGGCGAGGCACCAAAGGACAGCTTTCCCGTTCCGGAGGCGGTAAGGGTGATGCTTTTGAAGGTGGACAGAATCCTCTACACATGCGTCTTCCTAAGCTGCCTGGCTTTAAGAACATTAACCGCAAAGCATATCTACCGGTCAATGTTGATCGCTTGCAAGAGGTTTTCTCGGCAGGCGACACCGTCAACGGCGAATCGCTCAAGGAAAAAGGCGTTACCAAATATGTAACAACACCCGTTAAAATCCTGGGAGAAGGTGAACTCAACAAGAAGCTCACCGTTGTTGTCGAGAAGGTCTCAAAGTCCGCAAAAGCTAAAATTGAGGCCGCTGGCGGCACTGTTGAGGAAACAGGCAACGTCAAATAGAGTAAGAAGAGTAAGAACACCGCGAAGAGAGAGGGCCTCTCTTGTTTAAGGATATTATCGGCGCATTTAAAGTTAAAGAGCTGCGTCATAAGATTTTTCTCACCATCATAATCTTGCTTCTCTATCGTTTGGGAGCTTATCTTCCGGTCCCCGGTATTCCCATTCAAGAGATTCAGAATAAGATTTCCGAGCAAATGAGTTCTGCCACAGGTCTTACGCTTCTTAACCTTTTTTCAGGTGGCGCTTTGTCACGCGTTTCTGTATTTGCGCTGGGTATTATGCCCTACATTACAGCACAAATCATCATGCAGATGCTACAAGCGGTCATTCCGTCTCTGGATGCACTTTCAAAAGAGGGAGAATCAGGGCAACGCAAAATCACGCAGTATACCCGCTATTTTACACTTGGTCTTGCGCTCTTGAACGCTGTTGGCTATCTCTTCCTGTTTAAGAGCAGCGCCTACAACGTTTCTTTTTCCGATCAAATCCCTTCCGTTGCAATGGGCTGTATCGTGGTCTTTACCATGCTCGTAGGAGCAATGATCATCATGTGGTTTGGTGAAATTATCACGCAAAAGGGAGTGGGAAATGGCATGTCTTTGATCATTTTCTGCAACATTATGGCGGGCATTCCTACCTCTATTACGAGCGCGTTGAGCTCACCTAGCACCCCAGGTTGGGTTGCGGCACTCACGGTATGCGCGGTCGCTATCATCGTGCCAGTCATTATCTTTGTTGAGCGCGGCCAACGTCGCATTCCAATTCAGTTTGCAAAACGCGTTGTGGGTCGACGTATTATGGGAGGCCAGGCCACGTACTTGCCCATTAAGGTCAACACGGCTGGTGTTATTCCTATTATCTTTGCTTCAGCACTGCTTTATTTTCCAGCACAGGTTTCCGTCTTTTTCCCTGATGCAACATGGCTCACTACGTTTTCCAACGCCGTTTCTTCAGGCTGGCTTAACTGGATTCTAACGGTGCTTCTCATTGTTGCGTACGCTTATTTCTACACGAGTCTCGTCTTTAATCCCGAAGATACCGCCGATCAGCTTCGTAAGCAGGGAGGATTCATCCCCGGAGTACGACCGGGTGAGGCCACGGTTGTCTACATCAAGCACGTTATTAATCGCATTACGCTGCCGGGAGCTCTCTTTGTTGCCGTTGTTGCTGTTGTTCCTTCAATAATTTTTAACTTTACAAACAACTCGCTTCTTCAGGCTTTTGGTGGAACCTCTATCCTTATTATGGTGGGCGTTGCACTTGATACTCTGACACAGGTCCAGTCTCAACTTAAGACTCACGATTACTCGTCACTTTTTGTAAAATAACGGTAACGCTTAGGTATCTAATTAGCTTTAAATCCCAGGCGCTTTTTAAGTGCTTGGGATTTATACGTTTGAGCAATTCAAAGAAAGGGAGTCCATGAATATCGTCTTACTTGGGGCACCAGGAGCCGGAAAAGGCACGCAAGCGCAACAACTCAAAAACGACGCTCATCTTGCGCATATTTCTACTGGCGATCTTTTGCGTGAAGCAGTCGCCGCCGGAACCGAGCTGGGCAAAGAGGCTAAGTCCTATATGGATAAAGGGCAACTTGTCCCTGATGAAGTAGTCATTGGACTCGTAAAAGAGCGTCTTCAAAACCCAGATACAGAATCCGGTTTTATCTTGGATGGATTCCCTCGCAACTCAGCTCAAGCTATAGCGCTCGATGCCGAGCTTGCGGATTTAGACAAGCATATCGACTCAGCTCTTCTTGTGGATGTTGCACCCAATGTCATTATCGAGCGCCTCAGTTCCCGTCGCGTCTGCAGTGCTTGTGGGTACACGGGCTCTGCTAAAGATGGCGCTACATGCCCCGTCTGCAGTGGGCCCCTCATGCAACGCGACGATGATGAGCCTGAGACCATCAAAGCTAGGCTCGACGTTTACGCTGCTCAAACGGCGCCACTTATTGAGTACTATCGCGGACAGGATAAGCTTGTGAGCGTAGATGGAGATCGCACACCTGAAGAAGTCTATGGCGATGTAAAGATGAAATTGCACTTGTCCTAATATATATGGCGACATAAAGACGAAATATTGTCTGCCCTAAGATGACCAGTCTTTTGAAAAGTAAAGCAAACATGATAAAAATAAAGACACTTGCAGAAATTGAAGCGATGAAGCCAGCGGGCGCGCTCTCTAAGCTCGCGCTTCGCAAGGCGGGAACGATGGTTGTTCCGGGTACACGCACCATCGACATTGATCGCGTAGTTGAGTCGCTTATCAGGATACACGGAGCCACCCCTGCTTTTAAGGGCTACCTAGGTTTTCCGGCTTCTATTTGCTGCTCAATTAATAACGAAATTGTTCACGGTATTCCAGGTGAGGGCGTTGTTTTGCAGGAAGGGGATATCGTTTCTATCGATACGGGGGCTGTGCTCAATGGTTGGGTGGGAGATAATGCCTGGACGTTCTATTGTGGCACTCCTTCTGCCGAGGATCGCGCTCTCTGCGAGGTTACACGCGACTGTCTTTATCTGGGCATTCAGGAAGCGGTCGTTGGCAATCACCTTGGTGATATTGGCTTTGCCATAGCAGAACATGCCGAGAAACACGGCTACGGAGTTGTGCGTGAATACGTAGGACATGGTGTGGGGCACGACATGCACGAGGAGCCCAACGTACCAAATTATGGAAAACGCGGTAGAGGTGTCCGCCTGCAAGAGGGAATGGTTCTTGCCATTGAGCCCATGATTGTACTCAATTCTCCCAAAAACGAAACACAGACCAATCGGTGGACTGTTGTTACGGCCGATAAAGGCACAGCTGCACACTATGAAAACACAATCGCCATTACCAAAGACGGACCCGTTATTTTAACAGCGGATGAAAAAGGCGCCACTTGTCCCATGGAGGGGGGACCAGACCGCTCAGACTCCATTCCAGAAATCTAAGCAAACATGCCTTCTCGTCTTAATGCTGTAATTGAGGATTCCTCTTTTTGCAGAGGCCGCCGTACTCTAGGATTCATATTTCTGGAGACTCAGCGTATTTGAGGACCCTATTTCTGGAAGATACAGCGCACTTGAAACCCTTATTTCTGCTGAGGCATCAGACTTGAAGGTCTTCATTTCTGGAGATTTTGTGGAGATTTGAGTTTTATCGGTTGAAGAATTAAAAAAAATAGCCATTTAGCAAGTAAATTGCTTCATTTTTTCATACAATTATCAGTCGCCGTAATTTTGCGCCTTGCAGGCAGTCGACTTTCATCATAGGAGGGCGTCTTAATGCAAAACGGCGAGCTATATGCAGGCACTTGCACGGCTAAAAGACAGGGCCAACACCTAAGAAGGGCAAGTGCAAACTGGAAAGGAAATGCGTGAGTAAACAGGACGCTATAGAGCTTGAAGGCACGGTTCTCGAGCCACTGCCTAATGCCATGTTTAACGTGGAGCTTGAGAACGGAAAGACCATTCTTTGCACAATATCAGGCAAGATACGCATGAATTACATCCGCATTCTTCCAGGAGATAAGGTGACCGTTGAAATATCGCCCTATGATCTTACTCGAGGACGCATTACATATCGGTATAAATAAAAACTACGTCTGCGGCTGGACGAGTATATAGTAAACGTACATATAACGAGGTAAAACTGCAAAATCAACCGAAAGGAACGATTATGAAGGTACGCCCTTCGGTCAAAAAAATGTGCGATAAATGCAAAATCATAAGACGCCACGGTAGAGTTTTTGTTATTTGCGAAAACCCTCGCCACAAACAGCGTCAAGGTTAGTTGAGAGGAGAAGTCTGTGGCCCGTATTAACGGAGTAGACCTTCCGCAAGAAAAGCGCGTGGAGATTGGCCTTACTTATATCTATGGAGTAGGCCGTTCTCTTGCCAGTAAGATTTGCGCAGCTTGCGGTGTCAATCCAGACACTAAAGACAAGGACCTTACAGAAGATGAGGTCACAAAAATTCGCGATTACATTGCTAACAATAACATCATGGTTGAGGGTGATCTTCGCCGTGACGTTCGTCAAAACATCGCTCGCTTGATGGAGATTGGCTGCTATCGCGGCCTGCGCCATCGTAAGGGACTGCCTGTTCGCGGTCAACGTACCCATACCAACGCCCGCAGCCGTAAAGGCAAGCGTGCCCAAATTGGTGGAAAGAAAAGGGGATAGACTATGGCAGCACAAGCTAAAGCAGGCGCTTCTCGCGTCAAGCGCTCAGAGCGTAAGAATATCGCCGTGGGTCAAGCCCACATAAAATCAACCTTTAACAACACTATCGTGACGATTTCCGATCCCGCAGGTAACGTGATTACTTGGCAATCTGCGGGCACGTGTGGTTTTAAAGGTTCTCGTAAGTCGACTCCTTTTGCCGCCCAAATGGCTGCAGAAGCTGCCGCTAAAATCGCCATGGAGCACGGCATGCAAAAAGTTGCCGTCTTCGTAAAAGGCCCTGGTTCTGGTCGTGAAACAGCTATTCGCTCTCTTCAGACCGCAGGCCTCGAGCTCCAAGGCATTCAAGATAAAACTCCTATCCCTCACAACGGTTGTCGCCCCAAAAAGCGTCGCCGTCCCTAAGGGTTTTTGAGAAAGGATTGATTCATGGCTGTAGATAGGACTCCCGTCCTTAAAAGATGTCGTGCTCTTGGTATTGATCCGGTTGATATGGGTCTAGCTAAAGAGTCCAACCGACTTCCACGCCGTTCACGTCGCCAACTCTCTGAGTACGGAATTCAGCTCCGCGAGAAACAAAAGGCAAAATTCATTTACGGCGTTCTTGAAAAACAATTCCACAACCTTTATGACCAGGCGATTAAAGACGAAGGCGTCACGGGTGACAATCTCATGTCTTTGCTCGAGCGTCGTCTTGATAATGTTGTGTATCGCCTTGGCTTTGCTCGCACACGCAAAGAGGCTCGTCAAACCGTGCGTCATGGCCACATTACGGTCAACGGTAAACGTCTTGACATCCCTTCCTATCGCGTAAAGGCTGGAGATGTGGTTGCAATTGGTGAAAAGTACACCAATCTCACTCCTATTAAGGAAGCAATCGTTGCCTCTGAAGCTAAGACTGTTCCGGCGTGGCTTGAGGTTGATATCGAGAAACTCTCGGGAAACGTGTTGCAAATTCCTACACGTGATCAAATTGATTTGGATATTAACGCACAACTCATCGTCGAGCTTTACTCGAAATAATTGCTGAAACGAAGTTGCTAGTAAAGTTGTTAGTGAGGTAGACAGATGTCACAATTTATACGTCCTAAAGTCTCTGTTGAAGAGGTAAAAGACAATATCGCTCGCGTAGAAGTTGCTCCCTTGGAGCGTGGTTACGGCGACACTCTAGGAAACTCTCTTCGACGCGTCTTGCTTTCTTCTCTGGAGGGCGCCGCTGTTAAAGCCATTAAAATTGACGGAGTTGACCATGAGTTTTCAACTGTTAAAGGCGTTTTTGAAGATGTTACAGATATCGTTCTTAACGTAAAGAAACTCGTCTTTAAGCAAGTTGCAGAAATCAATGATACGGAGGCAATTGTAGAGGTTGAAGGGCCCTGCACTGTTACAGGCAAAGACCTTACTGTTCCCGCGTGCTTTGAGCTCGTCAACCCTGACCAAGTAATTTGTACGCTTGAGAAGGGCGGTAAGCTCTCCATGCGTCTCTTTCTTGATACCGGACGCGGTTACGTTTCTTCTGAGGACAATCAGCTAGATAGCGGTTTCATGGGGGAGAACCATGAGGAGATTGGTCTCATTTACGTTGATTCGCTTTACTCACCGGTACGTCGCTGTGCAAAAAGCGTGGATCCTTGCCGCGTCGGCCAGCGCACCGACTATGACCGCTTGATTCTCGAGGTCGAAACTGATGGTGCCATTGGTCCTATTGAAGCGGTTTCTGAGGCTTCTAATATCATCAATCAGCACATGGTTGCTTTTATGGACCTCTCCAATATGGCTGAAGCTACTGAGGAAGAGTCGATCTTCAACACAGAGGAAGAAGAAGTAAACCAAGAACTCGAGCGTCCTATTGAGTCGCTGGGACTTGGCAATCGCTCTTATAACTGTCTCAAGCGTGCTGAAGTGCATACGGTTGGAGATCTTCTTAAATTTAGCGAGCAAGATCTACTTAACCTGCGTAACTTTGGCGTTAAATCCACTGAGGAAGTGAAGGAAATCGTAGCCGAGCTTGGTTTGTCTTTGCGCTCATAGCGTTTGTTCGCAGGATAAACCGCTGTTCGGTGCGTTCATTTGCAACGAAACGCTTGACGCCTACAAAGCTAGTTATTGCAAGGCAGACATTGTAACGAATCTTAAAGAACCTGTTTGCGTGCGATTTAGTGCACAAGCATATTAAAGATATAAGGAGAAATATATGAGGCATCAAAAGAAACACGGTATGAAACTGGGTACCGATGCCAGCCATACAAAGGCAATGAAGAAGAGCCTTGTACGCGCACTTCTCACCAATGATCGGATCAAGACGACGTTGACGCGCGCAAAGGCTATTCGTCCTGAAGTAGACAAGGTTGTGACCTGGGCAAAACGTGGCGACCTTCATGCGCGCCGTCTAGCTATTGCCGCCGTCGGCGATGCAGAGCTCGTCCGCGAGACCTTTGATAAGGCCGCACAAGGCATGTGGCAAGACAGGTCAGGCGGCTACACGCGTATCATGAAGCTTGGCACGCGTAAGGGCGACAACGCCGAAATTGCTATTATCGAGCTTGTACAGGAAGCGGCTCCTGCTTCAAATAAGGCTGGAAAATCTACAAAACCTGCTGCTAAGGTAAGCAAGGTTGCAAAGGCAACGTCTACCGCTTCTGAGAATAAGCCGGCCGCTGATGAAAAGAAGAACGAGCCCTCTGATGACAAGCAAAGCGGAGGCTCCAACATAACTGAGCCTAAGAACGCAGCTTCCCAAGAGCCTGCCAAGGACGACAAGTCTGCTTCAGAAGAGGCCACCAAGGATGAAAAGACTGCCCCTGCAGAAGCTCCTAAGGAGGATAAGCCTGCTCCTGCAGAAGCTTCTAAGGATCAAAAGGATTCTCCTGCAGACGCTTCTAAGGACCAAAAGGATTCTCCTGCAGACGCTCCTAAGGAAGAAAAGGCTGCTTCTGATGAGTCCCCAAAGGATGAGAAGGAAGCTCCTACAGAGGACGCTAAAACAGACTAATCTCAAGATGCAGTCAGCGAACAGCGGCTGCTTCTTCAAAGGATTAATGAGCAAAAGAAGCAGTTAATCAGAATGGGGAAGAACGCTCATCATCTCCTATTGCTGACTGGTTTCAAGCTCATTATTCTCATCGCATTTACTGTAGCCGTATTGCTTGTCAATACGGCTCCTTTCTTATGTGCACTTTTCCTTATCTCACTTGTCGGCTTACTTTTCTCGGGAGTCTCAAAGAAAACGATATATGCGCTCCTTAAAGCTTCCTTCGTAATAATTGCTTTTGTTGTTCTTGCGCATGTTTTTGTTTGCGATGGATCTGGGACTATTGTCCTGGTAGGCCCCTTCGGCATTTCTCTACCTGGGCTTGCGAATGCTTATAAGGCCGTCCTTCGTGTCTTGACACTTATGTGTTCCCTTTTTTGGCTCACTGCTTCTCTTTCCGCAGCACAGATACTTTCTCTTACACAAGCAGCGGTCTCATGGTTAAAAGCCTCCTCGCCCCGTCTCGATGCGTTTGGAAAGGTTTTGTCTCTGCTCGTGCTCTTTTTTCCTCTCTGCTTACATCAGCTCCAATGTATTCATGAGGCGCAGGAGCTTCGCGGATCGTCTCTTCTCAAAAAATCGCAATCTCCAGTATCAGTCATGCGCTCTTTTGCGTCCACATTTGTTTCTCTTCTTGTGTTACTCTTTCAGAAAGCCGATAAAAGAGCGCTAGCTCTACGTTCGCGCGGTTTTTAATGGAGGTTGCTGTCCATGCTCTTTATGAACACTCCCGCACCTAATAAAAATCCATCACCCACACCGTCGACGCCGCAGCCTTCAGTACAGACGCAACTATTCCAGCCAGATTTGCAACTTGTTCTAGAAGTGGGATATCAAGGTTCTGCTTATGCTGGTTTTGCCGAACAAGAATATGCGCCCACCGTTGCCGGCGAACTCCGGAAGGCTCTTACCATATTGCTTCATCGCGATGTTGAGCTCGTTTGTGCAGGAAGAACTGATGCAGGTGTTCACGCCCTGGCTCAGACAGTGGCCATACCTGTTCTGTTCGCGGAACGTGAAGCATTTTCTTCCAAAAGAATTCTTGAGGGTCTGCAAGCCCTTGTTCCCAACGATATTTCCATTCGCGGAGTTTACGCTGCAGGGCCTTTATTCTCGCCGCGCTTTGATGCTCTTTCGCGCACGTACAACTACCGCATCGCACAAGGACTTCCTCCACTATTGTCGGCACCGTTTACCGCGTGGGAAAAACATCCCTTAGATATTACGCTCATGCGGCGTGCAGCACGATATTTTATTGGGACACACGATTTCACTTCGTTTTGCCGAGCGGCTTCTGCAAAGGACAAGAACACGGAGCGAACCATCAATAAGATTAAGGTAATACCCGAGGAACTTATGGGTGATTCATTGATTTCGATTCAGATTGAAGGCCGTGCATTTCTTCACAACATGGTACGCATTATGGTTGGATCCCTTGTCATGGTGGGAAGGGGAAAGCGGGATCCTCACTGGATTCAAGAGGTCTTGGATGCTGCGGACAGAAAGGCAGCAGGACCAACCTTTCCACCACAAGGCCTGCTTTTCGAAAAGGTGCGCTACAAGCCTGGTACCTTTGAGCCGTGGTAGTCGATAAGAAATAATGTGTTACATACCTGGTATCTTTGAACCTTGGTAGTTGATAGTGTTGCATCTAAGGGCGTTCTGTTGGGCGATAAGCCCCTAGTATGCAAGGATTGACTAGAATGAATGCGAGAAAAGCGCGCGGTAAGAAGGGGAGCGCTACAGGACTGATACAATACGAGTATACGAAGTACGCTCTTCGCAAGAACGCAAAGCTCGAAAAAGAAAGCAACTAGAGGAAAGCCATGCCAGAATTACTTGATACTCTGCTCGACGTCTTTCTCGACGCGTTTAAGGATACCCTTACTCTTATACCTTTTCTCTTCATAACCTATCTGGCGATGGAGGCCCTAGAGCATTCTGCAGCGCACTTCTCGGAGCGCGTAGTCGTACGTGCCGGTAAGGCTGGCCCCGTTCTCGGTTCTCTGTTGGGTGCCCTGCCTCAGTGCGGGTTTTCTGCTATGGCAGCCACGCTCTATGCTGGTCGCGTGGTGACGGTTGGTACGGTCTTTGCCGTATTTCTTTCTACATCCGATGAGATGCTCCCCGTATTTATCAGCGAAGGAGCGCCAATTGAAACGATTTTGACCATCATTGGCCTTAAGGTGCTCATTGGTATGCTGGCGGGTTTACTTGTGGATGCGTGCATACGTTTAGTAAGAGGAAATCGTCACGACAGGCTGCGTATCCACGAGCTTTGCATTCAAGACAACTGCGATTGCGCATCTATTGAAGATGATGTACACGATGCTGTTTCTGGAACTGAAGGCAATTCAGGGGAGCATTTGGAGGGTGATTCTTCATCTCGCGCAATATCAGTAGAGCTTTCCCATGCTGTTCCACATGAGAGCCAGGATGTGCAGAAACGCACAGTTGAAGCCGCGGCCCTCGCTGCTTATAAGGATGATGGCTTTGCACCTCATAGTGAGAAAGGGCATCCAGAACATGAAAACAGCTCTGTGCAGGAGTCGAAAAATGACCATGCCTGTGCAAACTGTTCCTGTTCTCATCATCACCATGGAGCCAGCCATGGACATGGTCACGCTCACGGCCATGGTTCTATCTGGAGAAGCGCCCTGATTCATACTGTACAAGTAACGCTCTTTATTTTTCTCATCTCGCTCATTCTCGACGGCATTATTACGTTCGTAGGCGAGGATGCGCTCGCCAACTTTATGAATCAAAATGCGATACTTTCAATATTTGCATCGGGACTTGTGGGTCTCATTCCTAACTGTGCTGCAAGCGTTGCGATATCTGACCTCTATCTTCAGGGAGCGCTGGGAACTCCTGCGATGATGGCGGGACTTCTTGTTGGAGCTGGCGTTGGTTTGCTTGTACTCTTTCGTTCAAACCGTCCACAGCGAAACAACGTGGTCATTCTAACTGTTCTCTATGCCATTGGTGTCGCCATTGGCTTAGTGTTCTACGCAATAGGATTAGCAATCTAGCAATGAAAACGCGTCTAGATAACATTCAGCAAGGAAAGCAGTCCCCTGAGCCGCTCGTTACGCTCATCATGCCCTGCTATAACATCGCTCCCTTTGTGAAGCATTGCGTAGAGTCGCTCCTTGCACAAACCTATGCCAACTGGGAACTCATTGCGGTTGACGACGGATCTTCCGATGATACAGGTTCTGTTCTCGATTCGCTTGCTGCAGAAGAGCTAGCACGTGCAACAGAGGAAGGACGTGCTAACCGTATTCGCGTCATTCATACCTCTAATCAAGGTGCTCCTGCGGCCCGCAATCTTGCTATGGAGCAGGCACAGGGAACCTACATTCACTTCATTGATGGCGACGATTGGGTTGAGCCCACAATGCTTGCAGATGAGGTTCAGCTTGCCGAGAAGTACCAGTTGCAGCTCGTTGTCTCTGGATTCCTTATAGAAACATACTGGGAAGCTCCGCAAGTTCTGGATGAGAAGGGGATGGCTAGCTTTCTTGTGAACGGAGCGCATCTTACTGAAGAGAAGACGTATCGGTATGAGGTTTTTAAGAGTCAAGAAGCCTTTAGGCGCGCGTGTTATCAACTGTTCGATCAAAACTTGCTCTATACGCCTTGGAATAAATTGTTCCTTACATCTTATATTCGCGAACACAACCTTCAGTTTCAATCCACGTTTTGGGACGATTTCCCCTTTGTTCTTGACTACATTCGTGATGTAGAGCGCGTTGGCGTGATTCCAAAAACGTACTATCATTTCTTGCGTCTGCGTCAGGAATCAGAGACGGCTCGCTGGCGAGAAGGTATGTACGAGAAACGCGAAGAAGAGCACGAGTGGATGCAAAGTCTCTATAAGCATTGGGGGCTCACGGACGATGCAAACGTAAAGGAGCTCCTGGCTCGTCGCTACGTTGAACGTTTGGTGGGGTGCGTAGAAAATATCGCGAATCCAGCATGCAGCCTTTTGTTTTCTCAAAAGCGCGCCGAGATCCGCAGGATGATATCAACGCCTCAGGTGACGGAGGCCCTCCAAGAAGCTCAGCCGCGATCCCTCTACATGAAGATGATGCTAGGACCAATCCGTCTACAAGCAGTTTTCCTCGTGTTACTTGAAGGACGCGTTATAAGCGCTGTAAAGAGAAGAAGTACGCGACTCTTTGCAACGCTTAAGGCGCACCGTTAGAGCTTAATCTTCAATTTCAACCAATTCAATCAAAAATGTCAGGTACTGACCTGCCATTTTATTATTGGCATCAAGCGTAACAGTATCGCCATCTTTGGCCGTTACAACGGCTTGGACAGGAGAGCCGCCCGAACCAGTTAGATAGACAGAATCGCCAATGTTCAACGTATCGTAATTGGGCACCTGGCTCTTGTCGTAGGTGTAGATAAGAGCAGCGTTACGCTCACCGTAGGCTTCATCGGGGGAAAGGCGCACGGTTTTTTTCTCACCCAAGGTCATGCTTTTAACGGCCTCATCGAAGCCTCTAATCATCTGGCCAGCGCCTACCGTGAACTCAAGCGGCTCACCACGGTCATAGCTGGAATCAAATTGCGATCCATCATCAAGTGTACCCTTGTAGTGAACTTTGACTTTTTTGCCTGTGTTATCCACCGAATTCTCCTTTGTCTGGTTTGTAGATTCTTGTATGGTTGCGCTAGAGCAGCCGCTGAGCGCGCCTGCAAGAGGAACACTTGTAGCAAGAAGAAGACAGCAGGCCAGAGAAGCAACGCGTTTCTGGTGAATGCGCATAAGCATACATCTTCCTCCTTATGATAGAACTTCAATCATAGAAGCGGCAGCCTTCTTTCCTGCGCCCATCGCAAGAATTACGGTAGCTGCACCAGTAACGATGTCACCACCTGCCCAGATGCGTTCATCGGAAGTTCTGCCGTTCTCATCCGTCTCAATATAGCCCCACTTGTTGAGTTTGACGGGTGCGGTCATTGCAGCAAAAGGATTGGCGTTTGTTCCTATGGCAGTAATAGCAACGTCGCAAGCAAGTTCAAATTCAGAACCGGGAATGCGGACAGGACGACGGCGCCCTGATTCATCCGGTTCACCAAGTTCCATCTTTTCTAGCTTGACCTTTTCCACAAAACCATCTTCGCCAGCGATAAACTCGAGGGGACTTACGAGTTCCATAACGGCAACGCCTTCTTCTTTTGCGTGGTGTAATTCGGCAATACGAGCCGGCATCTCTTTTTCTGAGCGACGATATGCGAGCGTAACGCTGTCAGCTCTTAGGCGAAGTGCCGTACGTGCCGCATCCATGGCAACATTGCCGCCGCCAAATACAACCACATTTTTTCCATGCTTAATAGGTGTGGCGTATTCGGGGAATTTGTTGGCCTTCATAAGGTTGACACGCGTGAGGTACTCGTTTGCACAGAAAACACCGGGAAGGTTTTCACCAGGGATATTGAGAAACTTAGGGAGGCCTGCGCCAACTGCAATATAGAGAGCATCGAACCCTAGTGAACCAAAGAAATCTTTTTCATCGTAAAGACGCCCGGCAACGGCGTTGTATTCAAAAGTAACGCCCAGGTCACATAAACCTTCTATCTCCCGTTTTACAATTTCTTTGGGCAAGCGGAACTCAGGAATTCCATAGGTGAGTACGCCCCCACCCGTCTGAAATGCTTCAAAGACCGTAACCTCAAAACCTGCACGTGCAAGTTCTCCAGCGCAGGCAATGCCTGAGGGTCCCGAGCCAATAACGGCTACCTTTTTGCCGTTTGAAGGTTTGCATACGGGCGTGGCACCAATGCTAGGGGTCATGTCGCCCAGGAAACGCTCAAGTTGACCAATGGCTATGGGATCATCGCCCGTGCGATTAAGAATGCAATTGCCTTCACATTGATTCTCCTGTGGGCAGACGCGTCCACAAACAGAGGGAAGCATGCTTGCCTCACGAATAGTGGCCAACCCTGCCGCCATGTCGCCCTCGCGGATGTGGCGAATAAATTCAGGTATATTGATTCCAACGGGGCACCCACTTACGCACTGCGGCTTCTTGCAGTCAAGGCAGCGGTTGGCTTCTTCTATAGCATTCTCGGTGGTATATCCCGTGTCGACTGGATCAAAGTTGTGCGCGCGAATCTCTGCTGGAACCTCGTTAGCTGCAACGCGAGGATCCTTATTGTTAGCCTTGTATTTTCCGTCTACGATTGGCATGCGCAGCCCTCCTCATGGTACTTGCGGGCATAGTTATTAGCTTCTTGCTCTTCTGTGCGATAAGAACCCTGGCGTGCGCAGAGGTCATCCCAATCAACTTTTGATCCGTTAAAGTCAGGTCCATCCACGCAGGCAAATTTTGTCTCTCCGTCTACAGTAACGCGACAGCAGCCACACATTCCAGTACCATCAACCATAATGGGGTTGAGAGAGGCAACGATAGGGATGTTGTATTTATCACAGGTAAAAGAGGAAAATTTCATCATAGGAACAGGCCCCACAGCAAAGACCTCATCGATTACACCTTCCGTACAGAGGCGCTCGAGAGGAGCAGTTACGACACCTTTTTCGCCTGCAGAGCCGTCATCGGTAGTAATGAAGAGATGCTTTAACGGAAGTTCCTCAAATTGACGTTGTAGAATCAAAAGTTCTTTCGTGCGAGCTCCCATAATGACTGAGACCTCGGAGCCAGCTTCACAAAGCGCGCGCGCAACTGGATAGGCAATAGCCAGACCAACACCGCCACCAATGACGGCCCAACGCTGCCTTTTCATTTCTGTGGGCTGACCAAGAGGGCCCGTGATATCCAAAATGGTATCGCTAGCCTCAAGCTTGGAGAGCTCTTGCGTGGTGGCACCTATAACCATAAAAATGAACTCTATCCAGCCTTCTTCTCGGTTCCAATCGGCAAACGTAAAGGGTACGCGCTCACCTTCCTCATTGATACGGACCATAAGAAACTGACCCGCTTGCGCCTTGCGAGCCATTGCAGGAGCGGCTACCCTGAACTTGTAAACAGTGTTGGAATACTGTGTCTTTTCCAAAATCTCAAACATAGATATCCCTTCGTAATATCTGGCGATCCACCATTAAAGATTCATATCGGCGCCAAACATGTCCGAGACGCTCGTTTCGTTGTAGATGCGCTGGATGCAGTCGGAGAACTCATCGGAGACCGAAAGAACAGTAATCTTTTCGATGAGGTCTTCTGGCTTAATAGGTACAGCGTCTGTGACGACGCACTCCTCAATAGGGGCTTCTTGTATACGCGCAATGCCATCTCCCGAGAAAAGACCGTGCGTAGCACAAACATAGATATCTCCGGCGCCCAAACGCTTAAGTTCCCTAATAGAGGCACATAATGTGCCGGCGGTGTCAATCATGTCATCGTTGATGACGCAGGTTTTATCCTTGATATCGCCAATAATCCCGGTAACTTCTGCTTGGTTATGACCGGGGCGCCCCTTATGCGCAATGGCAAGTGAGCATTCCAGCATGTCTGAAAGCTCCTTCGCTGCTTTTGCGCGCCCTACATCTGGGGACACAACAACGAGATTATCGGTATCAAAGTGCTTGTCATTAAAGTATTGGCCAAAGAGGGGGAGTGCCGTAAGGTGATTTACAGGCACATCAAAAAAGCCTTGGATAGTGTTTTGATGAAGATCGAGGGCCACAACGCGGTCAACACCGGAGGTTTCAAGCAGGTTTGCCATAAGGCGTGCCGTAATTGGCTCGCGCGGAGCGGCCTTTCTATCTTGGCGCGCATAGCCAAAGTGAGGAATAACTGCAGTAAATGTCCTGCAAGAAGCACGTTTTGCAGCATCTGCAGCAATAAAAGTTTCCAAAACGAGATCGTTCACATTTGGACCGCAAATAGATTGAACGAAAAAGACATCCGCGCCACGCACCGACTCATCGTAGCGGCAGTAAATCTCGCCATTTGCGAATTTCTCAATTCTGAGACCGGAGAGCTCAACCTCAAGATCATCTGCAATTTTTTGAGAGAGTTCGGGGTTTGAAGTGCCAGAGTAGAGCTTGAATTTTTTTACCATCCAGGTTGCCGCATTAAGGTCTTGCGTAAGATTCATGTCCTGCCTTTCCGGGGTAGCACTGCTTATACGACGCAAATCTTAGGTGTGGATGTAGTTCTCTTTGCACCGCTTTGTATTCTAGACAAAGCGCTTCAAAAAGTGAGTGACAATCACAAAGTTCTGAAGAAAAGTGACCTTATCTGTCTTTGCGAAGAGGAGAAAGCGAAGAAGAAAAGAAGAGAATGAGCGAGCAGGAGGACTGAAGGACAGGAGAGGAAGAGAGCGGTAAAAAGAAGAGGAGTGGAGCAGAGGAAAATAATGGCTGGGGCACTAGGATTCGAACCTAGATAGCTGGCACCAAAAGCCAGAGTCTTAGCCATTGGACGATGCCCCAGTAGCAGTCGGCAGCTTATAAACAGAGGTACGAGGTGTAGATATTCACTGCTCCTATGCGTGAAAGTGCTCTTTTTGGCTCTTTCAGTGAAGGTCACCACGCCGCTTTCTGCAAAGCTGCGCGATAAATTTTAACAGCCACACATAAAACTCGCAAGCACTTCCTACAAATGCTTCCTTTGGAAAAGAGAACCGTGCATAATTGCTTGGCGCCTAAACCTCGGCGTGACGCTTAATCGTTTAAGCAATCTTAAGTAATGGAATGAGTTTCTGTCTTACAAGAGGATGCTGGAAATCAATGCTGGCAAATAATTCGTTCTATTGTTCTCGTGACTCGTTCTAAATAAGACACGAAGTTCGCTACAATACAAGAAAATAACTTCGAAAAGGACCTCTCATGTCAACGTCAGTTCTAAAACCCATTCCTCATTCCACGGCTATTATTCTTGCAGCCGGAAAAGGCACACGCATGAAGTCCGATCTTCCCAAAGCAGCACACACGATTTTGGGTCGTTCGCTCATCAAATGGGGGATATCAGCTGCTCGACAGGCCGGCTACGAGCGCATTGTTGTGGTGATAGGAAGCGGAGAAGACTACATGCGAGAGCACTTGAAGGATGCCGGTGTTGAGCTTGTTGTTCAGCACGAACAAAAAGGCACAGGCCACGCCGTGGCCGTAGCCCTTGACCAGACAAAGATTGCTGAAGGTATCGTTGCCGTCTTCTACGGAGATACGCCGCTTATTGAGCCTGCTACCCTTGCTCGCGTTGCCGAGAAACTCTCGGAAGACGAGAAGAACGCGGCCGCCATTCTTGTCACGCGGCCAAAAGATCCCTCGGGTTATGGCCGCGTGCTTTTAGGAAAGAGCGGTGTTGTTGACGCCATTATTGAGGATCGTGATTGTTCTCATGAGGAGCGTGACACGCTTGTCGACTGCAACCCTGGCATCTACGCCTTTGATGCCACGGAGCTTTATAAGAACATTAAGCGTTTGGGTTGCGATAATGCACAAGGTGAGTATTACATAACAGACATGATAGGCATTTTGCGTAAGGAAGGGCAATCTGTCCAGAGCGTGCTCGTTGAAGACGATTCGCAACTTATGGGCATCAATTCGCAGGTGCAGTTAGCAGAAGCGGCCAAGGTTATGCAGCTCCGCATCAATCGCGCTTGGATGGATGAGGGAGTCTTTATGTTGGACCCCAATCTCGTTTGGATTGGTCCTGATGTCGTCTTGAATCGCAACACACAAGTTCTCCCGCTTACCTTTCTTTGGGGAACGACTGAAATACATGAAGGTGCTGTTGTTGGACCCAATACGCGTCTCAGTAATACCATCGTTGGTGCGCATTCAGTGATCGATGAAACCGTTGCACAAGACGTGCGTATTGACGAAGATGTACATGTGGGTCCCCGCGCCTATTTACGACCGGGAACACATCTCAAACGCGGAGCTCATGCGGGAACACATATCGAAATTAAGAACTCTACGGTGGGCGAGGGCGCCAAAGTTCCCCATCTCTCTTATATTGGAGATGCCACCATTGGCGAGGGCGTGAACATTGGCGCAGGTTCCATTACCTGCAACTATAATGGCTTCGAGAAAAACAAGACGGTCATTGGGAACCGTACTTTTATTGGCTCTAATACCATGATGGTAGCCCCTGTTTCTCTTGGCGACGATGTCATCACCGGTGCGGGCTCCATAATCACAGAAGATGTAGAGTCTGGATCACTCGCTATCGCGCGCGAGCGTCAAAAAAACATTAAAGGCTATACGAAGAAGTATCGCGCGTCGCATAATAAAGAATAATTGCGCTTTATCGGGGAACTCAATTATGCGCTATTCTCGCCCTCTGCATGCGTATTCGCATGCGCCTTCATATGGGCTATTTCGTATTCAATAGATGCGCGGTCCCGATCATCCTTAAAGAGAATTTCGGGTGCCGGTCCAATATCGAGAATGGGGCGATCGTGCGCCGCAGACTCTTCGAGGTTTTTCTCGGCAGCACTGATTTGCAGGGGTGAACCAATCTTCCAGCCAAAGCTCGCAACCTCGTGAGTGTATTCCTTAAGGTGGTCAGTGACCACGTTTGTAGCGCTTTGTAGTGTGCTGTTGAGGAAATCCCTGGAAAGGAGGAGATAGTTGTTGGTCATAGGCTCTGTCTTGGATTTGCGTTTCGCTTCCTTAAAAGCAGCTATTGCGGCACGTACATCAGGCGCATCTATGGCGTAGTGGGGAAACTTTGCCGCCTCCTCGAGAAGATGGGAGGTAGGGTTAATGGCGATGTCTATATCGAGGGAATTTCCAAAGAGATGAAAATCTGCCTGTTTCTTGATGCGTGTTTCATTGCCTGGAGCAATATTGTGAGCAGCATTGAATGCTCTTACGGCCTTATTAAACACAGCATCTGTTTGAAGATGCGACCATGCGCCCAGGACCATGCTGCTCACGCCACCAGAAGCGATATAGGGATCACAGAATGTATTCCAAAACGTATCAGCTCCTGGAATGGGAATGTGCTCAGGTTCTGTAAGATGAGTTTGGATGTAACGGAGGGTATGGGTGATATCTTTGACCATGTATCCCACGTAAACGTCGGGGAGAAGATTGCCGAACTTAAATGCATTTGTATCGTAAATGCCTAGACGTTCCGGGTCGTTTGACTCCAGGATCTTCTTTGTTATGGCAGCATGTATATTCCAACTTGGCATAGGTTTTCTTTCAGTAATGGATCGATGAGAAACACGGTTGCGCGATGGCTTAAAAGCACTCACACGCAATGATTTGTACTTTTCTTAACAAAACCTTCACATTTCCAACACTTTTTCAACATAAGATAAAGGCGCAGGAGTACCCCCAGTCCATTGCATAGCAAAGGGGTCGAAGTGCTACATCTTGTGCTGTAGAACCTTACCACAGGCAACGAAACTTTGAAAAAAGTATTTCATTTTAGTAGTATGTAGCGCCCCGTCGGTCAGGTGAGTTTTTTGCTTACGTAAAACCTTGTAGGAAGGAGAGACCGTACTATGCCTACAACACAACTTGCTGATCCTTCACGAGCAAAGCGGCTTGTTGCCGCCATCACTTGCATCGCTCTTGCGGGAGCGTGTGCGTTATCGCTTGCGAATCCTTCTCGCGCTTGCGCAGCAACCTCTTCAACAGAAGGAACGCTCTCTGATCTTCAGAGACGCATTGAAGAGACAGGACAAGCCTATGCCGCTTCAAAAGAGAAGGTTGCAAGCATTCAAGAGCAAATCAAGCAAAACAACGAGCGCCTCGCGCAGCTTTCTCAGCAACTTCCGGAAGCTCGTTCTAAAGCGGCACTTGCTATAAATAGTTCGTATAAGATGCGTGCAAGTGGTCCTGGTCTGTTGGATTTAATTTGTTCCTCTAAGGATTTCAATGACCTTTTGTCTACGGTCAAGTATCTCAACGCTATCGAATCGCACAATACTGATCAAGCTACGCGCCTTGTAAGTCTCTCAAACCAGCTCAGCCAGACGCAAGCCGAACTTGCGCGTCAGGCAGAGGAGGCAGCCCAGGAGGAAGCGACCGCCGCGTCCGCTCTTCAAGAGGCACAAGCTGCGCGACAAGAAGCTCAAAAGAAAGCACAGGAAGAAAATGCTCGTTCTGGCGGCGCTTCTTTGGATCCCATAAATTGGAATACCGACAAGGTTGAATTTGTAGGCACGTGGGCACCACGGATTGATAACTATCTTGCTGGTTCGCCTATGGCTGGCTGCGGAACTGCCTACGCTGCAGCAGCCTGGGATTACGGAGTTGATCCGCGCTGGTCCCCGGCAATTTCTAATACGGAATCTTCAAAGGGCGCGCACTGCTTCTTGCCTCACAATGCTTGGGGCTGGGGAAATTGTTCGTGGTCTAACTGGGAGACAGCCATCAGAGACCACGTAAGGGGTCTTGCAACGGCTTATGGCTCAACCATTACTATGGAAGCGGCTCGTAAGTACTGCCCACCCAATCCTCAGCATTGGTACAACGCAACCCTTGCACAAATGAATCTAATTTAGCCTCGCGCGCCGCACTCATTCTTACCTGAGCGTTATGGATTTCTCATTTTTTCCTATCCGCGCCTGCCAAGAATGGCTATGATAGGTAAGTCAAATCTGCTAAAAAGCTCAGAAAGGAGCCCATTCATGAGCGAAATCATTGATGTTTACGGCCGTGAAGTTCTTGACTCTCGCGGAAATCCCACGGTGGAGGTTGAAATTACCCTTATAGACGGCACAGTTGGCCGCGCCATCGTCCCTTCTGGCGCCTCCACCGGTGCTTTTGAAGCTGTTGAGCTTCGCGATAACGATAAAAAGCGTTACATGGGAAAAGGCGTAACAAAAGCTGTTGATCATGTTAACAATGAATGCGCCGAGGCGCTTATCGGCCTTGACGCTCTGCGCCAGCGCGAAGTAGACGCAGCCCTTCTTGCTGCGGACGGCACAAAGAACAAGGGCAAGCTGGGCGCAAACGCAATCCTGGGTTGTTCATTGGCTTGTGCTCGCGCTGCTGCTGAGTATCTTGATGTTCCGCTCTATGAGTATCTTGGTGGTGTTAACGCGCACGTTCTTCCAACTCCCATGATGAATATCTTGAACGGTGGCGTTCATGCTGATAACAACGTTGATTTCCAAGAGTTCATGATTGTCCCTGTAGGCGCTGCTACCTTCTCGCAATGCCTGCAATGGTCGGCACAGGTTTATCACACCCTTAAAGCCGTTCTTAAAGCGGATGGCCACTCCACAGGCGTGGGCGATGAAGGCGGTTTTGCTCCCGATTTGAAGAACAATAAAGAGCCGCTGGAATACATTGTGAAGGCTATCAAAAAGGCTGGTTTTAAGCCTGGAAAAGACTTCATGATTGCCATGGATCCTGCCACATCTGAGCTCTACAACAAGCGTACCAAGAAGTACAACCTCAAAGGTGAGAAGAGAGAGCTCACCTCTGAGCAAATGGTCAATTATTGGAAGAAACTTGTCAGTGAATTCCCCATCATCTCCATTGAAGATGGTCTTGCTGAGGAAGATTGGCAAGGCTGGGAGAAGCTCACCAAGGCCATTGGCGACAAAGTCCAGCTCGTAGGCGATGACCTCTTTGTTACCAATAAAAACCGTCTTGAGAAAGGCATTGAGAACGATGCCGCCAACGCACTTCTGGTTAAGGTGAATCAGATTGGTACTCTCACTGAGACGCTTGAGGCCATGGAAACAGCATTTCGCAATAAATATGCCTGCGTAGTTTCGCATCGCTCAGGTGAATCAGAGGACACCACTATTGCTGATCTGGTTGTCGCCACAAACGCTGGCCAAATCAAGACGGGTGCTCCTGCCCGCACCGACCGCGTCGCTAAGTACAATCAACTTCTCCGTATTGAAGACGAGCTTGGTGATATGGCTGAATATGCTGGTTGGAACGGCTTTAACGTGTAGAGCACCATTGTTTTGACGTTGTAATATAAACGTTTCTACCAACGTTATTTTTGAGGGAGTCCTACGGGACTCCCTCCTATACCTGGGGGATAAGCGTGGCATTCGTTCATCTTCATAATCATTCTGACTACTCCATGCTGGATGGTGCTACCCGCGTAGAGGATATGGTTAAGCGGGCGGCGGAGCTCAACATGCCTGCCGTTGCTCTTACGGATCATGGCTATATGTATGGCATGCCAGACTTGGCGCTGGCAACTGATGCCATCAATGCAAAAGACCCCGCGTATATCCAGTGGAAACTCGACATGCAAGCTGTTGCTGCTGGAAATTCTCCTGAGGCCCCCTCTGAATCGGCAGAACGATCCGCCTTCACGCAATACCAAAAAGACCTCGAAGCATATACGGCTGGCAACGCGCTCGAGACATGCAAGCCGGCACCGCTCGTGAAGCCCATTTTTGGCTGCGAAATCTATTTCACACCAGATTCATCTCTTGCGCGCGACAAAAAGCCCGAGCTTTACCACATGATATTGCTCGCTAAAAATGAAACGGGCTACATCAATCTTATGAAGCTCGTCTCGGAAGCCGCTACAGAAGGTTTCTACTATAAACCGCGCGTCACTTTGGAAAACCTCCAGAGACACGCCGAGGGGCTTATCGGTACGAGTGGGTGTGTCATGGGAATTGTGCCCGCATGTATCATGGAAAACAACTACGAACAAGCGCGGCAGTGGGCTGAAGTATTTAAGAAAACTTTTGCCCCGGGCGATTATTATCTTGAGATTCAAAACCATGGCCTTGAGGTACGTGAGGGCTGGTCTGACCAGAGGCTTGCCGAGACCATAACAGAGCTTGCTAACGAGCTCCACATCAAGACGGTTGCCACCAATGATTTTCACTATCTCGTGCGAACCGATGCCAATACGCAAGACGTTGTGGAGTGCATTGGAACCGCCTCTAATCTTGATGACGCAGATCGCCTCCGCATGGATCGAGCACCTGATGGTACGGGCGAGTTCTATATGAAATCAGAAGAGGAGATGCGCGCCCTCTTTTCGTGGAATCCTGAGGCGTGCGACAACACAATAGAGATTGCCAACAAATGCAACTATCAGATTGACTGGTCGCACCTTTATTTGCCTACGTTTCCCTTGCTGGAGGAAGGGGAGACAAGCGAGGAGCGCTTCCGTAAAGAGTGCGAAGCGGGACTTGAACGTCGCTATGGGCCTGATTGGCGTACCAAAGAAATCAACGGTATTAGCATCACGAATCGTTTTCAAACTGAATATAATGTTATCTGTACTAAAGGATTTGCAGATTATTTTCTCATCGTACAAGAATATGTGCAGTGGGCCAAGGATAACGGCATAGGCGTGGGCCCAGGACGCGGTTCTGCAGCAGGTGCGCTTGTTGCCTACGCACTCAATATCACCACTATTGATCCGCTTGAAAACGGTCTCATGTTTGAGCGTTTTCTTTCCATCGAGCGAACTGAAATGCCCGATATTGATATGGATTTTGACGATGAGCGCCGCGAAGAGGTCATTCAGCACGTGCGTGAACTCTATGGCTCAGAACGAGTGAGTCACGTCATTACCTATCAAACGATAAAGGCAAAGCAAGCCATCCAGGATGCAGCGCGTGTCTTGGGACTTGATTACAACCCCAGTCTTCAGTTGTCCAAGCTTGTTCCCAACGACATAAACGTGAAGCTCTATAACGTCCTTCATAAAGTGGAAGGCTTTGAGGATTCCTATGTTCCGGACCTTGTTAAGCTTTACGATGAAAACGATCAGTATCGCCGCGTTCTCGACACAGCGCTATCCATTGAAGGCCTCAAGCGTGGTGATTCCATGCATGCCTGTGCAATTCTCATTACGCCAACACCCGTAAACGATCATGTCCCTACTAAGCTCGACAAAAAGAAGGGCGTAGAGATTACTCAGTATGAAGGCCATTCCGTTGCTGACATGGGCCTTTTAAAAATGGATTTTCTTGGTCTGCGCACTCTTACCGTTATTTCTAATGCCATTAAAAACATTCGTGCTAACAACGCAACTCCAGAGGCCGTAGCTGCTGCTCCACAAAAAGTTAAAGACACCCTTAAGGTCCCCGCAGATGAGGCCACCTCTCTCGACATCAATGTGGATAAGATTCCTTTTGACGATCCCGCCATCTTTGAGCTCATGGGGAAAGGTAAGACTTCGGGCGTCTTCCAGATTGAGTCCCAAGGCATGACGGCCACCATTCGCCAAATGCAGCCCAAGGAGTATCGCCAGGTAGTTGCATTAATTGCCCTCTATCGTCCAGGACCGTTACAGACGGGTATGGTTCAATCCTACATTGCACGTATGAATGGCAACGAGGAAATTCGCTATTACGACGAGCGCCTTAAACCCATTCTTTCCGAGACGTATGGCACCATCGTTTATCAAGAGCAAGTCATGCAAATTTCTATGGCAATGAGTGGGTTTTCTGCAGGAGAGTCTGATTCGCGCATTAGAAAGCCCATGGCTAAAAAGAAACTCGAGATGCTTACCGGCCAGGAGTTTGATTGGGAAAATGGGGCCCATGAAACCACGTATGAGCACTGGATGCAGGGCGCTCTTGCCAACAATTACAAACGTGATACTGCCGAGCGCATCTGGAACGAGGTCCTAGAATTTGCCTCGTACGCTTTTAATAAGTCTCATTCTGCAGGCTACGCTGTTCTCGTCATGCAAACGGCTTGGCTAAAAGCGTACTACCCCCACGAATATATGGCGGCCGTTCTTACGAGCTATACGGGAAAGACCGAGAAGATCCAAAAGTACATTAATGCATGCCGCCACGAAGGCATTAACGTCCTCGCACCTGATGTCAACGAATCTGGAACAGAATTCACCGCCGTTGATGAGGGTGTCCGCTTTGGTCTAGCTGGTATTAAGGGCGTTGGCGAGGGTGTAGCGGAAGCAATCATTAACGAGCGTGATGCTCACGGTTCTTTCAAGAGTTTGCATGATCTTGTGAATCGTCTTGATAAGGATGTTATCAAGCGCTCTGCTTTAGAGGCGCTCATAAAAGCGGGGGCGTTCGATTTTTCCGGTTATCCTCGTATGCAGCTCATGACGTTTATTGATAAAAATAACCCGCAAAACATCGTTGATACACACGCTGCGCGCCTTAAAAATGAGGCAGCAGGGCAAGGCTCTCTGCTTGATATGTTTTCAGAGGATGTGCACATTGAGGGCCTAAGCGACGAAGTTCCCGATCCAGACCCAAATCAAGAATGGGAAAGGACGATTAAGCTGCAGTTTGAGCGCGATGTATTGGGAATCTTTGTTTCTGATCACCCGCTTTCCCCTTACATCTATCAACTCACTAAAGCAAGAACGTATTCGCTCTCCCAAATCAATGACGGTGTTGAAGTCGTCGATGCGCAAGGTATTGCTCATCTCCAAGAAGTTCCCGAGAAAACCTCGTTTAGCATCGCCGGTATGCTCGGCAATCTTACGCGAATTACCACGAAAAAAGGCGATCCGATGGCACGTTTTGTACTGGAGGATATCGAGGATGAACTTGAAGTTATTGTGTTTCCCAAGCTTTATGCGAAGACCTCGTCCTGCCTTGAAACTAACGAAGTGGGGGAGACATACCTTTGTGTGAGCGGTCGTCTTGAGCGCTCTGATAGAGGAACGCAGTTCATTGCTGAAGACATCAAGCCACTCGAACTTGACGATAGTAAAAATCAGCCAAAAACGCTCACGGTGACGTTGAATGCACAGAAGCTTTCTCGCGCCTGGATGGAGCGCCTTGCTGCAACCCTCAGTGCACATCCAGGTCTCGATTCTGTCGAGCTGTATGTCCAGGCAGAACAGGGTGAGAAAATGCGTCTCAAAATGCCCTCAAAAATCGATGCTTCAAATGTCATTCTATTTGCAAAGGTTCAGCAGCTCGTTGAACCGTCTGGCACAGTGGAAGTGTTATCGTGAAGACGTCATCCAAAGTAGGCTTTCTTGGTCTTGTGGCGTTTGCTGTTTCCGCCACGCTGGGGGGCGGCATTTTCTCGCTTCCTGCCTCAGTTGCTGATAGAGCACCTGCCGGAATTGCTTTGTTTGCATGGCTTGTTTGTGGATGCGGCATGTTTTGTGTCATTAGATGCTTCATGGTGCTTGCTATTAAAAAGCCCGAGCTCAAAAACGGTGTTTACACCTATGCAGAGGCGGGATTTGGCAAGCTCTTTGGCTATCTTGCAGCCTTTGGTTACTGGGCAGCAGGGGCGGCTGCTATGGCGAGCTATGGAATGCTTGTAGCATGGACGCTTTCTCCTCTTGTTCCTGCTTTTGGCGCTGGCAATACCTGGGCCGCTTTTTCCCTATGCGTATGCATTGTGCTTGCGATTTTTCTTCTCGCCTCGCGCGGCATTAAAAAAAGCGCCATTATCAATGCCATTGGTACCCTTGCTAAATTCATTCCCCTGGCCATCTTTATCATTGCGATGCTCTGTGTTTTTAATCCACAGATATTTGGTTCGAGCCTTTTTGGTGGATTCTATCCAGCTCTACCTACTGAAACCTTAGGAAGCGCAGTAGCAAGTGGTTCCACTTTATCTGCGAACGTCTCATCCTCCTCTGTCGCCTCTACATCCTCACCCCTGAACGAGTTAATGAGTGTGAGCTTACTTACGCTATGGGTATTTGTGGGCGTGGAGTCTGCTGTTGTTTTCTCTCGTGATGCTGTTAATCAAAAGACGGTTGCCCGTGCAACTTCAACGGCCTTCTTTATTCTTTTTGCCCTTTACGTTTCAGTATCCCTTCTGCCATTTGGGTTTATGTCTCGAGAAGCAATTGCCGAGCTCTCTACACCTTCCACGGGCTATCTTCTGGCAGCTGTTATAGGTCCTGTAGGACTCATTATTGTTTCCTGTGGCATCCTTATTGCCATTCTTTTTGGCTGGCTTGTATGGGCGCAAATGCAGGCCGAGATGCCCTTTTCGCTTGCGCAATACAATTCCTTTCCTCCTGTCTTCAAAAAGCGCAATGCTAACGGAGCATGCATCCCTGGACTTATCGCAAGTTCTCTCCTCACGCTTGGATTCTTTGTAAGTGCCATCCTTTTTGGCGAGGACGCGTGGCACCATATTGTGTCGCTTACCTCCACCATCGCAGGACCCACCTATCTCTTTTCCTCTTGCTATCTTTTAAAACTGACAATTACACAAAAGGAGCTATGGGAAAAAGGACGCATCGGCACTCTTGTTATTGCACTTCTTGGAGCGGTCTATGGCTGTTTTATTCTTTTTGCTGCAGGACCTGTAAATATTGTCTATAGCCTCTGTCTGCTGAGCGTTTCTCTCGTTCTATTTCTGTGGGGGACTAAAGCTGCTACGGGTTTCATCACCTTGAAGTTCTACGAAAAAGTCGTCATATGTTGCATGGTCTTGGCTTCACTGCTGGGCGTCCTCGCCATCGCGCTAGGATGTGTTGGATAAAATCATCGTGCGTGGAGCCCTCTAAAGGGCTACCATAGTTAATGATGTACTTTAAGAGCAAATAAAAACCGGGAGGAAAGTATGCTCGTAAACGCTAAAAACATGCTGGATGCCGCTGAAGCGGGACACTACGCCGTTGGCGCCTTTAACACCAATGATCTTGAATGGTGTAAGTCCATCTTGCAGGCTGCCCAGGAAACCAACTCGCCCGTTATTGTGCAATGTTCCATGTCTGCAGCTACGTATCAGACAGGATATAAGACGGTCTCTGACCTCGTTCATTCTGTTTACAAAGCTATGGATATCACGGTTCCTGTAGCACTTCACCTTGATCATGGTACATATGAGGCATGCCTAGCCTGCATTGATGCTGGCTTCACAAGCGTTATGTATGACGGAAGTCATGAAGATAGCTTTGAGACCAATCTCTCCAAAACCAAGGAGCTCGTGAAGATTTGCCACAACAAGGGCGTTTCCATCGAGGCAGAAGTTGGTTCCATTGGTGGTACCGAGGATGGCGTTACGGGTACAGGGGAGTGTGCTGATCCTGAGGAGTGTGCCACCATTGCCGAGACCGGCGTTGATTTTCTTGCTGCGGGCATCGGTAATATTCATGGCCTCTATCCTGTAAATTGGGAGGGCCTTCGCTTTGATGTTTTGGAAGCAATTAAGGCTAAGACGGGAGATCTGCCCCTGGTTCTTCATGGGGGTACGGGGATCCCGGATGACCAGATCAAAAAGGCTATCAATCTGGGCATCGCCAAGATTAACGTTAACACCGAGCTTCAAGTAGCTTTCTGTGACGCAACCGTTGCCTACATTGAAGCGAAAAAGCACGAGGCCGAGAAGGGCTTTGATCCACGAAAGCTCCTGAAGGACGGCGCTCAAGCAATTGTCGACAAGACTGCAGAGAAGATTGAGCTCTTTGGTTCTGACAATAAGGGATGGGCGTAGGCTCGCACTTCACGGCACTTTGTGTACTGTCCGCGATTTACGCACCTGCCATTATGAATTGTCATCAATGGCAGGTGCTTGCTTATTGAAATGGATTGAGACTGACTTCAATCTATGCGCTCAGCCCTTCACAAACTCTACAAATTTTCTTTTTGTTCGACGCGCTGGCCGCGATATAATACGTTGGTTTGTATAAACGCATTTGTCTGAAGGCATATCTGAGCCCTGCAGTTGAATGCAGACATTACGTACACGCTACTTTTAGGAGAAGCATGATAGAACGCACACGTTCGTCTGTTGTCAATAAAGCGCTTGCCTTAGCGCTTAGCTCACTTCTTGTTGCTGGAGCCCCTTTTTGCGGTGTTCGTATCGCTAACGCAACGCCCTCTGTGAATGAGGCCCGTTCTGAGCTTGATCGCCTCTACAGCGAAGCGGAGGAAACGTCTGAACACCTTAACGAGACGGCAGTTCAGTTACAAGAAACCCAAACGCAAATTGATTCAGCCAATGCACAGATTCAAGAGGCTGAGCAAGTTATTGCACAAAAGCAGGTTGAGCTTGAGCAAAGCCAAAAGACGCTTGCGTTCACAACGCGCAATGATTACAAATCTGGTGGCCTAGATTTAATTTCGGTCATCTTTACCTCAACTAGCTTTGAAGACCTCGTCTCCAAACTGCACTACACCTCCATGGTTGCAGGCGCACACGCTAAAGCAATCAATGATGCACGCAATCTTCAGAGTGAGCTGGATGCTAAAAAGAATGATTTACAGTCATCCCTTCAGACGCTCAACGCCGAGAAGGATCAACAACAAGAGCTTTTGAATGCCCAACAATCTCAAAAGGCGGAGCTCGATAAACGCGTTGCTCGCGCCCAAGCTTACTTTGATGGTTTGGATCCCGATACACAAGGGGGTCTTACGCCCTCAGGTGGTGGTGACGTTCCTCACCCAGACGCGGGAGGCGATGCACAGCGCCAGGCCGTACTGGATGCTGCTTATTCCATGATTGGCGGTTCGTATGTTTGGGGAGCGTGCGATCCCGTGAGCCGTTGCTTTGATTGTTCTGGCCTTACCATGTACTGTTTTGGTCAAGCTGGAATTTCGCTTCCACATTCTTCAGAATCTCAACGCGGTCGCATTTCTGACTTTAAACCCATTAGTCAATGTCGCGCCGGCGACCTCATCTGGATGAGCGGCCACGTTGGCATCTACTGCGGTGGTGGCATGATGATTGATGCAGGAACTCCTTCTACCGGTGTCTCTTACCGTTCTTGTTCCTGGATGGTTGGCGGTGGATGGCCCGCTTAAATTAATACTCTCTGACCCCGTTTTTGGGTTCACTTCATTTTTTTATCAACTAGAAGAAGTGTGCGGACTGTAGGGTCCACTTCAGGTTACTTCAAGCCGCATTTGCGGAATTTTTGCAAAAACCCTTGAAAAATGGGGGGGGGGCGCTAATCTATGAACTCTATGTTTAAAACTAGTATAGAGAAGTTCCGCCTATTTGGTCTTAAGTAGAGGACAAGGAGTTTACATGAGTTTGGGTAGCACTGCGTTTATTCAGCACGTTAACCGCCGTTTTACGGCGTTAAAACGAAAATTCCAAAAGAACAAAAGTACCTTAGATTCCGCGCGCGGTGCACATTTTACATCGTACGCTGGAAAGAGCCTTAAGGATTCTAGGGACACCCATGGCGGCCTTCCATCTCTAAAGATGCAACGCAAGCATTCGCTTGGCACCTCACTTGTTGTAGCCTTGAGTTCCCTTCTCATGGTGGCAACCACCTTCTCCACGCCAGCTCTGGCGCAAGCAAAAGACA
>CAJTTF010000008.1 GCA_910579165.1 uncultured Atopobiaceae bacterium
TGCTGCAGTGAGAGCGATACCTCCTGCAATCATTGCCACGAACATCCAGCTGAAGGTAGCTAGGGTATCTCCTGTGATAGGCACAAGATCGCCACCTGCATCTGGTGTGGGCTCAGGCGTTGGCTCTGGGCCAGGCGTTGGTCCTGGGGGAAGGATGTTGTAGTGCGCAAAGTAGGTAGCAGTGCCTACACACTTCTCGGGCATAGGCTCGCCTCCTGTAGGCTCTGTAAACCAGCCTACAAACTCTACGTCTTGCGGGAGGGAAAGCTCTGGGGCTGTAAGGTCTGCGCCGTAGTCCACAGCCTCTGTCTTTATGGTGGTGCCATCTTGGAAGGTAAGACCATTAGCATTGAAGGTAATGGTGTAGCTTACAGGCGTCCAGCCAGCATAGATGGTGGTTGTGGCGTGAATGGGGCTGTTGAAGTCCCAAAGGTCTAGAGCCTCTGCATCTTGATACCAGTTATCAAAGGTGTAGTGCTCTTTGGTAGGTATGGTAGCAGGACGTGTGGCGCGTGAGCCGTTAGCTACTACCTGAGAGTTCACAAAGCTACCACCTTGCGTGTTGAAGTTCACCACAGAGTAGTTAGCAGGATCTGCTGAGATCCAGCGTGCATAGAGGGTGGTGTCTCCTGTAATAGGTGTGGTGAAGTCAAATACATCTTCTAGGGCCGTGTCTTGGCACCAGGTGTCAAAGGTGGCGTTAGCGAGTGTTGGGTTAGCCGGGCGGGTTGCGGTACTACCTTTAGCAACCACTTGAGACTCTACAAACGAGCCACCATTGGGATTAAAGGTCACAATAGCGGTAGTCTCTGGATTGGCTGCGCTCCAGCGCGCATAGACGGTTGTGTCTTCGTTTACGGGGCTTGTAAAGTCGAAGGGCGCCGTAAGAGCAGTATCTGCACACCACGTATCAAAGAGAGCGCCGTCTCGCGTGGGGTTAGCAGGGCGTGTTGCACTCTGACCGCGGGTGATGATCTGCGACTGGACGAAGCTGCCGCCATTGGGGTTAAAGATAACAACAACCGTATTGTCTGCAGCACTTCCCTGCCAGCGGGCATAGAGCGTCAGGTCTTGGGTTACCGCACTCGCAAAGTTAAAGGCATTCTCTAGAGCGGTGTCTTTGTACCAACCGGAGAAGGTAGCTCCTGTAAGCGTTGGGTCTTGCGGTTTTGCGACGGTAGAGCCTTTAGCAACGAGTGCTTGTCCCACAAACGAGCCGCCGTTGGGGTTAAAGGTCACAACTGCATAGGACGCAGGGTTTTGAGCTTTGTAGCGCGCATAGAGGGTGGTGTCTTGCGTAATAGGTGTGGTGGTAAAGCCAAAGGCAACCTCAAGAGCGGTGTCTTGGCACCAGGTGTCAAAGACAGCATTCTCACGTACAGGATCTGTA
>CAJTTF010000009.1:0-387 GCA_910579165.1 uncultured Atopobiaceae bacterium
TATTAATGTTCTCAAGCCCTGTAATGCTGTCCATTTGGCTCAGATTGTAGAAATAATAGGCGGTACTGGTTGGCTTATATCCTGAGAAGCTCTGATCGATAACGACCGCGGTAGCGGTGGATGAACTCCAGCCAGGCTCTTGGCCAGAGGCATAATCGTCTGTTACCGCCCACCAGTCTTCGTCTTCAGTGCCTTCAGGTTGTGCTCCATACGTGAAGGTGAGGGTTGCGCCGTCTGAGCTCTTTACAACATAGGCGCCTTGCGACCAAATCGCATAATAGGTGGTTGAGCTTGCAGGGAATTTAGTAGGGGTGTTTGGCGTGGTAGCCGTGGAGGAGTCGGCGTAACCTAGATAGTTGTATCCGTCACGGCTTGGAACCGGCGTGT
>CAJTTF010000009.1:453-755 GCA_910579165.1 uncultured Atopobiaceae bacterium
CGTAGAGATAGGCCTCCGTGATGTCTTGATGCTGTGCGTCTTGGCCAAAGTTACCGTCGTTAGCATCATAGGTAAGGCGCAAACTAGCCTTGGTGAAGGTTTGAGAAGCACCGTCTTGCAAGCCTTCCAAGACCGTATTGATGTTATCCACGGCCGTATCTTCCGAGGTATTGTAAGACACCGCATTGCTCATGCTGGCGATCCAGAAGGAATTAGTTGAACTGCTCAGTCCCGGAAGCCAGGTGTTTGTCTGCATGGTGAAGGTCTTTGGCAGCGTAAGAGATTCACCATGCAGACAAACA
>CAJTTF010000010.1:0-224 GCA_910579165.1 uncultured Atopobiaceae bacterium
CATGTTTGCCAGCTGCTCAAAACTTAAGTCTCTCACATTGCCAAAGACCTTTACGATGAAGACAGGGACACAACTCCCTGGCCTTAGTAGCTCAACTGACCCCTTCTGGACAACCAGCATGACCAACGCGGTGACATACGGCACCACTGAGAGCACTTCCGTAGCCAATATCAATGCTATTTTGGGAGGCCTACAAGATGGGGGTTCTCAGACCTTTACCAAGG
>CAJTTF010000010.1:311-743 GCA_910579165.1 uncultured Atopobiaceae bacterium
GTACGGCAACAAAGATGACGTCATTAGCAAAACCGGTGATGGTGCCTTTGACAACACGCCGGTCCCTGCCCGCGAAAATTACAACTATCTTGGCTACGCCGACTCTTCCACTGCTACCACACCCAATACTCCTACAAAGTTTCCTACAGCAGTTACAACCTACTATGCTGTGTGGGGGCAGAGCGCCTACGTTGTAAAGAGTGATGCTGGCAAAACGTTGACCTTCACCTATGGTGCGCAACCTGCGGGTACTGAGAACGAGGATTGGTGGGAGATAGCCGCCTCGTATGACGCAGCACCTGGGTGGAGTTCGTCTACAGTTACCAAGGTCACTATTGATCAGAGCTTCTGGAGCTACAAACCTGACAGCACTGCCTATTGGTTCTCCCAGTTGAGTGGGATGACTGCCATAGAGGGTCTTACGTATCTGGA
>CAJTTF010000011.1 GCA_910579165.1 uncultured Atopobiaceae bacterium
AATCTAAAGGTTGCAGATGCACGAGTAGGTGCTTGAGGTTCTGTAACCGGGCTTCCCTTAGCCACAAGTGCTTGTCCTACAAACGAGCCACCATTGGGGTTAAAGGTCACAACCGCATAAGTTGCTGGGTTTTGGGCCTTATAGCGTGCATAGAGGGTGGTGTCTTGCGTGATTGGTGTGGTAGTAAAGCCAAAGGCAACCTCTAAAGCGGTGTCAGAGCACCACGCGTCAAAGACAGCGTTCTCACGGACAGGATCTGTATCAGGCTTTGTCGCATAGGCTCCATCTGCCACGATCTGGGTCTCAATAAAGTCTTGAGAGCCTGCGGCGTTGAAGGTTACGCTGTGATATCCCGCGTTGGCGCTCCAGCGAGCATAGACGGTGGTGTCTTCGTTTACAGCACTGCCAAAGACATACGGCGCAGTAAGGCTGGTATCTGCACACCACGTATCAAAAGTAGCACCTGTGCGCGTAGGATCTACAGGGCGTGTAGCACTGTGGCCGCGCGTGATAATCTGCGACT